>JAHELV010000020.1 GCA_024644015.1 Nitriliruptorales bacterium
GGACGTTCGTGACGGAGGGCGAGGGCGTCGCCCTGGTGACCGGCACGGGTCGCGACACCCGCCTCGCGCAGATCGCCACGCTGACCCATGCAGGTCGTCGAGGTGTGGACCCCCGCCGGCGTCGCAAGGATCACCGGCATCGGCTATCAGCCCACAGCGACCCTCGCCGTCGACGCGGACCAGGTCACGCCCGCGTTGCACGCGCTGGCGACGGTTGGCGCGCGGTGCTCGAACGGGCACGCCGTACTGCGTGCTGCTTGCCGCATCCGGAGCCACCTTCAGCGCGGTGGTGGTCGGGCAGATGGCCAACGCGTTCGCCTGCCGGAGCAACACACGATGGGTGGCACGCAGTGGCTGGCGCGGCAACCGGTTGCTGGTGGCGGCCGTCCTGGCCGAGGCCGGCGTGACCGGCGCGTTCCTCTACATCCCGTCGATCGCTGCTGTCCTCGGGCACGCCCCACCTGTCGCTGCGGGTTGGACGGTCGCGTTGCTCACAGGGCCGGCAGTGATCGCCGCTGATCTGATCGACAAGACTCTCCGCAACCGCGCCTGAACGACACGGGTCACGCGTCGAGCGCCTCCCAGGCGCCGGCGGTGCTGACGACCCGGGCAAGCGCATCAATCTGTTGTACGTATGCCTGCAACAGGTCGTCGAGCGCGACGACGCCGACCACGACGCCGGTCGCATCAAGCACCGGCAGCCGGCGGCACTCACGTTCGACCATGGTGGTGTGCGCGGCGACGACGTCCTGTTGCTGGTAGACGAACGCCGGATCGGCGGTCATCACCTCGGCGACCGGCGCGTCTGGCGAGCGGCCCCCGGCGAGCCCTCGGATCACGATGTCGCGGTCGGTCACGATGCCGACGACGTGCTCGTGTGCGTCAGTGACGACGACGCTGCCAGCGCCGCTGTCACGCATGATCGCAGCGGCTTCGGCGATCGTTGCCTCGCGAGCGCACGTGATCGCGGGCTTGTGGGTCAGTGCCTCGAGATCCATCGCGAAACCTCCGCGTCGTTGTCAGGGGACGACCGGCGGGACGAGATCGTCATCGCGCCACACCAAACCGGAGTCCACGCCCACGACACCGTCGACGGCGTCGATCGCCTGCAGCACTCTCCGGGCCGTGCTGTGGAACGTCACGTCGCCGCTCACCGCAGCCACGCCCCACTCGACGTGCACGGTGACCAGGTCGGCCGCGTCGGTGTCGAGGTCGCGCAACGCCAGATCCACTGCAGCCTGCGTGTCCGCATCGCTGCGAACCACCGCACGCAGCACGTCGTGGCGTGACACCAGGCCGACGATCTCCGCGCCGCCGACGACGATCAGGCGGGCGATGTCATGATCCCACATGACGCGCGCCGCGTCGGCCACCGTCGCGTCGGGGGTGATGGTCCGCGCCGGACGGCTGCACGCCTGCCCGACCGTCCGGGCATACCGTCGCTGGCGGGCGGCGCTTGCACGACCGCCCAGGCCGGCAGGCGGAGGCGCCTGCACCGCCAACAGGTCGGCCTCGCTGAGCACACCGACCAGACCCCCCGCGTCAGTTCGCACCGGCGCGCCGGCCACGGCGAAGTGAAACAGCAGCAACGCGGCGGTCTTGACGGGCATGTCCTCGTACAGGACCAACGGGTCGGGGGTCATGACGTCGCGAACGGTCAGCTGTACAGCCGGCACCGCGTCTTCGTCCTCGTCGCCTTCGCTGGCGACGGGCGCGAGCAAGGCGTCGGCCAGTCGATCCGCGATGTGCCGGGCCGTGCGCTCGGCGATCGAGCCGAGCACCGTCGTCTCCGCGAGCGCGCCGACCGGACCCAGCGGTGGCGTGACCGCTCCGACGACGGTCAGTTGGGCGGATCGCGACGACAGCGGCTCGAGTTCGATGGTGCCGCGGAACACCGGGAAGGCGTGCCGGCCGGGTTCGGCCTCCCACTGCAGCGGGATCAGCGTGCGATCGCCATGATCCAACGCGACGCCGGTCCGCACGCGGACCTGCTTGTGCACGTCCAGCCCGACCACGTGGGCCGGCAACCGCAGCAGCATCGAGCCATCAGGGTCCGGCTGTCCGTCGTCGCTGCCGGTCGCCGCCCGCAGCAGGTCGGCGATCTCCACGCGCAGTCTGCGTCGCAGCTCCGACAGCGTGCCGGGCACACGACGATATGCAACGACCCAGTGCTTCATGGTCCACACGCTCCTCGTCGCCGCCGATAAGGCGACCACTGCGACCGTAGCCCTGCGACCGACAGGCGGAACCTGCCAACGTCCTGGTTCCGCAGAGTCGTTCGTCCCCACCGCGCAGACACGGGACCATCGGCTGCGCATGCACGGCCGGACGTCCCACCGGTGTCAGGCCGACGAGACTACGGTGCACCGCAGTCGCTCAGGCGACCAGGGACAGCCGGAGCAGCAATGCAGGAAATGCAACGTCAACCGATCGTGGTCGGAGTCGACGGGTCCGAACATTCGATGCGAGCGCTGCGCTGGGCTGTCCGGGAAGCGCAGCTGCGGCGGGTGCGGGTCGAGCTGGTGCACTCGTACCGCCGCGAGGGCATCGCCGTCGCGTCAACTGCTGCCGCGCGCGACCTGGCCGGCAAGGTGATCTCGGACGTCATCGATCGTCATCGCGAACTGCTCGACACGGTTGGCTGGCGGCAGACCATCGTCGCCGCTGCCGGCGGCGGCGCCGCGCAGGTGCTGCTCGACGCCGGCCACGACGCCCAGATGATCGTGGTGGGCACCCGCGGCCTCGGCGGCTTCGGCGAACTGCTGCTGGGCTCCACCAGCCACCATGTGCTGATGCACGCCGCCGTACCCGTCGCGCTGATCCGTGAGCAGGGTCAGGGCGGGCCGTTCGACGCCGAGGAGCACGACGGCCTCCGTCCGCTCGTCGTCGGCGTTGACAAGTCGCCCGAGTCGCTCGGCGCGCTGCGCTGGGCCATCGACGAAGCCCAGCGGCGACGTGTCGGCGTACTCGTCGTGCACGGGGTCGACGCTCCCAATCCCGCAGAGCTGCGGGTGCTGGGGCTGCCGTTCGAGCTGGTTGCGGTCCGCCTCGAAGAGATCCGTGCCGCCGCGCGCGAGGAAGTCGACCGGCAGATCTACCGTTCGGTGCCCGTCGACGGCGACGTCGACATCGACCGTGTCATCGACGATGCCGGTCCGGCCGCCGCGTTGCAGCGCTACGCCACTGCGGAACACCTGCTGGTCGTCGGCACACGCGGGCGTCGCGGGTTCGCCGAGCTCGGGCCGGGATCGGTCAGCCACCAGTGCGCCCACCACGCCGCCGGCCCACTGGTGGTCGTACCCCACAGGCCTTCGTAGCGCGCCTAGCGACCGACCAGCGTCGCGGGCGCGTGGCGGACGATCTGATCGCTGACCGATCCGAGCGTGGCACGATCGAGCGCGTCGAGGCCCCGCGAACCCACGACGGCCAGATCTGCACCCACATGGTCGATCTCGCTCAGCAACCGCTTGACCGGGTGTCCCATGACGACGCGGGCCTGTGCCTCGAACCCGTGCGCGTTGAGGCGCTGCACGACGTGATCCGCGTTGTCACGGGCCGGCGCCATGACCTCGGCCTCGACCTCTGGCGACGGCGCGGACGTGGCATGACCGATGTAGGGAGGGCCCAGCGCGGGAGCCAGCAGCGTGGCGGCCGACACCACCGTGAACGAACAGCGTTGCGGGTCGAGCAAAGCGCTGGCGACGTCGAGAGCGCTCAGCGACTGCGCTGAACCGTCGGAGCCGAACACAACGGTGGTGCGGTCCGTGCGCGGCGCAGCGTGGACGATCAGGACCGACATCGGTGCGCAGTGCACGAGGTCGGTGCTGACACTGCCCAGCAGGCGGCCACCGATCCAACGGACGCCGGACCCGGCGACGACCAGATCCACCGACCGCTCGGCGGCGATCTCGGTCAGGGTGGCGGCTGGTCGGCCCTGCCGTACGAGACCGTCGGTGGCGAAACCGACGGCGCCGAGCATCTCGCGGCCTTGCTCGACCGCGTCGTGTGCGCGACGGCGGCGCGTTTCGTCGGACTGGAGCGAGGCACTCAGGTGACGCAGCTCGGGCGGGCCGGTGGCCACGACCGACGCGACGGTCACGTGTGTGCTCTGGCGTTCCGCCATCGCCACGAGCAGGGCAGCGGCGTCGATCGCCGCCGTTCCGCCGTCCGTCGCGTAGAGCAGTCGCATCGTGATCCCGGATCACCCGTCTGGCATCGCCGGGCACACAGACCATGCGCCCGGTCGCCGATCATAGTCGGTACGGCAGCGCTTCCCCCGCAGCCCGAGCCTGTCAGCCGACCCGGACGCGCACCGCAGCCGTTGACACGGTCGACGCAGGGACTACGGTTGACCTCACCCCGGGTCGTCCGGGCCGTAGGACCACTCCACGCAGCGAACCGGCGTCGCTTCCGCTCCCGGAGGTCAATCGTGCAGTCACCTGGCGACCCGGCACCGCACGTCGTGCCGGCGCGGCTGGCGCTCGACGAACTCCTGGGCGAGCTGCTCAGCCAGACCCGCGCGATCATCGGCGTGCGCGATGGACTGTGGCGCCTGATCGAGGCGATCGTCCACATCGCGTCTGCGGAGCTGACGTTGGCCAGCGTGCTCAACCGGATCGTCGAAGTGGCCCGCGACATGGTCGACGCCGAGTACGCCGCGCTCGGCGTCATCGCCGAATCAGGCGGCCTGCGCGAGTTCGTCCACGTCGGCTTCGACTCGGCCACGATCGATCGGGTCGGCCATCTGCCAGAGGGACACGGGATCCTCGGGCTGCTGATCACCGAACCCCAGGCGTTGCGTCTCGAAGACCTGTCGGACCACCCGGCAGCCGTCGGCTTCCCGACCCACCACCCGGCGATGGACAGCTTCCTGGGTGTCCCGATCACCGTCGGCGACACGGTCTACGGCAACCTGTACCTGACCAACCGCCGTGGCGGGCACGGCTTCACCGCTGACGACGTCGAGTTGGTGGCGACCCTGG
Source organism: Nitriliruptorales bacterium (assembly GCA_024644015.1). Taxonomy (GTDB): domain Bacteria; phylum Actinomycetota; class Nitriliruptoria; order Euzebyales; family JAHELV01; genus JAHELV01. The sequence continues at coordinate 4,983 of JAHELV010000020.1, forward strand.
CGTCCGCCGCGGGTGTGGTGATCGACAACGCGCGGTTGCACGACGAGGCCCTCCGACGCGAGCGCTGGCTGGAGGCGACCCGCGACCTGACCAGCGACGTGCTGGCCGGGACCGGCACGACGCACGTGCAGGCGGTGATCACCGAGCGCATCCGCGAACTCGCTGGTGCGGCCACGAGCGTTCTCGCGCGCATCGACGGGGACTCGCTGCTGGTCGTCGCCGCCGACGGCCTGTATGCAGAAGCGTTCGAGGGCCAGCGGTTCGCCAGGGAGGGATCGACCTCGGCCACGGCGATCGACGCGGGCCGCGCGATCGCGTTCGACGACCTGTCGGCCCTCGGCGTTGCAGCGGAGCCGTTCGCCACGGTTGCCGCGTACGGATCAGCGATGATCGTCCCGTTGTCGGCCGGACAGCACGCGCTGGGGACACTGGCCATCGCCCGTGAGAAGGCGTGCCCTCCGTTCGACGGCCGGGACCTGCGCGCGGCCGAAGCGTTCGCGGCGCAGGCGGCGCTGGCGCTCGACTACGATCACGCACAGGCCGAGCGACGGCGAGCAGCCGTGTTCACGGAGCGTGACCGGATCGGCCGCGATCTCCACGATCTCGTGATCCAGCGGCTGTTCGCGACCGGACTCGATCTGCACAGCGTGACCGCGCGGGTCAGCGATGCCGCAATCGCGACGCACGTGGACCAGGCCGTCGGGCAAATCGACGCGGCGATCACCGATCTGCGATCGTCGATCTTTGGACTCCATGCACGGCGGTCGGGCGCCTCGACGATTCGCAGCCAGTTGGACGAATTGTGCCGACACGCGGCGACGACACTGGGCTTCGTGCCCGACTGCGAGATCGATCATGCGGTCGACACCGAGGTCCCAGACGAGATCGTGGTGGATCTCCTGGCCGTCGTCCGGGAGGGCCTGACCAACATCGGACGTCACGCGCACGCAGCGGAGGCCGCGCTACGTCTGGAGATCACCGACGGCACGCTGCGGCTCGAGATCACAGACGACGGCGGCGGGATCGCTGCCGGTCGACGACGCAGTGGACTGGCCAACCTCCGTGCGCGCGCCGAACGGCTCGGCGGCGCGATGGAGGTCGTGTCCGCCGACGGCGGCGGCACGCAGCTTCTGTGGTCCGTACCCGTGCAACAGGAGACTTGAGCCCATGGACGCAGCCAGCGCGAATGCCCAACGAACGCGGGTCGCCGACGCGATGACCGCCGACCCTGTCACGCTCGATGAGGACTGCTCGGTGCACTTCGCCGGCATTCAGCTGCTGCGCGAGGGGATCTCCGGCGCGCCGGTCGTCGATCACCATGGCCTGCTGGTCGGGGTCTTCAGCCATACGGACGTGCTGGCACGGTTCGCGGCCCCACGCCAGCGGCGTGGCCCGCTGGCGCGGCTCGACGACCGTCACGCCAGCGCGGTGGTCGTCGGCGAAGCCTGCACGAGGCCTGCGGTCACGATCGGTTTCGACGCCACGATCGACACGGCGGCACGGGAGTTGCTCGACAGAGACATCGGACGGCTCATCGTCGTCGACGGCGAAGCGGTCGTCGGCATCCTCAGCCGCAGCGACGTGTTGAAGCTGTTCCTCCCGGACTGGTCACCAGCGCCGCGCCTGTAACCGGGCGCGCACAGCGGCGACCCCACGTCGCCACCGACTAGAACACTGGACACCGAGCCCGGCTGAGTCAGTGCCCGGGTTCGATCGGCTCGGCGGTGCCGAACCGTTGCACGAACGTGTCCAGTGCGGCGAGTTCAACGCCATCGCAACGCTGGAGCACCCCCCAGCTCGTGAACACGACCTCGCCCTCGTCCAGCTGTCCGTAGGGCGTGAGCGCCACCCTCCCGGCGTAGCGCTCGGCCACATGGTCGGCGAGCGCGGCGACCTCGCCGCCGAACAGAGGACCGTAGGACACGACCACGCCGTCCGCTTCGAGCACGGAGACCTGCTCGGGCTCGGTCAACGGGTCATCGACGTCACGCACGTCGACGTCGAACCGTCCGGACGCGTGCCACCCCGAAGTCGGTGGTCGCGACGAGTACGGCACGGGCGGTTCGCGGCCGCCGATGAGGTGCGACCCAGCCTGCAACGCGGGCCGCTCGATGTCGCCGCACTCCCCCACCGTGACCGCTTCGGGGGACGGGCCGGGTCCGGCCGTGGCCGCCGTGGCCGGAGGCGATGCAGGCGCGCTCGTCCCACGGCCGGCCGGCGCCGCGCCGTGGGACGGCGTCTCGGAGACGGTCGGGGCGGGGGTGGCTGTCTGGGCGGCACCGCAGGCGCTGGTGAGCAGTGCGGCACACAGCAGCACGACGGGTTGACGCCTACGGGCAGGTGGCCGTCCCCGGTGCCTGCTGGTCTCGCTGCCCACCATCCCGGAGCCGGTTCGCCTTAGGGTGTCCGACCGTGCATGAACGGTCGACATGGTAGCCGGAAGGCTCCCGACCGTGCCGCGCCGGACACGGTCGGGGTGCGACTGTCACCACGTTCACCCGCGAGATCTCACGATCACCGGGCGGCCTCGGCGAGGTTGGTGCGCTCGGCCGCGCCGGGCGGACCCGCAGCGACGACGTCCGGCGGCGCCTGATCCTCGTACGCGGCGAAGTTGTCGACGAACATCTGCGCCAACTCGGCCGCCGTCGCGTCGTACGCGGCGGCGTCCGCCCACGTGTCGCGGGGCCGCAGCAGCTCAGGTGGCACGCCGTGGCACTCGGTCGGTACCTCCACGCCGAACACCGGATCAGTCACGTACTCGACGTCGTCGAGCGCTCCCGAGACCGCTGCGCGTACCAAGGCCCGCGAATGCTGGATCGAGATCCTGCTTCCGACACCATACGGTCCGCCGGTCCAGCCGGTGTTCAACAGCCAGACCTGGACATCATGGTTGGCGATCCGGTCGGCGAGCATCTCGGCGTACACGGTCGGGTGCAGCGGCATGAACGGTGCGCCGAAGCACGCCGAGAACGTGGCCCGCGGCTCCTTGACGCCGCGTTCAGTGCCCGCGACCTTCGCCGTGTAGCCCGAGATGAAGTGGTACTGGGCCTGCTCCGGCGTCAGCCGCGAGATCGGCGGAAGCACGCCGAACGCGTCGGCGGTCAGCATGATCACGTGGTTGGGGTGCCCACCCATGCCCGACGGCTTGATGTTCGGCAGGTGGCTCAACGGGTACGCACCGCGGGTGTTCTCGGTCAGCGAGTCGTCGTCGAGGTCGAGGCGGCGCGTTGCCGTGTCGATCGAGACGTTCTCCAGCACGGTGCCGAACCGCCGGGTGCAGGCGTAGATCTCCGGCTCGGCCGCAGGGTCGAGGTTGATCATCTTCGCGTAGCTGCCGCCCTCGAAGTTGAACAGCCCCCGGTCGGACCAGCCGTGCTCGTCGTCACCGATCATCGCGCGGTCAGCTGATGTCGACAAGGTGGTCTTGCCCGTGCCGGACAACCCGAAGAAGACCGTCGTGTCGCCGTGCTCACCCTCGTTGGCCGACGCGTGCATCGTCAGGACACCGCGCTTTGGGAGCAGGTAGTTCATCACGCCGAACATCGACTTCTTGATCTCGCCGGCGTAGCTGGTGCCGCCGATCAGCGTCAGCTTCTTCGCCAGGTTGACGATGATGAACGCCTCGCTGCGCGTGCCGTCCAGCTTCGGGATGGCCTTGAAGCGCGGGCAGTTGATGACGGTCCAGTCCGGCTCGAACCGCTCGAGCACCTCCGGGTCGAACTCACGGATGAACATGTCGCGCGCGAACATGTTGTGCCAGGCGTCCTCGGTGATGATGCGCGTGTCGTACCGGAACTCGGGGTCAGCACCCGTGTAGCAGTCCTGCACGAACACGTCGCGACCCTGCAGGTAGGCCTGCAGCCGGGCGAACAGGATGTCGAACGACTCGTGCTCGATCGGATGGTTGTGCTCACCCCACCAGATGTCACTCGTCCACTCGGGATCACGGACGATGAACTTGTCCTTCGGTGAGCGCCCCGTGTACTGACCGGTCCGCACCACGAGAGGCCCGAGGTGCGCGACCTTGCCTTCGCGGCGGCGGATGGCTTCTTCGTACAGTGCGGGCGTCGACAGGTTGTGATACGTGTGCGCGACGTTACTGATGCCGAGCGGGGACAGGTCGACCATTGAAGATACCTTTGTTCGCTGACGCGCCAGTACAGACGGGGCTCGACCGGCACGACCGGGGCCTTCAGCCCTGTGTGACCGTGCGGAAGGTCCCACAACCGCAGCGCGACCGCGACGAGGATCCGAGTGCTGCCGTCGGGCGTCGCTCGGCTGTGCGGCGGCAATTCGTGCAACATGGTGGTGCATGGTGATCATGGATGTGTCCGACCCGGCACGGGGCCAGGCATTCGGCCCGGTGCCGGGATCGGCGACCGCCGCCGGGGCCGGGCACCGGGCGGACAGCGCACCGCCGGACTTCGAGGAGTTCTGGGCGGCCACGATCGCCCGGCTGCAACAGATCCCGCCCGCTGTGCGCTATGTCCCACAGTCCGCACCGGCCACGTCAACGACCGCCTACGAGGTGTCGTTCCAGTCGTGGGGGGAACGCCGGATCCGTGGCTACGCGGTGACCTGGGACGACGACGCGCCGCGCCCACTGATCGTGCATGCACACGGGTACCGCTCGCAGGTGACGCCACGCCTCGACTGGGTGCAGGCCGGCTGCCACGTCCTCGGGTTCGACATCCGGGGCTTCGGTCGGTCAACCGATGCCGTCCCCGCACCGTCGGCCGACGGCTGGCTGCTGACCGGTTCCCGCCAGCCGGAGACATCCGTGCTCCGCGGCGCGGTCTGTGACTATGTCAGGGCGACCGAGGTCGCCGCCGCGCTCGACGTACGGGTGCAGCGACAGGTCAGCCATGGCGTCAGCCTCGCCGGCGGCCTAGCGACGATGGCCGAGGCGGTCGCCCCACACGCCGACCTGCTCGTGCTCGGCGTCCCCACGTTCGGCTGGTCCGAGGGTCGCCGCCTGCTCGTCGAGCGTGGTTCGGGCGCGGAGGTCGCCACCTTCCTCGCCCGTCACCCGCAGTATCCGGAGGACGATCTGCAGGTGGTGCTGACCTACTTCGACGCCGGGCTGTTCGCGCCGTCGATCACCTGTCCGACGCTGCTGGGCATCGGTCGGGTCGACCGTGTGGTGCCATACGCGTCCGTGCGTCACATCGCCACCCGGCTGCGGTCACCCCACGAGGTCATGGTCTTCCCGGTGAGCCACGACGCCGGGCCGGCCATGAGCGAGTGGGAGCGGTTCGACCACCGCTGGCTCGAGCTGACCCTCGGCGGTGTCCCGGGTCACTTCGGCCGTCAGCCCAACGCGGCGGCCTCCTCGACCCACCTGCGGTAACGCGGCGTCAGATCGTCGTTGACGAAGGCGGTCACCTGGTCCCGGTTCGACGGATCATCGACGACCTCCGACATCCGAAACGGTTCGGCGACGACGGCGCCGAGCACAGCACGGCTGAGCCGCTGGTCGAAGTTGGCCACGGCGACGGGCACGATCGGCGGTTCGGGATCGAGCGCACCGGCGAGCATGAAGGCGCCGATGCGCAACTGCCGTGGCGAGCCCGCCGTCGGACCCGTCCGGCCCTCCGGGCAGATGACGAGATCGACACCGCCCTTGAGCACGGCCGCTGCTTCGGTGGCGAACCGCTCCCGGCGCGCCAACCGTACGGCAGGGGGCGGCGGCGCCTCCTCCAGGGACGGGACCATCACGTAGCCGAGCCGCGCGTAGTACCGGTCGTGGGCGGCCTCGTGCCAGTGCGAGTCCCGCACCACGCGCACCGGCGCGCACCCGTAGCTGCGGTACAGAATCATCGACGACACGAAGTGCGTGTCGAGGATCAGGCTGAACCCGTTGGGCAGGCGGTTGTCTGGATGGCTGCGAAGGTGGTTGCACAACACGATGCTGCCCGGCCGGGCCGGGAGCCGGTCGACGCCGACGATCCGATGGTCCGTCTGATCGAACAGATCGATCAACGCGCGACACGACAGCCCCCGTACGTGCACCGGGTCGCTACCGTCGGGCGCCGATGCGACCGCCTCGTACACCCGCTGCAGGCCCAGGTACACCTGTAGCTCCCGCCGGACGCCGGCGAGCATGTCGAGCGCCTCGCGGGCGATCTCCGCCTCGACGGCGCTGTCGCCGTCGCGGACGACCTCCAGTGCCCTGAACGCGTCAGCGACCGTCGGCCGGGAGCGCAGGTAGGCCGGGATGCGGTGCAGCGCCGACGTGACGCGCAGGTCGCCGGCGCGGTCGGCGATCAGGCCGGCGACCGCGCCGACCTCGTCGTCATAGCGCCCCGTGATCATGCGCGTGTGCTGCCGACGGACCTGCTCACCGGCGAGCCACAGGACCAGCCTGCCGAAACGGGCGGCGAAGCCCTCGTCGGCGCGACTGCGTTCGTCGACGACGGTACGCGCCACCCGCAGCATCTGCATCGGAGTGGCCGCAACCGCATCCCAGCGATGATGGTGCGGCCGCATCAGGCCGTCCCAACCCACGGGGTACCCGGGTGTCGCGACGAGCCGGCGCACCACGCCGTCGATGGCTTCGCCGTCGGTCGCCGAGCCGGGGGGCACGTTGCCGAGGACGACGTCGCCGTCGACCAGGAACCACACCGCCGTACCTTCGTCACCGGCGGCGTGCACCCGGTCGCCGGCCGCCAGCTCGACCCACGACGCGTGTTCGGCGAGGACGTCCAGATCCTCGTCTTCGAGATCCTCGAGCAGCGCCAGCCCCCCGAACCACCGACGGATGGCCGCCGCGTCACGCATCGCCACCCCCTGCGCCCGGGGTCGACCAGCGCCCCGCCATGTCGCGCGTGCGGTCGGCAAGGTCCGCCGCGACCAACTCGCACAACGCCGCCTCCCAGCGCGGGCTGGCCGAGATCAGCGGATCGATGGGGCACGTCATGACCTGACATGGACCCTCGGCCCGCACGGTCGCGGTCGCCCGGCGCGGTTGGCGCAGCCCCGACCATCCAAAGATGCGGCCGCGGTCCTCGGTCGTTTCGACCACCAGATCCCCGACGTCGGTGAAGTCGACAAGAGTCGCAATCCGACCGTTGACCAGCACGAAGAGGTCACGCATGAGCTGGTGCTGGCGGACGATCACGGTTCCCGGCGGCACGTCATCGAACGACGCGTGGCGCTCGATCGCGGCGACGAGCTCTGCTGGCAGCGCGGCAGCGCCTGGCATGAGCTCGCTGGGCGGCGGCGTTCGAGACGGATGCACGTCCATCGTCGGATGGTGGACCACCGACGACCCTGCGACCAGGGACCTTCGGCCCTGTTCGTCGGGCGCTGCGCCACGACACTTGTCATCGACGACAGGGTGTTGTGTGTCCGAGACCGAGATCGCGCTGCTCGCACTGTCACCGGACGAGTGCCGTGACCTGCTGGACCAGCACCGCCCACGCCTGGGCCGGCTGGCGTTCGTCGCCGACGACCGGCCGATTGTGCTGCCGATGAACTTCGTCGCGCACGGCGACGCCATCTACTTCCGCAGCGCACGGGGCAGCAAGCTGACCGCCGCGCTGCGTGGCCAGCGTGTAGCGTTCGAGCTCGATCACGTCAACGAGGTGTGGGAGGACGGGTGGAGCCTGTTGGCGTTCGGTCGCCTGCACGTCGTCACCGACCCCGACGAGGTCGCCGTGGTCGCGCGGCTGCCGCTGCAACCCTGGGCCCGCGGCGACAAGCCGCACTTCCTGCGGCTCGACATCGACTCGCTGTCGGGGCGGCGCATCACGTGACCGCCCCGCGACGCCCGCTGGTCACCCTGGCGATTGCGAACTACGCTGCTGGTGGCCATGTCGTGTGCTGGACGGCACCGCACGTTGGTGCGCCGGCGTCCGGTGTCGTGATCCGCCCGGTCGGCCGATGACGCGACCGCTGCAGGGCCCGCCAGCGAGTCCACCGCGCTACCGAGACCGAACAGGGAGAACGCGCCACCGAGCGCCCTGCAATGGCCGATGAACCCCGAGCCCAGACACCGCGTCGGCGCCGCGGTCTCGCCAAGCTGTCGATGGGGACGTGGCTGGCCATCGCACTGCTCGGCGTGACGGTCACGGCGCTGGTGGTCAGCTCGGTCGTGACGATGTCGCGGACGTCGAACCTGGCCGACGACGTGCTGGGCGAACGGGCGCGGGCGCTGCTCGGTCTACAGGCGGGCGAGGTCGGGCGGTACCTGCGCACTGCCCAGGCCAGGACCGCGACGCTGGCCGCGACGGGCACCGTCCGTGAGGCCGCCCGGCGTTTCGACGCCACGTACGCCGAGCTGGAGGGACTCAACCCCGCCGTCGTCGACGCCGCCACCGCCGACGTGGCCGCGTACTACCGTGACGACGTGATCCCCCAACTGGAGGATGTCACCGGGGAGACCATCGGCCTGCGGCGTCTGCTGCCGGCGGGCGACGCGGCGCGATATCTGCAGAGCCGCTACACCGTGCCCGACCCCGCGTCCGACGTCGCGCCCAGCGAGGTGGCGGACGCGCGCGACGGCAGCGCGTGGTCGGCGGTGCACGCCGAGCTGCATCCCGTGCTGTCGGAGATGGCCGCACAGCTCGACTTCGAGGATCTGTACCTCATCGCGCCCGATACCGGCACCGTGGTCTACTCGGTGGGCAAGGCGACCGACTTCGCGACCAGCCTGGACGTCGGCCCGTACAGCGGCAGCGTTCTCGCACAGGGGCTGCGTGAGGTGCGTGACGAACCGGAGCCGGGCGTCGCTGTCCCGACCGACGTCGCGCCCTACGCGCCCGACGGCGGCCGGCCGGCCGGCTTCACGCTCGCTCCGGTCCTCGATGACGGCCGGCTGCTCGCGGTGCTCGCGGCGAAGATCTCGCTCGCCGACGTCGACCTGATCATGACGGTCGACAGGGAGTGGGTCGACGCCGGTTTCGGCAGGACCACCGAGACGTTCCTCGTAGGGGCGGACGGACGCATGCGGTCGGTGTCCCGGGCGTTCGTCGAGGACCCCGCCGACTACCTGCGGGCGGTGGCACAAGCCGGGACCGCAACCCCGGCGGAGCGCAGAGCGATGGCCGATACGGACACCACCGTGGCGTTCCAGCAGGCGCTGACCGCCGACGAACTCGCCGGTGCAGCGTCGGGGGGCACAGGCGTGACCGAGGTCACCAGCTACCTGGGCCGTGACGTACTGGCGGCGTCGCAGCCCCTCGACGTGCCGGGGCTCGACTGGCTGGTGACCATGCAGGTGACCGAGGAGCAGGTCGCCGCCCCACTCGAGGACTACCGCCGGACGACAGTTGTCGCGGTCGCGGTCATCGTGCTGCTCGTCTCGTTCGTCGCCGTGGCATGGGCCAGGCGGACGTTCCGCCCGATCACCGCGCTCGCCGAGCGGCTGCGGGGGATCCACGCCGGGGACGACACCGGGCCGACATCCGTCGGTCGCCGCGCCCCGCAGGAGTTCGCTGCCCTCACCGACTCGGTGGGCACGATGATCGACTCGCTCGAACGCCAGCGCGACGAGGTCGACGCGGCGATCGCCGAGCGGCGGGCCACGGTCCGGGCGCTGCTGCCCGCCACGGTCGCCGCGCGCGTCGACTCCGGGGACCGGCGGGTCGTCGACGAGATCGCGCACGCGAGTGTCGTCGTCGCCACGGTCAACGGGCTCGGCCGCCTCATGCAACGCCAACACGGCACCGATGGCCGCGAGTTGCTCGACCGCGTGATCCGCGAGCTGGATCCGCTCGCGGCACAGCACGGCCTCGAGCGGGTCAAGATCCTGGGCGACGCCTACTTCGCCGGTTGCGGCCTGGACACCCCGTACCTCGACCATGCACCACGCGCAGTCGCGTTCGCCCGGGCAGCGCAGGACACCGTGCGTCGGGTGACTGCCGACGAGCCCGCCGACCTGCGCCTGTCGATCGGGGTCGACAGTGGGCCGGTCACCGTCGGCCTGACGGGCAGCGCACTGCTGGTCTTCGACATGTGGGGCGACACGGCGACCACCGCGCACGTCCTGGCGCAGCGGGCACGCCCCGGCGAGACCCTGATCTCGGAGCGGACACACGAAATGCTCCCGCCGGACACGGCCGCCGTACGCATGGACGAGCCCGGCCCGTCTGTCTGGCGGATCACCGACGCGGTGACAGCAGAGGAGTCCGCGACATGAGCTCGATCCTGCAGGACAGCACGATCCTCTGGGCCGTGGCGCTCATGGTGGTGCTGCCCGCCGTCGTGATCGGCGCCGGCGAGATCGAGGAGCGGCTGCGGCAGCGTGACTCCTCGTTCCGCGCTGTGCTGTCGGTGCTGCGCTGGACCACCATTCCGTTGCTGGCGGTGTGGGCGGTGCTCACCGGCCTCGCAGACGTACCTGAATCCAGCGCCGCCGTGCGCCTGGTCGCCACCGGCCTGCTGCTCTCCGCGATGGTGGCGGGCGTCATCGCATCGCGACTGCTGGTCACGCGGGTGCGGCAACGTCGGGGCGCGGGAGACCGGGGCCAGGTGCCGCAGCTGCTGCTCGCGCTGCCGCGGGTTGCCGTCGTGCTGGTGGTCGCGTGGGTGCTGCTCGATCGCGTGTGGGCCGTCGACCTGTCGGCCGCGCTCACGGCGCTGGGTGTGACGTCGCTGGTCGTGTCCTTCGCGCTGCAGGACACGCTCAGCGGCCTGGCGTCGGGACTGTTGCTGCTGGGTGACGCGCCGTTCAGCACCGGTGAGTGGATCCGCCAGGGCGAGATCGAGGGTCGGGTCGTCGACATCAACTGGCGCAGCACCCGCATCGAGAACCGGGACGGCGACCTCGTCGTGATCCCCAACGCCGAGCTGGCGGCCACGAACCTGGTCAACCTCGACCGCCCCACCAGGGCGCACCGCGTCGTCGTGCCTGTGCAGGTCGCCTACGCCAACCCGCCGACCCGCGCCCGCGCGATGCTGCTCGATGCCGCCCGCTCGACGCCGGACGTCCTCGACGACCCCGAGCCGCAGGCCCGCGTCGTGCAGATCGACGACCCGCTCATGGGCTACGAGGTCCACCTGTGGGTCGACGACGTTCGTATCGCCCCGCGCGTGGCCAGCGACTTCGGCGCGCTGGTCTGGTATCAGTCCGACCGCCACGATGTGCCGCTGCCCAGTCCGGCCTACGACCTCTACGTCTACGACGGCGTCGCGACGCAGGCGGCGGCGCGCCCCGATCAGCCCGAGATCCGGCGTCGGCTGCGGTCCTCGCCGCTTCTCAAGGAGCTCGACGACAGCGAGCTCGACCGCCTCGCAGCCGCCTCGCAGCCAGCCCACTTCGCCGAGAACGAGACCATAATGGCGCTGTCGGCACCGGGTACGGACCTGTACGTCCTGTGGGCCGGTCGGGCACGCCTGGTCGCCGACGGCCCCGATGACGAGGCCCTCGACGCCGGTGAGCTCCGCGCCGGTGACATGTTCGGGATGCTCGGACACCCGGCCCGGAGCGGCGGTGCACCGCGCATCATCGCCGTCACGGACTGCGAGGTCGTCGTCGTCGACGGCGGTGCGGCGGCGCAGGTGATCAGTCGCAGCCCGGCGCTGTCCGAGGCGGTCCAGCAGATCGCGGACACGCGGCAGCGGCGGATCGAACGCATCGTCGAGACGTCGGTGCAGCGCCGGGCTGCGGCGAACGGCCAGCGGTCGGATGGTGCCGACGCGTCCGATACGGCAACGGTGGACTGAGGGTGGCTGAGCCGACAGTGACCAGCGCAGCAGCCGACGGCGCAGGGCCGGTACGACCTCGCCCCAGCCTGCGGCGTGTGCTCATCGTCGCACTGATCGGGGCGTCACTGCTGTCGGTGCTCGCGCTGGGTCTGTTCAACTACGTGGTTGCACGCTCGCTGCTCACCGACGCGGTGGAGGCCCAGCTCGACAACCACCAGGGCGGTCAGGTGCGGGCCATCCAGGCCGGACTCACCCGTCTGACCGACCTGGCCTCGACGGTGGCACGCGATCAGGGGACCGTGCAGGCGCTCGAAGCGTTCTCCGGCGCGTACCGGGACCTGCAGGGACGCTCGGACCTGCTCGCACCGGCGGAGCTGGCGGCGCTGCAGGAGTTCTACGAGCAGACCGACGTCGAGGGCGCGGCGGCGATCGATCTCCCCCCGGGGGAGCAGCTGCTCCCCCGCGACGACGCGGGACGGTACCTGCAGTACCACTACGTGGCGACCAATCCGTTCCCCGAGGACCGGCGCGACGAGCTGACGTCGGTGCCCGCGGACACCACGGCCTACGGCGACGCCCACGCCGAGGCCCACGAGCGGATCGCCGAGCTGCTCGTGGGCTTCGGCTTCGGTGATCTCATGCTCATCGACGACCGCGGCAACGTCGTCTACTCGACCGACAAACGGATCGACTTCGCCACGGACGTGGCCGCGGGACCGTATCGCGACAGCGGTCTGGCCGACGCCGTCGCGCAGCGACTGCCCCGCGCAGCGGTCAACGAGGCTGTCCTGGTCGACTTCGAGCCGTATCTGCCCGCCGGCGGGCGGCCGGTGATGTTCGCGGCCGCCACGGTCAGCGACGGCGCCGACGTGATCGGCGCCGTTGTGCTGGAGATCCCCGTCGAGCTGCTCAACGTCGTGACCACGTCGCAGCGGGGCTGGGAGCGCACCGGCCTGGGCGAGACGGGTGAGACCTACGTCGTCGGGTCCGACCGGTTGCTGCGGTCCGACTCCCGGCTGTGGCTCGAGAACCCCGAGGGGTACCTGGACGCGCTGGACGCCGCAGGGTACCCACCCGAGCTCGGCGCCTCCATCGCCGCCGCCGACACGACGGTGCTGCTGCAACCGGCCTCGACCGAACCCGTCAACGAGGCGTTCGACTCGCAGCGCTTCGTCGGCCGCAATGCGAACTACCTCGACCAGCGGACGCTGACCGTGGCTGGCCCGCTGGCCTTCGGCGACCTCGAGTGGGTGGTCGTCGCCGACCTCGGGGCCGCCGAGGCCAACGCAGCGCTCGCCTCGCTGCAGCGCGGCCTGCTCGTGCTCGCACTCATCCTCGTGGCCGCGGTCGCCGGCGTCGGGGTGCTGCTCGCCGACCGCATCGCGCGCCCCGTCCAACCTGTTGTCACGGCCGCGGCGGCAGTGGCCGGCGGGGATCTCGACACGCCGGTCACCGATCTCGGCAGGACCGAGATCGGTGACATCGGGCGGCGGCTGAACACACTGACCGATGACCTCAGGGCGCAGCGCGACGCCAAGGCCGCCGAGCAAAGCGAGATCACCGAGCTGCTGCTGTCGGTGCTGCCAGCCCGCCTGGTCGACCGGCTGCAGGCCGGCGACGTGGAGGTCGCGGACCTCACGGACACGGCGACCGTCGTCGCCATGACGGTGCACGGCCCGTTCGACAGCGTCGGCCTCAGTCCGGACACCGCGCTGGAGTTCAGCGCCCGGCTGTCGCGCGCGCTCGAGGACACGGCTGAACGGCTGGGCGTCGAACGGGTCCGCTCGGCCTCGGACCACCACGTGTTCGCAGCGGGGCTGGGAGCTGCGGACGTCGCCGCGGACGACGCGGCCAGCTTCGTCGCCGAGGTCGGGGTCGCCCTCAGCGAGTTCGAGCACGAGACCGGCGTCGCCGTCGGCTACCACGCCGGTCTGTGTGCGGGCGAGGTCGTGGCCGGGTTGCTGCACCGCGAGACGTTCACCTACGGGGTGTTCGGCGAGCCGACCCGCACCGCGCTCGCACTGGACGCGGTCGCGGCCGACGGCCAGATCCTCGTGCACGAATCGGTTGCCGCGCGACTCGGGCCGCAGTGGGTGCTGGAACCCGCCGACGGTCTGGTGGATCTGCGCGGCGACGCGGTCGAGGCATTGCTGCTCACCGGCAGTCGAACCCCTGATCCGCAGGCCGCCGCGTCGGTCTGAGGCCGCCCGGGCCTGCTGCGGAAGGCGCTGTGGGGTGGTGTGGCCTCCACGCGCCGCTACACCACGATGGCGACGTTGCCTCTGGCATGGTGTCCCAGCATGTGGGCGACCGCGTCCGCCGCGTTCTTGAGCTCGTAGACGTCGTCGATGACCACCGTGACGTCGCCGGATTCGAGAAGCCTGGCGAGGGCGTCGAGGTTCTCGCGGTTCACCACACAGGTGACGAACCGCACATCGGTCGAGCCCCACCCCAGTCGTTGCACGTGTAGTCGATGACGTGACCGTCCTGAACAACGGCCTTCATGGCACCTCCGTCCCCGCCGCCGTACGCACGGTCGCCGACGGCGACCTCGCCTGCTCGCAAAGACCGCGACGCTGGCGGCGCGGCTCCTTGCCGCGAGGTATCGGAGGGTGCTGCTGATCGTGACTCTCGAAGAGTGTGGCGCCGGCTCGGTTCGAATCAGGGACAGACGTGGAGCTGAGGGGAATCGAACCCCTGGCCTCCTCGATGCGACCGAGGCGCTCTACCAACTGAGCTACAGCCCCGCAGGACACTGGATGCTAGCACTCCGGGCCTCCTTCACACCGCCAGCGGTTTCACTCCCGCAGGGGCGTCGAGGCCGTTGTGACCGCAACGTCGAGCGCCGCGCGATCAAGGCTTGGGAGACCGCTGTTCCTGCCACCCCGTGACGATGATGCCCGAGTCGTCTCCTACCGCGACCTCGATGGCATTCTGATCACGCGTTGACGGCGCGGGAGGTTGCCGCCGCTGACGTTCCTCGGCGAGATCGTGCAACATGTCGCGTTGTTCGGCGAGGCGCCGCTCGATTCGTACGACCATCGCGGCATACGACAGATAGACCACGGCGCCGACAGCCGCCGGCGCCCGCCACCAGCCGCCCAGCACGAGACCGGCGACGATCGCGACCGCCAGCACGAATCCCCCGCGCGCGAGCAGGGCACGACGGCGCAACTCGGCGCGGGTGCGCGCCCGCCCGGACACGACGCGCTCGGCATCACCCAGCACCAGGATCCGTCGTCCCAGCTCGTCGCCGCGTAGATGATCGCCGCCCGTCTGCGCAAGGGTGTCCATGCTGCGCTCGAACCGGCTGACGGTCTCCAGGGGAGATGCGTTGCGTCGGTCGCGCAGCAGTCCCGGCAACAGCACCCAGGCCCACAGACCGATCAACAAACCGACGACGACGAGGTTCATCGCGGCGAGAATACCAATGATGTCATTTGTCCCATGGGAGGCTGCACGGGTATTGATCGCTGCCAGCGAAATGGTCAGTAGCTGACGTTGTAGCAATCCAACCATGCTTCGTGAACGAGCACGCGCGGTGCCGCTACGTCATCGAGGATGGTCTCCGCCGTTGACCTGATCGACGGCGTGGCCGAGTACCGGCAGCACTACTGACAGATTCTCCAGGGCACCCTTCGGCGAGCCGGGAAGATTCACAATCAACGTACGTCCGGCGACCCCCGCGATGGCGCGGGAGAGCATTCCCATCGGTGTGATGTGTGAGGCCGCGACCCGCATCGCCTCGGCAATCCCCGGTACCACGTGATCAACGACGTCGGCCGTGGCCTCCGGGGTGAGGTCGCTGGGATGCAGACCGGTACCGCCGGTGGTCAGGATCACGTCGCTGTCCTCGACAGCCGCGCGCAGTGCGTCAGCGACGACGTCACGGCCGTCGGGGACCACCACGGGCGGTCCCACCGTGAACCCGGCGGCCTCCAACTGCTCGACGAGGCGCGGCCCGGCCTCGTCGGTGTAGACGCCGGTGGCCGCGCGCGTCGACACGGTGATGACCGTGGCACGCCGGGCGACCTCATCCATTGGTCACCGCCGGTCGGGCGAACGGTCTGCGGCGGGGCCCTCGGACGGGCCCGACCCCGGTTGACTGCGAACATAGTCGCCGCGCGCGCCGCCGGTCTTGTGTTCCAACCGGACCCGCTCGATCGTGGCGCCACGATCGACCGCTTTGATCATGTCGTACAGCGCCAGCGCCGCGGTGCTCGCGGCGACCAACGCCTCCATCTCGACGCCCGTTCGGTCCGCGGCCCGTACGGTCGCGGTGATCTCGGCGCGCGGTGGGTCGCGCAGCACCTCGACGTCGACTTCCACGGCGGCGAGCGCGACGGTGTGGCACAGCGGGATCAACTGGGGCGTCTGTTTGGCCGCCATGATGCCGGCGACGCGCGCGACGGCGAGCGCGTCGCCCTTCGGCAGCGTGCCGGCGGTCAGCAGATCGGCCGTTTCGACGCGCAGCGCCACCACCGCGGTCGCGGTGGCGCGCCGGGTCGTCGGTGTCTTGTCGCCCACGTCGACCATGCGCGCGTGTCCGCGCTCATCGAGGTGGGTCAACCGCTCGCCGGCCACCACATCACACGCTGCGCAGCAGATGGACCACGACACGCTCTCCGACGTCGAGATGATCCCGGTCGGTCGGTACCTCGGCCAGCCCATCAGCTTCCACGAGCGAGCGCAGGATGCCGCTGCCCTGATCGCCGGTCGGACGCGCCTGCCACTCGCTGTCGCGGCGGCGCAGGGTGACGCGCACGAACTCGACCTTGTCGCGCACCGAGTCCAGCGGCGCCTCGAGCGTCGCGCTGATCCGCGGGCGGGACAGATCGCGGCGGCCCTGCATCCGGCGGATGGTCGGCCGGACGAACACCTCGAAGCTGACATAGGCGCTCACCGGGTTGCCCGGCAGGCCGAAACACGGGATGATGCGACCTGGATCAGCCTCGATGAACCCGAACGCCTGCGGCATGCCCGGACGCATGCCGACCTTGCTGAAGCGCACGTCCCCGAGCTCGGCGAGCACCACCTTCACCAGGTCGTAGCGTCCGGCACTGACGCCACCGGTGGTCACCAACACGTCGGCGTGCGGCAGCAGCTCCTCGATCGTCTCGCGCAACCGCTCCTTGTCATCCGACGCGATCATGCGTCGGACGGTCTGCGCGCCGGTGTCGCGGGCGAGCACGGTGAGCACGTAGCTGTTCGCGTCGTAGATCGCGCCACCTGAACGCTCGACCCCGGGGTCGGCGAGCTCCTCGCCGGTCGAGACGACGACGACCCGCGGGTGAGGGAACACCGACACGTACGAGTACCCCAGCGCCGCGAGCATGCCGATGCTGGCCGCGTCGAGCACCGTGCCGGCGACCAGCACCGTCTCGCCGGCGCGGACCGACTCGCCCGCGTGACGGATGTGCGCACCCGCCACTGGCACTTGCTGGACCCTGATCCGTGCACCGTCCTCCTCGACGAGCTCGACCGGCACGACGGCGTTGGCGCCCGCCGGAACGACCGCTCCCGTCATGATGCGAACGGCGGTACCGTGCTCGACCGAGACCGTCGGATCCTCGCCGGCCGCGACCTCTCCGGCGACGGGCAGCCAGCCGTCCACCGCCTCGGCGACGACGGCGTACCCGTCCATCGCCGAGTTGTCGAACGGCGGGATGTCCTCACGCGCGGCGACGTCGGTCGCCAGCGCACAGCCGGACGCGTCAAGAAGCGACAGCTGGATGGGTGCCAGCGGACGGATCGACTCGACGATGCCCTGCAGGTACTCCGACAGCGGCACGAGCTCGGACGACGACACAGCGTCGTGCGCATCGGTGGCGTCACCGTGCCGCGCAGGGCCGTCGGCCGAATGGTCGCTCGCCGCCGCGTGCGGGGGCGCCTCGCCGCGCTCGGACGCGACCGTCGCCTGCGGTTGCTGCTCGGCGGTGTCGACGTCCTGTGGCCGCTGCGGATCGGACGGATCGCCCTGAGGCTGGTTCACCACGATTGGACCAGCTCACGCAGGAAAGCGCGGAACTCTGGGCCCAGGTCGGGCCGGTCCACCGCAAGGCGGACCGTGGCTCGCAGCCAGTCACCCTTGGTGCCCACGTCGTAACGCGGACCGGTGTAACGGATCGCGCGGATCGGCTTCTCGAGGGCCTGCGCCCGCATGGCGTCGGTCAGTTGGATCTCACCACCCTGGCCCGGTGGCACGGTGTCGATGTGGTCGAAGATGTCGGGGGTCAGCACGTAGCGCCCGATGATGCACAGGTTCGAGGGCGCATTGGTCGGACCCGGCTTCTCGACCATGTCGGTGACGTGGTAGACGTCCGGCTCGCTGGGATCGGGCTCGCCGGCGATCACGCCGTACTTGTGCAACTGGTCGTCGTCGAACTCCATCACCGCGACGACGGTGCGCTCGGTCGCCGCGCACAACTCGATCATGCGCGCCAGCAGGTGCCCGTTGTCGCCGAGGACGTCGTCGCCGAGCAGCACGGCGAAGGGCTCGTTGCCGACGTGCTGACGCGAACACCCGACCGCGTGACCCAGCCCCAGGGCGTGTCCCTGGCGCACGTACTGCATGCGGGCGAGCCGGACTGGCTCACGGATCGCCTCGAGCAGGTCGTCCTTGCCCCCCGCTTCGAGGACGGCCTCGAGCTGGAGGTCGTTGTCGAAGTGGTCCTCGAGCGACCGCTTGCCGCGGCCGGTCACGATCAGCAGATCATTGAGGTCGGCGGCGACGGCCTCCTCGATGATGTACTGGATGGCTGGCTTGTCCACCAACGGGAGCATCTCTTTGGGCTGCGCCTTCGTCGCAGGCAGGAACCGGGTGCCCAGTCCCGCCGCGGGGATGACCGCCTTGCGTGCTCGCACGCTGTGACCTCACTTGCTGTCGGCGCCCGAGGGGGGTGTCGCCATCGGGTGGTGTGACCAACAGAGTGTAGAGGTTCAACGTCCCTGCCGTAACCGGCTGTACCGCGCGGGGCCGCTGTGGCTAGTGTGCGCCGACACGGCTGTCGCGGTGCGTCGCCGGTACGCGAACCTCCGCGCCGACGTCGTCCGCATTGATGACCCGGTCGCGCCCCTGCGACTTCGCGGTGTACAACGCGACGTCGGCGCGGCGCAGCAGTTCCTCCACGCTGGCGCCGTGAACGGGGTAGGCGGCCACGCCGACGCTGCACGTCACCGAGATCCGCAGCGCGTCCTGGCCCCCCGCCACGATCGGCAACCGCGCCACTCTCCGGCGGATGCGCTCGGCCGTGACGACCGCGCCGGCCGCGTCGGTGCCCGGCAACAGCAGCACGAACTCCTCGCCGCCGTAGCGCGCAACGATGTCGGGCAGCCGCGTCGACGTGCGGATGCGCCGGGCGACCTCGGCGAGCACTTGATCGCCGACCGGGTGGCCGTGGCGGTCGTTGACACGCTTGAAGTGGTCGAGGTCGACGATCAACAGGCCCAGCGGACGGTGGTAGCGGGTGGCGGCCTCGACCTCCCGCAGCGCCTGCAGCTGGAAGTAGCGGAAGTTCCACAGCTCGGTCAGCGGGTCGGTCAGCGACAGCCGCCGCGCCTCCTGATGCAGCAGCACGTTCTCGATCGCCACGCCCGCCTGACTTGCGAACGTGCGCACGGTGCGCAGATCGTCCTCGGTGAACGCCGGCCCACGGTCGGACCGGGCCAGGAGCAGCGCGCCGATGCAGCCACCGGTCGCGGTGCCGGTCACGGGCACGCTCAGCTGGTGGGTCGCGAGGATGCCCCCGTCGACCGCCGGCGCGATGACCACCTGGTCGGCCGGCAACCGTACCGATAGGCCGGTGCGCACCACCCATCCAGGCAGGCTGTGGGCGTCGAACCGCGTGTCGTCGGGCAGGTCGAACCCGCGATCGATCTTCGTCTCCAGATCATTGTCCTCGGTCGTCAGGACCAGCGTGGCGCGGTCGGCCTGCACCGTGTCCATCGCCGTGTCGGTGACCACGGCCAGCGTTCGGTCCAGGTTCAGACTGCTCGACAAGGTTTCGCCCAGCCGCGACAGCGCGCCGCGCAGCTGGTCCCGGCTGTCTGCGAGCTCACGCAGCCGGCGATCCATCTCGATCCCCATCTCATTGAGCGCACCGCTCAGGGACTGGAGCTCGGCTGCGCCCGCCGGCTCGATACGCTGCCCGAGATCACCGTCGGCTGCCTTGCGTGCGACGGCTGCGGCCTGCACAACGGGGTCGCTTATGGCCCGTTGCGCGGCGACGAGGGTCAACCACACCGCGGCGGCCGCCCACACGAGCAGGACCACCCACGCCATGACGATCGGTCCCGTGCCGGGCGTCGGCTCCCAGACGAGCAGCTGGCGGGTGGGCGAGACGGCCTCGACCGCCAGCGCGTGTCCCGCGACTCGTGGGACGCCGGCGCCGTCGCGGGTGGACCGTGGAACCGCGAGCTCGCGCGGCACAGGCCGGCTCGCCGCCACGACCCGGCCATTGTCGAGCAGGGCGACGTTGCTGGCCGGCAGTGACCGCAGCAGTTCGTCGTCGATCTGCACACCGGTCACGACCCAGCCGACGAACTGCCCGGCCGGCCACAGCGCGCGTGATCTGGTCAGCAGTCCCGGAGGCGCGTCGCCGGTGACGGCGTCGGCGAGCTCGTCCACCCTTCCGTCCAGATCAACCGCCGGGTCGCTGTACGCGATCGCCAACGGCGTGCGGTCTCGACGTACGATCAGGGCGAAGTCGGCCCGCGCCGCGGCGCGGGGGTTTGCCAGCTGCTCGGTCAGCCAGCGCCGCGCCGGGGCGGACCGGTCATCGGTCACCCGCGCGGCGGCGTTCGCCAGCGCCAGCAGCTCGGCCTGGTCGAAGATGCGTTCCTGGACCAGATCGAACTGCGCCAGCGCGTCGTCCATGGCACGCGCAACCGTCCGCGGAGCGTCCACGGCGCTCACCTGCGTGCTGCGCTGCAGCAACGCGGATCCGACGAGCAGCGGCAGCACCACCACGACCGCGACGAACCATGCGACGCGACTGCGTAACGTCATGGTCACGTGTCACCTCCTCGGTGGCGCCACGGCTACGCTGCCCAACGTGGAGCGGTCGCTGCGGCCGCGCCCATGCCGTGTCGGTTGAAGCATGCCATGAGAACACAATGAGTAGTGATAAGACTGCGAGAAGTTAACTCACCGCAAGAGGAGAAGCGCCGGATCCGGCGACAGAGCCTCGCCCGCCGCGACGCCATGCCCGCCGCCGCCCGCGCCGCAGCGAGCGCCGAAATCCGATCCCGACTGCGCGATCTCGATGCCATCAGGCACGCACGGGCCCTGCTGGCGTACGCCTCGTTCGGCTCGGAGGTTCAGCTCGATCCGCTGTTGCGTGACGCGATCGAGCGGACGGTCGGCGTGTTTCTGCCGTGGATCGAGCGGTTCTCTCCACCGGACCTGCAGATGTCGCGGGTCAAGGACCTCGACCGCGACCTGACGCCGACCAGCATGGGCATCCGCGAGCCCGATCCCCGCAGCCGCCGTCCCGGGCGGGTCGATCGCCTGGACGTGGTCATCGCTCCCGGCGTCGCATTCGACCTTTCCGGCCAGCGTGTCGGGTACGGCGCCGGGTTCTACGACCGGCTGCTGTCGCGCCTGCGACCGGGCACACCGGTCATCGCCGTCGCGTTCGACGTCCAGGTCGTGGATGCGCTGCCCGTCGAACACCACGACGTGCCGGTGGACGCCGTCGTCACCGAGACGCGAACCATCGTCGATCCAGGCCGCGCCGCCCTTGGTTGATTCGGCATACTGGCGCGCCAGCACGTAGCTGCGCTCGACCCCATGGTCGCTGCGCTCCTCGAGCCGGAACGGAGCGCAGGCGCAGCCTGTCAGGCCGGGAGCATCGTCAATGCCAACGTATGAGTACGTGTGCCGCGAGTGCGGCCAGCACCTCGAGGTCGTGCAGTCGTTCACCGACGACCCCCTCGACACCTGCGAGCACTGCGGCGGAGCGCTGCGCAAGGTCTTCAGCGCCGCCGGCATCATCTTCAAGGGATCCGGCTACTACGTGACCGACAGCCGGACGGACAAGAGTCGCGCGGCACGGACATCGGCCGATAAGGCGGACAAGCCGGCCAAGAGCGGCTCGTCGGGTGAGAGCGGGTCGTCAGGCGAAAGCGGGTCGTCAGGCGAAAGCGGGTCGTCAGGCGAAAGCGGGTCGTCGGGCGAAAGCGGGTCGTCGGGCGAGGGGTCATCGAAGTCCAGCGACTCCTCCACCAGCGACGCCAGGAGCGCCTGACCGTGGCGTCCGACCAGATCGCAGTGGGCATCATCGGGGGCTCGGGGTTCTACGAGCTGTTCGACGACGTCGTCGAACACGCACTCGACACCCCGTACGGTGAGCCTTCCGCACCGATCGTCGTCGGCGAGATCGAGGGCCGGGCCGTCGGGTTCCTGCCCCGCCACGGACGGCGTCACGAGCTTCCGCCGCATCGGATCAACTACCGCGCCAACCTGTGGGCGCTGTCCGAACTCGGAGCGACCGACATCATCCTGCCCTGCGCTGCCGGCAGCCTGCAGGCCGACGTCAAGCCCGGCCACTTCGTCGTCGCAGACCAGCTGGTCGACCGCACCCGCGGGCGGGTCGACACGTTCTACGACGGGCCGCGGACCACCCACGTGTCGTTCGCCGATCCGTACGACGACGAGCTGCGTCGGATCGCGATCGACACGGCCCGGGAGCTGGACATCCCCGTGCACGGTCGCGGCACGATCGTTGTGATCGAGGGCCCGAGGTTCTCGACACGGGCCGAGTCGCGCTTCTACTCGTCGATGGGGTGGCACGTCATCAACATGACGCAGTACCCCGAGGCGATCCTCGCGCGCGAGCTGCAGATGGCCGCGGTCAACATCTCGCTGATCACCGACTACGACGTCGGGCTCGACGACGACCCGAGCCTGCCACCGGTCAGCAAGGATCAGGTCGTCGAGGTCTTCAGCGCCAACAACGCCAAGCTGCGCGAGCTGCTCTACGCCATGGTTCCCCGGCTACCGCTGTCCGCCGATCGCCCGGCGCTGCACGCGCTCGACGGCGCGCAGTTCTAGCGCGCCGCGCCCACCGACGCGGGCGCAGTTCCGACCACATGCGGGCCCAACCGCACCCGCGTCCACCACCCCCACCGACGCGGGCGCAGTTCCGACCACATGCGGGCCCAACCGCACCCGCGTCCACCACCCTGCCGCCGATGCGATCGACGGCGGGACCATGCGGGCATGACGCGGAGCAGTACGTCGACCACGGACGGCGATTGTCCCCATCGGATGCCGCCGACCGCGCACCGCACGCCTGCCGACGACTGATGCTGGCGCACATGTCTGCCGCAAACCGCCTCGTCCGCCGGCTGCAGGGACCGCTGCCGGCGTTGCCCACCGCAGTGGACCGCTGGTGCGAGCGCTGGTGGCGGTTGCCGCCACGCGTTCGCGTGCTGCTGATCCTGCTGCTGCTCGCGGTTGCGCTCATCGCGGGTGAGGCACGCGTCGCGCGGGCGCAACGCCGCTGGGGTGGCCCACCGCGCCGCGCACTGATCGCCGTCGCCGACGCGCACGTTGGCGCCAAGCCCGATCTGCGTCAGGCGCTGCTGCCGCCCGCCATGGTGCCCCCGCACGCCCTGCAGACCGTCGCTCCCGACACCCGGCTGGCGCTGGCGCTGCCCGAGGGCACGGTGCTGACCCGCGCCCACGTCTCGCCGCGGGGACCAGCGGTGGGCCTCGACCCCGGCGTGCGCGTGGTGCCGTTGCCCGTGCAACCGGGACTTGACATCCACCCTGGGGGCAGCGTCGATGTCTGGGTGCTCGCTGCGGCCCCCGGTCGTTCGCGTCGGGTGGCCCAGCGCCGGCCAGTTGTCGGCGTGACCACGACCGACGACGACGAAGCGACCGCGCTCGTTGGCCTCGCGACCGGCGAAGTGGGTGCAACGATGCGGGGGTTGGCGGACGGACAGGTGCTGCTCACCCAGGCGCCGCCGTAGCGCGACGTGCGGAGCGACCACGACCGGGTAGTAGGCGACCTATGCTCGATGCCGTGCCGTGATTGGCGCCCCTCCACCCGTTGACGCAAAGGACCGATGCCCCCGTGGGTGAAGTGCTCCAAGCTCTGCTGTTGGGCGTCGTGCAGGGGGTGACCGAGTTCATCCCGGTCTCGTCGAGCGGGCACCTCGTGCTGGTGCCGTACTTCCTGGGCATCGACCCGCCGGGCATCGCCTTCGACGTCGCGTTGCACGTTGGGACCTTCGCCGCGGTCGTCCTGTACTTCCGCACCGACCTGACCCGCCTGATCGCCGCGGTGTTCGGCGTCGGCGATCCGGTGCTGGTCTCCTACTACCGTCGGCTCGCAGTCCTGCTCGTGCTCGGGAGCATCCCGATCGCCGTCATCGGTTTCACGTTGCGGGACGTGTTCGAGGCGGCGTTCGACTCGCCGATGACCGCCGCGGTCTTCCTCATGGTCACGGGTGTCCTGCTGCTGCTCGGCGAGGCGGCCCGCAGCCGCCGGGGCGGCATCTCCGGGACGGTCGCCGACACCGACGGCGAGGAAGCGATGGTCGGACGTGACCCGGGGGATCCCGAAGGGTTGGCGCTCGATGCGATGGGCGTGCGTCAGGCACTGGTCGTCGGGTTCGGGCAGTGTGTCGCACTGTTCCCGGGCATCTCGCGCTCGGGCACCACCATCGCCGCCGGGATGAGCGCCGGTCTGACCCGACCGGCAGCGACCAGGTTCTCGTTCCTGCTCGCATTGCCCGCACTGATCGGTGCTGCGATCGTCAGCGCTCCCGATCTGGCGTCCGGCCCGGTCGAGTTCAGTCCCCTCGCGGTGATCGTCGGCATCGTCGCCGCGTTCGTCTCGGGCTTCCTGGCCATCCGCTGGCTGCTGGCGCTCGTCGCGCGCGACCGCCTGACGGTCTTCGCGGCCTACTGCCTGGTGGCGGGCCTACTCAGCCTGGTCGCCATCACGTTGACCACCTGAACCCATCCCTTCGACCGGCCAGCCCGGAGGGCCCGACCGCTCACATCGACCGGCTCGCTCCCCACCGGGCGGCGTTCGCTCCCCGACCACGGCCTACGGCGGTCACGCGCGGTCGGCGACGCACGTGTTGACCAGTTCGCCGATGCCCTCGATGCGCGTGCGTACCACCTGACCAGGCTCGAGGAACCGCGGCGGATCGCTTGCGGCGCCCACCCCTCCCGGCGTGCCGGTGGATATCACGTCACCCGGTTCGAGCGTCATGATCCTGCTGAGGTAGGCAACGAGCTCAGACGGCGGGAACACCAGGTCGCTGGTGCGGGCGGCCTGCCGTCGATCACCGTCCACCGTGCACGTGATGGCCAGGTCCCGCGCCTCGTCGACCTCGTCGCCGGTCACGATCACCGGACCCAACGGCGTCGTAGCTTCGAACGTCTTGCCCTGCAGCCACTGGAGGCCGCGGAACTGGTAGTCGCGCATCGAGACGTCGTTCATGATCGTGTAGCCGGCGATCACCGCTCCAGCGTCGTCGGCGCTGATGTTGCGCGCGGTCCGCCCGATCACGACCGCCAGCTCGGCCTCGTAGTCGGGCTGCGACGCGATCGCCGGAAGCACGATGTCGTCGCGCGGACCGGTCAGCGCGACCGCGAACTTCGCGAAGAACGTCGGATGCTCCGGCAGCTCGCGCCCCATCTCGCGGATGTGGCTCTCATAGTTCAGGCCGAGGCAGATGATCTTCGGTGGGCGTGGCACGACAGGCGCCAGATCGGCATCGTCGAACGGGATCGTGGATGGTGCGTCACCGGACCGGTCCGCGCCGTGCGCGTATGCAGTCGCGGCATCCGGAGCGTCGAGCAGCGTCGCGGTGTCCCCGTCGACCCGCGCGGCGCGGGTGCCCCCCGCCCAGCGGACGGTTGCCAGCCTCATCCGGCGTCGCCGTGTGCCCTCATGCGCTGTCCCCTGGCGCCCCGCCTGCAAGTGTCATGCCGTCGACCAGCAGCGTGGTTCCGCCCATCGCACCGCCGAACGGGAGGAACCGCAGGTCGCTGCCCACGGTGACGATCTGCTCCAGCATCTGTGGGATCGAACCGGCGATCGTCGCTTCGCGTACCGCCTCGGCGAACTGGCCGTCACGGATCATGACTCCGGCCGCGCCAACGCTGAAGTCGCCCGAGATCGGATTGGCACCGGAGTGCAGGCCCATGACCTGCTGGCAGTAGAAGCCGTTGTCGATCCCGGCGATGAGCTCCTCAGGTGCGGTTTGTCCGGGTTCTACGTAGAAGTTGGTCGGACTCAACCCCGGCGGAGTGGCGTAGCTGCCACGGCTGGCGTTGCCCGTGCTGATGGTGTCATCGCGGGCGGCACTGGCGACGTGGTACAGGTAGCCCTGCAGCACGCCGTCGTCGAGCAGCACGGTGCGCTGGGTCGGGGTGCCCTCGCCGTCCCAGGGCGCCGCCGCCGGTCCTCCGACCAGGCGTCCGTCGTCGACGACGCGCACGAACGCCGGCGCGAGCTGCTCGCCGACCTTGCCGGCGAACAGGCTGCGACCGCGTTGCACGGCCTCGGCGGTCAGGCCGCCGGCGACCACCCCAAGGAACGACGCGGTGACGAAGGGATCGAACACGATGGGCAACCGTGCGCTGGCCGGCGGCCGGCCCCCCAGGAGCCGGATCGCTCGCTCGGCCGCCTCGGCGGCCGCACCCGGGATGTCCAGCTCGCCCAGGCTTCTGCCCATGGACAGCCCGTACGCGCTGGTCGTCGAACCGTTGCGGCCTCCGAGCGCCTCGACCAGCACGAACGCGTCGCTGCGGCGGTAACTGGCGCGTATCCCGGCGCTCGAGCTGATCGCCGCGATCCGGACGCTGTCGCCATACTGCGCCGCATCGGTTCCGGTGATCTCGGCGCCGCCGCGGCGGGCCGCCCCTTCGAGCTCGATCGCGGCAGCGACCTTCGCCTGCGGGGTCTCGTGCTCGACGGCCGGGTCGTACAGTTGCCCGTCGTCGAGCTCGGTCGCCGGCCTGGGTTCGGCCAGCACGTTGCCGACGTCGGGGCTCCCGACCGTGGCGTTGGTTCTGGCCTCGTCGAGTGTGGCGTCCAGCGCGTCCTCGGACAGATCGACTGTGAAGCAGTAGCCCACGCGCTGATCGCGCACGACCCGAACGCCGATCCCGCGCCGGCGGGCGCTCGACAGCGACTCGACCGCGCCGTCGTGTGCTTTGACGGTCGTGTCGGTCTCGTCGAGGCCGAACGCCTCGACCCCCTCCCCCACCTGCGCGCGCTCCACGATCCGGTCCAGCAGACCCAGCAGCTCATCGGCACCGCTCATGCGCCGGTCCCTCCCACGGTGATGCGACCGATGCGCACAGTGGGGTTGCCCAGCCCCGCCGGTACGCCCTGCCCGTCTTTGCCACAGATGCCCTCGCGGGCATCGAAGTCGGTGCCGACCGCCTCGATGCGGGCCAGGATGGCCGGTCCGTCGCCGACCAGGTTCGCGCCGCGCACGGGGTACGTCAGCTCACCGTCTTCGATCAGCCACCCGACCGCAACGCCGAACACGAAGTCACCCGAGGCCGGGTCCACCTGTCCCCCACCGAGCTGCTCGCAGAACAGCCCTCGCCGGACCGACCGGACAATCTCGTCAGGATCGTCGGCGCCGGGCAGGATGTAGGTGTTCGTCATTCGGGGGATCGGCAGGTGCGCGTACGACTGGCGACGCGCGTTGCCGCTGCGGGGCAGGCCCAGCTCGGCGGCGCGGAGCCGGTCGGTGAGGTAATCGGTGCACACGCCGCGGTCGAACAACACCGTGCGCTGCGCGGGTGTCCCTTCGTCGTCGAACCCGAAGCTGCCCCAGGCGTTGGCGACCGTTGCGTCGTCGACGCCTGAGATCAGGTCCGTTCCGAGCTTGTCGCCCTGCCGGCCGCGGTAGACGCTCGCGCCTTTCGCCACGATGTCGGCTTCCATGCCGTGACCGCACGCCTCGTGGAACAACACCCCGCCGCTGCCGGGCGCGAGCACGACCGTCATGTCCTCGGCGGGAGCGGGACGCGAGTCGAGCATCAGCACCGCGCGTTCGGCGGCCCGGCGTCCCACGGCTTCCGGTGGGTGACGGTCCAACAGTTCCAGGCCGGCCGCCGCGCCAGGCGCCTCCAGGCCCGTCTGCACGACGTCGTCACGCGCGGCGACCACTCGGGCCGCCAGCCGGGTCCGCACCCGCTGCTCGTTGTGCCGGTGCCCTTCGGAGTTGACCAGGAACACGTCCTGCACCGTGTCGCCGTACGACGCGCCGACCTGCCGCACGGCGCCGTCCACGGCTCGAGCCGACTCGTCGATGCGCCGGACGATCTCAGCCATGCCGGGACCGTCGACGTCAGCAGGATCCTTGGTCGGCGGATGGGTGTACGGCGGCGGTACCGTGCGCAGATCGGCCACACCGACGACCTGCGACCCGCTGACCCCGGCCGCCGCGATCCGTGCCGACTCGACGAGCGCGTCACGCGTCAGCAGGTTGGTGAAGGCGTACGCCGTCTGGCCGTTGCTGACCACGCGGACGCCACCGCCGCGATCGAGGCCGGTGACCAGGTCCTCGACCCGCCCGTCGTCGACGTTGACCGACCGGCTGCGCCGCTGCTCGACGTACAGCTCGGCGAACTGCCCGCCGCTCGACAGCGCCGCATCGAGGATCGCGCGTACATCCCCGTCGTCAAGATCTGGTCGCGTCACTTCTGCCACCTGGTCGGCCCCGGTCAGGCCAGACAGTGTCGCACGACCGACCGACACGCGACGGTAGCCTGGCGCGCCATGAACGACCCGCGACCGACCGTCGGTGTGGTGGGCGCCGGCCAGCTCGCGCGCATGTGCGCACAGGCGGCCATCGCGCTCGATGTCGAGCTGCGCGTGCTGGCGGCCAGGCCGGACGACTCGGCTGCCATCGTCGTGCCGCTCGCCGAGATCGGCGACCCCGCCGACCCCGCGACGCTGCAGCGTTTCGCGGCGTGTTGCGACGTGCTCACGCTGGATCACGAACTGGTTGACCGCGAGGCGCTGACGGCGCTGGCGGCAGCCGGTCGCGTGGTGCGACCCAGCGCGGACGCACTGCGGTTCGCGCAGGACAAGGCGTTTCAGCGCAGGGCGTTTCGCCACGCCGGCCTGCCGGTCCCCGCGTTCATCGTGACGGACCGTGTCGACGCGGCGCGCGCGTTCGCCGAGGACCATGACTGGCCGCTCGTGTGCAAGCGACCCCGCGGCGGGTACGACGGTCGCGGCGTGTGGCACGTGGCCGACCCGACGGCGTTGACCGCCGCGTGGGGCGACGCCAGCGCCGGCGGTTCGCCGGTGCTGGTCGAGCAGGGAGTGAACCTCGAGCGAGAGATCGCGGTCCTGATCGCCAGGCGACCCGACGGGTCGCACGCGGCCGCACCGGTCATCGAGACAATCCAGCGCGACGGCATGCTGCGTGAGCTGGTGGTGCCCGCGCAGGTGCCGACCGCAGTCGAGCGCCAAGCCCGCGATCTGGCCGTGCGGGTGGCCGACCTGGTCGACGTCGTCGGTGTCTGTGCGATCGAGCTGTTCTGGACGGGCACGCAGGTCCTGATCAACGAGATTGCCACGCGGCCCCACAACTCCGGGCACTGGACGATCGACGGCGCGTCCACCTCCCAGTTCGAGAACCACCTGCGCGCGGTGCTCGATCTGCCGCTGGGCAGCATGCGAGCGACCCAACCCGCCGTGTGCAGCGTCAACGTCGTGGGCGGCCACGACGGCGTCCCGCCGCGCACTCGGCTGCCCGATGCGCTGGCGATACCCGACGTCCACGTGCACCTGTACGGCAAGTCCACGCGGCCGGGCCGCAAGCTCGGCCATGTGACGGCGACAGCCGACGACGTGGCGACCGCCCGACACCGGGCGCGCGCGGCCGCGGCCGTGCTGGCCGGTTCCGACTGATGCTGCTTCCCCAGTTTTGTGCGCGCGCCCAGGGTCTCGCGCTACAGGACCGCGGCGCTGCCGCTCCGTATGGTGTGCGGGGGCACGGGACCTGAACGACGGCGCACCGCAGCCGCGATGAGAGGATCAGCATGACCGACGCGCCATCCGACGGCGATCAGGGGCCTGGAGCCACGCCGGCCGTTGGCGTCGTCATGGGCAGCGACTCCGACCTCGACTGCATGCAGGCCGCGGTGGACACGCTCGATCGCTTCGGCGTGCCACGCGAGGTCCGGGTGCTGTCGGCCCACCGCCGCCCTGACGAGATGCTGGCCTACGGTGCCGCCGCCGCAGACCGCGGGTTGCAGGTGATCATCGCCGGAGCCGGCGGGGCCGCCCACCTGCCGGGGATGCTGGCCAGCGCGACGCGGCTGCCGGTGATCGGCGTGCCGGTGCCGCTGCGCCGACTCGACGGACTCGACTCGCTGCTGTCGATCGTCCAGATGCCACGTGGCGTGCCGGTTGCGACCGTGGCCATCGGTGCGGCCGAGAACGCCGCGTTGCTGGCGTGCCGCATGATCGCCATCAGCGATGCCGCGCTGAGCGCGGCGCTCGACGCCCACCGCGATGAGCTCCGAGGCGCGTCGCGAGAGGCGGACGAACGCGTGGTCGAGCAGTCCGGCGCACGCCACGGGGCCTGACGTGGCGGGATCGATCTGTGTCCAGGGGGGCGACGAGTTCACCGACGCCTGTCGCGCGGTGGACGAGGCCTGGATCGCCCGCGCGCCCGTCGGCGCCGTCAGCGTCGTGCCATTGGCCTGTGCCGGCGGCGCGGAGTACCGCATCGCCGGACGCAACGGCGTCGAGTACCTGCGCGACCTCGGGGTCGCTGACGTCTCGGTCGCGCCGGAGCCGGACCTGCTGCCCGACGGCGCGGTCCGCTCGATCATCGACGCCCGGGTCGTGTTCATCCCGGGCGGGTCGCCGGCGCGCATCCGAGAGCGGGTCATCGGTACGGCCGTCGGCGGTGCGCTGCGCGCGCACAGCGCCTCGGGCGGCATGCTCGTCGGCGCCAGCGCCGGCGCGATGGTGCTGTGCGACTCGATGCTCGTCCCCGGCGACGACATGACCGTGCACCCCGGTCTGGGCCTGCTGCCCGACGTGCTCGTCCTGCCGCACTACGACCAGAGGCGGGACGCGCTGGTCGCCCGCGCGCGTGGCCAGGCGGCCGGCCGCACGGCGATCATCGGGCTGCCCGCCTGTTGCGGCGTGCTATTCGGCGATCACGAGCCGCTGGCCTTCGGTTCCGAGCCGTGCTGGCGGTTCACCGCGGACGCCGACCCTGTCCAGATCAAGCGTGGCTGACCGCGCCCGTCGCGACGGCGGGTCGGCGCCGATCCGGCGGGCGCAGGTCACACGAGGCGGCGGTCGGTGGCCCAGCGCGTCAGCTCGTGGCGGTTCGACAGCTGCAGCTTGCGCAGGACCGCCGACACATGCGTCTCTACCGTCTTCACCGAGATGTGCAGGCGCTGCCCGATGACCTTGTAGGTGAATCCTCGGGCGATGTGGCGCAGCACTTCGCGCTCGCGGGTCGTGAGTTGATCGAGCTCGGGGTCGACGGGCTGGATCGCGTCACTGGCGAACGCGTCGAGGACGAACCCTGCCAGGCGTGGTGAGAAGACCGCGTCGCCGTCATGCACCCGGCGGATGGCGTCGGTCAGCTCGGCGGGCGAGATCGACTTGGTGACGTAGCCGCGCGCGCCCGCCCGCACGATGGCGATCACGTCCTCGGCCGCGTCCGACACGCTGAGCGCCAGGAACTGGGTGTCGGGACGCTCCTTGGCGATCGCCTCGATCACGGTGCGTCCGCCGCCGCCCGGCATGTGGACGTCGAGCAGCACGACGTCGGGGCGGGTCCGTCGGATGCCGGCGATCGCCGTGTCAACGTCGCTGGCAGTGCCTACGACCTCGAACCCGACGCGCAGCTCGGATTTGACGCCCGACAGGAACAGCCGGTGGTCGTCGACGAGGAAGACGCGGATCATCGTGATCCCTCCCGTGGCAGTTGTAGTTCGATCTCCGTGCCAACACCGGCGTCACTGCGGATGGTGGCGCGGCCGCCGTGCCGTTGCATGCGACCCACGATCGATTCGTCGAGACCGCGCCGGTCGTCCGGGATGGCGTCCGGGTCGAACCCCTTGCCCTCGTCCCGGACGAACACCGTGACGTGCTCGGGTTCGACTTCGACGTACATCGACACGCTCGTCGCACCGGAGTGCTGCGCCGCGTTCTGCAACGCCTCGTACGCCGCGGACGACAGTGCGTGCACCTGATCGTCGACGAGCATATCGCCGACGACGACCAGTTCGACGGGGAGCTCATAGCGCTGCTCGATGCGCGCCGCGACGTCTTCGAACACCGGTTGCAGGCGGTCGGCGGCGTGCTCGTCGTCCGCGCCGTACAGCCACGCCCGCAGCTCGCGCTCCTGGCTGCGGGCGAGGCCGACCATCCGTCGTGACGAGTCGCTGCGCTGGATCATTGCCAGCGTCTGCAACACCGAGTCGTGCAGGTGCGCGGCGACCTCGGCACGCTCCTGCGAGCGAATGCGCTCGCGCCGCTCCTCGGCAAGCTGCTGCGCCTGACGGACCATCCAGGGGCCCAGGATCAGCCCGACGCCGAGCCCGGTGATCGCCACGGCGATCACCGCACCACCAGTGGTGCGCAGCGTGTCGCTGCCCACCAGGAAGGTCGCAAGTCCGCTGACCACGAGCAGACCGCCGGCACCGAGCCGCACCAGCGCCGCCCGCCCCGGGGACTCGGCGTTCGTCGCGGCGCTCGCCAGCCGGTTCCAGCCGGCGCTGTCGCCGGTGGCGCCACGTGACCAGATCACGCTGCTGCCGAGTGTGACGAGCGCGACCGGCCACACCACAGCGTCACCCAGCCAGAACCCCGCCTCGCGGAGCAGCAGCAGGGCGCCGAACACGATGAACGCGGTACCTGCGTTGCGTTGCACCGACGGTGGCCGTACCGCCGCTCCGGCGGGTCGCTCCTGATCGGCCAGTGTCCAGATCAGCAGATACGCGAACACCCCGACGCCACCCGCCAGCGACAGGCCCAGCAGGCTGGCCCGCACGTAGACGGGGTCGACGCCGAACCGCTCGCCCAGACCACCGGCCACCCCCGCGATGACCCGCTGGTCGTGGCTGCGCCAGAGGCTGACGCCCCGTCGCGTGCTCGTCTGTTCGGCGCTCGTGGAGATGGTCGGTCGCCTGTCCGTCCGCGGCTGTCACGCCCCATGGTCGCACGCGCGGGTGCGTGCTCCATGGGTGACTCCCCTGAGCATCGACGCGACTCCCATCCACACCCCAGGGCATTCCCCGATGGTCTCCACCCGTCCGCCGCCACATCATCGGTCCCATGAGCACCCCAGATGCCCCTCACGGTCCAGATGCCCCTCGTGATCCGGCCGCCGGCGATCAGCCGCCGGCAACGCCCGACTCGCCGGCCGGGCTGCCCGACGGCGGTCCACCGGTCGATGACGCGGAGACCATCGTCCAATCGGACGCTGGCAGCCCGATAGGCTCACAGCCAGCGCCGGGGCCGCCTTCGGGTGACGACGGACCCCCACCGTCGAACGATGACGGACCCCCACCGCCGAACGACGACGGACCCCCGCCGCCGAGCGACCTTCCCCCGCCCGGCGGCGGCGCGGCCCCATGGCCCTCCATCGGCGGCCGGCGCTTGTACCGACGGTCGGACGACCGCGTCATCGCCGGTGTCGCCAGCGGCCTCGGCGACTACTTCGGCATCGACCCTGCGATCATCCGGCTCGCCTTCGTCGGCCTGGCGATCTTCGGCGGCAGCGGATTCCTGCTGTACCTCCTGGGGTGGGTGTTCCTACCGGTCCGCGACAGCGGTACCTCCGTCGGCGAGGGCCTGGTGCGCAAGGTGGGCGGCGGACGGTCGGCGGGCGGCCTCGTGCTGATCATCGTCGCCGCCGTGGTCATCCTCGACAGCACCCGGTTCTTCGGCGGCAGCCTGTTCTGGGCCGCCCTGCTGATCGGCGTCGGCGTGCTGCTGTTCCGCAGCGACGGAGACAGTGACGGGGAGCCAGGCGACCGACGGCAGACGCCGGCGGCCGGGCGAGCTGACGAGCGTCCGGCCGCGGGGGCCTCGTCCGACAGCTCACTGGCGACGCGTGCACAGCCGCCCGGGGTGGCTCCGACGACGACCGCGGTCTCCCAAGAGGTCTACGACGAGCTTCCGCCGCCTCCGCCTGGCCTGTATGACGACTGGCGACCGACACCACGACCGGCACCGCCCGAGCCTCCACCACCGCCGTCGGTGCTCGGGCGTGTGACGGTCGCAGCGGCGCTGATCGTCGTCGGTGCCGTCGCGTTGCTCGACAACGTGACGGGGCTGGACGTGCCGATCGCCAGCTACGCGGCGCTCGCGCTGACCACGATCGGTGCCGGACTGCTCGTCGGTGCACGATGGGGTCGGGCGAGAGGCCTGATCGCGCTGGGCGCGGTCGCACTGGTGGTGTTGGTCGCGACATCGTTCGTACCGCGGCTTCCGACCGGTGGGGCCGGCCAGCGCGCGTACACGCCCCAATCGGCTGACCAGCTGCAGCAGCCGTACGAGCTGGGCTTCGGCGAACTCGTCCTCGATCTCACCCAGCTGGAGCTGCAACCGGCACAGGACGTCACGGTCGAGGCGACGATGGGCGTCGGCTCGCTCAAGGTCACCGTGCCCGACGGCGTCGGCGTCGAGGTGGACGCGGTCGCCGAGATCGGCACGGTGAAGGCGTTCGATCGGACCAGCGATGGAACCGACGCGCGAGTCAGCTTCTCCGAGCCGGGCGCTGAGGGCAGCCCAACGATCGTTCTGGATCTACGGAACAGCATCGGAGAGATCGATGTCCAGCGCGCACCGGTGGGAGTCAACTGATGGATCGTCACCGATTCGACCTGCTGTCGTTCATCGCGGGCATCGTCTTCGTGATCGTCGGCGCGGCGCACCTGACCGGGTTCGACGTGACGAGCGCCTGGGTCGCGCTGGTACGCGCATGGCCGGTGCTGCTACTCGTTGCCGGCGTCGCAGTGCTGGCGGGCGCCGTGCGTACCACCGACGACACCTGAATCGCTACGCTGACGGGTGACGCCCTCGTAGCTCAGTGGATAGAGCTCCGACCTCCTAAGTCGGGAGTCGCAGGTTCGATTCCTGCCGGGGGCACGCAGGTCAGGCCAGCGTATCTGCTGGTCAGAGCACTTCTCGGCTATGTCCAACAGCTGCCACTCGTTGCCGCACATTGCCACTCTTGGCCGGCCTCACCCGGCCTGTACCCGGCCTGGCCAGGACCGTACGGCCACATCGCATCACCCGCGGCGCGCGTGACGACCAGCTCGGTTCCGACCCGGGCGCGCGGTCGGGCCTACTCACGGGGCGCTGTGACCACCCGAAGGGCTCCGGCATGTCACCGGCTTGACACCAACGTCGAGGGTCGACGCCCCTCACAGACGGCCACACGGACGATCGATTAACCGGCGGAGTGCCGGGCTACCCGTGGGCCGTGTGTTCACTGTCCATACGTCGTGTCCGCGCATAAGGTGTCGCTCACTGGAGTGTGGCGACGACGCTGTCGGAGACGGTGGGCAAGGTGATGTGGCTCGCGCGGGTCGGCGCGTGGTGAATCTCATTGTCTGCGACGACGTGCCCGGTCGCGTGGGCCGGAGGTTCGCCGGTGCCGAGGTTGCGGGCGTAGCGCGGGAACGCCGCGCTGGCGATCTGCACGCGCAGGCGATGCCCACGGTCGAATCGGTGTGCGGTCGGCCACAGGCCGACGTCGACCGCGTGAACGCCGGCGGCGTCGGACGCCAGGTCGGGCAGATGCACCCGTCGGATGCCGTCGCACACGTTGCGGGAGCGGCCTCGGGTGTCGACGTCACACAGCCGCACGACGACATCGGTGTGCGCGACACTGGATCGCAGGTGCACGGTCGCGCTGGGCGCGCCCGCGATCTCCAGCGGCGTGTGGAGCGGCTCGCTGGTGAACACCAACACGTCGTCGCGAGCCTCGACGCGGTGCTGGGACTTCCACGGAGTCCCACGCGCCGACGGCCCGCCGACGACCGGCGTGGGATCGGCGGGGTCGTAGCGGTACCCACTCGACGACGCCGTCGACGGCTCGGCCATCGACAGGTATCCGTCGGCCTGGAGGTACCAGTGCCGCTCGGTCGTGCCCGCCGGCGGCCACGACGGCGCGTCACGCCAGCGATCGGCGCCCCCGACGTAGTAGCGGACCGGACCGCCAGCGAGCTCACCGGCGTCGCCGTAGACGTGGGCCCGGATCCAGCCGACGGCCTCGCTGAGGTACAGGCGCCCCGTCCTGGGGTCCTCGTGCACCCACGGTGCGATGACCAGCCGCCGCGCCGTGTCCGCGGGCAGCTGCGCCCAGTCCGCGAGCTGCCAAGGCAGGAAGTGGTCGTTCCACGACGTGACCATCGCGATCGGGGCGTCGAGTCGGGCGACGGCCGGCGACCAGTCACGGTCGTCCCAGAAGCGGTCATCGGGATCGGGGTGCGCGAGCCACCGCTGCCACCACGGCAGCGTGCGACCGGTCGCGACGCGGTCGGCGGCCGACAACGGCAGATGGCGCTGCGCACGTGCCAGACGACGGCCGCGAGCAGCACGCGCCAGCAGCGTCGCGATGCCGGGGCCGCGCGCCTGTTGGTCGGCGATCAGCGCACTCCAGTCCAGCCACCCCAACGACAAGACACCGTCGCCGAACACCGAACGCGCCAACCGTGACGATGTCAGGATCGCCGCGACCGCGACCAACTCATCCGACGGGACCGCATCGACGAGTGCCCACTGCGCCATCCCCATGTAGCTGGGCGCCGCGAGCACGAGCCGGCCCGGGTACCACGGCTGCGCACGCAGCCACGCCACGGTGTCGGCCCCGTCGTCGCCTTCGGCGAACGGGTCCACCTGCCCGCCCGTATCACCAGTTCCGCGGCAGCTGGCGATCACCACCTGCACACCACAGCCCGCGAACGTGCGCCCATACAGCCACCGCCACGGCTGCCCCCGCCCATACGCACTGCGCATCAGCAACACCGGTGCGTCCGCTCGCCCGGCCGGCACGATGCGGTCGGCGTGCAGCACGACACCATCCCGCATCGGCACCTCGAGGTCACGGTGGACCACGATCCGGTCCGTCCAGGCCGGCAGACCCACCAACCCCCGCACCCGCGATCGCCGCCGCACCCAACGCTCCAGTCACAGCCGACCTCGGACCAGCACAGGCATTCTGACCCACGACCGCGACGCGTGTAAACCACGACGACACCCGGGACGCAGCGACTGCTCCGCGCGGTGTCGATCGACCGCACGCGGACAGCCCGCGCAGATCATCCCAGTACCGGGGCTACCCGACAGCTCCCGATTCCGCGGGTCGCATCGGCCAGTTGGCACTCGGGGGCGGCTGGCGAGCGTGGGAATAGCGTCGCGCTGGTTCGCAACGGCCGATACCGGTGTGTCGGTGGGTCGGCCCGGGCGCTGATCCGAGTCGTGACGGTGGGTGCGCCCCTGGGTTGGCTCACTGGTCGGAGCCTCGGGCTGCTCGTCGTCAAGCAAGGGCCGGCGCACTTCGAACCAGTCACGGAGCAGTGCGTGGCCGGCGACGTTCAGATTCACATCGATCGGACGTTCGGGCTCGATGAAGTGCCGCAGGCGTTGTCCTACGTCGGTGCGGGTCTCGCCCTTGGCAAGGTGGTCGTCGACGTCACCTGACATCTCGCTTCGCCCGCACGCGTTCGGACCGCACCGTGACCGGTCGACGCAACTCGTCCGCCAGTGGCTGATGGCGCTCGCTCGACCGTCGTCTTCCGGTGAGGTCGCTAGGCGGATGCCATGGTCAGCTCGAGTGCGTCGAGGATAAGGTCGAGGCCGAACTCGAACTCCTCGTCGAAGCCGTATGACGACGTGCGTGCGTGTTCACCCGCCTCCATGAGATGGGGGTACTCGTTTGCGGTCATCTGCTCGGGGACCGATCCCGCCGGCGCAGTCGGGTCGCCGGCCGTACGCAAGGGCATGCTGGTCTCCTGGATCACGTGCCCGTAGACGTAGCTGTCGAGGATCCAGAAGGTGTGGATCGCGTCCTCGGTGGCGAACCCCGCCGACCGCAGATTACCGAGGATCGCGTCCAGATAGCGTAGGACGGTGGGACCCAGCGAGCGGCGGCTCTCCAACAGCCCGACTGCCCATGAGTGGCGGCGGAAGATCTCCCGCGCCGACACCGCTCGCCGTCGCATGGCGATCTTCCACTCGGTGCCTTCGATGGGTGGCTCGATCTCGGCGACGACGAGGTCGAGGATGCCATCGAGGATGTCGTCCTTGTTGGCGACGTGCTTGTAGAGCGCCATCGCCTCGACACCCAGCTGCGCGCCCAGGCGACGCATCGTCAGTGCGTCGAGTCCCTGTCGATCGACGAGATCGACGGCGGCGTACAGGATCCGCGTCCTGGTCAGCGGCTGTCTCGACGAGGTGTCGTTTTCGGGAGCCATAGCTTGACAGCTTACTAAGTACGCTGTAGTTTACTTAGTAATCCAGCTATCCACCGAAGCGGAGGAGCCATGTCTACCCACACCACGGCCCCGGAGAGCGTCGGAGCCTCAGCGCTCGG
Organism: Nitriliruptorales bacterium; assembly: GCA_024644015.1. Taxonomy (GTDB): domain Bacteria; phylum Actinomycetota; class Nitriliruptoria; order Euzebyales; family JAHELV01; genus JAHELV01. The sequence continues at coordinate 43,203 of JAHELV010000020.1, forward strand.
ACCGACCGAAACGAAGGAGCACGACGTGAGAACGCACAGGGGTTCACCCAACCCGCTCGAGAACACGCAAGTCCCGGTGCAAGTGAAGCTCGCAGCCGCATGGACGAGCTTGATGTTCCTGTACATCTACGTGGACTACTTCCACCTGTACAAGCCCGGAGTCATCGACGACCTCCGGGCCGGTGTCGTCTGGGAGTTCCAGATCAGCCAGACCCTTCTTACAGTTTTTCTCGCGCTGATGGCGGTCCCGATCCTGATGATCGTCCTGTCGGTGATCCTGCCCGCGCGTGCGAACCGGGTGATCAACCTCGCCGTGGCATCGGTCTACGTCCCCGTCTCGGCGTTCAACGCGGTGGGCGAGTCGTGGACGTTCTTCTACGGCCTCTCCATCGGACTCGAGGTGCTGCTCCTGGCCTTCATCCTGCGCTCCGCCTGGACCTGGCCCCGCACGACCTCACCATCGACGCCGGACCTCGTAGCGCCGCGCCGACCGCAGCTCCAGATGGGACGGTAGGTACGCATGGCTTCGATCCGAACAGCCGGTCTGACCAAGGACTTCGGCGACCTTCGAGCCGTCAACGAGATCGACCTCGACCTGCCCGAGAGTGGGGTGGCTGGGTTCGTCGGGCCGAACGGGTGCGGGCAAATCCACCACGATCCGCATGCTGCTCGGCCTGATCACGCCGACCAGGGGAGACGGCGAGGTACTCGGGCACCCGATCAACCGGCCCGCCGCCTACCTCCATCGGGTCGGTGCGTTGATCGAAGCACCGGCGTTCTATCCGACGCTGACCGGGGAGGCGAACCTCCGGGTGTTCGCGACGTTGGGCGGACAGCCGCCGTGTAGAGGTCGTGGTACGCCTGCAGGCGGTCTCGGTGGAGTCTGTACTGGTCCTCACGAGCGAATGCCTCGTCGCGCACTCGGCGGGCTTCCCGAGATTGCCAATAGTGGCCAACCCACACCCCGACTATCGCTGCCGCCCCGCCTACGGCCGTGGGCATCAGATCCTCGAACATGCGAACCGTTGTAGCGCGTCATCACTTCGCAGCCTGTCAAGCGCAGTGCGCGGAGCGGCAAGGACCATCGCAGACCCCCGGATGTCCTACGCCCCGTGCGTCGGCCTAGCGTGGGCGAGCCGATGACACGGATGGCACCCGCGTGTCGTGAGGATCTTCTCTACGACTTCAAGGGCGGCCCTGCGGGCCGCCGTCTCGGTCCGCGTGCTTGACCAGGTCGACGTCGAGGAGCCCGCGCATGAGTGATCGCCCGCCACCGGGGGCGGGTGTGCCGGGAGGGACGGTCAGGACGGTGGAGGGACGCCGGCAGTGCAGCTGAGCGTGTAGGTGGTGGAGAGGGAAAGGGAGGTAGAGCGCAGGCGGGCCACTGCGGGCGGGCCTCCTTCGTCGGCCCGTCCCGGAAGGCGGCGAGTATGACGCCGTCGGCCGCCGCGATCAGAGCAGGGTCAAGCGGATCGCGCGCGGCGTAGAAGCGGCGGAGATGACGACCCTCACCCGCGGGCAGCGCCGCACCCTGGGTTTCGACGACGACGTCGTGGCCCATTGCCTTGCCCGTCGTCTCGAGGGCCTCGGCAGCCTCATGGACCATCACGAATTGGACGGCTGCAAGCAGGATGACGGGTTAGTTGGCGTCGGGTCGACCGGGCGCCGCCATGGTGGGATGGGGTCGGCCGATGCCGAGCCCATCCCGCACGCGGGGGTTTCACGGCACGGGGAAACGGTCGAACGCGATGACAGGGCGGCTGACGGTCACGTCGACGCCGCCTCTGACCAGTCCGCGCATCTGTTCGAGCATCGCGTCTGTTGGCGAACCGTAGATGCGGATCGACATCGAGGAGAAGTCGAGGAAGTCTCTCGCAGCCTCGATGTGGTCGCCCACGAGCTGCAGGTGGAATGCCATGTTGTCGGCGTCGGCGTGGATCTGGACCGTAGTCGCCTCGGTACCGCTCTCGTTCACATGACACGCGAAGTACAGCATTCGAGGTTCGTTGTCCTCAACCACCTTCGCCGTGCGCTGGAAGCGCTGCTTGTACGCTTCGAGCATGTCCGGTTGGATCGCGTACGTGTTGATGAAGATGAACGGATCGGCCATCGAAGGTCCTTTGCGTGCACGCCCGAGACTGCGCCGGCCGGCGTCTACGATGCAGCCAGGCGGGTGAAGCCGGCCAGGCGCTCGGGATTGAGCTCCAACTCGACCCCGTACTGTCGCAGGCCTTCGAGGGTGTGGTCGTTCAGCGTCCCGAAGACGAGCGCCCGTTCGGAGCCGGGCTCGAGGAACTCGTAGGCGGTCTCGCCGTGCGTGGAGACGACGTCCTTCATCCAGATGTCCATCGAGTCCGCGTCCGGGTGAACCTGGACTGCGGCCACCTCGCGCTGGTCCTCGCTGAGGAAGAGGTGGAACGCCAGGATGGTCGGGTGCGCCCCTTGGGCGAAGGCGGCGTGCTCCCTGGCGTACTCACGGTAGCCGTCGAGCTTGCCCTCCTGGATGCGTGCCGTGAAGATGAATACGAGTGGGGTGCTCATGGTTCCTCCTTGTCTGTGCATCGCAACCGTGCCCGACCTCGCTAACGGATTGCTAAGAGATCCGCTCGCGAGACTGCGTCAACGCGACCGGGATGTGCCCGGCGCGGGCCGGTCCCGATGAAGGTCCGGTTGCTCGGACCGACGGAGGTTGTCGGCGACGACGGGCGGCTCGTGGCGCTGCCGCGGGGGTTGGCGCGCTCGTTGCTGGGACTGTTGGCGCTGCAGCCAGGCGCAGTGCTGTCCACCGACCGGCTGGTCGATGCACTGTGGGGCGCACAACCCCCTGCCACTGCCACGACGGCGCTCCAGGGGTACGTGTCCGTCCTTCGCAAGCGTCTTGAGCCGAACCGCAGTCGCGGGGAGGCTGCCAACATCCTGGTGACGCATCCTCCGGGCTACGTCCTCGCAATCGACTCCGATCGGGTGGATACCGAGCGGTTCCGACGGCTGGTGGGCGAGGCCATGGGGGCGTCGCAGCGGGAGAAGGCGCAGCGGCTCCGCGCGGCACTGAGATTGTGGCGCGGTCCCGCCCTCGCGGACTTCGTCTACGAGCCGTTCGCCCAGACTCCGATCGCGGCGCTGGACCAGCTGCGGCTGACGGCGCTGCAAGCCCGGATCGACGCCGACCTGCAACTCGGCCGGCATGCCGACGTGGTGGCGGAACTCGAGACGCTTGTGGCCGAGCATCCGTTGCACGAGGGTTTCTGCGGACACCTGATGCTTGCGCTGTACTGGTGTGGGCGACAGGCCGACGCCCTCCAGGTCTATCGGGATGCCAGAGAACGCCTCATCGACGAGCACGGGATCGAACCCGGTCCGCGTCTGCAGAGACTCGAACGAGCCATCCTCGACCACGATCCCACGCTCGCCGTCTCTACGGCGGTGCAGGTGCCCGACACTGCCGATGCAGCGCACCACGCTTCGGGTGCATGGCTCGACGACGGCGGCCGCAGAACGGTCACCGTCGTCTTCGTCGACTGCTCGGTGGTTGCGTCGACGGCTGGCGGCCGTGCCGACCCAGAAGTGATGCAATCGATCGTCGCGCAGGGACATCGGGCGGTTCGTGTAGCGGTGGAACGGCACGGTGGCAGCATTCAGGGCGCCGTCGGCGACGTCCTGGCCGTGGTGTTCGGGCTTCCTGTCGCCCACGAGGACGATGCGGCCCGTGCGGTACGCGCGGCTGTGGCGATCCGCGGCGAGCTTGCGCGCGTCAACGGGCAAGCAGAGACCGACCACGGGCTGGCGCTGGCGGGCCGGATTGGAATCGACACCGGCGAGGTCGTGGTCACGGATTCCGCCGTCGATGGCACTGCGGTAACCGGCTCGCCGGTGGCACAGGCGGCGCGCCTTCAGCAGGCCGCCGGCGACGATGAGGTGCTCCTCGCTGATACGACGCGTCGCCTGGTGCAGGGGATCGCGTTCACCGAGCCCGCCGCGGGCACGGGTGTGTCGCGCTTGGTCGACGTCGTGGAAGGGCCCCCGAGGTTCGTCGCGCCCGACGGCGCGCTCGTCGGTCGGGATCACGAGTTCGCCGAGCTTGTCGATGTCCTCGACACCACCGTGCGTGACGGACAGGCTTCGATGGTCACCGTCTTTGGTGAAGCGGGTATCGGCAAGTCCCGCCTGGCTCAGGCGTTCACGGACGACATCGAGGACGGACGCGTGGTCGTCGGGCGCTGTCGGGCGTACGGCGACGGCATCACCTTCTGGCCGCTGCGGGAGATCGTCGCCGATCTGGCCGGCGCGACCGGAGACGGTCTCACCGAGATGCTCGCCGGCCAGCCGGACGGCTCGTCCAACGCTGCCCAGATCGCCGCTGCCGTGGGCCTCCGCGAAGACGCAGTTGACCGTCCCGCCGAGCTGTTCCCGGCGTTTCGCCAGCTGTTCGAGGCGGCGGCACGTGACCGGCCGCTGGTCGCCGTGGTCGAAGACGCGCACTGGGCCGAGCCCACGCTGCTCGATCTGGTCGAGTATCTCGCGGCGACCGTCCGGGGACCGGTGCTCTGGCTCTGCCTCGCCAGGCCCGACCTGCTCACGCGGCGGCCGGAATGGGGGTCGGAGCTCGCGGCACCGAGGATCAGGCTCGAGCGGCTGTTGACACCCGACGCCCGCCGACTGGTCATCGACCGGCTGGGAGGTCGCCCGCTCGCGTCGGAGACGATGGGCCACATCCTCGCGATGGGCCAGGGCAATCCGCTCTTCCTCGAGCAGTTGCTGGCCGCCGCGCACGACCAGTCCGAACTGCGCCTACCTCCGACCGTCGACGCGCTTCTGAGCGCCCGACTCGACCAGCTGGGTCCCGCCGAGAAGGACGTGCTGCGGGCCGCTTCGGTCATCGGAACCGACGTGCCTCGCGATGCACTCGCCGCGCTGATGCCCACCGAGGCTCGCGCCCATCTGGAACGACACCTCACTGCGCTGACCGCGAAGACGCTGATCCGTCTGTGGCACCGCGACGCTTCGGATGCCGGCGGCTTTGACTTCAACCACGTCCTGATCCAGCAGGCGGCCTACCGCAGTCTCACCCGCAGCGCCCGCGCCGAGCTCCACGAACGGCTGGCCACATGGCTCGAATCCGACCGGGACCCGCAACCCACCGACGCCGAAGAGCTCGTCGGGCGCCACCTCGAACAGGCGTTCCGACACGCTCGGGAGCTCGGTCGGTCCGACGTCGAGACCGCACGACTAGCGATCCGCGCTGGAGAACGGCTGGCCAGCGCCGGACTGCGCGCCTACGCCCGCTTCGACGTGCCCGCCGCGCAGAACCTCCTCGCACGAGCCCGCGATCTGCTGCCCGCGGACCACGACGCGCGGCCACGCGTGCTGCGTCGCCTCGCCGAGGCGTACCCGGTCATGGGACACCGAGACGAAGCGGAACAGGTGTTCGCGGAGCTCCTCGCACTGGCCAACGACACCCGAAGCGACGTTGAGGTCCGCAGTGTTCGGCTCGAGCACGCCCGCTTCCGGCTGATCACCGGCCCCGATCCGATCCCACTTGCCACCATCCAGGCAGATGCCGAAGAGGCGCTCCACGCCTTTCAGCAGGCCGGCCACGATGTCGGCGTCTCGCAGGCCCACTACGTGCTCGCCTCGGTGCACCTGCGAGCCGGTCGCACCGCGGAGCTGGAGGAGATCGGTCGCCGAGGGATCGAGAACGCGCGTCGCACCGGTGATCTCCGCGAACGACTGGGCGCCCCCTGGTGGGTCATCTTCGCCATGCTCGCCGGACCGACGCCGGTCCCCGCATGCATCCGCACGATCGAAGAAATCGCCGACGTCGGCGGGCTCACCCACCTCGGGGCGCTCGCCGCGCTCGGGCACTTCAAAGCGATGATCGGTCAGTTCGAGGAAGGACGGCGACTCGTAGCACGCGCAGGGGAGCTGCTGCGCGAGCGAATACGCATCCCCCGGCCACTGGCATTCATCGGTGAGCGCAGCGCCGGGATCGAACAGCTGGCCGGACAGCCCGACGCGGCGGCCCACGCCCTTCGTAGGGCCCTCGACTTCGCACATCGGGTGTCCGACCGCGAGCAGACCAGTCACCTGGCGGCGCTGCTCTCACTGCAGCTCGCGGACCTCGGCGGGAGCGAAGAGGCCTACCGCGCCGCCCAGATCGCGTCACGAGCCGCGCCGGCCGAGAGCGTCACCTCACAGGCCCTGGCAAGGGTGGCGACGTCCCGGACCACGCCGGGCGCCCACCACGTGAAGCAGGCGGAGGCATCGATCCACTACGCCATCAGCATGGTTCCAGATGGCATGCTCGACCTGCGGGCACTTCTGCACGCCAACCTCGCCAAGGTTGTGGCCAGCGCCGGTCGCGACCATGAAGCGCGAGACCTCATTGACGAGGCGGTCGGCCTGTATCGACGCAAGGGCAACCTGGTCGCCGCGCAGCACACGGCCGATCTCCCCGCCAGCGGCGCTCCGCGCGCGCGACCCAACTGACTCGTCGGACCACACCCGCTGACAGCGTCGCGCGCCACCGCGCCAGGCCTGGTCAGCCGAAGCGCTCCGCCGCCCGACGCAGCAGCCCAGCGGTCCTGCTATGCAACAAACCCTCAACCGCCGTCCCACCACGTATACGCCGGGCTAGTCATGTGGTGCGTGCGAGGTGCAGCAGTCTGCCCCCGAGGACAGCGGTGCACGTGACCCACAGCGCAAGTGCGGACCAGTTGAGCAGGCCCCACCACGGGTGCAGCGGCGCGCTCTCGGGCAACGCCAACAACGAGTGGATCGGGATCACGACCAGGATCGCGATGCCCGTCGTGCGCGCGTATCCGGCGAGGCTGTGCCACCTTGAGTCCTGGGTCATCCCGCGTCCCAGCACGATCAGCCCGATCCCGGCGGCCAGGAACGTGATGGCGAAGTGCACCGGCACCGGGTCCGTGACCCCGGCCAGCACCGGCCCCACGCCGCTCAGCGCCAGCAGGGCCGGGCCGAGCGCGCCCCACCGATTCGGGCGCACGCCGTGTAGGAGCCCGATCGCAACGGCGATCACGGAGATTCCGAGGACGATGAAGTTGACGTCCTGCACCCATGCGTTCGGTCCGGACATCAGCGCGGGGACCGGGTTGGCGACGAAGCTGTACCCGGGCCTGATCACCCCGAGCAGGACTGCGACCACCACCGAGACGACGATGCCGACAGTGCCGACGGCGGCGAGCGCGACGATCTGCTGACGCCTTTGTGGGTCGTCGATGGTCTTGTCGCGCTGCCGTTGCAGAGGGCGGGTCTGTGCCTTGTGTGGTGCGCTCATCACTGTCTCCTCTCGACGATGGCGGCTAGGCGGACTCCAGTTGTTCGTGCTGCTCGGCGACCGGTCGATCACCGTCGCGTTGCGCGTGTCGAGCCGCGATCGCGTCGGCGATGTGCGCGGTGTCTCGTCCCAGGCCGTGGATCTGTTCGGATGAGCGTGCGTAGAGGAACTTGAGGCCCAGGAAGTACAGCCCGGGCATCTCGTCAACGACGCCACGGTCGTGTACGGGCTCTTGGGCGCCGAATATCGGCAGGTCGATCCAGGAGAACCCTGGGTGGAACCCGGTGCACCACACGACGTTGGCGACATCGACACGACGGCCATCTTCGAGTTGGGGTTGTCCGTTCTGGACGCCGGTGACTCGGCCAACACGTTCGACGCCGGCTTCTGCCAGGTCCTTCGGCTTGACCCGCAGCAAGGGCTCACCGGTGGACACCATCCTGGGTCGGGCCCTTCGTCCGATCGGCGTGCTGGTGGTCAGCACGCGGTGGAAGATGATCCGTCCGATGATCGGCATGAGGATCCGTGCAGGCACGCTTTCTGGTCGGAACGGGATGACGCCGGTGTCGGGTCCGGAAAGCCACACGTCGTGGGTCCTGGCCAGCTCGTTGGCGACCTCTGCGCCCGAGTTGCCGGCGCCGACCACAAGGACGCCTCCGTGTTGGAGCTGACCGGGCCCGGCGTAGTCGGCGACATGCAGCTGGACGATGCCCGGATCGAGCTTGCCGGCGAACTCCGGCACCCGGGGACGCTGCCAGCTCGACATCGCGACCACCACGTTGTCGGCCTCGAACCGCCGATCTCCGGCAGCCGCCACGAAGCGGTCGCCGTCTCGGGACAGTCTGTCCGCCCGCAGACCGGTCTCGACGTGAATGTCGAACCGCCGGGCGTAGGACTCCAGGTAGTCAGCAAACTCGTCTTTGCTCGGGAACCCCCAGTGGTAGCCGGGAAACGGCATGCCGGGAAGCCCGTTCAGCCGATTGGGGGTGAACAGCCGCAGGGAATCCCACCGGTTGCGCCAGGCGTCGCCGATCCGGCCATTAGCGTCGATGATCGCGTATGGGAGGCCGGCCCGGGACAGCTGGTAGCCCATGGCGAGCCCAGCCTGTCCCCCGCCGATGACGAGCGTCTCCACGTAGGCGTCTCCTGGTCGGTCGGTCATGTCGTTGCCTCCCGTGGTAACGCGGCTCGATCGTTGATACTCCAGATTGGAGCATGTTATACTCTAATGTGGAGTATGTCAAGGTGTACGCGGGCGCATATCGAGGGGCAGCAATGAATGATCGACTGACGACCACCTCGTACGCGGTGCTGACGCAGGTCGCCGTGCGACCCTGGTCCTCGTACGAGCTGGCGCAGCAACGTGTGCGCTACTTCCGCTACGTCTGGCCTCGAGCCGAGAGCGCCATCTACCGGGAAGTCAAGCGGCTGGCGTCGATGGGACTGCTCGACGGCCGCAAGGAGTACACCGGGAGGCGGTCCCGAACGATCTACTCGATCACCGACGATGGCAACGAGGCGCTACGGGAATGGCTGGGCACGCCGGTCGCGCCGTTCTCGATGGACTTCGAGGCGATCCTGCGCCTGTTCATCGCTCCTTTGGGAACCAAGGACGACATCACGAGCACGCTCAAGCAGGTCCGCGCGGATACCCAGGAGATGCTTCGATTCGCCGGTGAGGTCAAACAGGAGTTCATCGACGGCATCAACCCCACACAAGATCAGATCTACCTCAGAGCGCTGCCGGTCGACTTCTTCATCAGCTTGCTCAACACCGTCGACGCATGGGTCGACCGCACTCTCGCAGAGATCGAAACCTGGGACGATCTCATGGCCTCGGAAGAGAAGAACAGCAGAGCGCTCGAGAAGATCCGTCACATGCCCGTCGACACCCCAGACGAGCCACTCAAGGACATCTCAAAGCCTCCCGAGAGCCAGACGCTACGGCGCTCCTGAGTGTCCGCCCCGCGTGCGACCGCAGGTGTTACCCAGCGTCCGACGGCGCGCGGCACGGGTCATCGGGAGCCCCGGTTGCGTCACGGTCGGCTCGACCGTTCGGCAGCGCCGGCTACCCCAATCGCCGACCTTGGGCGGGCGCTCGAGCCGCCTCACTGCACGTCCGTGGTCGGCTGGGACGTGAAGACCGCTGGGTGGTGACGGGCGCTGCGGGGTGTCATAGGTCTTGATCGCCATCGTCGCGTCGGACTCGAAGCCGATCGCGCTCCGGTCGCGTTCTTGTCCAAGTTCGGGAGTCGCAGGTTCGAGTCCTTCCGGGGGCACCATCGCGAGGCCGGCCGACGAAGGAGGAGACGACGGCAACACGGTCGGCACACGCGAAGCAGCATCGCAGTAGGTCGGAAGGGCCGGACATGGTGCTATCGACGCCTCGATTGACCCTCCGCAGGCTGACCATGGACGATCTACAGGCCTTTCACGACGTGTGGAGCGACCCTGAAGTGATCTTCTGGGGCGAGATGTCAGATGTCGGCGCCTCCCGCGCGATGCTGAACAGCGTGATCGAGCGACGACTTGACGGGGTGGACGAATCCGGCTGGTTCGGTGTATTTCGCTCTCGAGATATGCAATTCGTTGGCGACGTCGTCCTCGAACCAGCCTCGTGGGACAGCAGCTGCGTCGAGGTCGGGTGGCACCTGTCCCGCATCTTTCAGCACCACGGCTACGCCACCGAAGCAGCACAAGCGCTCCTTGCCCACTCGGCACGCAGCGGTGTGCGGGAGGTATGGGCCAAGATCCTCCCGACGAACCATGCGTCGCAGCGGGTGGCGATGCGTCTCCAGCTGGTTCGTGCTGGGCATCTCGATCACCCGTTGGGCGAACACGACCTCTGGCGAAGGGTCCTGATCCCAGCGGCACAGCCGTAGGGTCCTGCCAACAGCGGAGGACCACCCGAGAACCCCGGATGTCCACTGGAAGGCCGTCGACTCACGTCCGCTCTGTTGCGACACGTAGCCCGCGCTGTCACCGGCCGCGCTTGACGTTCGTGGCGTTGGATCGTGATGGAGTGCCAGGCTGCGGCCGGACGACCGGCCCGATGACGGTCATGTCCGGCTCCGCGGCAGCGTCGCTGGAGAACCGCTGCGCCAGCGCCGCTCTGATTTCAACATGGCGAAGCAGGAAGGCACGCTCGTCGAGCCGTCGTCGTCGCAGCCAGCCGATGACTTCGTGGTTGCACTTGCTGGCGTTGCAGGAGCGGCAGGCCGGCACGATGTTGTCGAGGGTGTAACGCCCGCCCCGCGACAGAGGCAGTACGCAGTCGCGCTGCAAGGCCTCGTCGGTCCCTCCGCAGTAGGCGCAGCCGCCCCATGCCTCCTCGAGCGCGACCCACTGCTCGACACTCAGGTCATGCTCGACGCGGTCCATCCTGCGCTTGCGCCGCCGAGCGGCCCTCGCCCGACGGCTCCGGTTGACCGCCATGGAACTTAGCGTATGGCACCGCGAGCAACCCCCGCCGGAACCCAACCGTCGGTCGGGGCGCTTGCGAACGTCGTACGCGGGGAGGTCGATGACCGCTCAGGGGTCCGGCATCTGCGCGGCGGGGTCCATCCGGGGATCCGGACCGACAATCGGTCGTGCTGATTCAACCTCGGGAGTTTCGACCGCACTCGTCCGGCACTGCCGTCATTGAAGTCATGTCAGCCCGAGGCGGCCTGGTTCATGCGGTTGAGGACCCAGTCGGTCTCCTCATCGTGCCGCTTGGCCACACGATCCGCGCGGGTCAATTGCTTCGCCGTCGCCTTCTCGTAGTCTCGCAGACTGCCCATCATGCAGTCCGGATCATCACCACAACGGCGATTTGCTTTGTCCGCCTGTGTGTCGATCCTGTCGAATCGCCGCTCCAACGTCTCCAGCTCGGCTTCCTGCCGCCGCACCAGCGCATCCATGGCCACGCCGAGCGCGTCCACCTGGACGTTGGCGGGATCGGTCGGCGCATCACTCGCCGGCCCCCGGTCAGCGATGTCGAGGTCGCCGACGACAGCCTCCACCTCGGCGATCGTCTCACGGAAGAGAGTCTCCGCTTCGGTCGCTGAAGGGGACGCGGCGACGGTGTCATCCGTGGCGGTTCCGCCGCTGCAGCCCGCGACGACCACCATGGCGACGACGAGCAGGCGCTTCATCACGACCCCCGAACCAGCCGACGGCCGAACGGTAGTCGGCTCTCAGTGGACACAGCACCGGGGGTCGAACGCCTTGTGTTCGGCCGTACGTGCGGCCAACTGATCGCGGCCCTCGCGGCGCGCGGTCCACCCGATCCACACCATCGCACAGCAGCGTTACGACAGCGTTACGACACCCGCGTGCCCATGTCCGCGAAGCGCGGGTCAGCCATGGTGCTCATGTCCATCGCCGTGCGGATCGGCATGGGCCACCGACGCCAGCTTGTGCGCCCAGACCTGCAGACCCAACATCGCCGAGACGTAGTCGCGGGCGTGCTGACCGTCCCGGTCGGCTTTGGCCTTGGCGTCCAGCATCCGTTCGAACCGCTGTCCGATCTCCTCGCCGACGATCTGTCTCAGCAGATCGACCAACGGCTGCGGGTCTTCGTCGATGATCGCTCGCTCGGCCACGGGGATGACCGGTCCGGTGTCCAGCCCTGCCGGCTTCAGCCCCGTGAACGGCGCTCCCTCACCAGCCCGGTGGCAACGCACCACCGTCTCGAAGAACCAGCGGTCGGCCACGGCCCGAGCCTCCGGCCCCTGTGTCCGCGCCCTGAGCGTCGACGCGAACGCTTCCTCGATCTCGATCTCCGCATCCAGCGGGACGTAGGGCAGGACGATCGTTACGTGCTCGCTTTCCAACGCTCGGCGAGCAGCAACTACCACGGGACCGTCCAAGGCATCACAGTGAGGAGGCACCGCCGTTCCTTTCACCGAGGGGGGACCGCCATGTGTCGCGATCACAACCATGGCACACGGACCCAACGCGTCCAGAGTCCTCCGGCCCACTCGAACGGGCGGAACGGCCTTTCCGGACCTGCGATGCCCTCGCTCGATGCCCCAAGGTGTCCGCGCTCGATCAGTGGCCAATCGATGCCGGCTCGGCTGGCCAAGGACAATGCCGTCCTAGGCGGACAATAGCGCTTGCACTCAAGCGCACCAGCAGGCTGTCCTCGGCCAACTGGAGTCCGCTCAGCGCCGCACGCCGTGGTGAGCAACGTGGACGGCTCGTTTCACATCGCCGGACAGTAGACAACCCGTGGCACGCTGGCCATGATGAGCCGGTCGCCGGTGAGAGGCGACTGAGGGGTTGCTATGGCGCGGACGAGATGCGTCACCGGCGTCGCCCGATCGGATGCGACGGTTCGGGATGGCAGGGGTCGACCCATCCCACGGATCCCGCGGCACGGTGGAGCGGATTGCTCGTGGATGCGGGCGTGTCGCCCTTCGTGGATTGGCCTTGGCGACGAAAAGGAGGAGTCATGCGCAAGAGCGCCATCACCCTACTTGTCCTATTGCTGATGCTGCCGGCGGGCGCGGCACTGGCCGACCCCCCGAAGCTGGGGGTTCCACCGGTGCCGGCGGACGACTCCTTCGTTGTGCCCAATTGCGGATTCGATGTGCAGATAGACGTGACCGGCAAGGTGGGCGAGATCGACTTCGGCGACTCGATCCGTCTCATCGCTCCAGGCGAGACGGTGACGTTGACGAACCGCGGCAATGGCAACGCGACGACGGTCAACGTCGCCGGTCCAGGCCGCCTCACCGAGGTGGCCAACCCGGACGGCGGATTCACATCCACGCTCAGAGGGACCGGGAACTGGCTGGTCTTCAATATCGATGATCCGAGCGATCCCATCAAGCACGTCACCGGGCGGTTCACGATCATCGCGACCTTCGATGCGAACGGCGCGTTCGTGACCGCCGACGAGGACTTCGGTAGGGCCCGTGTGGTTAACCTCTGTGAGGTCCTGAGGTGATTCGGGGCGGAGGGCGCGGTTGCCGACGGTTCGCGTGGGCCGCTGCGGTGATTGGGTGTGAGTCACCGCCGACCAACGACGGGTCAGCCGACTGACTTCGCTCCGTAGCCGGCAGGCTGGTGGTGGCTGCGCTGCTCGGCGGGGTCGAGGCGTTCGGCGCGTCGATTTTCACACGGTGCTGGTCACCGGTCTGCTGTTCGCCCTCGCGCCGGTGAGTCGTTGGCTGCCGTCCAGGGCACCGAGGCCGCCGCGCCCCGACGCTGACGCTTCATCCGGGGATGACGAGGATGGCCCGTGAAGTCGACGAGATGTGGATCGTGTGGCCGGACCGGCGAACACGATCCACTCAGCTCAGCGCCACTCGGGATGGTGGCTCAAGCGGTAGCCGGTGGCGTCGCAGCCCAGGCCAACTGACAGCGCCTCGTACAGCGGCTGCACAGTCGCGCCCCGACGTGTTCCACGGTGACCGGACACACGACGGCGACGCCGCCCCACGGTCCGGGAGCCCACCGCCGCGTGCGTGGCGGCGGCCGTCGTCTCTTTGGATGCCAAACTCATGTCGTTCGTCCTTTGGGTACACTGATCTGTGTAATGCGGACACAGTACACAGGTCGGTGTAGTCATGCCACCCATTAGTGAAAAAATTCTCAAGGACCATGGGGACAGCGTCGACGGCACGCGCACCCGCATCATCGACGCCGCGCGCCGCTGCTTCTACCGCGACGGCATCACCGCGACCGGGGTCGACACCCTCGCCGACGAGGCGGGTGTGTCCAAGCGCACGCTGTACAACCAGTTCGGCAGCAAGGACGGGCTGATCACCGCGTACCTCCAGCGCCGTGAGGACCGGTGGCGGCGCAAGCTGGTCGATCGGCTCGAGAAGACGAGCGACGACCCGATCGAGCGCGTTCTGGCGTACGTGGACGGCTACGCCGATCCGCCGGAAGACGAGGAGTTCCGCGGCTGCGCAATGGTCAACGCCGCTGCCGAGCTGGTCGACGACAAGCACCCCGCCCTCGGGGTCATCCGCAGCTCGCTCGACAACATCGAGCGCGGGATTCAGACGATTCTGGCCGAGGCTGGTGTCACCGAGTCCGAGAAGGTCGCCGCCCAGGTGCTGCTCGCGCTCGAGGGCTCGCTCAACGTCGCGGGCATCCGGCGGTCCGACGAAGCGTTCGACTGCGCCCAGTCCCTGATCATCGAGGTCGTCAGCCGGCACCTCCCGAGCGCGTAGCCGCAACGCAGCACAACCTGTCGGTCGCGTGAAGCCGGCGTTCTCTTTCGACTGCCGGCGATCGGGGAAGGCTGCGCGCATGGCTTACGCAACGATCAACCCCGCCACGGGGGAAACGCTCAAGACATACGACGATCACGACGACGCTGAGCTCGATCGCAGACTGGCCGCCGCCGACGACGCCCACCGCCAGCTCAAGAGCACGTCGTTCGACGACCGCGCCCGCTGGATGCGCGCGGCCGCCGCCATGGTCGACACCGAGGTCGACGCCACCGCGCGCACGATGACGACCGAGATGGGCAAGACGCTGGCCGCAGCGAAGGCCGAGGTCCGCAAGTGCGCGTCGGCGATGCGCTTCTACGCCGAGCACACCGAGCGGTTCCTGGCCGACGTCGAGTACGACGCCGCCGCGGTCAACGCGCGCCGCGCGCTCACGATCTATCAACCTCTCGGCACCGTGCTGGCGATCATGCCCTGGAACTTCCCGCTGTGGCAGGCCGTCCGGTTCGCCGCGCCCGCGCTGATGGCGGGCAACACCGGCGTGCTCAAGCATGCATCCAACGTGCCGCAGACCGCGGAGTACCTGGGGCAGCTGTTTGGACGCGCCGGCTTCCCCGACGGTGCGTTCCAGCACCTGTTCGTTGCCAGCGACCGCATCGAGGGGGTCATCGCCGACGACCGGATCCGGGCGGTCACGCTGACCGGCAGTGAGGGCGCCGGACGGGCGGTCGCTGCCGCCGCCGGGGCGCACCTGAAGAAGACGGTCCTAGAGCTCGGCGGCTCCGACCCGTTCGTCGTCATGCCGAGCGCCGACCTCGATGAGGCCGCGAAGGTCGCGACAACCGCCCGGTGCCAGAACAACGGGCAGAGCTGCATCGCGGCGAAGCGCTTCATCGTCCACGCCGACTGCTACGACGAGTTCGCCGAGCTGTTCGCGCAGCGGATGGCGGACCAGACGGTCGGCGACCCGATGGACGACACCACCGACATCGGGCCGCTGGCCACCAGGGACGGGCGCACCGACGTCTCCGACGCGGTCGGCGAGGCCGTCGACAGCGGCGCGAAGGTGCTCGTCGGCGGTACGCCACCGGACGCGGCCGGCTGGTGGTACCCGCCGACGGTCGTCACCGACGTTGCCGAGGGTACGACCATGTACGACGACGAGGTCTTCGGCCCCGTCGCGGGACTGTTCAAGGTCGGCGGCTACGACGAGGCGATCGACCTGGCCAACGCGGTGGCGTTCGGCCTCGGCTCGAACGCGTGGACCAACGACGCGGCCGAGCAGGAGGCGTTCGCACGCGACCTCGACGCCGGCATGGTGTTCATCAACGGGATGACCACGTCGTATCCGCAGCTGCCGTTCGGCGGCATCGGGACGTCCGGGTACGGCCGTGAGCTGTCGGATCTTGGGATCAAGGAGTTCTGCAACGCCAAGACGGTGTGGGTGGGCTGAGCCGGTACGACGCCAGCCTGACCTCCGCGGTCACCTGCAGCGGCGTCCGCAGGGCCGCGACGCGCTGGGCCACGTCGGCGGGAGCGGTGTGCCATGCGTTCGGTCCCATCGCGACGACCGCGGTGATGTCGTCACCGGTCAGCGTCATGTCGAACCGGTGCACCTGCTCGTCGGTGAGCCGGAAGCGCCCCGCCAGCGCACGGTCGAGGCGTTCGCGTTTGTGCTCGTCGACCGTCAGCAGGTCCAATGCGGCCACGAGTTGCCAAAGATGCCGCGCGGTGGGCGTCACGACCAGCAACGCACCGCCCGGGGCGAGGATCCGAGCCAGTTCGGCGCCGTCACGCGGCGCGAAGATGCTCAGCGCCAGCGCCGCCGCGTCGTCGAGCACCGGTAGTCGGCGCCATGCGTCACAGACCACGACACCCAGACGGTCGTGGGCTCGGGCGGCCCGCCGCGCCGCATGCTTCGACAGGTCCAGCGCCAGTCCGCGGCGGCCGCTCAGCGCGTCCAGCACCCGAGCCACGTAGTACCCGGTCCCGGCGCCCAGATCCAGCACGCAGCCGTCGTCGGGCAGCGACAGCGCTGCCGCACGCGTGACGATGCTCGTCACCAGCGGGGCATAGTGCCCGGCGGCGAGGAAGTCCGCTCGTGCGGCGACCATGGCCGCCGTGTCAGCGGTGCCGGTCCGCGCGTCACCGGGCAGCAGGTTGACGTAGCCCTGCCGGGCGATGTCGAAGCTGTGGCCGGCGACGCACACGAGCACGCGGTCGGCGATGGCGAGGCCCGCGTGGCAGTGCGGGCACGCCAGCAGGTCGACGACGTCAGCCCGCACGGTCCACGTCGAACTCGCGGACGGCGAAGCGGTCGATCGCGTGGCCCTCGGCCGCCACCGAAACGGTGTGCTCTCCGTCGAAACCGACGACGAGATCGGTGAGGCACACCCGCCCGTCCTGCGCGAACACCTCGACCGATGCGCGGTCGACCAGCACATCGATGTCGACGCGGCCGCCGCGCGGCGCAACGGCGGCGTGATGTGCGGCAGCGAAGGCCCCACCGATCGATGCGGCGGCCGCGCCGGTGCGATCCAGCGTCACCGCACCGACATCGGCGTCGTAGTCGACCCGCACGCACGCACGTCCGGCTCGCAGGACGACCGCGACATCACCAGTGGCCGCGCCGACCCGGATCCATGCAGCGCCGGTGTGCAGCGCCATCGGCTGCGACGTGGGTTCGACCGCCGGCGCCAGGTGGGCCGACAGCTCGGCGGCGGGACGCTGAGCGAGGACGCACCCACCGTCATCGTCCTCCAGGCCCAGCTCCCGCGGCAGCGTCATCTGTCCGCGCCACCCGACCGCCGGCACCCGGTCCGCGTAGTCCCAGTTGCTCATCCACGCGATCCACATCCGCCGACCATCCGAGACGGCCGACCATGTCTGCGCCGCGTAGAAGTCCGCACCATGGTCAACCCAGCGGGCGGGGATCGCCGGGTCGGCGGTGAACGTCTCACCGTCGAAGTCACCGACCCAGTAGCGGGTGGCCGATCCGCCCGCGGGACCGCCGGACGCTGCGCCGGCCGTCAGCACCCAGCGCTGATCGGACGTGTCCGCAACGGGCAGACAGAACAGGTCCGGCGTCTCCCACAGCCCACGGTCGGCACGCCGTGGGACGAACACGCCGGCCGGTGCCCACGTGAGCAGGTCGTGCGAGGTGTACAGCCGAATGTGGGGACCGGCCGCCAGAACCATCACCCAGTGGCCGTCTTTGGACCCGCCGTGCCAGAACACCTTGGGGTCGCGGAAGTCGGGCACGCCGGCAGGCTGTTGCAGCACCGGGTTTCCGTCATGGATGCGCCAGCTCCGGCCACGATCAGTTGACCATGCAACGCTCTGCGACTGGGTCGAGGGCGTGAACTGCGTGTAGACCGCGACGAGCGCGTCGCCACCGAAGCCCGCGGTGTCGTCGCGGTCGACGACGGTGGAGCCCGAGTAGATGGTCCCGTGCTCGTCGGGGTGCAGGGCGATCGGCAGGTCGGTCCAGCATACGAGGTCGGTGCTCACCGCATGCCCCCAGTGCATGGGACCGAACTGCACGGAGTGCGGATGATGTTGATAGAACATGTGGTATTCGCCGTCGTGGTACACGAGCCCGTTCGGATCATTCAGCCATCCCGACGGGGGCGTGTAGTGCACCACGGGCCGCTGCGGATCGGTCATCGCCGAGCCACGGTAGCGGCAAGCGGATGCTAGCGTTGGCGACACCACGGACGGGCTGGATCCGTCATGGCGCCGGGACCGAACGTCGCGCGGTACTCCACGAAGTTGGGTTGTTGTGGGCCTTCGGCAGATGGTCAGCGCGGTCTCTGGCGTGTCGCGCACGGACGGTCAGGCCGCCTCCTACTGGCGCGTCCGGTCGGCTCTGACTCCTGGCACATGAGCTGGGAGGAGCCAACTGAGCCACGTCGTCGCTGGCGCACGTTCACCGGCGTAGTGGTCGCCGTACTGCTTGTTGCCGTCGGCGCTGCCGCGCTCACCGGATCGGACGAGCCGACCGCGCTGCTGCCCGTCACGCAGGTGGACGACCCGCTCGTGACCGACGGCGCGAACACCGGACCACAATTCGAAACGGCTCGCATCGACCCGGTGGAGACGTCGAGAAGCGTCAACGGCAGCGGACCACTGCTGCCGGGGGGCCCGCCGCTGACCGTCGTGGCCGCGGACTTCGCGAGCCGTCTGCAGTTCGTGGACATCGCATCCGGCGATGTTCGCAGCGTCCGGTTGTTCGCTGACGCCGGCCGGGGTCGACCGCACACCTTGGAGGTCGTCGGCGACAGCGTGATCCTGAACACCGACGGCGGTACGGTCGTCCGGCTCGCTAACGGCGAGGAACGAGCCCTGGTGCTCGCGCGCAACCACCGGTTGATCACGACGGCGGATCCCACGTCGGTGTGGGTGTACGACGGTCTGGCCACCGGCGTTGGCGGCGCAGCGACCAGGATCGGGTTCGACGACACGCTCCACGAGACCGTCGGGCTGCCGGCGTTGGCGTACCCACTGGCCGGCACGGCCGACGGCCTGCTCGTCGGCGCAGCGGGCACCATCAGCTGGATCGACGGCGACGGGTCGCACCGGGCGGTCGCACGCGGTCAGGCGCTCGCGAGCGACGGCGACAGACTGGCCCGTCTCGACTGCACCGACGATCTTTCGTGCGCCGTTGTCGCCGGCACCGTGGACGATCCCGACCAGATGCGCGCAGCACTGCGGCCGGACGATGTCCCCGCCGGGCTGTACGACGTCCCGCACGGCCGGTTCTCGCCAGACGGACGTTGGCTCGCGCTGCCGGTGTATCGGGCCCGGCGCACTGGGGCCGTCGAATCGACGAGCGTCGTTGTCTTCGACCTCGCGCTCGGTGCGGAGGCATTCCGCACGGAAGGCTCGGCGCTGACCGCACCTGCAACGCCCCTCGGATGGTCTCCGGACAGCGGTTATCTGGTCGTCAGCACGGGAACCAGGCTGCTGGCGTGGAGTACGACGACGTTCCAGGTCACCGAGCTCGACGTGCGCGTGTCACCAACCTATGCACTGGTCGTCCGCTGAGTCGTT
>JAHELV010000021.1 GCA_024644015.1 Nitriliruptorales bacterium
CGCTCGAGTTCGCTCGTAGGCAACTCGGGTGGGGTCAGCTTGCCCAGCTCACGCTTGTTTCGTCGGCATAGCATGCTGCGGGATGATCTTCGATGACGCCACGGCACTGCTCGCGGCGATGCAGCGCGGGCGTCCGCCATGTGATGGTCGGATCTATGGCCATGGGCGGCCACAGGGATCGTGTGGGCCACGCGTGGCGTCGACTTCGTAGTCGCCCCAGACGAGGACAACGTCCAGCGTCTCCGTCTGGGGCTGACACGATGCGCGAGCAGGACCGCCTTGATGCGCGGATGCTCAGGGCATCCTCGATCTGGTCGGTCCACTGCAAAGGCGCTGGTCAGAGGTGGTTTGTGGGGGCGGCAGGTGTCGAACCTGCGACCTCTCGCTTGTAAGGCGAGCGCTCTTCCGCTGAGCTACGCCCCCCGAGCATGGAGCGCCCCAGCTTAGTGCGGACGTTCGCGTCCGCTGGACATGCGGTGTGGGAGCTACTGCACCTCAGCCGTCAGTGATGCAGGCCTACGAACGGTCGACCCTGGCGATGAAGCGCTGCGCATCGGTTGTTCCGAGCGCATCGACCGCCCGTGTCCGCCACTCCTCGCGTCGTGCGTGCCACACGCGCCGCGCCCGGCACCGGTGCTCGCTGCTCGCGGCCACCGCGCTGGTGCCGTCCCTTCCCTTATCTCGTGCGCGGCGCTGGCTGCGGCCCGCGATCCGATCTGCCACGCTGCCCAGTCGCGGCAGCGGTGAATCGGAGGGGAGCGGCGCGGCGCCGTCGGTGGGTTAGCCTGTCCCGCCATGGTGACCGATCGGTTGTCTCAGTGGACGGACCTGGTCGCGGCGTGCTACGCGCCACATACCGCGGCGGCGTGGGACTCGATCGGCCTGCAGGTCGGCGACCCCTCCGACGAGATCTCGGCAGTGATGATCAGCCTCGACGTGACGGCCGAGGTGCTCGACGAGGCGCGTGACCGGGCGGTCGATCTGATCGTTGCGCACCATCCGCTGCTGTTCGCGCCGTTGGCGCGACTGACCCCTTCGACGGCTGCGGGGCGCCTGGCGCTGCGGGCGGCGCGCGACCGGGTCGCGGTGATCGCGGTCCACACCAACTTCGACGCGGCGGTGCCAGGTACGACCGAGCCGATGGTCGAGGCATTGCAGCTGACCGACGTGCGACCGCTCGAGCCGCTGCCTGACGAGCCCGAACACGGACTCGGGCGCATCGGAACGCTGCCACGTGCGATGCGGGTGCGGGCGGTTGCCGACCTGCTGGCCGGTGCGCTGCCGGCGCCGCACCTGCGGGTGGCGGGGCCGCTGGAGCGCCTGGTCGAGCGCGTGGCCGCGTGCGGGGGAGCGGGCGACAGCTTGCTCGATGCTGCTCACGCCGCCGGTGCGGACCTGTACGTGACCGGTGATCTGCGCCATCACGTCGTGCTCGACGCGCTCACGGTCGGCATGGCCGTGATCGACGCAGGGCACTACGCGACGGAGGCTGCCGCACTGCCGGCTTTGAGAACGCGTCTGGCCACGATGGCTTCCAGTCGTGGCCTGTCTGCGGGGCTGCTAGCGTCGTCGACGACCACCGAGCCGTGGTCGCACTACTGCGCGCACCACGAGGCAAAGGCCGGACCGTGACCAACGCGAGCTCCGATGAACAACAGCGGCTGCTCCGGGTGCAACACATCGACTCGGCTGTCCGACGCCTGCAGCACCGCCGCGCAAACCTCCCAGAGCAGCAGCGACTCGACGAGAAGGCCGGACTGCTCGAGCGACTGACGTCCGATCAACTGGCGGCGCAGGACGAGCTGGTCGCGGTCGACCGTCGGCAGAAGCGTCTCGAGCACGACATCGGCGCCGTCGACAGTCGCCGCAAGGCCGAGGAGGCGCGCATGTACTCGGGCGTCATCGCCTCCGAACGGGAGGCGGAGGCGCTGCGCAACGAGCTGTCCTCCCTGAAGGCCAGGAAGCGGGATCTCGAGGACGAGCTGCTCGTCGCGATGGAACGCCACGAGGAGCTCACGAGCACGATCACGACGCTGCAGCGCCGCGAGCGGGAGCTTCGCGACGAGGTTGCGCCGCTGGAGAAGGACCGCGACGCGGCCGCGACCGACATCGACACCGAGCTGGCCGACCATACCGTGGCCCGCGACCAGCTGGTCGCCGGCCTGACCCCTGGAATCGTCGCCCAGTACGAGCGTCTGCGGGCACGCAAGAATGGCGTGGCACTCGCCGAATTGCGCGACGGCACGTGCCAGGGCTGCCATCTGCAGTTGACTGCGGGTGAGCTCGAAGAGGGCCGCGAGATGGGGGAGCTGGGCCTCGCGCGCTGCGTGCAGTGCGGGCGGCTGCTGGTCGAACCTGCGGACGGGTGACTGCTCTCGGCCGCCCGCTGGTCGAACTCGACGGGGTGACCCGGACGTTCGGCGATGTGACCGCGGTCGCGCGATCGCCCGAGCAGCGTCTCGGCGCATGACCTGGTCGCCGCCCCGATGTGTGATCGCGTCGCGGTGCTCCGACGTGGTGCGCTGGTCGCGCTGTCCAGGCCCCGTGCACTCGGGCGGCTGCGGCTGCACAGCATCGGTTGCGGCATGGCCGACTTGGTGCGGACGTTCGGTGTTGCCCTACTTGTTGGACTGGGGTGCGTACTGTGGTTGATAACGTTGCTGCCACCGCGCGTGGCCGGGCGCAGGTTCCGTCGCGACCGATTGCTGTCGGGCTACTAACATCTGCAGGCGACGGTTCGGGCACGCCTACGCGTGAGCGCAGGCCGGAAGGTGTTGGCTTGGAGGACATGAACGAGGCAACGGACACCGCGCCGTTGGTCACTGCGCTCAGCGACCTGCGTCAGGTGATCATGGCGTGCTCGTTCGCGCTGTCCGCGCAGCAGGCGGACGAGCGCCGGGCCGAACGAGATCATCTGCGACGGGAGATCGAGGGGCTTGTCGCGCGGATCAGCTCGCTGGGCTCGCCGCTGCTCGTCGTCGTCGGCGGGGTCACCGGGTCGGGCAAATCGACGATCGTGAACACGCTGGTTGGCCGAGCCGTGTCCCGTACCGGAGTGATCAGGCCGACCACGGACAATCCCGTGTTGATCGTGCATCCCGTCGATGCGCACTGGTTCTCGGATGACCGGGTGCTGTCAGAGTTCGTCCGCGTTGAGCTGGAGGGCGCGCGTACGAAGCTCAACGGCGAAGGCGACGCCGCCCGGTTGCAGCTCGTCCGGGACGAGGACATCCCGCTCGGACTGGCACTGGTCGACGCTCCGGACATCGACTCACTCAGCGCCCGCAACAGGGCGATCGCGGACGCACTGCTCGATGCGGCCGACGTGTGGCTGTGGTGCACATCGGCGGCCAAGTACGCCGATCAGGAGTCGATGCGCTATCTTGCGCGCGCCGGCGCCCGTCGCACCGCGCTGGCGGTCGCGTTGACGCGCGTCGAGACCGAGCATGTCGACGAGCTGGTCGGCGACTTCCGTGCGAAGCTGGCCGAGCGGGCGTCGATCGAGCCTGACCTGTTCACGGTCGAGACGTCACGTGTGATCGACGAGCGCCTGCCGCGTCCAGCGGTCGGTGGCATCGAGCGCTGGCTGCGCGAACTGTCGGGCCCGCTGGTGCGCAGGTCGCGCCGTCGCCAGACGATCGAAGGCGCGCTGGACATCATGAGCGAGGACGTCGCCGGCCTCATCGCATGGGTCAAGGACGAGACCGACACGCTCGGAGTGCTCACCGACGTGATCAATCGGACGGTCGCGCAATCCCGTCACGATTTCAGCAACGCGCTCGACGACGGGCGGGCGTTGCGTGACGAGGTGCTGCTGCGCTGGAACCGGTTCGCGGGAACCAGCGGGATGCTGGCGCTCGTCGAGCGCGCTGGCGAGCGCGCGGGCGCGTGGGCGCGTGGCCTCATGGGCGCGCTGAGCGGCGACCGCGCGGAGGAGGAGACCGAGGTACGCGAAGCGGTCGCCACCGACGTCGCGAGCCTCGCCACCCAGCTGCTCGATCTGGCATCCGGACGAATCGTGACCGAGTGGGGGACCGTGCCGGCCGGACGGGATCTTCTGGAGGCACACCCCGAGCTTGCCGAGGCGCCGTCCGACCTCGAAGCGAACACGAGAAAGACCGTCGACGAATGGCAGTCCATGGTCGTTCGCCTGGTCGAGACAAAAGGTGCGAAGCGTCGCATGCGGGCCCGCTGGCTGAGTGCCGTGATCAACGCGACGGCGACCGGCGCCATCATCGCCACTCTCGCGCAGACCGGTGGGCTGACCGGAGCCGAAGCCGGCATCGCCACGGCGGCCGGGGCGGCGAACCAGGCACTGCTGACCCGGGTCCTGGGTGCGGCGAACATGCGCTGGTTGATCAACAATGCGCGTTCGGATCTCGAACGGCGCTTCACCGAGTTGGTTGCGGTGCATCGCCGCCGATTCACCGAGGTGCTCGCCGCCGCAGCGCCTTCGCCGAAGCTGATCGACCAGCTCGACGAACGCGCAGAAGCTGTGCAGAAGGTGCGGTCGTGGCTGAACTGAGCAAAGAACCCGGACAGGATCTCGCGCCTCGTCTCCACGCCCTCGAACGCGCCGTCGAGGCCAGCCGCGGCATGATGCCGCCTGACGTCGTCGATCGTGCGTCCGCCGTCCGCGTCAACGCCGGCGAGCGGCTGGCTCGTGGCGACGCGGCCATCGTTGTTGCGCTGGCTGGTGGGACGGGTAGTGGCAAGTCCACCCTGTTCAACAACCTCGCCGGCGACGACGTCGCCGAAGTGGGTGTCCGTCGCCCGACGACGACCGATCCGGTCGCGCTGGTCGTCGGAGAGATCGAGGGCGCCGACTCGCTGCTCGATTGGCTGGAGGTTCGCAAACGGTTCACCCCGGAGCGCAAGATCGGTCTCGAGAGTGGCCTGATCGTGCTCGACCTGCCGGACCATGATTCGATACGCAGCGATCACAAGGAGACGGTCGACAGGCTCGTCCAGCGCGTCGATGTGTTGCTGTGGGTGCTCGACCCGCAGAAGTACGCACAGGGCATCCTGCACCGTGGCTATCTGAAGGACCTGCGCCAGCACGCCGAGGTGCAGCTGGTCGCGCTCAACAAGGTCGACGAACTGGTTGCCGCCGAACGCGACACCTGCGTGGCGGACCTGCGTCGGATCCTCGCGAGCGAAGGTCTCGGCAAGGTGCCCATCTACCCCATCTCGGCAACCGAGGGCACGGGGCTGGGCAAGCTGCGAGCCGCCATATCCGAGCTCGCGGACCGACGTACCGCGGCGTTGCAGCGTATCGATGGCGACCTGCGCAAGGCGGCGGACGATCTGGCGGCCCAGCTCGGTCTGCCTCCCGAGAAGCCGCTGGACCCCGACCCGCTGGTCGAAGTCGTCGGTGCCGCCGCCCGCGTCGACGATCGGGCGGCAGCCGAGGCCGACCGCTACAAGATCGCCGCGCGCCGCGCGACCAGGCCGCCCTTGCTGCGGGCCCTTTCCGGAATCGTCCGGCGGCGTGAGCCGTCGTCGACCTTCTCATGGCACGACTTCGATCCGGAGGCTCGTGATCCATCACCCGTAGCCGTGCAGCACGCGCTGCAGGAGCTGAGTGTCCGCTACGGGCGCGGCCTCACGCGTCCATGGCGGTCGCGGCTGCGCGAGGTCGCGTTGAACGCCAGCGAGCCGCTGCAACGCCTCACGAGCGACGCGCTTGGACGTGTCACCGCGACGCCACCCAAGCGCAGCTGGTGGCGGCCACTTTCACTGCTCTGGGGCGTGTTCGAATTGATCGCGCTGGTGGGGATCGTCTGGCTGCTCGTGCTCGCGGCGTCAACATTCCTGGGACTGCCCGCACTCGACCCGCCAGCCAGCGTGGGAGGGATCTCGCTGCCGATCGTGCTGAGCGTCGGAGGGATCGTTGGCTGGATCGTGTTCCGACTGGTGCGTGAGCGGCTGATCGCCACGGGCGCCAAGCGGTACGCGCAATGGGTCCGCCGCGCCTACCACACCGAGATCGCCGAGGCCGTCAAGGAGGCGATTGCGCCACTGGCCGTCGAGATCGCCGCGTATCAGCGGCTCGTCGAGGATCTGCGGGCCGTCGTCGGCTGACGACCATCGCCCGACGCCGCGTGTTCTTCGATTCGTTCGGATGCGGACCGGGTCCACCAACGCGGGAGTCGCGGCGCGATCGAATCAGCATAGAATTGCGTGGGGAGTCGGCCAGGCGGCCGCGGTGGTCGATCCACGTCCATCGAGGAAAGTCCGGACTCCACAGGGCAGGACGCTGGGTAACCCCCAGGCGTGGCGACACGCGGCACGTGCAACAGAAAGCAGACCGCCGACGCGGTCAGTCCGCGTCGGTAAGGGTGAAACGGTGCGGTAAGAGCGCACCGGCGCCGGTGGTGACGCCGGCGGCCAGGTGAACCCCGTCCGGAGCAAGGCCAAGCAGGTGCGTCGAGGTGGCCCGCTGAGCACCAGGTAGGCCGCTGGAGGCCGGTGGTGACGCCGGCCCGAGAGAGATGGTCGCCCCACCGAGCAATCGGTGCTGACAGAATCCGGCTTATCGGCCGGCTCCCCCCTTCCGCTTTCGCCTGTCCGCGGTCGCCGCCACACGTTCGCCACGGCCTTGTCACGCCGACGAACACCCTCGTGCCAACCAGGGCATCCTGTGTCAGTCGGGTCCGACATCCAGCTCGAGAGTCACCTCCTCGCCGAGATACCGGGCGACGAGGTGCTCCAGCTCGACGATCCTCGCTTCGTCGCGCGCGCGCCGGCGTCGCAACCGCTTGAGCTCGACCAGCGCGCGGCCGGGTACGTCGGGGCCGTCACCCTCGAACGCTGGACACAGGCCACGGTAGTCGCACCAGTCGCACAGTGGCGATGGACTCGCGGAGAACAGCTCGTCCCTCACCTTGCCGGCCACGGCACGGATGCGCTGCAACGCGCCGTCGACATCGATCTCGGGTCGCTCGACGATGACGCGCAGACCCGGAACGACGAAGTCGAGCGCAACCCACTCTGGTTCGCGTCCCCACAGCTCACGCGCGGCGAGCGTGTAGATGGCCAGCTGCAGGCTGTTGGCCACGTCGCGGCGGCTGCGTGCGCGCCGGTTGGTCTTCCAGTCGACGATGCCCAGACCACCGGATGCGGTTCGCGCCACATGATCGATCGAGCCGCGGACCGCGACGCTGTCGCCGATGTCGAGCTCGAACCACTGTTCGCAGGCCACCGCTGGTCGGTAGTCGGTCGAGTACATCTCGTGGTGACGCGCGAGCACGTCGCGCGCGTGGCGATACCATTCGAGCTTGCGCTCGCGGTCCATCTCGGAGAATCCCGCGTCCTCCCAATGGTCGTAGAGGGCGCGGTACAGCACCTCGACCGGCGGAGGCTTGGGCAGCTTCTGGCTCCACCACACCTCGAGTGCCGCGTGGATCGCGGAACCCCACGACAGGTCGGGACTCGGGCTCGACGGCAGCTTGTCGATGTAGCGGAACTTGAACAGCAGCGGGCAGCGCTCGTACGTGTCGACCCTCGAGTAGGACAGCCGTATGTCTGGATCCCGCGGCGGCGGCGTCGGCATCCCCGGCAACGGTTCGGCCGCGGGGGTCAGGACGGGCACCGGCGGCGCGCCAGCGTCCGTGACCGGGCTCGATGCACGCGCGGACATGGCGCAATGCTATCCACCCCGCGCTGCCACGCGGCGCAGGCGCGCGACCAGCCTGTGGACGACCCCGGCACCTGCATCGGCTATGGTGCTCATCTGCGCCGGCGGGATGGTCACGCTCCTCCTCCGCCGGTCGGGAGCGCCGAGGAGCCCGCTCAACCCGTGGACACCTGGATGACGACGAGCAAGAACGCCCGACACGACGCCGCGTCACGGCAGTCGATGTCGAAGAGGTCGGTCGCGCACGGCCTTCAGGGCCTGTTGATGGGGTCGGCTGACATCATCCCAGGTGTCAGCGGCGGGACGGTCGCGCTGATCCTGGGTATCTACGAACGGCTGATCGACACCATCCACGCCGTCGCGTCGGGAATCGTCTCGTTCGTTCGCGGTGATCGCGGTGGCGCACGCGAGCACTGGAGGCGCTCGGACTTCGGTCTGGTCGTACCGCTCGGGTTCGGGATCCTGGTGGCGTTGGCGGTCGGCAGCGTCGTGCTGCCGGCGGTGATCGAGGACCATCCCGTGGCCACGGCGGCGATCTTCTTCGGGCTGATCTCCGGAGCCCTGCCCATCCCGTGGCGGCGCATCGGAGAGCACGGCCGTCGCCACCGCCTTCTGGCGCTTGGCGGCGGAGTGGCCGCCTTCGTGCTGGCGGGACTTGCGCCGGCGTCGATCGAGAACCCGTCGTTGCCGATGGTGTTCGCTGCGGCGGCGATCGCAATCTGCGCGATGATCCTGCCCGGCGTCAGCGGCGCGTACCTGCTGCTGATCATGGGCATGTACGACGTCACGCTCGAGGCCGTCAGTGGGCTCGACGCCGCCTACGTCGGCGTCTTTGCTGCCGGCGCCGCCATCGGTCTCGGCGTGTTCTCGAAGCTGCTGTCGTGGCTGCTCGACCAGCGGCACGACGCGACGATGGCCGTTCTGGTCGGCCTGATGGCTGGTTCGCTGCGTCGGCTGTGGCCCTGGCAGGACGAGGTCGGCGCGCTCCATGCCCCCGACGCGGCGGGAGATGTCGCCTTGGCGTTGGTCTGCGTCGCGATCGGCCTGACCGTCGTGACCGCGATGAGCCGCTTCGGCGATCGCCGCGACCAGAACGTCGAAGCGAACGGCTGATCGCAGCCGGAACCGCCGTCATCTCGAGGCGCGCGGCGTGCCCAGGTGCGAGGCGACGAAGTCGAGCGACAGTGCTTGCTGGCGGACGTTCTCGGCGATCGCCATCGAGCCATGGCCAGCGTCGAAGACGTCGTACACGTGCGGTATCCCACACCGCTCGAGGGCGGCGACGTAGTTGTCGACTTGTCGTCGTGGGCACCGCGTGTCGTTGGCGCCGGTGATGATCAGAACTGGCACGCGCACCCTGCCGACGTAGGTGATCGGCGAGCGCTCGCGGTACAACTCCGGGCACTCGGCGGGCGTGCAACCGAAGAGGCCGTGGTCGAACTCGCGCAGCGCCGGCGACTCGTCTTCGTACGCGGTCAGGTAGTCCGCGACCGGCACCGTGGCGACCGCGACGGACCAGGCGTCGGGTTGTGTTCCGATGCCCTGCAACGTCAGATAGCCGCCCCACGACGCGCCCGCCAGGACGATCCGCTCGGGATCGGCGACGCCCGAGTCGACGAGATGGTCGCGACCCGCGCGCAGGTCGACGAGCTCAGGCCGACCGGGGTCACCCTCGAGCGTGTCCTGCCACCGTTTGCCGTAGCCGGTCGAACCGCGGTAGTTGGGACTCAGCACTGCGAACCCGTGATCGACCCAGGCCTGCACGAACGGATCGAACGCGTCGCCGACCTGAGCGTGAGGTCCACCGTGGACATCGACGACCAGTGGATACGGGGCGTCGCCGGCAGGCAGCGTGAGGAAGGCGTGCACCGCGCTGTCGTCGGCGCTGGGATAACGGATCGATTCTGCCCTGGTTCCGGCGGGCGCAGGGCGCCCCGGTGCTGAGAGCAGCGTCGTGTCGGTGGCGTCGCGGCGCTCGCGTACCGTGGGTGCATCAGCGGTCGACTCGAAGACGTACCACAGGCTGCCGTCTGGTCTGACGCAGGCAGCGCTGACGGTTCCCGCACCCACCTCGACAGGCTCGGCGGTGCCGGTCCTCAGCTGGTATCGCAGCAGCGACCGCTGCCCCTGGTGTTCGTGTGCCAGCAGCAGGGCCGAGCCGTCGGGCCACCAGTCCTCCACGTCGATCTCGCCCGGTAGATCGACGTCGCACGCGATCCGCTCGCCGGAGCGCAGGTCCCAGACCTCGGCCTGTCGGCGTCCGCTGCAATCGGCGACCAGAGCGAGGCGGGCGTCGCCGCGAACTGGCGACCAGCCCGAAGGGTGGATCGTGTTGCCCAGGCCGTCGTAGACGGCGCCGACCAGCGCGCCGTCGGCGTCGACGACCTGCACGGTGGGATGCAGGGTGTCGCCGTGCTCGGTGTGTGACAGTGCGAGCAGGTCTGCATCTCTGCTGAGGCCGCCCACCGACACGGGCCGCTCGCGCACGATGATGGTCCGTGCGTGTCCGTCCTCGACGATGGCGACTGAGAACCCGGTCGAATCGGCCCGGCCAATGGCAAGACGTTCGGCGCGCAATGACAGCCCCGCCGCCCACCCGGGCTCCAGCTCGACCGCTACCGGTGTGGCGCCGCCGCCGTCGAACGATGTGACGACGAACCTGCCGACCTCGCTGCCGGCGTCGTCGTCGAACCAGACCACCCCGGTGCCGTCCGGCAGCGGAACTCCCCAGCTCACGCCGGTCGGCTTGTCGGTCAGCGGAGTGTGTCGTTGTGTCTGCAGATCCCATGACCACAGCTGGCGCACGCCGGACGCGTTGGTGGTGTACGACGCCCGATGCGGAGCGTCTTGTGCCCACGACGGCAGTCCGAACCGGACCGCATGGAACCGTTGCTGCCAGAGCGGCATCACCGCTGGCGTCGCGGCAACGGTCATGCGCGTTCTCTTTGCACAGCACGCAGTGGCGGTCGCCGACCGCTCATGCGATCACGACCAGTTCCGCGGTGCCGATCACGTGCCCCGCCGATGCCTTGCGGATCTCGTCGCGTCGGGCGCCCGGTGCGAGGCCGAGATCCTGGTCCACCGCGAACAACCGGAAGAAGTAGCGATGGGGCAGCGGCGGCGGATCGTCGAGATCGTCGACCGCGGTAGGGCCGGTGTAGCCGGCCTCGTCGAATTCGTTGAGACCCTGCATCAGCTCGACGGGCTCGTCGATCACGGCGTCACGTGGCACGCCCTCGGGCAGATGCCTCACGGTGCCGGCGATGCCGTAGGCGATCCAGTGGGTGAACACGCCAGATTCGGCGTCGGGATCGTCGCAGACGAGCACGAGCTCGGTTGTCCCGTCGGGCACGCCCTCCCACGCAAGGGGGGGCGACACGTTGCCGCCGTCGGCAGAGAACCGGTCGGGTAGGTCTTGATCGTGCTCGAATGCAGGACTGGTCAGGCGGAACTCCGCCATGGTCTCGCTATCCTCCTCGATCGGTGCTCACGGGACCATCGATACCG
Source organism: Nitriliruptorales bacterium (assembly GCA_024644015.1). Lineage (GTDB taxonomy): Bacteria > Actinomycetota > Nitriliruptoria > Euzebyales > JAHELV01 > JAHELV01. The sequence continues at coordinate 11,147 of JAHELV010000021.1, forward strand.
GGTCCGGCCGGCAACGTCCGCTGACGGTCCTAGATTATTGCAGCACCTCAGTGATGCGGGTCAAGCCCCTTGCGAGATGCTCGTCAGACAACGCATAGGACAACCGGACGTGTCCCGGCGCGCCGAAGCCCTCGCCGGGCACCAGCGCCACCTGCGCCTCGTCGAGCAGCACGGCACACAGCTCGAGCGCTGTGGAGACCTTGCGACCGGCGACCGGGCGACCCAACCGCTGTTCGACGTGCGGGAACACGTAGAAGGCACCTTCGGGGAGTGGGCATTCGACGCCATCGATCGCGCTCAGTGCCTCGTGGACCCGGTGCCTCCTGCGATCGTAGGTCTGCCGCATCGCGTCGACCTGGTCCATTGGCCCCGTGAGCGCCGCGAGCGCCGCACGCTGGGCGATGTTGCACACATGCGAGGTCACGTGGCTCTGCAAACGGTTGACCGCGGCGGCGACCGGCGCAGGGGCGATGGACCACCCGACCCGCCAGCCGGTCATCGCGAACGTCTTGGCGACCCCGTTGGCCACGACGCACCGCGGCTGCAGCTCCGGCACCTCGACCGGCATGCTCGCGAACGCCGCGCCGCCGTACACGAGGTGCTCGTAGATCTCGTCGGTGATGACCCAGATGCCCGCTTCTGCCGCCCACCGTCCGATGTCGCGTATCTGCTCCGGGGTGTAGACCGCGCCGGTCGGGTTCGATGGCGAGACGAACACGAGCGCCTTGGTCGCCGCGGTACGCGCGGCGGCGAGCTGCTCGGGCGTGACCGTGTACCCGTTGGCGGCGGTGGTCGGCAGCGCGACGACGGTTCCGCCGGCCAGTCGGATCTGTTCGGGGTAGCTCACCCAGTAGGGGGCCGGCACGATCACCTCGTCGCCGGGATCGATCAGGGCGAGCAAGATGTTGCTCAACGCGTGCTTGCCGCCGTTCGAGACGATCACCTGATCGGGCGCGACGGCCAGGCCGCTGTCCCGCCGCGTCTTGTCCGCGATCGCCTCACGGAGCGCGGGTAGGCCCGCCGTCGGCGAATACTTGTGCATCGCGGACTCGGCGCACGCCTCACCGGCGGCTTCAACGATGTGTGCCGGCGTGGCGAAGTCGGGTTCGCCGGCTCCGAAGCTGATGACGTCGACGCCCTCGCCACGAAGGCGTGCGGCCTCGGCACTGATCGCCAGGGTCGGGCTCTCGCCGATCTCCCGTACCCGGCGGGAGATGCCGGAGGTCATAGGTGGCGCCTGACGTCATGGGTTGCTGGTTATGTCGAAGGTCGGACGGGAATCCTAGCGACGTTCCACAGACCAGTCCCGGCCCAAGAGGAGCGCCAGACGCATGTCATCCAACTACACCGTTCCCGGCATTGAACAGGCGGACGCCGAGCGCGTTGTCCAGACGCTGCAGCATCGCCTCACCGCACTGATCGATCTGCAGCTCACACTCAAGCACGTTCACTGGAACGTTGTTGGACCCATGTTCATTGGGGTGCACGAGATGCTCGACCCGCAGGTCGATGCGGTGCGGGTGATGACCGATGACCTCGCCGAGCGCATCGCGACGATGGGTGGGCAGCCCGTCGGGACACCGGGCTTCGTCGCCAAGACGCGCGGTTGGGACGACTACAGTCTGCTGCGCGCGACGACGATCCAGCACCTGGCGGCGCTCGACCTGGTCTACACCGGCGTCGTGACCGACCACCGGGCGGCGATCGCGGAGTTCGACGATCTGGACCTTGTCTCCCAGGACAAGATGATCGCCCAGACCGAGCAGCTCGAGATGTTCCAGTGGTTCGTGCGGGCGCATCTCGAGGACTCCGCTGGCCAACTGCAACATGGCGGAACCGACACTGAGCAGGCGGCCGCCGCGGCGGTGGACTGACCACCACGCGACCGGCGCAGTCGACCGTGCGTCGCTGACGATCGGTCGAGCCCGTCACGACACTCGGGCGCTCCGACGCATGAAGGTCGGAGCGCCTCGCGCTGCATGGGACGGAGGTGTCCGGGATGGCTGCGGTGCTGCCGCGGGCAAGCGCCGCCGCCCAGCGGTGGCCGCTGGCGCTGGTGGCCGCCGGTGTCGCGCTCTACTCGACCGGTCCGGTCATGCTGCAGGCGTCCAACCTGTCGGGGCCGGTATTCAGCTTCTGGCGGTTGTGGCTCGGCGTCGCCGGGCTTGGTGCGGTCGTGGTCGTCCAGCGCGGCCTTGGCATGCAGTGGCCGACGCGGCAGGCGTGGACGGTCGCGGTCTGGGCCGGTGTCGCATTCGGGTTCCATCAACTGCTGTTCTTCTCCGCCGTGCGCGTCACCACGGTCGTGGACGTCTCGTTGATGAACGCACTCGCACCAGTCGTGACCGCGGTCGGCGCGCGCTGGATGTTCGCGGAGCGACCCGGTCGACGGTTCTGGGTTTGGGCGGGCGTCGCGATCGGCGGTGCGGCCCTGCTTGCCGTCGCCGCGTCGAATGCGCGGCCCGGCAACGCCCTCGGTATGGCGATGGCGCTGGCCAACGTGGGGTTCTTCGCCGCCTTCTTCCTGTTGTCGAAGAAGGGCCGCGACCATCTTCCAGTCGTGCCGTTCCTGTTCGGCACGATCGTTGTCGCAGCGCTGCTCGTCAGCACGTTCGTGCTGGTGACCGGTGCACATGCGACCGACGTCGGCAGCGTCGATCTGATGCTCGCCGCAGGGGTGGCGCTCGGGCCCGGACTCGTTGGCCACTTCGTCATGACCTGGCCGCTGCGCTACGTGCCGGCCAACATCCCTCCGGTGATGCGCCTGGCGCAGCCGTTCGTGGCAGGCGCGCTCGCCTGGTGGCTGCTCGCGGAGGCGTTGTCGTGGCGCCATCTGTTCGCCGGGACCCTGGTGGTCATCGGCGCCGCCGGGACGGTGCTGTCACACGACGGCCGACGGTTGCGTGCACAGGCGCGGCAGCAGGCGGCCGGCCAGGGATGACCGCGGCTGTGGATGTCGATGACAACTTGTGCGGGGTGGTCGTCATTTGATGTCGTAGACACTCCAAACGACGACCACCCCGCACATCGTGGTCGAAGGTGGTGGTCGCTGTGCGGGGTGGTGTCAGTGGCGGGCGTCGTCCGCGTAGGCACGGAACGCGCGGACCGGCTGGCCGCCGAGGTCGAGACGATCCATCTCGTCCTCCCATATCGCGAGCACGGTCGACCATGATGTCGCGTGCAGCTCGACCTCGGGCGGCGCGTCTCTCCATGGGAGCAGCGTCGTCAGCGCTGCGGCCGTCGCAAGATCGGGTACGTGGGAGTCCAGCAGGTCGCTACCGGCCTCGACGACAAGACCGATGGACAGCCGCGACGACAGCCGCCGCGCGTGCTCGAGGCCGGCGTCGACGATCTCGGCGATCCGGTCGCGACCCCCCGCACCAGTGCGCAGGCGTTGGCGTCCCGTGTCGACGAGGAGCAATACGTCGGGTGTCTCGATCCGGACGGGAACCTCGATCGGTTCCTCGAACACCGCGATGCCGTCGGCAACGCCGTGTTGTACGCCGGTGCGCTCGTGGACGGCACGTATGTAGCTCGGACTCGGTCGCAGGTACGGCGTTCGACGCCGGCCCGAGAACAGCGACACGCGCACGGGTGCGCGCAGACGGGGTCCACCGATCTCCTGCAGTCGGTACGCCAGCCAGCCCGGATCGTCGTGGGTGTCCAGCGACGAGAAGACGTTCCACGTCAGCAGATCTGTGTTTTCGGGCTCGGAGCGCATGCGCTCGAGCCGCTCGGGTTCGTCGCGGAGGATCAGCTCCAGACGGTCCTGGTAGAAGATCGGGTTGGTGCGGGTCCGGGTGAACAGCGGCATCACTCGTGACTCCTTGTCATACGGGATCGTCGGGCCGGCCGCGCGCAGCGTCCAGCTCGGCGGCGTCGATCTCCTCCCGCGTGATGCCCAACAGGAAGAGGATCGCATCAAGATACGGCACATTGACGGTGGTGTCGGCCGCCGCCCGCAGCACGGGCTTGGCATTGAATGCGATGCCAAGCCCGGCGATGCCCAGCATGTCCAGGTCGTTGGCGCCGTCACCGACCGCCACCGTCTGGCTGACGGGCACTCCGGCCGTCCGTGCCAGCGAGCGCAGCGCGTTGGCCTTACCGGCCCGGTCGACGATCTCTCCGAGCAGTCGGCCGGTCACCCGACCGTCGATGATCTCGAGCTCGTTGGCCACCGCGTAGTCGAGACCGAGCTGCTTGCGGATCGGGTCGACGATCTGGCGGAATCCGCCACTGACGATCGCGGTCGTGAACCCGAGCCGACGCAACGTCCGTGCCAGCAGCGGTGCGCCAGGCGTCAGGCGCAGCCGGCCGCGGACGCGATCGACGACCTCGACGGGGCAGCCGGCCAACAGCTGCACCCGCTCGCGCAGCGACTCGGCGAAGTCCAGCTCTCCCTCCATGGCACGTGCCGTGATCTCCTGGACCTTGTCCGCGCATCCGAGCTCTTCGGCCAGCAACTCGATTGCCTCGTCCTGCACCAGGGTCGAGTCGAGATCCATCACGATCAGCCGTTTGGCGCGGCGGTACAGGTTGGCCGGTTGGACCGCGACGTCGACGCGCTGCCGGGCGGCCTCGATCGCCAACCCCTCGCGCAGATGGATGCCGTTGCTGCCCGAAACGGTCAATTGGAAACTGGTGATGGGATAGCGCGACAGGCGTTCGATGCGATCGATGTTGCCGCCCTGATCGGCGATCACCGCCGTGATCGCCGCGACGGCGGCCGGCCGCAGCGGCTGGCCCAGTAGCACCACAGAATGACGTTCGACCGGGCTGCCTGCCCGCCGGGACGCCATCCGCTCGATGTCGATGAACATCCCGGTCTCGTGCGCGATGCGGTCGACGGCTGCACGCAGCGGCGCTTCGTCGCTGCCGAGCGACACGAGGATGCCAAGGATCAGACGGTCATGGATGACCACCTGTTCCATGTCGAGAATCCGGGCGCCGTGCTCTTCGAGCGCAGCGCACAGGGCGGCGGTGATGCCTGGGCGGTCGCGCCCGGTCACCGTGATCAGCAACGCGCTTGCATCAGTCACTCGCACAGCTTAGACGTCGGGCCACGTGAGCCGCTCGGGCCGCGCCCGGCCGCCGACTGGGTGGTGTCACCGCTTGCGGGTAGCGTGGGCCGTGCATGGACGAGATCCCCAAGCCACGCGAGTTGCTGGCGATTCGTGGCGCCACGGAGGACCTCTTTGCGTTGTTGCGCAAGTGGTTCGCCGTGCCGACGACGGTCACCCTCGACCTGCGCGCTGTCGACTCGGCGGTGGCCGAGCTGGGCGAGCCGCGCCTGGTCATAGCCATGGCGATGCGCAAGCTCCAGGCGCTGCATCTGCTGACGACCCCTGGCGTCGTCACGACGACCGATGTCGTCCTGACGGTCATCCAGGACCTCGAACGCGCGCTGCTGCAGGCACCCGCCATGCATCTGCGCGACACCGCAGCGGCCACGGACTGGGACGCTGCGCTCGCGGCCCTCGACGATGTGCGCGACACTGGGGGTTCTGGTGACCCTGGGGAGCTGGGGGACCCTGAGGACGCCAATGATGACATCACCTTGTTCCGTACCCACCATGCTGCCCTGCACAATGCCGCACGGGCCGTGCTCCATGCGTCCGACGGCCGAATCCGCAGATTGGTGTGACCTGCAGATGACCACGGGGCGCACACGACCGTGATGAACGGGCTGGACTACGTGCTGCTGATCCTGTTCGTCGTCGTGTGTGTGCGCGGCGGCAGGCTGGGCGGCCTGTCACAGGTGGCGTCGTACGGGACCGCCGCCATCGGCCTGATCCTGGGAGCCTTGATCGCTCCGAAGCTCGCAGCCCTTCTGGCTGACGGACCCGGGCCGACGCTGTCGCTGCTGACCCTCACGATCCTGCTCGCGTGCCTGCTGGCCGCGCAATCCGTCGGCATCGCCGTCGGGATGCGGCTGCGTCATGCCGCCGAGCGCGCGGGCGCAGGCAGCGTTGATGCGTTCGCCGGCATAGCCGTGGCCGCGGCCGGCATGATCCTCACGATCTGGCTGCTTGCTGCGCCGCTGTCCCGCGGTCCTTCGCAGATCCTCGCCAACACCCTGCACGATTCACGCCTGGTCAACCTGATCGATCGGGCCCTGCCATCGCCGCCCGACGTGGTCGCGCGGGTCGGTACCTACCTGGATCAGCAGGGCTTTCCGGAGGTCTTCAGCGGCATCCGGCCGGATGTCACCGCTCCGCCCGCGCCAACGCCGCGGGGGTCGGCGGTCGCCGCGGCCGAGGCAGCGGCACGTGACAGCGTCGTGCAGGTCGAGGCGTCGGGCTGCGACAGCATCTCGTTCGGAAGCGGCTTCGTGACCCAGCCGGGCGTCGTCGTGACCAACGCGCACGTGGTCGCTGGGGGACAATCCGTGCGGGTCCGCGGTCTCGGTGGAACCGAGCGTGCCCGCGTGGTGCTGTTCGACCCGCAACTGGATCTCGCGGTGCTGAGCGCTCCCGGGCTCGACGCGCCACCACTCTCGTGGTCGTCCGAGCCCACGGGCAGAGGCCTGACCGGAGCGACGCTGGGGTATCCCGGCGGTCGGAAGAAGCTGAAGGTCAAACCGGCCGCCGTGCGACGGCGTGTCCAGGCGGTCGGCCGTGACATCTACGGGCGCGAAACGGTGACCCGGGACGTGCTCATCCTGGCGGACGAGGTCAAGCGCGGCGACTCGGGTGGACCGTTCGTCACGGAGGACGGCGTGGTGGCCGGCGTCGTGTTCGCCGCAGCGGTCACCGAGTCGAGCACCGGGTACGCGCTGGCCGCGGACACGATCCGCGACGTGGTGGCCGACGGAGCCGGCAACACGACCGCCGTCGACACCGGCGCCTGCCGCTTCAGCTAGCTGCGCAGCATCTCTGCGACGAGGAACGCAAGCTCCAACGACTGCTTGTTGTTCAACCGTGGGTCGCAGGCCGTCTCGTACCGGTGCGACAGATGCGCGTCGACGATCTCCTGCGCACCACCGAGGCACTCGGTCACGTCCTCGCCCGTCAGTTCGAAGTGCACGCCGCCGGGCACTGTGCCTTCCTGCGCGTGGACGCCGAAGAAGGTCCGCAGTTCGTCGAGCACATCAGTGAAGCGTCGGGTCTTGTATCCGGTTTCGCTGGTGAACGTGTTGCCGTGCATCGGGTCGCACGACCAGACCACCGACAGGCCGCTGCGGTCCACTCCGCGCACCAGTTCCGGCAGCCGTTCGGGTGCCACCGCGGCACCCATGCGGACGATCAGCGTCAGGCGACCCGGTTCGTTGGTGGGGTTCAGCCGTTCAGCGAGCGCGACGACCTCGTCCACCGCTGCCGTCGGACCGAGTTTGACGCCGACAGGATTGCCGACCCCGGACAGGAAGTGCACATGGGCACCGTCGGGGTCACGCGTGCGCTCGCCGATCCATGGCATGTGCGTGCTGCAGTCGTACCATTCGCCGGTGAGCGAATCACGCCGCGTCAACGCCTCCTCGTATGTCAGCAGAAGGGCTTCGTGCGAGGTCCAGAAGTCCACGGTGTGGAAGGTCGGATCGTTCGCCACGTCGACGCCGCACGCTCGCAGGAATCGCAGCGCTCGCGCGATCTCGTCCGCGACGGCCGCGTACCGCTGACCCTGCCGGCTGTCACGTACGAACTCCTGGTTCCAAAGGTGGACCTTCTCCAGGTCGGCGAAGCCACCACGGGTGAACGCGCGCAGGAGGTTCAACGTGGCGGCCGACTGGTGGTACGCGCGTGCCAGCCGGTCGGGATCGGGCTCCCGCGCCTCGGGTGAGAACGTGAGATCGTTGACCGCGTCGCCGCGGTAGGAGGGGAGCACGTGCTCGTCGCGTTGCTCGGTCGGCGACGAGCGCGGCTTCGCGAACTGGCCGGCGATCCGTCCGACCTTGACCACCGGAAGCTGGGCTGCGTACGTGAGAACGACCGCCATCTGCAGCAGGATCTTCAGTTTGTCGCGGATGGCGTCGGCCGAGAAGGCGGCGAACGTCTCGGCGCAGTCGCCGCCCTGCAACAGGAACGCCTCGCCGTTGCCGACATCCGCCAGCGCATCCCGGAGCAGGCGGGCTTCGCCGGCGAACACGAGGGGAGGCTGTGCTGACAGCTCCAGCAGTACGCGCTCCAGGCCACCGGCGTCGGGCCAGTCCGGTTGTTGGGTGGCGTGCAGTCGTCTCCAGGACTCTGGCGTCCAGGTGTCAGCCAGTCGCATGGTGCTCATCGCAGTGCTTCACCTACCAACGGGGGCCGCGTGGGATGCGCGGGCAGAAACAGTGGCCGCAGCCAGTGTGGCGCTGGCTCGTGGGGTCAGCGCAGCAGACTCCATGCCGCGGCATCGATCGTATACGTCACGTCCGTCAGCCCGTACCGCAACTCGCCATCTCGGCTGTGGTCGACCGCGTCGCCGCGGATGCGAAGTTGCGTGCCCTGCCACTGTTGTACGCCGCCGTGATCCAGGTGGGTACCCCGTTGGATGCGCAAGGCGAGCCCGGCACGGTCCGGCACCGACACGTCGCCGATGAGCATGATGTCCAGCACTCCGTCGGTGACATCGGCGCCGGCACACAGCCGCGCACCGCCGCCGAGGCACGGCCCGTTGGCAGCCAGGACGAGCAGCGCAGCGCCGTCGTGGACGACATCGCCGTCAAGCGTGACCTCGAGGTCGTAGCCCCGCTCGGACGCACCGGCGAACACGGCCGCCAGCGGGTATGCCAACGGACCGACCACCGGTTTGGCGCTCTGGGCGCGCTCCGACGCCACCGCTCCCAGGCCAGCGTGTGCGGCGTTGGCGACGACCTCCCCGTCGTCGGCGACGAGCAGGTCCATCGGCGTTGGTGCGTCGCGCAGGCACACCCGAGCGGCCGCGACCGGATCATCGGGCAGGCCGATGCCCGACGCGAAGTCGTTGCCGGTGCCCATCGGGATGAGCCCGACGGTGGTCCTGCTCAACCGTCCGGTCGTTGACAGCAGGTTCAGCAGAAGGTGCAGGCTGCCATCGCCCCCCGCGACGATGACGCGTTCGCCGTCGAACGCATCGAGTGCGACGCGCAGGTCATCGGGGCCGCTGGAACTGACCGCCGTCACGTCGAACCCCTGCCGGAGCACGTCGGCCACGTCGGCGACCTGCGACCTGGTCGTCGAGCCGGCACTGCTGTTGCTCACCAGCAACGCGGATGGGAAAGCCATCGCGTCACCCTTCACCGAGATGCGGATATCGCCAGTCCGTCGGCGGCACGAACGTCTCCTTGATCACCCGTGGGCTGACCCAACGCTGCAGATTCAAGATCGAGCCGGCCTTGTCATTCGTGCCCGATCGTCGCGCGCCGCCGAACGGCTGCTGTCCGACGACCGCGCCGGTGGGCTTGTCGTTGATGTAGAAGTTGCCCGCCGCGTGCCGCAGTGCCCCGGCCGCCTCAATGGTGGCCGCCCGGTCCTGCGAGAAGACCGCGCCGGTGAGTGCGTACGGGCTGGTGTCGTCGACCAGTTCGAGGGTCTCGGCCCAACGCGCGTCGTCGTACACGAACACCGTCAGGATCGGACCGAACAGCTCGGTGCGCATCGTCTGCGAGCGCGGGTCCTCGGTCACCAGCACGGTCGGCTCGACGAACCACCCGACCTCGTCGTCGGTGCCGCCGCCGACCAGGACCTTTGCGCCCGCGTCGGTCGCCCGGGCGATGGCGTCGCCGTGCTTGCGGAACGCGGCCTCGTCGATCACCGCACCGAAGAACACGCCGGGATCCGCCACGTCGCCCATCGGGATCGCGGTCGCCAGATCGGCGAGCCCGTCGCGGACCTCGCTCCACAGGCTCTGCGGGATGTAGGCGCGACTGGCGGCGGAGCACTTCTGTCCCTGGTACTCGAAGGCGCCACGGCCCAGTGCCACCACCAGTTCGTCTACCAGTGCCGACGGATGCGCGACCACGAAATCCTTGCCGCCGCTCTCGCCAACGATCCTGGGGAACGCCCGATAGGTCTCGAGCCGCTCCGCGGCGCGCTGCCACAGTCCCAGCAGGACCGTTGACGAGCCGGTGAAATGAAGGCCCGCGAAGTGTGGGTCGTCCATCACCACGTCGCTGACCAGCTCCCCGTCACCGTGGACCAGGTTGATGACGCCGGGAGGCAACCCCGCGTCGGCGAGCAGCTGCATCGTCCAATGCGCCGCGAGGGCCTGCTTCTCCGACGGCTTCCACACGACCGTGTTGCCGAGCAGCGCCGGTGCGGTCGGCAGGTTCAGTGCGATCGCCGTGAAGTTGAACGGCGTGATCGCCAGCACGAAGCCCTCGAGCGGGCGGTAGTCCATGCGGTTCCACGTCCCATGGCCGCTGAGCGGCTGGTTGCCGAGCAGATCGCGGGCGAACGAGACGTTGAAGCGCAGAAAGTCGATCGCCTCACAGGCTGCGTCGATCTCGGCCTGGTGCCATGACTTGGACTGGCCGAGCACCGTTGCGGCGTTGATGCGATCGCGCCAGGGACCCGCCAGCAGATCGGCGGCCCGCAGGAAGACGGCCGCCCGATCCTCGAAGGACGTCGCGGCCCACTGCCGGGCGGCGCCGCGGGCGGCGGCGACGGCGGCCTCGACGTGCCGGCGGCTTGCCTGGTGGGCCTGTGCGAGGAGCAGGTCGCGGCGATGCGGCGCCCTGACCTCGAAGGTCTGGTCGGCCGGTACGGCTTCGCCGGCGATGATGTGGGGCGCGTCGACCACCGTCGCAGCGACCGCGCCGATCTCCGCGGCCAGGGACTCGCGCTCCGCGCTGCCCGGCACGTACCAGCGGATCGGCTCGTTTCTCGGATCGGGCGCCTCGGTGATGCTACTGACCATGCGCTGCCCTTCCTACCGCACCATAGCGACGGCCGCAGCCGCCGCGCTCGCGTCCGAAACCTACCCGCGTGCGCGCGGGTTTCATCACGCCGACGCGGTCGGGCACGCCCGAGGTCCGCGCTCTAGGCTCGTCACCATCCGGGCGTCGTGTGACGCCCGAACGATCCTGACGAGACGACGACAGTGCCGGAGCTGCCCGAGGTCGAGAGCGTGGCGCGTCAGCTGCGACCACGTCTTGTCAACCGTCGCATCACCAGCGTGTGGACCGACCCGCAGTCGCGCTTCGTCGACGTGCAGGCCGCCACAGGTGCCCGCGTGGCCGGCCTGCGGCGCCGCGGCAAGTACCTGCTGGCCGGGCTCACCGCTGCGGAGGCGCCCCGACGGGAGCTCGTGATGCACCTGGGCATGACCGGGGCGTTCCGGTTCCGTGACGGGGACTGGACGCCGGACGCATATGTGCGGGCGACTCTCACGCTCGACGACGGCGTGCTCGACTTCCGGGACGTCCGCAGGTTCGGCAGACTCACGGTGGTGCCCGCCGGCGACTACAGCACAATCGCCACGCTCGCGCAGATGGGTCCCGAGCCGTTGGGGCCGGACTTCCGACCGACGGACTTCCACGCGGCGTTGCGCCGCTCCCGCATGCCCGTCAAGGCCCAGCTGTTGTCGCAGCGCCCGGTCGCCGGTGTCGGCAACATCTATGCCGATGAGGCGCTGTGGCTGTCCGGGATCCATCCGCGGGCCAGGCGGGTCGGCCCGCAGCGGGCGGCGCGTCTGTGGGGAGCGATCCGTCAGGTGCTGCAGGCCGCGATCGAACGCGAAGGGACCACGTTTCGGGACTACCAGATGGTCAACGGTCAGTCCGGACGCAACGCGACGTTCCTGATCGCCTATGGGCAGCAGGGCCGGCCGTGCCCGCGCTGCAGCACCGCGCTGCGCAAGACCGACGTCGGAGGCCGCGGGACCACATACTGCCCCCGCTGCCAGCGCGCCTAGACGCCGCCGCGCTGGCGGACCTCGTCGATCGCGCCGTACTCGACCGCATCCGGTGCCGACAGCCAGAAGTCACGGTCGGCGTCCCGGCGGATCACGTCGATGTCCTTGTCCGTGCGCTCCGCGAGGATCTCGTACAGGCGCTCGCGCAGGAAGACGATCTGCTTGGCCTGGATCTGGATGTCGACGGCCTGACCGCGCGCGCCGCCCAGCGGCTGGTGGAACATGATCCGCGCGTTCGGGGTGGCCGCGCGGATGCCGGTGCCCGTGGCCAGCAGGAACGCCGCAGCGGACGCAGCGATGCCCACACAGATCGTGTTGACCTTCGAGCGCATCAGCTGCATGACGTCGTAGACCGCGAACATGCCGCTGACCAGGCCGCCAGGCGAGTTGATGTAGAGCGTGACGTCCTTCTCGGAGTCCGCATCGAGCGCCATGAGCTGGGCGACCAGCGTGTCGGCGACGGTGTCCTCGATGGGACCGCGCAGGTACAGGATCCGGTTGTCGTACAGCGTGCGGAACACGCTGGCTCCGGCGAGGAAGTCGAGCTCCGACTTGCCCTCGTGGGCTCTACTCGTCGCGATCGGATCGGCAGGGGTCACAGCAGACTTGGACACGATGCGCACTTTCGGATGCGTGGTCTGGAGTGCTTCGCATCGAAGCCTAGCAGTGGCCCTATGTTCCGGAGCGGCCCGCTGTAAGAGAGAGTTTCTGTGCGCTGCGCGCACGTTCATGCCACACAGAGCACAGAGCGCATGCGCTCTGTGTGATGATCCGAAGAGTGAACGGGTAGCCCGCAGCACCAGACACCACCGTTCATCCGACGTGATGGCACGTGCTGCGAAGGCGGACGAGGACGGGTGTGACCCATGATGAACACGCAGGTTGGTGGCTCGCGAACGCTTGGCCGCGGTCTCGAAGTGCTCAAGGCACTCAGTCAGGCGCCCGACGGCGCCACCGTCGCCGGGCTGTCGAAGAGGACGGGACTGGACCGCGCGGTCCTGTATCGGCTGCTCGACACTCTGTGCGCGGAAGGCTTCGCGGTCCGCGACTCCGACACCCGGAAGTTCCACCTCGGTGTGTCACTGATCGAACTGGGCATCCGTGCGACGCGGCAACTCGACGTCCGCCGCTATGCCCTGCCCGGCATGCGCTCGTTGATGGAGCAGTCGCACGAGGCTGTGTGCCTGGCCGTGCAGGATCGGCGCGACGTCGTGGTGGTCGACCGCGTGGAGCCGCGCGGCCTGAGCGTCCGGGTCCACTATCCGGTCGGTACCCGCCACCCACTCACGTCCGGTGCGCACGGCCGCGCGCTGCTGTCGCAGCTCGAGCCGGAGGCGCGGCGCGACCTCGGCGCGTCACCGGAGCTGTCGGCCGAGCTCGAGACCAGCCGCACCCGTGGCTACGCGCTGTCCATCGATGAGATCGACCGTGGCGTCGTCGGCGTCGCAGCGCCGATCGTTGGCAGACGTGGGAAGCCCGTGGCCAGCATCGGGATCGTCGCCCCCTCGTTGCGGCTGCGCGACCCCGCCAAGCTCGGTCCGCGCGTGCGTGCGCTCGCCATGGAGGTGTCGCGACGGCTCGTGCACCCTCCGGTGCCGGTCGGCTGACCCGGCGCCCGGACGCGCGAGAACATGGCGACAGCTCCGAAACGCGGTGCTCACCTCGTGTGACGCGGACCACACGCAGCGATTAAGCGGCGGCCGTCAGATGAGCGCTTGTCCGAGCATGATGCCGACCGCGGCGCCCGCAGCGATCAGCAGCAGGACCACGAGCCAACGCAGCACGCTGTTGCCGGTCCCCTCCGTCTCAGGGCTCGCCAGACCTGCGACCGCTGCCTGGTTCTCGCCTGGTGGCCGGGCGGGGGGCGGCGGCGTCGGTCGCCGCGCCGCCGGAAGCGTCGGCGCGGTCATGTTCGACACATGGTCGGCCCCGGCATCCGGTGCATCGGATGCGGAGTCCGTCCCCCGGCCGAACAGGTCGTCGACGCGTGGGTCGCTGTCGTCGCGCTGGATCGGCGTCTTCACGGTGGCATCGGCGTCGTGCACCGCAGGCCGGTCGACGTGCGCACCCCGATCCTGATGACCCGTGAACGCCTGGGGCGCGGTGTCGAGCTCCCGGCCCTGCTGTGGGGTGGGCCCGGCCGGCGCGGGCCGCCGCAGGGGTGACTCGGCCTCGGTATCGCGCTCCGAGAGCGGACGCTGTCGTTCCGGTCCGGTCAGCGGCGACGGTGCGGGTCCGCCACCGGGGTCGAACGCCAACGGGTTCGCGGCCGGCTGGGGCGCGCGTGATGACCCGACGTCGTCACCGGGCCGGGGCCGCACACCACCGGGTGGCGCCGTGACGTCTTGACCGGCGTCACGTCCCGGACTCGCGGTCTCGGGGTCGTCGTCGGGCCGCTTCGGAGAAAACGCGTCCCGGCCGCGTGCGGTGGCCAGCTTGGTGCGGCCAGCGCGCTGCAACGGCATGCGCACGAGTTCCTCGCTGGCCTCGTCGTCCGGTTCCGCCTCGTGCGGCGCCAAGGCTGGCGCGGTGTTGCCGAATGCCGGCGGCGCGGCACCGGCAGCGGCACCGGCCAACGCAGGTGGGATGGCCGGTGCACGCAGCGCGGTCGGCTGTTCGTAGTCGCTGCCCTGAGGGCCACCGTCGTCAGGCATCCGCGCCGCCGGCGCCGCGCTGGCCTCCTGTTGGAGCGCGCTGATCGGCTGATGGTCGTTGTCTGCGGCCGGCGTCGCGGGCAGCGTCATGTCCAGCGACGAACGCGGTGCGTCATGGCCCCGGGCGCCGCGATCGAGGTTGGTCGAGGCGATGCGCAGGTCAGAGTCCAGGCGCGATGCGCGTGTCTCCTGCGTGTCACGGGACTGACCGTTGCCGAGCACCCATGCCAAGACCCGATGCCCGAGGTCAGGGGTAGGTGGCAGCGGCTCGAAGCGCCGTCGCGCGCGACGCAGGACGCCGGCGAGCCGACCGCACGGCGTCGGCTCCGCAGCGGTGCCAGGTACCGTCGCCGCCTCGTGCGGTGGCAGCAGTCCGAAGATCCAGTTGGCCAGCGAGACGCCACTGGAGCACATCTCAGCCGCGTGACGCTCCTCGTCGGTGAGTGGGCTGGCCAGCAGCAGCAACGCGTGCTGGAGCGCCTCGCCGGCATTCGCGTCGTCCTGCTCCGTCGTCCGGATGCCCTGATCGTGGGCACGGACGAGCGCTGCCTGCTGCGCGGGGGTCAGCTCGGCGATCATCCGCTCGAGCGGATCGTTGCTGTCCTGCCGCTCGGCGTCGACGCCTGAGGTCCACTCGGCCAGCGAGGGCGACGGCGCGTGGAGGTCGCGTTGACGCAGGTAGCCGGTGCCGAGGGCGAAGCAGCGTGCGCGCACCCAGCCCTCGAGGGCCTCGTCGACCGGTGGCTCCTGCCACAACTCGTTGAAGACCGAGCGCAGCAGCGCCTCGATCTCGACCGGCGAGGCGAGCAACCTGCGCGCGCACGCGTGCGCAGCGGTGATCGTCCGGTGGTACGCCTCGGCGAGCGCGATCGCGTCGCCATCGGCGACCGCTCGCACGAGCCTGGCGTCGTCGGTGCCGCGGTGATCGGTGAGGTCGGTGCGTAGCACGTGGTCCTCCAACATTGACCGCTAGGACAAATGCATCCGTGTGCGCGTGAAGACTACCCAAACGCACACGGGCGATGTTCACCAGCCTACGGTTCCGAATTCGCCCTTGAATGGTCCGACGACATCGTCGGTTATCCAGCCTCCATAGAAGCCTCCAGCCTGGCTGCGCACGTGTTGATCGTCAACCAGGCAACGGTCCATACGGGCCGGGTAGACACTGAAGTGGTCTGCGAGTGCCACATACCCGTCCGACGGCTGCGGGTACGTCCATGCGGCGTCTGCGGCCAGCACCCGTCCGTCGTGATCGACGATGTCGTGGTACGCCGCCTGTCCCTTGTACTCGCACCAGCTCGCTCGACCGGTGGGCGCGAGCGCGGCGTCGCGCAGTTCCGCGATCGGCATGTACCAGCAGGGTGGATGGCTCGTCTCCAGCACCCGCACAGCGGCCGTCGTGTCGATGATCGTCCGGCCGCCACAGACGATGCGGACTCGGCGGTCGTCAGCCTCGATCCGCGGTGGGCGCGGGTAGTCCCATACGGACTCCTGACCAGGGCCCGCCGGAATTGGTTTCGGTCTGAACATGGCCTCTCCCGGCGTGGTGGCCCGTCCACGTGTGTGGGACTCCTTCGCGGGCACTGGTGGGTTGCGGCAAGTGAGGGTAGGAATGGTGCAGTCGGAAATGTAGCGAGGCACAGGTGAATCCAACCAGTCGCAACCGTTTGCTGATCGGCCTGCTCATCGCTCTGGGGCTGCTGTGGCTGCTCAATCCGATCGCGTCGGGCGAACAGTTGACCTATGACGAGTTTCTCGCCGCGGTCGAGGACGGCAGGGTCGACTCGGTCACCTTCACCGGGCAGTCGATCGATGGCACTTTCTCCGACGCCGGGACAGACGACAACACCGGACCCGGCGGATTCACGTCGACGCTGCCGCCGGCGACCGTGATCGGCCAGAACGGCATCGAGGACTTCCTGACGAACAACGACGTCCAGATCGATGCGCGTGTCGAGGGCGAGAGCATCGCGTCGCTGCTTCTGCTGTTCGGCTTGCCGATCCTGCTGTTCGTCGGGTTCTTCTGGTACCTCAACCGTCAGGCACGCGGGCAGATGGGCCCGCTGGCGCGGGTCGGCAAGTCCACCGCGCGGTTGTGGAAGCCGCACGAGCCCACCACGCGCTTCGACGACATCGCCGGCTACCGGGAGGTCAAGCAGGAGATCAAAGAGGTCGTCGACTTCCTGCGTGAGCCGGACCGGTTCAGGCGCGCCGGCGCCGAGGTGCCCAAGGGGATGCTGCTGATCGGTCCACCGGGCACCGGCAAGACGCTGTTGGCCAAGGCGACGGCCGGCGAGGCGGGCGTACCGTTCATCTCGGTGACCGGGTCGGACTTCATGGAGATGTTCGTCGGCGTCGGAGCCAGTCGCGTGCGCGACCTGTTCAAGACCGCACGCGAGAACGCGCCGTCGATCATCTTCATCGACGAGCTGGACTCGATCGGACGCAAGCGCGGCGCTGGCCTCGGCGGCGGCCATGACGAACGCGAGCAGACGCTGAACCAGCTGCTGGGCGAGATCGATGGCTTCGAAGGCTCCGAGGGCGTCGTCATCATGGCAGCGACCAATCGCCCGGACGTGCTGGATCCGGCGCTGCAGCGTCCTGGTCGGTTCGACCGCCAGATCGTCGTTCCGTTGCCGACGCTGGAGGAGCGGGAGCAGATCCTGGAGGTGCACACCAAGGGCAAGCCGATGGCCGAGAACGTCGACCTCGCCGTGCTGGCCCGCGGCACGCCCGGCATGGCCGGTGCGGATCTGAAGAACCTGATAAACGAGGCCGCGCTCATAGCCGTGCGCGACGGCTCGGACGACATCCGGATGCGTGACATCGAGCAGGCCAGGGAGCGGCACACCATCGGTCGGGAGCGCTCCAGCCTGCGGCTCGACGAGAAGGAGAAGCTGGCGGTCGCCTACCACGAGGGCGGGCATGCGCTGGCGGCCTTCCTCGACGATGAGGCCGATCCCGTCTACAAGGTGACGGTGCTGCCGACCGGCATGGCGCTCGGTGTCACCCAGCAGCTGCCCATCGACGAGCGTCACATCTACATGCTGAGCTACCTCGAGGCCAAGATCAAGGTCATGCTCGGTGGCCGCGCCGCAGAGATGGTTGTCCTTGGTCAGCCGACGACCGGTGGGCAGCACGATCTGGTGCAGGCCACCAAGCTGGCCCGCGCGATCGTACGCGAGTACGGCATGAGCGAGGCGCTCGGCCCGATCGGCTACGGCAGCCAGCAGCAGGTGTTCCTCGGTGAGGAGCTGACCCGCGGGCACGAGTACTCCGAGCAGACCGCCGAGGTGATCGACCGGGAGGTCCAGCGCATCCTCACATCCGCCCTCGGCGAGCTTGTAGAGCAGTTCGCCGACCTGCGCCCCGGCCTTGATGCGATCGCGGACGAGCTCGTGGAGCGGGAGTCGCTGACCGGCGAGGAGGTCCTGCGGGCGGCCCTGTCCGGGCTCGACGCGCGCCAACAGGCGGTGCTGGCCGGCGCGCAGACGGTGGCGACCACGCCGCCGATGGTGCGCGGCGCCGGCGACGACGGTGGCGGCGGGGCGACGCGCCAGCCAGAGACCGCCGGCTCCGGACGCTGACCGGTCGTGGCTGACAGATCGCTGACCGTCGGGGTCCTCGGTGGCACCGGACCGCAGGGCCGCGGGCTCGGTCTGCGCCTGGCGTCCGCCGGCTACCGGGTGGTGGTGGGCTCACGGGTTCCGCAGCGGGCGGCCGACACGGTCGCGCGGTTGCGCGACCGCTACGACGTCGACGTCGACGCCATGTCCGGTGGCCCGAATCGCGAGGCCGCGGACAGTGACGTCGTGATCGTCGCGGTGCCCTTCGACGGTGTCCAACCGCTGATCGAGTCCATCGCCGATCGGCTGCGCCGCAAGATCGTTGTCAGCTGTGTCAACCGCCTGGGGTTCGACGAGCACGGGCCGCACCCCATACCTGTCGACGAGCGCAGCGCCACCGAGCTCATCGCGGGCCTGGCACCCGGAGCCCGCGTGGTCGGGGCCTTCCATCACGTGCCGGCGGGTCGGCTCGCGGACGACGCCGGCGCGGTCGACATGGACGTGCTGGTGACTGGTGACGACGCGGACGCCTGTGACGTGGTGTGCGGGCTGGCCGACGCCATCCCCGGCATGCGGGGTGTGCGCGTCGGCCCGCTGCGGCTCAGCCGGCCCATCGAGGAGTTGACCGCCGTCGTGCTGTCGGTCAACAAGCGCTACGGCACGACCGCGGGCGTCCGGCTGACGGGCCTGCCCGACGACGTCTGACCCGACCCGTGTGGCGCGCAGCAACCGCACCGGGTGGCTTGGGAGCGCGAGACTCAGTAGCGGTGTTCGGGTCCGGGGTACTCGCCGGAGGCTACCTCCGACTGGAACGACTTGACGGCGTCGCGGATCACGCTGCGACCGTCGATGTAGGCCTTGACGAAGCGCGGCATCGGACCGTCCGTCAGGCCGAGCAGGTCAGGCAGCACCAGTACCTGCGCATCGGTGTCGGCGCCGGCCCCGATCCCGATGGTGGGGATGTCCACGGCCTCCGTTGCGCGACGGCCAACGTCGCTGGGCACACACTCGATCACGACCGCGAAGGCCCCGGCCGCCTCGAGCGCGACAATGTCGTCGACGATCCGATCGGCCGCGTCCTGCGTGCGGCCCTGCACCTTGAACCCTCCGAACTGGTTGACCGATTGCGGGGTGAGGCCCAGGTGGCCCATCACCGGGACGCCGATGCGGACCAGGTCGGCAACCAGGTCGGTCATTGGTCCGCCGCCCTCGATCTTGACGGCGGTCGCGCCGGCTTCCTTGAGTAGCCGTGTCGCGTTCCGCTTTGCCGCGGTCATGTCGGTCTGGAAGCTGCCGAACGGCATGTCGGCGACCACCAGGGCAGTGGGCGCGCCGCGGCGGACGGCGGCCGTGTGATGCACCATGTCGTCCATGGTCACCGGTACTGTCGAGCTGTGACCCATGACGACCATGCCCAGGGAGTCGCCGACGAGCAGCAAAGGAATGCCGGCCTCGTCCAGGATCGCGGCGGACAGCGCGTCGTATGCGGTCACCATCGCAAAGCGCTCGCCACGTCGCTTGAAAGCCCGGAGGTCATGAATGGACCGTGGTCCGGTGCTCGCGTTCATATCACCCTCGCATCCTGCCGGCCCGTGGACGTCCGATGACGCCCTGGTGCGGGTCCAGCGGTCTGCAACCAACGGTACCCGCGATGTCGCCGCCGTGAACGACGGCCGCGGGGTCCCGGTCATCCGGGACGAGCCGTGCGGGTAGTGCTGCAACGGGTGTCGAAGGCCGCCGTGCATGTCGACGGGAACGTCGTGGGCGCCATCGGCCCGGGCCTGCTGGCGCTCGTCGGGGTCGGACAACGGTCCACGGCTGACGACGCGCGGTGGCTGGCTGCCAAGACCGCGGACCTGCGCGTGTTCGCCGACGACGAGGGGCGCATGAATCGCTCGGTTCGCGACATCGCGGGATCGATACTGGTAGTGAGTCAGTTCACACTCTATGGTGACGTTGCCAAGGGGCGGCGGCCGTCCTTCGTCCGTGCGTCCGCACCGCAGCGCGCACGTGAGCTGTATGACATGTACTGTTCGGCACTACCGGTGGCGGTCGAACGTGGTGTGTTCGGCGCGCACATGATCATCTGTGCCGAAGCGGATGGTCCCGTCACACTGCTGCTTGAGCGAGAGGGGTCTTGACTCACCGATGGTTGGACTGCTGCCCAGGGGCGTCAGGCTCGCGACGACCCAGCCGGCGCGAGACACGGCGGACGCCGTGCTCGCGGGCAAGACTGCGGCGGCCCTGCAACTGGTGGTGGAGGAGCTAGGTCTGCGGCGCGCCATTCTCGTCGCCGCCGACGAGCCCGAATCCGAGTGTGAGCACATCGATCTGCCGCTCGTACGGGACGGCATCGAGTGGGCGGTCCTGCGCGTCGTCGGCCCCAATGCGGCCCAGCGCACGGCCAACCCTTCGGTACGAAGCCTGATCACCCGCCTGGTCCTCGACGGCATGGTGGCCGATGTGGGCGGTACCGAAGCCGACGGTGACGATCGGGCGGCTGTCGCACAGGTCCTCGCCGACAACTCGCTCGAATTGGCGCTCCAGCCCATCGTCGAGCTCGACTCCGGTCGCATCGTCGGGGTCGAGGCGTTGTCGCGCTTCCCGACCAACGTCAAGCGGTCGACGGAGGGATGGTTCGCGCTGGCCGGCGCTGCCGGGCTGGGCGTCGAGCTCGAAGCGGCGGCGCTGCGCCGTGCCGTGGCGGTGATCGACGACCTGCGCGAAGGCGTCTACCTTTCGGTCAACGTGTCGCCGCGCGCGTTGCTGTCGAAGGAGCTTCAGGAGATCCTCGGTGACATCCCGCTCGACGGCATCGTGCTCGAGATCACCGAGCATGCGCGTGTCGCCGACTACGAGGCGCTCGCTGACGTGCTCCAGCCGTTCCGCGCCCGCGGTGCGCGGGTCGCGGTCGACGACACCGGCTCGGGGTTCGCGAGCCTGCGTCATGTGCTGCGGCTCGAGCCCGAGATCGTGAAGCTCGATTCCAGTCTGACCCACCACATCGACAGCGACGCCGTCCTGCGCGCGCTCGGTTACACCCTCAAGGCGTTCGCCGGCGCCATCGGTGCCGAGACCGTCGCCGAGGGCATCGAGAACGAACGCGAGCTGTACGCGCTCAGGTTCCTCGGTGTGCCGTACGGCCAGGGCTTCTTCCTGCACCAGGCGCTCGAGGTCGATCCGGACACGTGGCCCGAGCAGATGCGCTCAGCCGCCCCACGCATTGGTGATGGGTAGCCGGCGTTCCCGCCCGAACGCGCGACGGGTCACCTTGACGCCCGGCGGTGCCTGGCGACGCTTGTACTCGGCCCGGTCGACCATCCTCGTCACCTTCGTCACCAGCGCGCGGTCGTGGCCGTCGGCGACCAGACGGTCGACGCTGTCGTACCGCTCGACGTAGCCCTCCAGCACCGCGTCCAGCTGCTCGTACTCGGGCAGGCTGTCGGTATCAAGCTGGTCGGGTCGCAGTTCGGCCGACGGCGGCTTGTCGATGATGGCCTGCGGGATGACCGTCCCCGCCGGGCCCAGCCAGTTCTCGCGGTGCGCGGCGTTGCGGTACGCGCACAACTCGTACACGACGGTCTTGTACACGTCCTTCAGCGGCGCGAATCCGCCCGCCATGTCGCCGTACAGGGTGGCGTAGCCGACCGCGTACTCGCTCTTGTTGCCAGTGGCCAGCACCAGGTGTCCCAGCTTGTTCGACAGCGCCATCAGCAGGGTGCCGCGGATGCGGGACTGGATGTTCTCCTCTGCCACGCCTTCTTCGGTCCCGGCGAAGGGCGCCGCCAGTGTCGACGAGAACGCGTCCATGATCTCGTCGATGCGCAGCTCGATCCAGTTGCATCCGAGCGCGC
The DNA here is from genome assembly GCA_024644015.1 of Nitriliruptorales bacterium. GTDB lineage: Bacteria > Actinomycetota > Nitriliruptoria > Euzebyales > JAHELV01 > JAHELV01. The sequence goes on from JAHELV010000021.1 coordinate 33,032, forward strand.
CCACCAGGGCCTTGGCGTCCGTGATCGACCCCGCCGACGAGTGCGGCGAGGGCATCGCGACGCCACTGACGTGCTCGGGTCCGAGCGCGTCGACAGCGACCGCGAGCGTCAGCGCGCTGTCGATCCCACCCGACACGCCGATCAGCGCGCGATCGAAGCCGTTCTTGTCCAGGTAGTCGCGCGTGCCGACGACGATCGCCTCGTAGATCGCCGCCCGGTGCTCCAACCGGGGTGTCCATGGCGCGGCTTGTGCCGACGACACCACCGGGTCGATCTCAACGATGAGCAGGTCTTCGGCGAACTGCGCGGCGCGCGCGACCACCGTGCCGTCGGGTGCCATCACGAAGGAATCCCCGTCGTATGCCACATCGTCCTGGCCGCCAACCAGGTTGACGTACACGATCCAGACCCCGCCGTCGAGTGCGTGCCGCCGCGCCCAACGCTCACGCTCGTCACGCTTGCCGTGGTGGAACGGGCTGGCGTTCGGGCTGAGCACCACCTTCGCGCCGCGGCGTGCCGACTCGGTCACGGGGCCGCCCGGACCCCACAGATCCTCGCACACGGTCAGGCCGACCGCTGTCCCGCCGACGTCGGCGACCACCAGGTCGGTGCCTGCGCGGAAGTACCGGGCCTCGTCGAACACGCCGTAGTTGGGGATGCGCTGCTTGCGGTACACGTGCGCGATGCGCCCGTCGACGAGCAGGGCGGCGCTGTTGGCCAGACCCTGCGGGGTCGCGTCCTCGCCGATCACGCCGAGGGCGTCGTCGACGTCGCGGACGTCCTCGGGGAACCCGACCAGCAGAGGCGGTACGCCGACCCGCCTGGCCAGCGTCGCGAGCTGCTCGCCCACCGTCGCGATGAACGCGGGCTTGAGCAGCAGATCGTCAGGCGGGTAGCCGGTCAGTCCCAGCTCGCCGCTGACAACGAGGTCAGCACCACCGTCGACGGCCGTCTGGTAGGCGGTGGTGAGTGCGGCCGCGTTTGCCTCAACGGCACCGACCGTCGGGTTGAGTTGTGCGAGTGCGATCCGCATGCGAAGCCTTTTTACCCGGTCGAAACAGTGGGGCAATCGAGCAGAGATCAGTCACTCGTACGGTTCTACCCGTCGCAGGCCGCCCACGCGCCCACGGGTCACAGACGGGGTGGTGGGTGACGTGTGTTGCCGGGCCGTCTTCCCATCCAGCGCAGATTCGTGCGACTGGCGGACCACGGAGTCTCGGGGCGCGCGGCGCCAGGTTGCAGAAGCCGATTGGAGGCACGATGGCGAGACGAATGCTGTTGATGGCGGGGTCCGCCCTGGGCATGCTGCTGGTTCTGGCCGGACCGGCCGCGGCGCAGGAACTCGATCCGACCGCGACGCTGCAGATGAACATCGACGTGGTGTTCTACATGCTCGCGATCGCGCTGGTGTTCTTCATGCAGGCCGGCTTCGCGATGCTCGAGACGGGCCTGACCCGCTCGAAGAACGCCGCCAACATCATGATGAAGAACATCGCTGACATGGCGTTCGGCATCGTCGCGTACTTCCTGATCGGCTTCGGTCTGATGTACGGCGCGTCCGCAGGCGGTTTCCTCGGCACGGACACGTTCGCCTTGATGCCCGGCAGCTACACCGACGGCCTGACCGCACCGGTGACCGAGCCGGGCGCGATCCCGATAGGCGTCGACTTCCTGTATCAGGCCGTTTTTGCCGCGACCGCCGGCACCATCGTCAGCGGTGCGGTCGCCGGACGGATCAAGTTCGGCGCCTTCGTCGCGATCTCGATCGCCCTGACCGCCGTGATCTACCCGATCGTGGGGCACTGGGTGTGGGGCGGCGGCTGGCTCAGTGAGCTCGGGTACCTCGACTTCGCCGGATCGAGCGTCGTGCACATGACCGGTGGCGTCGCTGCGCTGACGATCGCGGCCATCCTCGGACCGCGGCGAGGAAAGTTCGCCAGTGATGGCAGCGCCCGGGTGATTCCTGGCCACTCCGCGCCGTTCGTCGCGTTGGGTACGCTCATCCTGTTCTTCGGCTGGTTCGGTTTCAACGGCGGCTCCGTCCTCGCGGCAGACGGTGTCGCAGTGGCTCCCGTGCTGACCACGACGGTGTTGGCCGGATGTGCCGGTGGCATCTCGGCGATGCTGTTCACCTGGTTCCGCTACCACAAGCCCGATCTGTCAATGACGTGCAACGGGATCCTGGCCGGTCTGGTCGGCATCACCGCAGGCCCCGACCTCGTCGGTGGGGTTGGTGCGCTGGGCGTGGGCATCGTCGCGGGTGTGCTCGTCACGCTGTCCGTGGCCGCTGTCGACCGGATGGGCATCGACGATGCCGTCGGCGCGTTCAGCGTGCACGGCGTCTGCGGTGCGCTCGGCTGCGTGTGGCTCGCCATCTTCGGCGACGGCGTCGGCCTGCTGACCGGCAACGGTGTCACCCAACTGGTCGTCCAGTTGGCCGGCATCGTGGCGATCGCGGTGTTCGTGGCGGCTCTGGCCGCCGTGGTCGCGCTCGCGCTCAAGTCGGCGGGCGCGCTGCGTGTCAGCGAGGAGGAGGAGATCGAAGGCCTCGACATCCACGAGCACGGCATGTACGGCTACCCGGAGGCCGCGCTCGGCGCGTCGGTCTATCCGGCCGGGCCGCGCACGTCGGCGAGCGGTGAAGTGGTCGCCCCCTCAGCAGCGGGCGACAAGGTGCTCCAGGACTAGCGCCCACGACGATCGATCGCGGCGCATGAACGTGACCCGACCGGGCCCCGCGCACCAGCGCGGGGCCCCGTCGGGTCGGCTCAGCAACGTGTGTCGGGCGGTGCGATGACCTCTGCGACGACGCCACCGGCGGTACCATCCCCGTCATCACCCGACGCCACCGGCGTCCGGTTCCGGCGGGCGAGAGAGGCTGCCGACGTGGACAAGCAACAGGAGTACGTGCTCCGCACAGTCGAGGAGCGCGACATCCGGTTCATCCGGCTGTGGTTCACCGATGTGCTCGGCATGCTCAAGTCGGTGGCCATCACATCCTCGGAGGTCGAGAGCGCCTTCCGCGAGGGTATCGGCTTCGACGGTTCCGCGGTCGACGGCTTCGCGCGTGTCCAGGAATCCGACATGCTGGCCGTACCCGACGCGACGACGTTCCAGGTGCTGCCCTGGCGTCCCAGTGATCGCGGCGTTGCACGGATGTTCTGCGACATCTTCACACCGCACGGTGAGCCCTTCGTCGGCGATCCTCGCCATGTGCTGCGCCGCAACCTGCAGCGCGCCCAGGACCTCGGTTTCACGTACTACGTCCACCCCGAGATCGAGTTCTTCCTCTTCCGCTCTGCCGACGATCCGACACCACTGGACGCCGGTGGCTACTTCGACCTGACGCCGACCGAGATGCAGTCCGACTTCCGGCGCGACGCGATCCATACGCTGGAGGCGATGGGCATCAGCGTCGAGTACTCGCATCACGAGGTTGCACCCAGCCAGCACGAGATCGACCTGCGCTACGCCGACGCCCTGTCGATGGCTGACAACGTGATGACCTACCGCATGGTCGTCAAAGAGGTCGCCATGCAGCACGGGGTGTACGCGACGTTCATGCCCAAGCCGCTGGCTGAACACTGGGGCAGTGCGATGCACACCCACGTGTCGCTCTTCGAAGGCGACACCAACGCCTTCCACGATCCCGACGACGCCGACAACCTCTCGCCGGTCGCCAAGCAGTTCACCGCCGGCGTCCTGACCCACGCACGCGAGATCACCGCCGTCTGCTGCCAGTGGGTGAATTCCTACAAGCGTCTGTCGGCGGCGATGAGCGGCCCGTTTCCGACCGGTGAGGCCCCGGTGCACGTCTCGTGGGGCCGTAACAACCGGTCCGCGCTCGTCCGGGTACCGCTGTACAAGCCGTCAAAACGCGCGTCGGCCCGGGTCGAGTTACGGGCCCCGGACCCGGCGTGCAACCCCTACCTGATGTTCTCGGTCGTGCTCGCCGCCGGGTTGCGCGGCATCGAGAAGGGCTACGACCTTCCGCCTGAAACCGAGGACAACATCTTCGAGATGACCGCTGCGCAGCGTCGCGCGGCCGGTATCGTCAGCCTGCCCGGCAACCTGGATGAAGCGCTGCGCGAGATGGAGGGGTCGGAGCTCGTCGCCGAGACGCTCGGCGAGCACGTGTTCGACTACTTCCTGCGCAACAAACGCGTCGAGTGGGACGCCTATCGCGCACAGATAACCCCGTACGAGGTGCAGCGCTACCTGCCGATGCTGTAGCTCGCGGCCAATGGTCACCCTCGATGGGCGTCTGCTCGCACTGTTCGGGTTGGACGACGAACGCGCCGGTATCCGACTGGCGCCGTTGTGCCTCGACGACGACCAGCTCACGCGTGTGCTCGAGCTGCTGGGTCTCGGTGCGCATCCGACGACCGCGCTCGCAGCGGTGCTTGACCTCGCGGAGCGCGACGCACGCGGCTGGCAGCGGCTTGCCGCGTCCGACGAGCATCTGCGCCGGCTCGCCTTCCTCGCGGGAGCGAGCGACGCCCTGCCCGACCTGATCGTGCGGTCGGCCGATGCTCGGGCGGTGCTGTGCGGTGACCTGGCGCCCTGGTCGGCCGCCGACGTTCGGCTGCGTGCGGGTGAGGCGCTCGCGGCGCACGGGGCATCGGCCGAGGCGTTGGCGGGTCTGCAGCGGCTGGGCGCGCTGCGCGTCGCGTTGCGCGATCTGCTGGGGATGGCTGACACGCCCACGGCGGCCGCTGAGCTGTCGCAGCTCGCCGAGGGCATCGTCGCCGCCGCCCACGATCATGTCGTGGGCGGAGACGCCGCACTCGCGGTGGTCGCCATGGGCAAGCTCGGCGGCCGCGAGCTCAACTACGTCTCCGACGTGGATCTGCTGTTCGTGGCGCACGACGCCGGCGCAGCTGCGGGTTCGGCCCGGGCGTTGGTGGACCTGCTCGGCACCGTCACGCCATCCGGCCGCGTCTACGAGATCGACACCAATCTCCGACCCGAGGGCCGGGACGGCCCGCTGGTGCGCAGTCTCGACGCCTACCGCAGCTACTACGAGCGGTGGGCCAGCACGTGGGAGTTCCAGGCCCTGCTCAAGGCGCGGCCGATCGCCGGGGACGTCGAGCTGGGCCAGCAGTTCCGCACGCTGATCGAGCCGTTCGTCTGGCCCGAGCGACTTGTCGACGACGCTGTCGCCGACATCCAGAAGATGAAAGGCGCGGTCGAACGCAGCGCGCCTGTGCGTGCTGCCGGGTCGCGTCAGCTGAAGCTGGCGCCGGGAGGCCTGCGCGACATCGAGTTCGCGGTGCAACTGCTGCAGTTGGTGCACGGGCGCGCGGACCCCAGCCTGCGGTCGGCGAACACGCTCGAGGGCCTCATGGCGCTCGCGGCCGGCGGCTACGTCGACGACGGCGACGCCAACCTGTTCAGCGACGCGTATCAGTTCCTCCGGACGGTCGAGCATCGGCTCCAGCTGCGACGCATGCGACGCACGCACGTCGTGCCGGCTGATCCAGCGGACCGCCGACGGCTTGCGCGCGCAGTGGGCTTCCGTGACATCAGGGCCGCGGACGCGCTGGAGCAGTTCGACCGGGAGTTCAACCGGGTCCAGGGCTACGTGCGCCGGCTGCACGAGAAGCTGTTCTACCGGCCGTTGCTGACCCGTTTCGGCGAGCTGACGGCGCGCGAGCAGCGCCAGCTCGGCAGCGGTCTCAACGAGGCGGCCGCCGTCCAGCGCCTGGCGGCGCTCGGGTTCTCGGCGCCCAAACGGGCCGTTGCACACCTCGACGCGTTGGTTGGTGGCACGACGCGTCTGGCGCGGGTACTTCGCACCACGTTGCCGGCGATCCTGCCATCGCTGGCGTCGGCGCCCGACCCCGACGGTGGGCTGACCGAGCTGCGGACGCTGTGCGAACGTCTGGTCCACGACCCGACCCTGCTGACCACCCTGCGTGACGCTCCGCCGAGCGGCGAGCTGCTGGTCGACCTGCTCGGGCGCTCGCGGCTGATCGGGGAGTGGCTGGTCCGGGACCCGGACCTGATCGGCAACCTCGGCGACCCGTCGACCCTCGACGAGCCGTTCGACGCCGACGCGCTGCACACGCAGCTCGAGGCGCTGCTCCAGCGTTCCGCCGACCCGCAGTATCGGGCGCAGGCGATTGGCCGGCGCCTGCGCCGCGAGCTGGTGTGGACGGCGATCCGCGATCTGTCGCGCCGCACCGACGTCGAGTCTGTGGCCGACCACCTGACCGATGTCGCGGATGCCGTACTCGACGCAGCCTGTCGACTGGCGCTGACCGATGGCGACCTCCGCCTGGCCGTCATCGGTCTTGGCAAGCTGGGAGCGGGGGAGCTGGGGTACGCCAGTGACCTCGACGTCATCGTCGTGTTCGATCCGCCAGCTGCGCGCGACGATGCATTGGCGGCCGCCGAACGCGTCATGTCCCTCGTGTCGGTGATCGCCCCGAGTGCGCCCGCGTTCACGCTCGACCTCAACCTGCGCCCCGAGGGTCGGGACGGGCCGCTGGCCCGCACGATGGAGTCCTACGAGCGGTACTACGAACGCTGGGCCCGGCCGTGGGAGTTCCTGGCGCTCACCCAGGCACGGGTGGTGGCCGGCGATCGCGAGCTGGGACAGCGGTGGCTGGGCGCGATCGGCGAACTCGTGTTCCAGACACGGCCGTCGGTGCAACGGCTGAGCAGCGTCCGGCAGATGAAGGCGCGGGTCGAGAGCGAGCGTGCGCGGACACGTCAGGGCGACGTCGACATCAAGCTCGGTCCAGGTGGCCTGTCCGACATCGAATGGACCGTGCAGCTGCTGGCGCTGGCGCACGGCGGCGCGCATCCGCGCCTGCGTCCGCCAGGCACGCGCGCCGGTCTGGCCGCCGCGGCCGAGGCCGGCCTGATCGACGACCGCCAGCACGGATGGCTGCTGCACGGATGGCGGATGATGACCCAGCTGCGCAACGTGCTGTATCTGATCGGGGAGCGCAACAGCCACGTGCTGCGAGCCAAGAGCGAGACGCGGGCGCACGCCGCTCAGGTGCTCGGCTACGACCCGCCCGGCATTCAGCGCCTCGAGGAGGATCTGCGCCGGGCAATGCGGCGGGTCCGCAATGTGCACGAGCAGGTGTTCTATTGAGCGCCGCGGCGGGCCCCCGCTCGGGTGTGCGGGCAGGCGGCAGCGGGCGGGCGACCGTGCGCAGGCCGGAGGTACCGGGATGACCGGGCCTGCGGCGTTGCCGGCGCTGGCGGCGATCGACTTCGACGGCACCCTCGTGCGCAGCGACGGAACCATCAGCGACCGGACCGCGACGGCCGTGCGCCGCGTGGGCGAGGCCGGGATCCGCGTCATCGTCGTCACGGGCCGTCCCCCCCGCTGGCTCGGGCCGATCGCGGAGCTGCTCGGCCATCGCGGGACGGCGATCGCGGCGAACGGCGCGTTGGTCGTCGATCTCGCGACGTCGCAGGTGCTCTCGAGCCGCCATCTGGACGTCCCGACCGCGCGGACGGTGGTGGCCAGGGTGCGCGCGCTGTTCCCCAGCGCGACGTTCGGGGTCGAGCGTGCCCACGGGTTCGCGCACGAGCGCGGGTACCCCCGAGGCATCCGCAACTCGGAGCGGATGCCGCTGGTCGCCTACGCCGACACGGTCGACGAGTTGCTGGCCGAACCGCCGATCAAGATCCTCGCGCGTGTGTCCGACGTCGACATCGACACCGCTGCGGAGCGGGCACGCGCGGCCCTCGACGGCGCCGCGAGCGTCTACTTCTCGGGTGCCCACCTGCTGGAGATCGCCGCCGCCGACGTCAGCAAGGCCGCCACGCTGGAACGGGTGGCCGCGCAGTGGGACATCGCCGCCGACGCGGTGATGGCATTCGGCGACATGCCCAACGACATCCCGATGCTGGAGTGGGCCGGCCACGCGGTGGCGGTCGCCAACGCGCACCCGACCGTCCACGCCGTCGCCGACACCATCACCGCGTCCAACGACGACGACGGCGTGGCCCAGGTCCTCGAACGCCTCCTGTGATCCACCACCCGGGCAACCACCACACATCGCACATCGTGGGGAGCCAACCGCTCAGATGGAGCAGACGACTCCCCGGCCGGTTGCGGTTGGCTCCCCACGCGCCGAACGGCCCGCCTCGTATCCGCGGCGGGCCGTTGCAGCGTCTGGCCCTTGGCGTGGGCCGCCGGGCTGTCAGATGTCGTAGTACATGTGGAACTCGTAGGGGTTCGGGCGCAGTCGGACCTGGGACACCTCGTTGTCCATCTTGTACTCGACCCAGGTCTCGATGACGTCCTCGGTGAAGACCCCGCCCTCCAGCAGGTACTCGTGGTCCTCGGTCAGGTTGGAAAGCGCCTCCTCGAGGCTCGCCGGGACTGAAGGCAGGTTGAGCAGCTCCTCCCGGGGCATCTCGTAGATGTCCTTGTCCACGGGGTCCGGTGGCTCGATCTTGTTGCGCACGCCGTCGAGCCCGGCCATCATCATCGCGCTGAACGCAAGGTACGGGTTGCACGAAGGGTCCGGTACGCGGAACTCGACCCGCTTCGCCTTGGGTGACTGCGAGATCAGGGGGATGCGGCACGCCGCCGAGCGGTTGCGCTGGCTGTAGACCAGGTTCACCGGTGCCTCGTATCCCGGCACGAGACGCCGGTACGAGTTGGTGGTCGGATTGCTGAACGCCAGGATGCTCGGGGCATGGTGCAGCAGACCGCCGATGTACCAGCGACCCAGATCCGACAGACCTGCGTACCCGGCCTCGTCGTAGAACAGCGGATCGTCACCGTTCCACAGCGACTGGTGGGTATGCATGCCCGACCCGTTGTCACCGAAGATGGGCTTGGGCATGAACGTGACGGTCTTGTTGTACTTGTGCGCAACGTTCTTGGTGATGTACTTGAACAGCATCAACTTGTCCGACATTCGCAGCAGCGTGTCGAACTTGACGTCGATCTCGGCCTGGCCGGCGGTGCCGACCTCGTGGTGCTGCAACTCGATCTCGATGCCGACCTTCTCGAGCTCGAGGACCATCTCGGACCGCAGGTCAGTGAAGTGGTCCATCGGCGGGACCGGGAAGTAGCCCTCCTTGTGGCGGGGCTTGTAGCCCAGGTTCGGACCTTCATCCTTGCCGGTGTTCCACGCGGCCTCGACCGAGTCGATGTAGTAGTAGGCGGCCTGCGCCGTCGTGTCGAAGCGGATGTCGTCGAAGATGAAGAACTCCGCCTCCGGACCGAAGTACGCCGTGTCGGCGATGCCGGTGCCGGCCAGGTGCTGCTCGGCCTTCTTGGCGATGTAGCGCGGGTCGCGGGAGTAGGACTCACCGGTGACCGGGTCGTGCACGTAGCAGTTGAGGTTCAACGTCGGGTGCTGCCGGAAGGGGTCGACCACACTGGTGTCGGGGTCCGGGATCAGGATCATGTCCGATTCCTGGATCTCCTGGAAACCGCGGATGGACGAGCCGTCGAAACCGAGTCCGTCGGCGAACACATCCTCGGTCAGTTCGTGAGCCGGCAGCGTGTAGTGCTGCATCAGCCCCGGCAGGTCGCAGAATCTGAAGTCGACGAACTGGATGCCCTCGTCTTCGATCCTGGCCAGAACGTCGTCAGGTGAGCTCGCCAATGTTGCTCCTCTCGTGTGGGGCGGCGCGTTCGATCCGGTCGGTGCCGGACGCCGTCCGGCCACCGCGCACGCCGTGACCGCGCTGTCTTCACGCGCCCGCCAACCCTAGCGACCGTGCTTGTCGCAGCAATTACTCGACTGTTTCTTCGCGGTTACATCGACGGCGGCCTGCGGCCCTCGCATTCGCTCACAACGGGTAACGCCAGTGTCAGCGGTCGTCGCTGTAGGCGTCGTCGCCACCGTCGCGCGCCGCCGGCGGTGCGGAATCGTACTCACCCGTACGCGCGCGGTGCCGCGGACGGGTGCCGTCCGCGGCGAACAGGGCCCGTTCGCCGGTGCCCTGCGAATCGTCTCCATCGTGCTCTGTGCGCATCCACACCGTCTGTTGCGGGAACGGGATCTCAATGCCCGCGTCGTCGAACGCCGCCTTGAGGCGCATACGCAGCTCCCGGCTGACCGCCCACTGCTGAGCGGGCACGACCTTCAGCACCAGGCGGATGACGACCGCGCTGTCGCCGAAGGCTTCGACTCCCCACACGTCCGGCTCTTCGAGGATCAGGCCGCGCCAGTCACGGTCGTCCCACATCCTGTCCGCGGTGCGTTTGATGACGTCGATGGCCTCGCCGATGTCGGTCGCATAGCTGACCGGAATGTCGAGCAGCGACCGCGACCACTCCTGGCTGAGGTTGCCGACGCGGGTGATCTCACCGTTGGGCACGTGCCACAACACGCCTTCGATGTCGCGCAGCCGCGTCGTGCGAAGGGTGATGCCCTCCACGACCCCCGTAGCCGGGCCGGCGTCGATGATGTCACCGACGCCGTACTGGTCCTCGAGAAGCATGAACAGCCCCGACAGGAAGTCCTTGACCAGCGACTGCGATCCGAAGCCGAGCGCGACACCGACGACGCCGGCTCCGGCGATCAGTGGGCCGAGATTGATGTCGATGGTCTGAAGCGAGGCGACGGCGACGAACACCGCCGAGGTCCAGACGATCAGACTCGCCAGACTCCGCAGGACGTTGCCGAGCGTCTCGGTACGCATCGCCGCGCGGATCGGATCCAGGGACTGCGTCGAGGCGATGGAGAAGCGCTTACGGCTACCGTTGGCGCGCTCCTGTCCGCGCTCGACCATGTCGCGGACGATCCGGCGGATCGCCTTGCGGACGACGCGCACCACCAGCCACGCGATGGCGAAGATCACGACGGTTCGCAGGATGTCGGGGATCAGGACCCCGAGGAACTGTGCCACGTAGTCGTTGTCGACGACGTTGTCCTTGATGGCTTGGCACAGCGTTCCGTCGCCACAGGCTTCGGCGGCTTCCTGGGTGATGTTGCCCTCGGCGGCAAGAAGCATGGTGGTCCACACGTGCGCTCACCTTTTCATGCGCATTGGTGGGGTGGAGGAGCAAGCTCGCAACGCTAGCGCGCGCGTCGGGGTGTGTCAGCCGGCAACGGCAACTGAACTCGGACGGGTCCACACGCCGGCGCGTTCGGCCTGACGGCCGGCGCGGTACGACGAGCGGACCAGCGGTCCGGACTCGACCCACGAGAAGCCCATCTGCATGCCCAGCCGGTGGTAGCGCTCGAACTCCTCCGGCTCGACGTAGCGCTGCAGCGCGAGGTGCCGGTGCGTGGGCTGCAGGTACTGGTTGATGGTCAGCAGCATGCACCCGGCCGAGCGCAGGTCGGCCATTGCTTCGACGACCTCGTCGGGGGTCTCGCCCATGCCGAGCATCAGGTTGGACTTCGTGGCGCTGTCAGACCAGCGACGGGCGCGGTCGAGCAGTTCCAGGCTGCGGTCGTAGCGGAAACCGGGACGGACGTGCCGGAACAGCCGTCGGGGTGTCTCGAGATTGTGGGCGAGCACCTCGGGCTGCGCATCGAGCACCATGCGCAGCGGCTCCTCGCGACCGCGAAAATCGTCGACCAGAAGCTCGACGCCGCACTGCGGTAGACGCTCTTTGATCTGCCGGCAGGTCTCGGCGTAGAGCCACGCCGCGCCGTTCGGCAGGTCGTCGCGCGCCACACCGGTCACGACGGCGAAGTTGAGTTCCATCTTCGCGACCGCGTCAGCGACCCGGCGCGGCTCGTCGGTGTCGTACTCTGCCGGCCTACCCGTGGCGATCTCGCAGAACCCGCACCGGCGAGTGCAGTCGGGCCCGCCGATCAACACGGTGGCGTCACGGTCCTCCCAGCATTCGTGGATGTTGGGACAGCCCGCCTCCTCACACACCGTGTGCAGGTCGTTCTCACGCATCGTGCGCTTCAGGTCGCGGTAGTTGGGGCCTGCCAGCGGCACCTGCCGCTTGATCCACGACGGCTTGCGCTGCGCCACGGTGGGGACGCCCACGACGGTCAGTCGCTCCGCGCCCTCCGGGATGATCGACGTCACGGTCTCCCTCGTCGGTCGACTACCGCCCACAGTCTAGGTCCGCGCGCACCTGCAGGATCCTGTTGGCAACCGCGCACGAGCCGTCATGGCCTTCGCAGACCGACGTCGGCGGGGTCCTTCCACTGCACTGGTCGGTCCAACGCCTCCGCGACGGCGGCGACCAGTTCGTCGCGCACCGTTCGTCGATCGGTGTCGACACCCAGCGATTGCAGCGAGCACACGCCGCCGTCCGTGATGCCGCACGGCACGATCCCGGCGTAGTGCGTCAGGTCTGGATCGACATTGAACGCCAGGCCATGACTGGTCGCGCCGCGTCGGATCCGCACGCCTACCGCGGCGAGCTTGTCGTCACCGACCCACACTCCGGGCCGGGTCTGTTCGGTGCGCGCGGTGACGCCGTGCTGGAAGGCCACGCGGATGCACGCGGCCTGCAGCGCCTCGACGTACGCGCGAACCCGCCGCGGCCCGGCCAGCCGCACGATCGGATAGACCACAACCTGTCCCGGACCGTGGTAGGTCACGTCACCGCCACGGTCGGCTCGGACCACCGGTATCGCCGACGCATCGAGCACGTTGGCAAGATCCGCGTGGCGCCCGGCGGTGTACACCGGGTCGTGCTCGCACACGATCACGGTGTCGTCCACATCGTCGCTGGTGCGGGCGGCGACCAGGTGGTGCTGCAGCCGCAGCGTGTCGACGTAGTCGACACGACCAAGGTCGACCGCGATCACACCCGTGTCCCCGGGCTCACCTCATGCCTAGAGCCCGAGCTCGGCCTCCCAGTCATGGGTCTCGACGACCTCCTTGACATCAGTCACGTACCGAGCGGCGTCGGCGCCGTCGAGGATCTGGTGATCGTACGTCAGGCACAGATACACCATGTCACGGATCGCGATCGTCGAACCCAGCCCATCCTCGACGACGACGGGCCGCCGCTGGATCGCGCCGGTGCCCATGATCGCCACCTCGGGGTAGTTGAGGATCGGGGTGTCGATCAGCACGCCACGGCTCCCGGTGTTGGTGATCGTGAACGTGCCGCCCTGGATGTCGCTCATCTCGAGCTGGCCCTTGCCGCGCGCTCGTCCCGCCACGTCGGCGATGTTGCGGGACAACGCGGCCAAAGTCAGGTCGTCGGCGTTCTTGACGTTCGGTACCAGCAGGCCCTTTTCGGTGTCTACCGCGATCCCGAGGTTCACGTAGTCGCGGTACAGCACCTCGCCGCCGTCCCAATCGACCTTCGCGTTGACGGTCGGGTGTCGCTTGATCGCGAGCAGCGCCGCGCGGGCGAGGAAGGCGAACGGCGACAGCGACGTGCCCTCACGCTGCTTGAATTCGTCCTTGTGCCGGGCGCGCAGCTGCATGATGTACGTCATGTCGGCTTCCTGCACCGTGGTCAGTTGCGCGGTGTTGGCCAACGACTCCTGCATCTTGGCCGCGATGCGTTGGCGGATGCGGCTGAGCTTCTCCACGTGCTCGCGCTCGCCGGGCTCGAACACCGAAGCCGCGGTGCCTTTGGCGCTGGTCTCCTTGCGCGCGGTCTCCCTGCGGGCGGGCTGCTGCCCGGACGGCACCGCGTCGGCGCCGGCGGCGCTTCCGGACGAAGAGATCGCCGCTTCGACGTCGTCGCGGGTGATCCGTCCGCCCTGCCCCGAGCCCGCGATCTGCGCGGGATCGAGATCGTGCTCGGCCATCATGCGCCGCACGATCGGTGACATGAGAGCGTCACCGCCGGCCACGCCCCCGTTGCCTCTGGTCGTCGTCGCTGCCCCGCTGTCGGCAACCCCACTGTCGTCAGCGCGCGAGGATGGTGGCGCGTCGTCGGTCCGTGGCTCCTCGGATGTGCTCTCAGGGGCAGGCTCGCCGCCACCGCCGATGATGGCGACGACGGTGCCGACCTCGACAGTCTCGTCGACGTCGACTCTGATCTCCTTGAGGACGCCGCTGGCGGGGGAGGGGACCTCGGTGTCGATCTTGTCGGACGACAGCTCGAACAGCGGGTCGTCTTCGTTGACCTCGTCGCCGACCGCGACCAGCCACTCGGTGATCGTGCCCTCGGTGACTGACTCTCCGAGCTCCGGAAGCGTCACTTCGACGTCTCCGCCGCCGGAACCGGGTCCGGCGGCCGCGTCGCCGTCATCGACGGCCCCGACGTCCGCCTGCGCGGTCCCGGTATCTGCCCGGTCGTCGGCGCGGCTCGCGTCACGCTCCTCGCGCGCGTCGGCGACTGGGGTGTCCTCGCCGCCGCCGGCGTCGTCACCGGCGTCGCCGATGATGGCGACGACCGTGCCGACCTCGACAGTCTCGTCGACGTCGACTCTGATCTCCTTGAGGACGCCGCTGGCGGGGGAGGGGACCTCGGTGTCGATCTTGTCGGACGACAGCTCGAACAGCGGGTCGTCTTCGTTGACCTCGTCGCCGACCGCGACCAGCCACTCGGTGATCGTGCCCTCGGTGACTGACTCTCCGAGCTCCGGAAGGGTGACTTCAGTGGCCACGGGCGTGCTCCTCTCGTTTCACGGGCGCTTGGTCGGCGGAGTCGACAACATGTAGATGGTGGTCACCCGTGCAGGGCCATCCCGAACAGCCCGAGGTGCGCCTCTCCCACGGCCTCGGACAGCGTCGGGTGCGGATGGACGAACTGCCCGACCTCCGTCGGCAGCGCCTCCCAGTTGTAGATGAGCTGACCCTCGGCGATCATGTCGGTCGCGCGCGGACCGACGATGTGGACGCCCAGCACCCGGCCGCCGTCCGCCTCCGCGATGACCTTGACCTGTCCGCCCTCGCGCATCATCATCGCGCGAGCGTTGTGAGAGTACGGGAACGTCTTGATCTCGTACTCGATGCCCTCGTCGTCGAGCTCCTGCTGGTTCCAGCCGACGCTGGCGACCTCGGGGTGGCAGTAGGTGACGCGCGGCACGCCCTTGTAGTCGATCGGGGGTGTCGACTGCCCGGCCGCGAGCCGGGCGACCATCATGCCCTCCTGGAATGACGAGTGCGCGAGCCCGAGCGTGTACAGCGGCAGGATGTCGCCGACCGCATAGAGCCGGTCGGGGCCCGGGCGGCAGTACTCGTCGACCTCGACGTAGCCACGGTCGAGGGTCACGCCGGCGTCCTCGAAGCCCATGTCCTCGGTCACCGGGCGGCGGCCGATCGCGACCATCAGCGTGTCGCCTTCGATCTGGGACTGCTCGCCCCTGGCGTTCTCAACGGTCGCACGCAGGCCGCCGGAGCCCCGTTCGACCTTGACCAGCTTGGTCTTGACCCGCACGTCCATCCCGCGCCGTTTGAGCAGCTTCGCGAGCGTCTTCTGCGTGTCGACATCCTCGTTGGGCACGACGTTGTCGAGCATCTCGACGATGGTGACGTCGGAACCGAAGGCGTTCCAGACCGTGGCGAACTCGACGCCGATTGCCCCGGCGCCGAGCACGATCGGCTTCTCGGGGATCCGGTCCATGTACAGCGCGTGGTCCGAGTTGATCACGACCTCGCCGTCCGTCTCCGCGCCTTCGACCGGCACGTCCCTGGGCACCGACCCGGTCGCGAGCACCAGGCCGCGGGTCGCCGAGATCGTGCGCTCCCCCTCGTCGGTCTGGACGACCACGGTCTTGGCGTCCTTCAGCACACCGTGGCCAGACACGGTCACGACGCCTTTGCCTTTGAGCGTGGCCTGCAGGCCCTTGAAGTTGGTCTGCACGATGGTGTTCTTGTAGTCGTGCAGGGCCGACAGTTCGACGGCCTCGAACGACGCCCTGATGCCGTAGTCGCCGGCGTGCTGCGTGTGCTCGGCCACCTCGGCCGCCTGCAGCAGCGCCTTGGTCGGGATGCACCCCCAGTGCAGGCAGGTCCCTCCGACTTTCGCCTTCTCGACCAGCGTGACCTCCAT
Organism: Nitriliruptorales bacterium; assembly: GCA_024644015.1. Classification (GTDB taxonomy): domain Bacteria; phylum Actinomycetota; class Nitriliruptoria; order Euzebyales; family JAHELV01; genus JAHELV01. The sequence goes on from JAHELV010000021.1 coordinate 48,897, forward strand.
CCCGAGGTTCGCGGCGAACAGCGCGGTCGAGTAGCCACCGGTGCCTCCACCAAGCACGATCAACTCGCAGGTCTCCGACATCTCAGCTCCTTGCGTCCCGTGACCGCGGCACGGGGATGATCTTAGCCAGGGTATGAATGCTTTAGGCTCCTGAATTTGAAACCGTCGCCGCCCCACGACCGGGGCCTGCCGCCACGCCGTCTGACCGCTCCGAGCGGGTCGTCGGGCACGGATCGATCAAAGGACTGTGATGCCGACGCAAGGGTCCCCACGCCAGTCGCCGCTGGCCGATCGGCATCGGCGGCTCGGTGCGACGATGACCTCGTTCGCCGGCTGGGAGATGCCGCTGGACTACGGCAGCGTCGTCGCCGAGCACGATGCCGTGCGGTCGTCCTGCGGTGTGTTCGATCTCTCCCACCTCGGGATGTTCACCGTGACCGGTGATGACGCGGCACCGGCGCTGCAGCACGCCTTCACCAACGACATCGGTCGGCTGAGCGTGGGCCGCGCCCACTACACGCTGTGCTGCGACGACAGCGGCGGCATCGTCGACGACCTGCTCGTGTACCGGCTCGGGTGGGGGTATCTGGTCGTCTGCAACGCGGCCAACGTCGACGCGGTGCGGACGAGTGTCGCCGATGGCCCGGGTTCGCCTGCGATCGTGGGCCACAACGGCGAGTACGCCTGCATCGCGGTCCAGGGCCCCGCGTCGGCGCAGGTTGCACTGGCGGCCGGGTTGGACGTCCACGGCATGGCGTTCCTGGATTGCCGCGAGCTCGGCATGGCGACGCCGGGTCCGTCCGCCAGCGCGTCGTCGACGCCGGAAGGGCTGCGTGACGGTGTGCTGGCGCGCAGTGGCTACACGGGCGAACGTGGGTACGAGATCGTGGTGCGGGCGTCGCGCGGAGGAGATCTGTGGGACCGCCTGCTCGCCGTCGACGGCGTCGCGCCGGCCGGGCTCGGCGCCCGGGACCTGCTGCGGCTGGAGATGGGATATCCGCTCCACGGCAGCGAGCTGCACTCCGCCACCACGCCCGCCGAGGCGGGCGTCTGGTTCGCCGTCGCCGACGACACCGACTTCCGCGGAGCCGAGGCGGTGCGCGCAGCCAGAGCGGCGCCGCGCACCAGACGCCTGCGGGGGCTGCGTGCCACTGGTCGAGGCGTGCCGCGGGCCGAGCAGCGTGTGCGCGTCGGAGATCGCGACGTGGGCCAGACAACGAGCGGCTCGTTCTCTCCCACACTGGGCTGCGGCATCGCTTTGGCCTACCTCGACGCCGGTGTGGAGATCGACGACGAGGTGCAGATCGACGTCCGGGGCCGGGCACTGCCCGCGGTCGTCACGCGCCCGCCGTTCGTCGACGCCGACCCGCGCGACTAGCGGCCGGTCATGCGAGTCGTCGTCGCGCCCGACAAGTTCGCCGGCACGATGTCGGCGGCCGACGCCGCCGACGCCATCGCCACGGGTTGGCGTACTGCCCGCCCCGACGACGAGGTGATCGTCGTCCCGATGGCCGACGGCGGCGCAGGCACGCTGGAGGTCGTCAAGGCCGCGGTGCCGGATGCGCAGTACTTCGAGGTCGAAGTCGCCGACGCTCGCGGCCGTGCACGCACGGGACGGTGGCTGCGCCTGCCCGACGGTCGTGGGCTGATCGAGGCCGCGGAAGCGTGCGGGATCGCCTGGCTCGCACCGTCCGAGCGCGACCCGCTGCACGCGACAAGCTACGGCGTCGGGCAGCTGATCGCGGCTGCACAGCTCGAGGCGCCGTCGGAGATCCTCGTCGGGCTCGGTGGGAGTGCCACCAACGATGGCGGTGCCGGCATGGCGCTCGCACTGGGGCACCGGCTGCTCCGTGCCGACGGCAGCGGGCTCAAGGTCGGGGCCCGCTACCTGCGTGACCTCGCGCGTGTGGAACCTGTGGGACGCCAGTTGGCGCCCGTGACGATCATGAGCGACGTGACCAACCCGCTGCTCGGACCCGATGGCGCCGTCGCGGTGTTCGCACCACAGAAGGGCGCCCGCGAGGCTGACCTCGACGAGCTCGAAGCGGCGCTGCGCCGGTTCGCCGATGTCGTCGAGCGTGATCTGACCGGAGGGCCGTGGCGCGAGCTGCCCGGTTCCGGTGCCGCCGGCGGCCTGGGGTTCGGACTGCTCGCGTTCTGCGCCGCACGCATGGCCGATGGGGCTGAAGCGGTCGCCGACCTGGTCGGCTTCGCCGAGCAGCTGCACGGCGCCGACGTCGTCATCGCTGGTGAGGGCAAGCTCGACGATCAGACACTGGCCGGCAAGACGCCGGCGTTCGTCGCCGCGCGGGCGCGCGCTGCCGGTGCGGCCGTGCTGGCGGTCGCAGGTCAGGTCGACGGGCGCGGCGCCGTGCTGTTCGACCGTGTCGCGACGCTCGGCGCCCAGGGCTTGGACCGCCCGATCGAGCTCACGCGCGACCGGGCGGCGGCGCTGGCCGCGGCACAGTAGCCGGGCGTCGTGCCGGCCGGTCTAGTCAGGCCGCTGCGCCGGTGCCGGTGCCTGTCCGGGCCGAGATCACCCCGTCGCGGCGTGGCCCTCGGCGACGTCGGCCGGCGCGGCGCCGGTGGCCTCGACCAGCGTGCCGGGGGCGATCGGGAACACGGCGTGGGGCGTGCCGGCAGCAGCCCAGATGACGTCGTAGGTCAGCAGGTCGCGATCGATCAGCGTCAACAACGGCGCGGGGTGGCCGAACGGCGACACGCCACCGACCGGATACGACGTCGCCGCGCGGACGGCGTCGGCGTTGCAGCGCCCGACGGCGGTTCTGCCCGTGACCGCCTCGACCTTGCCATAGCTCACGCGGTTGTCGCCGCTGGCGAGCACCATCAGGGGCCCGTCGGCCGAGTCGAGCACGAGCGACTTGACGATCGCACCGACCGGACAACCGATCGCGGCGGCGGCGTCGTCGGCGGTGCGCGTGCCCTGCGGGAAGTGGTGCACGTCGAGATCGAGTCCGAGCTCGGCCGCCGCTGCGAGGGCGCGCCGGGTGTTGCGGTGGAGTTCCATGGCGCTGCAGCGTATCCGTCGTCTACGTCGTCACGCCGTGCTCGTCGATTGCCGGAGTCACCGCTAGACTGGCCGACGGCAACGATGGCAAGGGACCGAAAGGTCGAATCACCCGATGAGCGATGTAACCGCCACTCCGACGAGCGTGCAGGATCAGGTCATCACCCTGACCGAGGGCGCGGCCACCAAGGTCCGTGAGCTGATGGATCGCGAAGAGACCCCGGACGCGATCGCACTCCGGATCGCTGTGCAACCCGGTGGATGCTCGGGTATGCGCTACGCGCTGTTCTTCGACGACCGCCAGCTCGACGGCGACCGGATCTCAGACGTGCAGGGCGTGCCGGTCCGCATCGACAAGATGTCGGCACCGTATCTGCGCGACACCACGATCGACTGGGTCGACAGCCTTCAGGGCGCCGGATTCTCGATCAACAACCCGAACGCTCAGAACACCTGCGCCTGCGGAGACAGCTTCCACTAGCAGTCCAGCCGCGGATCCAACCACCGGACCTGACGGTCGTTGCCCCTTGCCGCGTGGACTCTCAGGTGACCCGTACGGTGAAGCGCCAGAAGCCGGCGCGCTCGACGGTCTCCACCAGCGCGTGGCGCTTGAGGCGGCACCACACCGGCACGTCGACGCGCGCATTCGGGTCGTCCGCCAGCAGGACGACGACGCGTGGCCCGCGGTCGACGATCGCCCGTGACAGCTCGATGATCGGCGTGGGACAGCGGGTGCCGCGAGCGTCGACCGTCAGGTCGGCGTCCATGCGTGCGCGTCCGTTCTCGTCGATCGGCGGACCTCGGCGATGGTCCCCACCGGGCTCACTACTATGGTGACCGCTCCATCTCGCCCAACGTGACCTCAATCGAGGATTCTTCCATGACCACCAAGACGGTGCAGCAGCGCGGCACCGTGACCATTCGCTTCGCCGGCGACTCTGGTGACGGCATGCAACTGACCGGCAACCGCTTCACGTCCGTCAGCGCGGTGCTCGGCAACGACGTGGCCACCCAGCCGGACTTCCCGGCCGAGATCCGAGCGCCGGCCGGCTCGCTGCCGGGTGTCTCGGGGTTCCAGCTGCACTTCGCCGACCACGACATCCTTACACCCGGCGACGCGCCCGATGTGCTTGTTGCGATGAACCCTGCGGCGCTCAAGACCAATGTGGACGATCTCGAGCCGGGCGCCACCATCGTGGTCAACAGCGACGCGTTCTCGGTGGGCAATCTGCGCAAGGCGCGGTACGAGTCCAATCCGCTCGACGACGCGACGCTCTCGGCCTACAACGTGGTCAGCGTGCCGCTGTCCACGCTGACCGTCGGTGCGCTCGAGGACACCGATCTGGGCAAGAAGGACAAGGAACGCGCGAAGAACATGTTCGCGCTCGGCCTGATGTCATGGATGTTCAGCCGGCCGACCCAACCGACGATCGACTGGGTGTGGTCACGATTCGGCAGTCAGCCCGAGCTGGCGGAGGCCAACATCGCGGCGTTCACAGCCGGTTTCGCGTTTGGCGAGACGACCGAGTTGTTCGCGCACAGCTACGAGGTGAAACCAGCGGCACTGCCACCCGGCCGCTACCGCCAGATCACCGGCAACACCGCGGTGGCCTACGGGCTGGTCGCCGCGGCCGAACGGACCGGTCTGCCGCTGTTCCTGGGCGGCTATCCGATCACGCCGGCCAGCGACGTGCTGCACGAGCTCGCGCGGCTCAAGCACTTCGGTGTGCGGACCTTCCAGGCGGAGGACGAGATCGCGGGAGTCGGTGCCGCGTTGGGCGCCGCCTTCGCCGGCAACCTCGCCGCCACGGTCACATCCGGTCCCGGCGTTGCGCTGAAGGCCGAGACGATCGGGCTGGCCGTCAGCGTCGAGCTTCCACTGCTGATCCTCAACATCCAGCGCGGTGGACCGTCGACCGGGCTGCCGACCAAGACCGAGCAGGCCGACCTCCTGCAGGCCATGTACGGACGCAATGGCGAAGCGCCGGTGCCGATCGTCGCCGCGTCGACCCCGGGCGACTGCTTCGACGCCACGATCGAGGCCGCACGCATCGCCGTCGCGTACCGGACGCCGGTGTTTCTGCTGTCGGACGGCTATCTGGCCAACGGCGCCGAACCGTGGCGGATCCCGTCAGTCGACGAGCTGCCGGATCTGCGCGGGATCGTCGACTTCGCCGGCGGCCCGAACCACGACGGTGAGTTCTGGCCCTTCCAACGCGATCCGACGACGCTTGCGCGCCCGTGGGCGCCACCGGGGGTCGCCGGCCTCGAGCACAGGATCGGTGGGCTCGAGAAAGCCGACGGCACAGGCAACATCTCGTACGACCCCGACAACCACCAGCGCATGACCGAGTTGCGCGCCGCCAAGGTTGCGCGCATCGCCGACACGATTCCGCCGCTGGCCGTCGACCACGAGGACGGCGCACGGCTGCTCGTGCTGGGCTGGGGCTCGACCTACGGGCCGATCCGGGCCGCGGTGCGCCGTGCCCGCGCCGACGGCGCAGCCGTCGCGGTCGCGCACCTGCGCCACCTCAACCCGTTCCCATCGAACCTGGCAGATGTGCTGCACAGCTACGAGCGTGTGCTGGTGCCCGAGATGAACTTCGGGCAGTTGCAGCGCCTGCTGCGGGCGGACTTCCTGGTCGACGTAAAGGGCTACCACCGGGTCAATGGTCTGCCGTTCACCACGGCAGAGCTGGTCGACGCGATCTCCCACGAGCTGAAAGGTCTGTCGTGACAGACACCGCGACGCGCAGCGCGAACGCCGAAGAGGCGCCGCTGCGCAAGAAGGACTTCCAGAGCGATCAAGAGGTGCGTTGGTGCCCGGGCTGTGGGGACTACGCGATCCTCGCCAACGTGCAAGGGGTCATGCCCGGCCTGGGCATCGCACGCGAGAACCTCGTGTTCGTGTCGGGCATCGGCTGCGCCGCGCGCTTCCCGTACTACATGGAGACGTACGGGTTCCACTCGATCCACGGACGCGCGCCCGCAATTGCCACCGGGATCAGCGCGACGCGGCCGGATCTGAAGGTGTTCGTCGTCACCGGCGACGGTGATGCGTTGTCGATCGGTGGCAACCACCTGATCCACGCCATGCGGCGCAACGCCAACCTGACGATCCTGCTGTTCAACAACCAGATCTACGGGTTGACGAAAGGCCAGTACTCGCCGACCAGCGAGCTCGGGAAGATCACCAAGTCGACGCCGATGGGCTCGCTGGACCATCCGTTCAACCCCGTGAGCGTCGCGCTCGGAGCCGAGGCGACGTTCGTCGGGCGGTCGATCGACAACGAGCGTGAGCACCTGACCGAAATGCTCATCCAGGCGGCAGCGCACGAAGGCACTGCATTTGTCGAGATCTATCAGAACTGCAACATCTTCAACGACGGGGCGTTCGACGCCGTCCGCCGGAACCGACCGCAGCAGATCCGGCTCGAGCACGGCAAGCCGATCCGCTTCGGCAACGAGGACGAGTTCGGGGTCGCGCTCAAGCGGACCGGGGAGCTCGAGATCGTCGACGTTGCCACCGTCGGCCAAGACGCACTGCTCGTGCACGACGCGCACCGCGACGACCCCGGTCTGGCGTTCATGCTGTCCAGGTTGTCGCACACACCGACCGGCCCGACGCCGATCGGGTTGTTCCGGCAGGTCGAACGTCCCGTCTACGGCACCGAGCTGAACCGCCAGGTCGCGGACGCCATCGCCCGTCGGGGCCCCGGCGATCTGTCCGACCTGCTGGCGGGTGCCGACAGCTGGACCGTGACGGGCTGACGGTCGAGCGGGGCGCGGCCGCCGCATCCGGTTCCGGGAGGCCACGTGAGCGACGAGACGCAGCGGTCCGAGGGCTCCGAGCTCGGCGAGCCGACGGCTGAGGGCGAAGGGCACGGTCACAACTTCGGCAAGCACCAGGATGGCGACATCGACTACGAACGTGCGACCGGGGAGGGCCGTCCACGCGCCGAGAACGATCCCGAGCTCGAATCGACGTTCCAGTCCGCGGTCGAGGAAGGCACGCTGCGGCTCCGGCGCAGCGCACCGACCCTCCTGGCCACGGGCCTCATCGGCGGGATCGATCTGTCGATCGGCGTCATCGCGCTGATCGTCGTCGAACACGAGACCGGCAGCCACCTGCTGGGGTCGCTGGCGTTCACGATCGGCTTCGTCGCCCTGACACTGGCGCGCGGCGAACTGTTCACCGAGAACTTCCTGGTGCCGGTCGCCGCAATCATCGCCCACCAGGCGCGTGTCCGGGAGCTCGCGCGGCTGTGGATCGGCACCGGCGTCCTGAACCTGGTGGGTGGCTGGGTCGTGATGAACGTGTTCATGTCGGCCATGCCGGATCTCGGCCCGACGGCGATCGAGATCGCAGAGTTCTATCCGGACCTGGGAATCGGCTGGCGGTCCTTCGCCCTGGCGCTCCTCGGCGGTGCCGTGATCACGGTCATGACGTGGATGGACAGCAACAGCGAGACGCAGGGGCCGAGGATCGTCGCGGCGGTTGCCGCGTCGTTCGTGCTGGCCGCGGTGCCGCTGAACCACGTGATCGTGAGCTCGCACGAGATGTTCGCCGCCCTCCACGTCGGCGCTCCCTTCGGCTACGCCGCCTGGCTCACCACCATGGCGTGGTCGACGCTCGGCAACATGGTCGGCGGTCTGCTGCTGGTGACCCTCGTCCGCTTCGTCCAGGTCGGTCGCGGTCCGATCGAGCAGGCGCGCCGGACGCCGTTCAGGCGCCTGCATCCGTCCGACGACGGCACCGGCTCGCACGTTGACTAGGCGGTTCGGCCCGACGGTGCGTGGCATGATGCGCCGATCAGCATCGTCCATCGGGAGCGCAGTGTGAACATTCTGCTCGTGTCGGGTGGCCCGTCGCTCACGCGGCAGGTCACGACGGCGTTACCTGCCGACGCGGACGTGCTGGAGGTGCGCACGCCGCAGCGCGGGCTGGCGGTCCTGGACGACGGCGACCACACGTTCGACGTCATCCTCGCGGATGCGGATACGCATCCGACCGGTGGCTTCTATCTGGTACGCGAGGTCAAGGCGCGGGTCACCGACGGCCACGACCTTGCGCCGGTCATCCTCATGATCTCCCGTCCGCAGGACGAATACCTGTGCCGTTGGGCCCAGGCCGACGCCTGGATCGTCAAGCCCGTCGACCCGTTCGACCTCGCCGAGCTGCTTGGCGCGCTGGCGTCGGGATCGTCGGTCCCCGCACTGCCCGGGGTCGGCACGCTCGGCCACGCGGCCAGACTCGGTCCGGGCGGGGGCGTCAACGCCGACCGCACGCTGCTGGGCGGCGGACGCGTCACGGCGCTCACCCCGGGACCCGAGGACGACGATGACTGAGACGCCCGAAGGGCTGTCGTGGCCTGACCTCACCGAGCGTCTGCTGAACGGGCGGGACCTGTCGGCCGCCGACGCCCAGGACGCAATGGCCGAGATCATGCAGGGGTCCGCGTCGGCCGTGCAGATCGCCGGCTTCCTGGTCGCGTTGCGCGCGAAGGGCGAGACGAGCAATGAGATCGCCGGGCTCGTGCGTGCGATGCGACAGTTCGCCGTCCCGGTCCCGGTCGAGGCCCCCACGGTCGACACCTGCGGGACCGGTGGAGACCGCGCCGGCACCTTCAACATCTCCACTGTGGCCGCCATCGTCGCCGCCGGCGCCGGCGCGAAGGTCGCGAAGCACGGCAACCGCGCAGCCAGCGGACGGTGCGGCTCTGCGGATCTGCTCGAATCTTGGGGTGTCGCGATCAGCCTGCCGCCCGCCGCCGTCGCGCGCTGCATCGACGACGTCGGCATCGGCTTCTGCTTCGCGCCCACCTATCATCCGGCGATGCGCCATGTGATGCCGACGCGGCGTGAGCTGGCGATCCCGACGGTGTTCAACTTCCTGGGGCCGCTGACCAACCCCGCTGGCGCGGCGCACCAGACGATCGGCGTGAGCAGTCCGGTCATGGCCGAGCGGATGGCTGCCGTGCTGGCGCAGCTCGACACGTCCCATGCGCTGGTGTTCCACGGTGGCGACGGACTCGACGAGCTCACGACGACCGGGGTGTCACGGGTGTGGGAGATCCGTGGCGACCGCGTGGACGCGTACGAGTTCGACCCCGCCGACCTCGGCATCGCTCGCGCGGGACCCGACGATCTGACCGGCGGCGACGTCGAGACGAACCGCGCCATCGCGGATGCGGTCCTCGACGGCAAGCCGGGTCCGGCCATGGACGTGGTCGTGTTGGGTGCGGCCGCCGCACTCTACGCAGCCGACCGCGTCGCTGATCTTGGATCCGGCGTGCAGGCGGCCGCAGAGTCCATCGACTCGGGTGCGGCGCGCCGGGTGCGCGACCGCTGGGTCAGCCTGTCGCAGCAGCTGCGCCACTGACATGCCGGCCAAGGATGGCCGTCGCGACTGACGGCTAGTATCGCTCGATGGCCGGCGAGGAGCGCGTGCGACCCCGGCGGTACGGCACGTTCGAAGGCGTGTTCGTCCCGACGCTGCTGACGATCCTGGGAGTCATCCTTTACCTGCGTGTCGGCTGGATGGTCGGCAACGCCGGCCTGCTCGGTGCGATGGCAATCGTCCTGCTGGCGTACACCATCACCGGCTCGACAGGCATGTCCATCGCGTCGATCTCGACGAACACACCGATCGCGGGCGGTGGTGCCTACGCGATCATCTCGCGCTCGCTCGGACTGGAGGCCGGCGGGGCGATCGGCGTGCCGCTGTACCTGTCACAGACTCTGGCGATCGCACTCTACGTGTTCGGCTTCCGTGGCGGCTGGGAGTTCGTCTTCCCGCAGCACCCCGCCCTGATCGTCGACATTGTGACGTTCGCTTCGCTCATGCTGATCGCCTCGATCAGCGCGCGGTTCGCGTTCCGTGTGCAGTACGTGATCCTGGCGCTGGTGCTCCTGTCAGTCGTGGTTATCGCGCTGGCCGCCGTTCAGGGGTCGATGGTCTTCGCGCCGACCTGGCGTGGCAGCTACCCGGGGGCGCCCGAGGCGGGGTTTCCCGGGACCGATTTCTGGGGGGTCTTCGCCGTCTTCTTCCCGGCGACGACGGGCATCATGGCGGGCGTCAACATGTCCGGCGAGTTGCGGGACTCGCGACGCAGCATCCCGCTGGGCACGCTCGGTGCGATCGGGCTGACGCTCGTGGTCTACCTGGCCGCGGCGTACTGGATCGGTCGATCGGCGCCGCCGGACGTGCTGGTCAGTGACTACCTCGTGATGCTGAAGCGCTCGGCCTGGGGCCCAGGTGTCGTCGCGGGGCTGCTGGGGGCGACGTTCTCGTCGGGTCTTGCGTCAATCGTGGGTGCTCCGCGAATCCTCCAGGCGCTGGGCGCCGCGGAGCTTCTTCCACGATCGCAGTGGTTCGCCCGTCGCACCGCGGGGGGCGAACCACGCAACGCGCTCATCTTCACCGGCGGGATCGCACTGGCGGCGATCCTCGTGCGCGACCTCAACGTGCTCGCACCGATCATCACGCTGTTCTTCCTGATCACCTATGGAACGATCAACGTGGTGGTGCTGGTCGAGGAGACGCTGGATCTGCCGACGTTCCGCCCCACATTGCGGTTCCCTCGCATCGTGCCGCTGGTCGGGACCGTGGGGTGTATCGTCGCAATGGTGGTGGTCAACGTGCTGTTCACCGTCATCGCCGTCACCGTCGTGGTCGGGTTCTTCGTCGTGTTGCTGCGCCGGCGCCTTGACAGCCCGTTCAGCGACGTACGCAGCGACATGTTCGCCGCCATCGCACAGTGGGCGTCGAAGCGGGCCGTCGCGTCGCGGCAGTCGGCCGAGCGAGGGTGGCGGCCTCGCGTGCTCGCGCCGATCGAGGACACACGGCAGTTGCGTGCCGCGACGGCGTTCCTGCGCGACGTGACCTACCCGAAGGGAGCCGTGAAGATGGTCGGCGTCCGTCACGGCGGCGACCAGTCCCTGGCAGAGGGGTTGACGACGGTCAGCAGGCAGCTGCGCGGCGAGCAGATCTCCACGACCTGGTCGGTCGTGGAGGAGGAGACGTTCGAGCAGGGCTTCCTCGCGTCGATGCGTGCGTCCGGCAACGGCCTGGTGCGGTCGAACATCGTCTTCCTCGCATTCCCAGGTACGGCAGCGGCCGAGGATCATGCCCTGCGGGTGCTCGACGAGGCCGCCCGTCAGAAGCTCGGCGTCCTGATGACCTCGACGGTGCACGCGGGCCGGCTCGGCGGCCGCGGCGTGATCAATCTGTGGATCCGTGAGCAGGGACCGGAATGGAAGGTCAGCACCGACCTCCAGCACTCGCACCTCGCGATCCTGATGGCCTACAAGCTACGGGCGAACTGGGGCGGCGACCTCAACCTCGTCACGGCGGTCGCCAATGCCGCCGAGCTCGCGCACGCGGACCATTACCTGCACGGGCTGGCCGATCTGGCCCGGCTGCCGGGGCCGCCCGGTGTGCACGTCCTCAACACCAACTTCGTCGACGCGCTGACAACGGCGCCGTTCGCCGACCTGAGCATCTTCGCCCTGCCGCCCGACATCGACTTCGACTTCCTGCGCAGCGTCATCGACGGAGCCGACACACCGTGCGCGTTCGTGCGTGACTCGGGGGCCGAGAGCGCCTTCATCTGACAGGCCGGCGGCTGTCAGGATGCGGGCGCCAGACGACGCAACCGTTTGCTGTGCAGCTCGTCGGCTCCCGAACCCGCGCGGCGCCGCCGACGTCGCAGGCGGCGCACCGTGTGCTGCAACGTGTCACCGCCGGCGATCGGCTCCGTGTAGGTACCGTCGGCCCACAGCAGCGTGGTGAGGTCCGACGACAGCCAGCGGTGCAGCATGGCGCGCTCGTGCATCACCACGAACGGATCGTGGTCGGACGGTTCGTCGAGCGGGAGCGTCATGGCTGCCTGCGCCACCCGCGTGCGGTCGCAGCGCGCGCTGCCCGTCAGGCGCCCGTCGGCGACGCGTATCACCTCGGCCTCGCCTGAACCCGTCGGTCTCCAGGCGGCGAGATCGACGCCGGTGAGCGCTCGCGAGGAGCGTTGTCGTAGGACGGCCTCGATCAGTGCCGACAAACGGTCGCGCCGCCACTGCGCCTCGTGGTATCGCTCGGCCTCGCCCAGCGTCGTCATCCGGGCCACGAGCCAGCCCGCAGCCGGGCCGGAGCCGTCCCGCATGGCGGCGCGGGCGTGCTCGACGACCGTCTCGTACACACCCGGTGACACCTCGCCGGTGCACGGCGCGTGGCACCGTCCGAGCTCGGCGAGCGCACAGGCCGGGACGCGGGTGCGCGCAGTGATCGCCATCGTGCAGCGCCGCAACGGCAGCGCGTCGTGCAGCCCGTCGCGGATCTGCTCGGCGTCACGGGCCGACCGCAGCGGGCCGAGATAGGTGGCGCCGTCGTCACGGACCGTGCGGACGATCGACAGCCGAGGGAACCGCTCGATGGTGAGCTTGAGCCAGACCGCGCGGGGTGGTGGCTTGTCGCGCCGATTGAATCGGGGTCGCCAGCGTGCGATCGCCCGGATCTCACGGATCCCGGCCTCGAGCTCGGTTGGACACTCCCGATGGTCGATGCGTGCCGTCTCCCGCAGAAGACCGCGGACCATGCGGCGTGGGTCCGAGCCGAAGTAGGTTCGCACCCGTGCGCGAAGGTCCGTGGCCTTGCCCACGTAGAGCACCTCTCCGGCCGCCGAGCGGAACGCGTACACGCCCGGACGGGGCGGCAGCCCGTCGGTGAGTCGGTGGCGCCGGTCAACGGTCTCCAGGTCGCGCCGGCGACACAACTCGAGCAACCCGGCCACCGTGGTCACGCCGAGACCAGCTGCCCGCTCCAACAGTGCGTGCAGGACCTCGACGGTCGCGCGTGCGTCCGGCAGAGCGCGGTGGCTGGGCTCGGTGTGGGTGCGCAGGTGGCGCGCCAGCGTCGCCAGCTTGCAGTTGCGGACCTCGTCCCGGATCAGGCGTCGCGCCAGCGTCGCGGTGCACACGACCGGCAGGTCGATTTCCTGGTAGCCGTGACGGCGGAGCGCCGCGTTCAGGAACGATACGTCGAAGCGCGCCGAGTGCGCCACCAGCACCGAGCCACGCCACAGCTCGAGCAGCATCGGCAGCACGGCGGTGATCGGCGGCGCATCGGCGACCAGTCGGTCCGTGATGCCGGTCAGCGCGGTGATGGAACGCGGGATGACCAGGCCCGGTCTGACCAGCGTCGACAGCTCCGCCTCGCGCTCCCCGCCGCGGACCCTGACCGCGCCCACTTCGGTGATCGCGCACGAGTCGGGCGACCCGCCCGTGGTCTCCAGATCGACCACGGTGAACGACACCGCGCGCAACGGCGTCTCGCCGTCCACGGTGTCGCTGCGAGGAAGCGGGGGCGCCATCGGTCGCAGCATAACCGAACAGGTGTTCGCAGCAAAGCCCCC
>JAHELV010000059.1 GCA_024644015.1 Nitriliruptorales bacterium
GTCACCGCGTGGCCAGCGATCTCGGGCAGGTGCCCGATGCGCCCGGTCGGGGTCCGAGACCACAGTGATCTGTGACACCTCACACAGGGGAGCAGATCATGAACGACTACGCCCACCTGCGGCTGCACACCGCTGATGCTCGTAACTCGGGGCGCCGCGGGGTCCGCGCCATGCCCCGCCAACCGCGTCGGCGGTACAGGCGGCGCGACCGCCAGGTCGTCGCCGGCGCGGTGGCGCCGAGCCGCTTCCGGCTGCGGCGGATCCGGACCATACTGAGGCCAACGCCGAACGGCTGAGCCACCGGCGTGAACGTCGACGACAGGCCCCGCGTGCAGCGCGCGATCCGCAGTGCCCGGCTGATCGGCCGGGCCGACGAGCTGATGTGGTTCGACCGTGCGCTGGAACGCGCGGCGAAGGGAACGCCGTCGACCGTGCTGCTCGGCGGCGACGCCGGTATCGGCAAGACCCGCCTGGTCGACGAGTGGGGGCGACGCGCGCGCGAGGCCGACGCACGCATGTTGCTGGGCCACTGTCTCGAGATGAGCGCCGCGGCCCTGCCGTACGCTCCCGTCATCGACGCGCTGCGCCGCCTGGTGGCGGCCACCCCGGCCGCGCGGCGTGCCGAGTGGTTCGGCCCTTCGACCGCGTACGGCGAGGTCACGCCCCTGATCCGCGAGCTCGACGGGCAGCGGCCTCGGCACGAATCTGTTGAGCTGCAGCCGATCGATAGCCGCCAGACACGGCTGTTCGAGCAGCTCGTCGGGCTGCTGGAGCGCGCCGCGGCCCGGTTGCCCATCGTGCTCGCCGTCGAGGACCTGCACTGGGCCGACCAGTCGACCCTGGACCTGGTCGGCTACATGGCCAGTACGATCCGCGACGCCGGGGTCGTGCTGGTGCTGACGTACCGCTCCGACGAGCTGACCCGCCGGCATCCGCTCCGCCCACTGCTGGCGCGGCTGACCCGCGATCCGGCGGTGGCCCGCACCGCGCTCAGCCCGCTCGCCCGCGTCGAGGTTGCCGAGCTGGCCGAGGCGATCCGCGGCGAGCCACCGCCGACGGCCCTGATCGACGAGATCCACACCCGCAGCGAGGGCAACCCCTTCTTCGCCGAGGAGCTGTTGGCCGCGACCGACGACGACGCGACGTTGCCGCCGGCCCTGCACGACGCGCTGCTGGCCCGCGTCGACCGGCTGTCCGAGGACGCCCAGACGGTCGTGCGGGTGGCGGCTGCCACGGGCCGCGACGTCGACCATGAGCTGCTCGAGGTGGTCACCGGCGCGTACGCGGGCGTCACGGGGACCCGGCTGCTGCAGGCGCTGCGCGACGCGGTCGCCGGGCACGTGCTCGTCGTCGGCGGCGAGGGCGTCGGCTACGCGTTCCGCCACGCTCTGCTGCAGGAGGCCGTGCACGCCGACCTGCTGCCCGGGGAGCGGGTCCGGCTGCACGCGCTGGTCGCCGACGCCCTCGCCGAGCGACCGGAGCTCGCCGCCCCGGCGGATGCAACCGCGGCCCTCGCTTGGCACTACGCCGCGTCGCACGATCAGCCCCGCGCGCTGGCGGCGTCGGTAGCCGCCGCCGAGTCAGCGACCCGCGCGGTGGCCCACGCCGACGCGCTGCGCCACCTCGAGCGCGCGCTCGAGGTCTGGGACGGCGTCCCGGACGCGGACCAGCGCGCCGGGCGGACCCGCGACGAGGTACTGGTGTGGGCGGCGTCGGCGGCACGGCTGCACCACGACATCGACCGCGCGATCGCGTACGCGTGCCAGGCCATCGCCACGATAGACGAGCGCGCCGCTCCCGCGCGTGCGGCGGAGGCGTGGATGCTGCTGGGACGCGCGCGCTTCGACGACGGCCGCGACGGCGCGTTCGAGGCGCTGCGTCGCGCTGTCGGGCTGGTGCCCGCCGAGCCCACGGTGGAGCGCGCCCGTGTACTGGCCGCCGACGCCAACGCGCTGATGCTCGTGCCGCGGTCGACCGAGGCGTTGGCGCCGGCGACCGAGGCGCTGGCCGTGGCCCGGCGCGTCGGCGCGACGTCGGAGGAGCTGTACGCGCTGGTGACGCTGGCCAGTGTCACCGTCAACCTCGGCGACGACGACCGGGGCCTGGCGCTGTTCGGCGAGGCCCACGCGCTCGCGGAACGCGAGGGCATGCTCGACACGGGCAAGATCTACGTCAACCACGGCGATGCCCTGTTCGGAATGGGCCGTGCCGACGAGGCGCTCGACCTGACCCGCCGGGGGCTGGTGTGGGCCGAGCGGCACGGGGTGTTACGCAGCTTCAGCGGGTGGCTGCACGCCAACCTGGCGGAGTTCCTGATCGGGCTCGGCCGGCTCGCCGAGGCCGCCGAGTCCCTCGAGGCCGGCCGCGCGGTCCGCGAGGCCGACGACATCCGACTTCGCTTCCAGGCGGCCCGGATCGCGCTCGCACGGGGCCAGCTCGACCTGGCCGAGTACACGTTGCCCGACGCCGTCCGCACGCCACACGGGATGTCCGGCGGCGCGCAGTTCGTGGCGCCCCGTGGCGAGTTCGACGCCGAGCACGCCCTGGCCCGCGGCGACGCCGAGCGGGCCCTGCAGGTGGTCGCCGCGACACTCAACGAGGTCGAGCGTGCGGACGGGGTGCGCCGCTACGGCGGCGCGCTGTACGCGCTGGGCGTGCGGGCCGCGGCGACGCTGGACGGCGACGATGCGGCCCGTTGGATCGACGGCTTGCGCGCTCGGCTCGCTGCAGCGCGCACCGACGCGCCGTACGGCGTCGCGCCGCTGTGGGCGGCCGAGACCGCCATGGCGGACGCCGAGGTAGCCACCTGGCACGGCTCCGCAGACGTCGACGCGGCATGGGAGACCGCCGTCGACGCGTTCGCTGCGCTGGGGATGGTGCCCGGCGCAACCCGCGCGCGCATCCGCTGGGCGACCGCGCTGCTGCCCGGCGACCGCGACCGGGCAGCACGGCTGCTGCGCGGCGCGTGGCACGACGCGACCGGCCACGACCTTCGCCTGCTCGCGGCCGACGCCGAGCGCCTGGGCCGCCGGGCCAATCTGACCCTCGGCGACCCGGGCGACCGGCCCGCGGCGCCGTTCGGGCTGACGGCCCGCGAGCAGGAGGTACTGCGCCTGGTCGCGGCGGGCCGCACGAACCCACAGATCGGCGACGAGCTGTTCATCAGCCGCAAGACCGCCAGCACCCACGTCTCGAACATCTTGGCCAAGCTCGAGGTCGACAGCCGCGGCGAGGCGGCGGCGGTCGCCCACCGCCTGGGCCTCGCTGGCGCCTGACATATCCTCAGACCGACGAGACCAGTCCGACCGGAGTGCCCGTGACTCCAGCCGACATCCTCCGTGCGCTGCAACCCGTGCCCCCTTCCAAGCCGCTCGCTGGAACCGCGTGGGACGTCGTCGTCGTCGGAGGCGGACACAACGGGCTGACCGCCGCCGCCTACCTCGCCCGTTCAGGCATGACCGTGGTGGTGCTGGAGCGGCGGGATCGTCTCGGTGGAGCCGCCACGCTCGAGGAGATGTGGCCTGGTTACGTGGTCTCCCCATGTGCGTACCTGGCCGGCTTGTTCCATCAGCGGGTGATCGACGATCTCGACCTGCGGTCCCACGGCCTGGAGATCGTCATGGGCGATCCCAGCTACTTCGCACCGTTCGAAGATGGACACTCGTTCACGGCGTGGGCCGACGAGGCGAAGACCATCGCCTCGATTCGATCATTCGCTCCGGACGAGGTCGACGGCCACCTCGCCCGCGAGCGACTCTTCGATCGGATTCGCGATGCCCTCCGACCGGCGGGCGACCGCGACCTGTGGCTCGATCACTCGCCATCGCGCGCCGAGATCGAGGCCCGGCTCCAAGGAGACGGCGAACTGATCGCAACACTCTTCCATGACAGTCAGATCGAGCATCTCCGCCGTTTCTACCGCGACGAGCGAATGATCACGGCGTACGCGGGCCAGGGCATCATCGGCACCAACGCTTCACCGTTCGACCCGGGGACCGCCTCGATCGATTTCCATCATGCGTCGGGGAGGCAGGAGGGTACCGCCGGAGAATGGGGCTTCGTGATGGGTGGCATGGGCGCCGTCACACACGCACTCCATCGGGCGGCCGTTGAGGCCGGTGCGGTCGTCGTGGTGGACGAGCCTGTCGGGCGGATCATCCCAACCGACGGCGTGGAACTCGCCTCCGGTGGGATGGTGCATGCCCCGGTCATCGTCGCCAACGCCGACCCGGCGGTGACGGCACGTCTGCTGGCTGACGACGCTCCAGCCAGCCTGGTCGCAGCGATCCACGGCGTCCCCCGCGAGAGCGCGACCGTGAAGGCGACGTTCGCACTCACGCACCTGCCCGACTTCGGCGCGCCGCACGCCACGCTGGCCCAGGTCGAAATCGCCCGGTCGCCGGAAGCGCTCCATGAGTCGTATCTGGCCGCACGACGAGGCGAGGTGTCGGACGAGTTGTGGTGCGAGCTGTACTTCCAGACCCCATACGACCCGTCGATCGCGCCTCCGGGCAAGCACGTCCTTTCGGCCTTCTGTCAATACGTGCCCTACACGTGGGCGGATGGTGGCGGCTGGGATGAGCATCGCACCGCTGTCGGGAACCGGGTGATCGCGTCGATCGAACGGTTCGCGCCCGGGTTCGGTTCACTGATCGAACACATGCACGTCGACGGGCCTCCCGATCTCGAGGCGCGCGTCGGACTGACCGGTGGCCACATCTTCCACGGCTCGTGTCTTCCGGAATACATGTGGGACCGTCGTCTGCCCTATCGAACCGCAGCTCCCGGGGTCTATCTGTGCGGCGCAGGTACACATCCGGGCGGGTCGGTGATCGGGGCGAATGGCCGAAACGCCACGCAGGTCGTGCTGTCGGATCTGTCGCAGTAGCTCCAGTCCCGGCTGATCCGCCCGCATCCGGCTCGTGAGTGGCTCGTACGCTGCGTTAGGGTGTCGGCATGCGGGGAGACATCATCCTCATCGGAGAAGAGCACCGGCGTGCCGCCGGGATCATCGTCGCCCACCTGATCGACGAAATCCGGGCCCTGCCACGGCGGTTCACCATGACGGTCGCGGGTGAGTCCGGCAGCGGGAAGTCCGAGATGGGAAAGGCTCTGGCCGAAGCGCTCGCCGAGCGCGACGTGCACGCCGCCGTCCTCCAGCAGGACGACTACTACGTGCTGCCTCCCCGGTTCAACGATGCGGCGCGCCGGGCCAACTTCGCCTGGGTCGGGCCCACCGAGGTCCGCCTCGACCTGCTCGACGCGCATCTGCAGGCGGCCCGGGAGGGCGCCGACGAGATCGTCAAGCCGCTCGTCGTGTACGAGGACAACCGGATCGACGAGGAGACCTTGTCGCTCGAGGGCGTGCATGCGGTCATCGCGGAAGGCGTGTACACGTCGCTGTGTGACCATGTCGACCGCCGCGTGTTCATCGCCCGCAACCGCCTCGAGACCCTCGAGCACCGCATGAAGCGCGGACGCGAGGAGTTCGACCTGTTCATCGAAGACGTGCTCGTCGCCGAGCACAACATCATCTCGCAGCACCGCGATCGTGCCGACATCGTCATCACACGCGAGTACGACGTCGACTTCGTCGAGGGATGAGCGCTCCGCCACACCCGGGGTTGGCTGCCTTCGCGTCCGGCGAGCGCTCCTTCGCCCTGGCACTGCGGCCCCAGGACGCCGTGGCGATGCCGTTGGCCGACGTGCTCGAGGTGCTCACGCAGCGGTTCGGTGCGGCGGTCGCGGTCGCGCTCTCCGATGCCGCCGTCGACCTCGATCGCGACCTCGCTGACCTGCCCGACCCGGTGCGGTCCCCCCGGGCGGACGAGCCCGATCCGTCGTGGCTGAAGCGCACCAACATGGTCGGCATCAACGTGCGGACCCTGGGCGACTACGGCGGGGTCATCAAGTACGCGATCACGCTGCCGGCGATGTTCGACTCGATCCAGTTGCTGCCCGTCTGGGAGCCGGGAGTCGTCAAAAGCCTCTACGGCATCGCCAGCTGGAACCTCGACACCTCGTACTTCTCCGATGAGCTCTACACGTACGCCCCGAACCTCGACACCGTCGGCCGGCAGCTGCGGGCAACCTGCAACCTGCTGCATGTCATGGGGCGGGCGGTCGGGATGGACGTCATCCCCCACACCGACCGCTTCTCCGAGCCCGCCCTGGGCACCCCGCACCTGTTCGAGTGGATGAAGGTCCGCGACGGTCGAATCGTCGACCACTCCGACGGCCTGCTGGCCGAGGTCGAGCGCGCCGTCCACACCTGGCTGACCGAACGGGGCCCCGCGCTCGAAGGCGAGGAGCTGCCGGGCGGAGTCACCGAGCTCTTCGCGCTCGACGAGGACACCCGCATGCGGCTGCTGTTCGGCGACCAGCGGGACGTGTACGGGCGCACCGGCCGGCGCGTCGACCTCCTCAAGTACCTGCACTGGTTCGGGCTCGAGCCCGTGCCGGCCACCATGGGTGTGCCGTTCAGGGGAATCGAGATCGACCCGGATCCCGCCCACGTGATGGTCGACGAGTACGGCATGGAGTGGCCGAACATCGTCATGTCCCAGCCGCAGTTCATGTCGCGGGTCTTCTCGCCACTGGCGCGCTACAAGTTCTACGAGCGCGTCGACGACAACGCCGACTGGCAGATCGACTTCGACCGTCCCCGACCGCACGTCTGGGAGTACGTCTGCCGCCACTACGCGGCGGCCCGCCACGTCGGCAACTTCGACTTCATGCGCGGCGACATGTCGCACGTGCAGATGCGCCCTGACGGCGTGCCCGACGACGTCGACGAGTACTACGACATCCTGCGCGCGGTGAAGACGCACATCCAGCGCACGGGCCCGGCTCCGTGGTTCGCCTACTTCGCCGAGACCTTCCTGCCGGCCCGCGACGTGTTCCAGTTCGGTGAGGAACTCGACCACCTCGAGGCGTCCCACGCCGACGTCACGCTCGGCGACCTGCAGTCCACCGTCGTCGGCGACGCCGAGTTCCTGCGACGGTTCCGCCGCTATCTCGACGACCTCGCCACCCGCCGCACCGCCCCGTCGTACACGGTGCTGACCGCCGACAAGGACGACCCGCGGTTCGACGAGTTCTACCGTGCCGGCAACGAGGCGCGCCTGTTCAGCGCGCTGTTGCTGACGGACATGCCCTCCTACACCGGGCTCGGGTTCGAGATCCGCGACGTGCACACCGAGCCGGTCGAGAACGAGCGCTACACGAAGCTGTTCGTGTTCCACGAGCGGGGCGACTCGAACATCCACCCGTCGAAGGCTCGCTTCGGCGACACCTACATCTGGGGCGAGAACCAGGAGCTGTTCGACCGGCTCACCGAGCTGCGGGTGTTCGCCGAGACGCTCCTCACCGAGATCGGCCCGGCGACGACTCGATGGCTCATGCCGCCCGACGCGACCACACTGCGCGGGATCGCGGTGTGGACGCAGGACCCGGACTCGCTACCGACCGGTGCCACGCGGTACGTCTGTGCGGTCAACTACGACATCCACGCGGATTCGAGCTACTTCGGGGTGCCCGCACTGCCCGACCACTGCGTGCTGACCCCGATCTTCTCGACGCTCGGTCCCGACCGGCTCGACCCGACGGCGGTGCGGCACAACGGCTACTTCCACCGCATCGAGAACCTCGCTCCGGGCGAGGGGCGGGTCTACCGCATCGACGGCGACGAGTCGCCCGACGGCGCCACCCCGCGGACCGGTAGCACGGCCAGCTCCTCCACCACGAGGCGGGACTCACCTCAGCGGCCCGCATGACCTTCTGACCAGCCGGTTTATCCACAGCCTCGCCTTGGTTGTTCGAGCACACCGCTGCGTCAGCGCATAACTTCGACGCCCCGGATCCACGGGATCGCCTCGTGGACCGGGCGTCGAAGGGGCTGACGGGCTATGAGCGACCTGTTCGAACGGGACGTGCTGGCGTCGTTGTTGCGACAGTGGTGACGCAGCCTGCGGGCGCGCAACCGCTCGCCTCGGACGATCGAGACCTACACCGACAGCGCCCAGCAGCCTGCAAGGGGTCGGGGTTCACCGAGCGACGCGACACCGCGATCATCCGGCTGTTCCTCGACACGGGGATGCGGTTGGCGGAGATGACCGGCCTCACGGTCCCGGATCTGGACATGGACTACGAGGTCGCCGTCGTCATGGGCAAGGGCCGGCGGCCGCGGTCGTGTCCATTCGGCGCCAAGACCGGTCAGGCGCTCGACCGCTACCTGCGGGTCCGTGGCCGCCACAAGCACGCGATGATGCCCGAGGTGTGGCTTGGTGACCGTGGGCCGTTGTCGACGTCGGGGATCCGTCAGATGCTCACCCGCCGTGGCCGCGATGCGGGGGTGCGCGTGCATCCGCACATGTTCCGTCACACGTTCGCGCATCTGTGGAAGGCGGCCGGCGGGTCGGATGATGATCTGATGCGGCTGGCGGGCTGGCGGTCGCCGCAGATGCTGCAGCGCTACGGGGCGTCGGCCGCGGACGAGCGCGCCCGCGATGCGCACCGTCGTCTGAGCCCGGGCGATCAGCTGTGACCGCGACGCGTCCCGTACCGGCTGCTTTGGTGACTGGGTAGGCTGGCCGATGACCAGACCGAGTCATCCGCGCAAGGAGCTGGAGCGAGTCCTGCGTGACGCCGAGGCGCACGGCTGGCAGGTGACCAAGTCGCGTAAGTACTTCGCGATGCGCTGCTCGTGCGGGCGACACAAGAAGTGGGTGCACCTGACGCCGTCGGATCCGCGGTACGAACGGAACCTGCGCAAGTGGCTCGAACGGCAGCCGTGCTGGGAGCAGCGATGAACAGCTACTACGTCGAGTGGACCGTGGTTGTGCCGCTGCGCGGCGACGACCTGGACGCCGCGGTCGAGGCGGTCACCGACGGGCTGGCCGAGCTTGCTGACCCCGACGGGGTGCACAACGTGGACTGCGGTGCGATGTTGTCGACCGGCGCGGTCGAGTTCTGCGGCTACGTCGCTGCCGACTCGGTTGACCACGCGTACCGTCGGTTCGCCGACGCCGTGCGGGCCGTCATCGCGGACTGGCCCGCTGTCGTGGAGCGCACCGTGCACATCGAGGCGCCCGAGCCCGCCGCCGCGTGAACTCGATCCAGCGGCCAACACGTGTGGCGCTGTGCCGGCGGGTCCGGCAGACCGTCAGTGGGTGACGCGGTCCGCGTAACCCGCCGCTCGGACTGATGACCTCGGCGCTGTTCACCGGGTCGTCATCCAGCGTGGGCGTCCGAACCTCCGTGTGACCGCCTGCCAGCCGGAACTTGCATTCCACTGGCATCGCCAGAACCGCTGAATCCTGGAGCTTGCGCGTCGCTGGCTCGGTCGGGGGCGTCGGATCGCCGAACTTGCACTCCGCTGGCATCGCCGGGAGGCCGAGTCCGGGAACTTGCACGCCGCTGGCGCGGCTCGGCCGCTGCCAGCGGATTGCCAGTGGATGCGCAACCCGTTCTGCAAGCGCTGAGCCAGTTTCGTGGGCTGACTGTCGGTTGGAGATGCGCGCGTCGAGCGCGCAGCGAGCGATCGGAGGTCCCCCGCATGTCCAGCGACTCTGACCAGCAGGTCTATCCACAGCCCCACTATCGTCGGGCGAGCAACACCGCTGCGTCAGCGCATGACTTCGACGCCCCGGTTCGGCGGGATCGCCTCGTGGACCGGCCCGTCAAAGGGGGCTGAGGCACTTCTTGTTGCCGCTCGCCCGCAGTCGTGCGGCCAGACGCCATGCTGAAGACAAGCTGAACTACGACCGGTGGGTCTCGGAGGCGTCCGCCGGATGTCGCGGGTCGTCGGAAGCGACGTCCTCGGCGTTGCGACCGACGATCGCACGATAGGCGGTGGGGTCGGTGGCACCCTCCGTCGAGATCACCAGCACGTTGGTGGATGACCCCAGCCCGAGCAGCTCCCGGACGTCGGCGGTGTCCGGCGAAGCCACGAGCTCGAGCAAACCGGCGAGGCCTGCCGCCCCAGACTCGCCCGACACGATGCCGGCACGCGCGAGCAGGCGCATCGCCTCACGTGCACGCTCGTCGTCGACGGCGACGAAGACGTCGATGCCCTGCGACACGCTCGGCCACGCGATCAGCGACGGGGTGCCACAGTTCAGGCCGGCCATGATCGAGTCATGTGGACCCGCGATCGACACGACCTCGCTAGCCTCCATCGACGCCAGCACGCACGCCGCGCGCGTCGGCTCGACCCCGACGAGGTGCGGCCGGTCGTCGAGAGCGGGCCGACGGTAGTGACGGGTGACTGCGCTGGCGAACGCGCCCACCCCGATCTGCACGGTCACGACGTCGGGTTGCGGCCGGCCGAGGCGCGCCAGCTCGTCGTCGACCTCCCACATGATGCTGGAGTAGCCGTCGATGACCCACGCGGGCACCCGCTCGTAGCCGGGCCACGACGTGTCGGAGATGACCAGGCAGTCTTCGCCGGCCTCCTGTGCCGAGCGGGCGACGGCGTCATCGTAGGTGCCGTCAACCACGGTGATCGTGGCGCCCTCGCCTTCGATCGCCGCGATGCGTGCCGGCACCATGTCGTCGGGCACGAAGATGTGCGCGTCGAAGCCGAGCAGCCGGGCCATGCGCGCGACCGCGCGCCCGTGGTTGCCGTCGGTCGCCGCAGCCAGGGTCAGCGGCCGCAGGTTCGCAAGCCGACCGGCGAGCTCGTCGACGTTCGACCACTCGCCGATCGGCGCACCCCGATGCTCCTCCAGGGCGCGGTACGACGCCCACGACGCGCCCAGCGCCTTGAACGCCGGCAAGCCCAGCCGGCTCGATTCGTCCTTGATCCACACCTGCCCGACACCCAGCACGTCCGCGACGGCCGGCGCATCGTGCAACGGTGTGGGGGCGTAGCCGGTCAGCTTGCGGTGCAGCGCCAACGGGTCGCGGGTGGGAACCCGGTCGGCGGTGTAGCGCTGCGCCCCGGGATTGCGCAGGTAACGGGTGGTCACGGATCCTCCGAACGGTCCGGGCGCCGGGTCAGCTGTGGCCCGAGGCGCGGGGCGTCGCGGGGAAGAACAAGGCGTTGAGCAGCTCGCGCAGGGTCACGATGCCGACGATCTGCCGCGCGTCGTCGACGACAGGCAGGAACGGGAAGCGACTGGCCATCATGAGCGTCAGCGCGCGCGTGGCCGGCGTGTCGGGTGTGGTGGTGAACGCGACGGGGTGCATCACGTCGGCGACGGGCACGTGGACGTGCTCGCGCGCCATGGCCAGGAGTGCGGCCATGTCGGGCACCGCGTCGGCCTGCATCAACACGGCGACGCCGGGCAGCACTGCCGACAGCAGGTCGTGCCAACTCACCAACCCGACGACCCGCCTGTCGTCGACCACGAGCACGTCCTGCACGTTGCGGGTCAGGAGCACCCGCGCCGCCTCGGCGGCCGTCTGCTGCGGGCCAACCCAGAACGCCTGGGCGCGCATGATGTCCGCCACGCTGGTCACGCTGACCTCCGCATCGGAAGGCTCGCGCGCCACTGACCATCGAGGTCGTGCAGCGCCGCGGCGACGGCTCCGGCGGTCGGCACCAGGCCGATCTCGCCGACACCCTTGATGCCGTACGGGCTGTCGGGCTGGGGCGACTCGACGAGGATCGTCTCGATCGGTGGGACGTCGCGTGGGCGCAGGATGCCGAGCCGACGCAAGGTCATGTTCGTCGGGCGTCCCTCGTCGTCGGCGGGGAAGTCCTCGCTCAGCGCATAGCCCAGCCCCATGTGCACCGCCCCCTCGATCTGACCCTCGCACAGCGTGGGGTTGACCGCGAAGCCCACGTCGTGCGCGGCCACGACCTTCGTCAGCGCGCCGGTCCGGCGGTCGATCACCACGAGCTGCGCGGCGTAGCCGAACGCCGAGTGGATGACGGGGTGCTCGACGCCCTCGTCGAGCGAGTTCGTCCAGTCGACCCGGTACTCGCCGACGTAGTCGACGCCCGGCTGGCGTCCGTCCTCGTCGGCCCGGCGACACGCGTCGGCGACGGCGCCGGCGCCCATCAGCGTGCCGCGCGATCCGGTGGTCTGTCCGGCGCCCAGCTCACGTGTCGTGTCGACCACCACCCGTACCGTGGCGGGGTCGACGCCCAGCTCCTCCACGGCGACCTGCAGCGCGACGGTGTGCACGCCCTGGCCCATCTCGGTCCAGCAGTGCCGCACCTCGACGCCGTCGTCGTCGAAGCGGACGACCGCCTTGGCGATCTCCTCGAAGCCGTTGCCCAGCCCGGAGTTCTTCAGGCTCAACCCCAACCCGACGGCGTGGCCGGCAGCAACGGCGTCGTCGTAGGCGGGTTTGACGGCCTCGAGGCACGCGCGGGCGCCGCGGCAGCCGTCGTCCATGATCTGGCCGGGACCCCACACCACACCGGGCGCGACGACATTGCGCTCGCGGATGTCCCAGCTGCTGATGCCGACCAGCTCGGCCAGCCGGTCCATCAAGCCCTCCATGGCGAACTGGGCCTGGTTCGCGCCGAACCCCCGGAACGCCCCGCACACGGGGTTGTTGGTGCGCACGGCCACGGCCTCGACGTCGATCGCCGGCACGACGTAGGGACCGCTGGCGTGCCCCGCCGCCCGCTCGAGCACCTTCATGCCGACCGACGCGTAGGGTCCGGAGTCGCCTACCATGCGCGCCCGCAGCGCGGTCAGTCGGCCGTCCTCGCCGCACCCCGCCCAGGCTTCGATGCGGATCGGGTGGCGCTTGGCGTGCATCAGCAGCGACTGTGTGCGGGTCAGCGTGCACTTGACCGGGCGGTCCAGCAGCCAGGCGGCCAGCGTGGTCTGCGCCTGGTTCGACATGTCCTCCTTGCCGCCGAAGGCGCCGCCGTTGGAGACGAGCTCCACGACGACCTGGTCGGCGGGGATCCCCAGCACCGCCGCGATCTGGTTGCGGTCGTCCCAGATGCCCTGGCCGCCGGACCAGACCATCAGTGTGCCGTCGGGCTGCGGCGCCGCCAGCGTCGACTCTGGCTCGAGGAAGGCGTGCTCGACACGCTGCGTCTGGAAGACGTCGTGCACGACATGCGCGGACGCCGCCAGCGCGTCGTCGACGTCGTCGCCGCGGGTGTACGCCGAACGCGACAGCACGTTGCCGTGCAGCCCCCACACCGCGTCGTCGCTGTCGTGCATGGCCGCCAGCGGGTCGGTCACCGGACGCTTGACGTCGTACTCCACGTCGACGAGTGCGCTGGCGCGGCGCGCGGTCTGGCGGTCGGAGGCGACGACGATCGCCAGCACATCACCGAGGTAGGACGTTCGGCCACCTTCGGGGATGAACACCGGCCAGTCGGTGTGAATGAGGCCGACGCGCAGCTCGCCGTGCACGTCGGCGGCGGTGAACACCGCCTCGACCCCGGGCTCGGCCAGCGCGCGGGTCGTGTCGATGCGCACGACGTCGGCGCGCGCGTGGTCGGTCAGGCGCAACGCGGCGTGGAGCATGCCGGGCAGCGTCATGTCGTCGATGTAGGGGCGGTCGCCGAGCGCCAGGCGATCGCTCTCGTACTTCACGCCGCGCGTGCCGATGCCCTGCGGCAGCGTCGACGGTGCGTCGTCGCCGGCGGCGAGGCGCTCGATCGCATCGAGGATCTTGACGTAGCCGGTGCAGCGGCACAGGTGCCCGCCGAGCCGGCGGGCTGCCGCGTCGCGGGTCAGCGCAGCGCCCTTGTCGCGCAGCAACGCCGCGGTCCGCATGACGATGCCCGGCGTGCAGAACCCGCACTGCAGTGCGCCGGCCGCGCCGAACGCGTTGGCCAGCCTGTGGCGATCGTCGGCGTCGAGACCCTCCAGCGTGGTGACGCGGTGCCCTTCGACCCTGTCGAGTGTCATGACACAGCTGACCTGCGGCTTGCCGTCGACGAGCACGACGCAGCAGCCGCACTGGCCGGCCGGCGCGCAGCCGTCCTTCGGCGACGTGACCCCCAACTCGTCCCGCAGCGCCGCCAGCAGATGCGGGTGGTGGTCGCCGACCTGCACCGCTGCACCGTTCAACATGAAGCGAGGCATATGGCCGGTTCTCCTGGCGAGGCCGGGCGCTCCGACCCGGGCTCGGACGCTAACCTCACGCCATACGGCACGTCAACCGTTCCGGGTGGTCGCGATGCTGATCCGCGCAGGCACTCTCGTCGACGCGGCCGGGCAGCGGCCCGGCGACCTGCGCGTCGGCGCTGACGGGCGGATCGCCGAACTCGGCCAGGCGCTGGCCCCGCGACCCGACGAGCCGGCCGTCGACGCGCACGGGTGCCTGGTGGTCCCGGGCGGCATCGACGTGCACACCCACATGCACCTGCCGGTGGGCGCCGTGCGGGTGTCCGATGACTTCGCCAGCGGCACCCGCGCCGCGGCCGTGGGGGGCACCACCACCGTCATCGACTACGTCACGACCTACCGCGGCCAGGACCCGCTGGCCGCCATGGAGACGTGGAGGCGCTGGGCGCAGCCGTCCGCGGTCGACTGGGGCCTGCACATGACGTTCACCGGGGCGGTCGACGAGGCGACCGTCGCCGCCTGCGTCGAGGCGGGGGTCACGTCGTTCAAGCTGTACATGGCCTATCCCCAGTTGCTGCAGGTCGACGACGGGGTGATCGTCGACGTCATGCGCATGGCCGCCCGCCACGGCGGCCTGGTGACCCTGCACTGCGAGAACGGCGGCGCGGTCGAGGCCCTGCGCCGTCAGGCGCTGACGGAGGGCCGCACCGGCGTCATCGAGCACGCCACCACCCGACCCGCACTGTTGGAGGGCGAGGCCACGGCCCGTGCGGCGGTGCTCGCCGAGGTGGTCGGCTGCCCCGTCTACGTGGTGCACGTGTCGTCGGCGCCGGCGCTGGCGGCCGTCCGCGCCGCCCAGGAGCGGGGTGTGGCGGTGCTGGCGGAGACCTGTCCGCAGTACCTGTATCTCGACGTCGGTCGCCTCGCGGGCGACGACGGCGCCGCCTTCGTCTGCACCCCGCCGTTGCGCGACCCCTGGCATGCCGAGGAGCTGTGGGAGGGGCTGCGTCAGGGGTGGCTGCACACCGTGGCCACCGACCACTGCCCGTTCTGGCTGGCCGACCGGCGCGCGGGCACACGCGGGCGAGCGGCCGGCTACGCCGACTTCACGGAGCTGCTCGGCGGCCTGCCAGGCATCGAGACGCGGTTGGCGCTGGTCTGGGAGGGCGTGCGGGCCGGCAGGCTCACGCCCGCCGACTGGGTGCGGCTGTGCGCGGAGGCGCCGGCCAGGGTGTTCGGCCTGTGGCCCGGCAAGGGCCACCTCGGCGTCGGGGCCGACGCCGACATCGTGGTCTGGGACCCGCGACGCACGCAGGCGCTCGACGCCGACCGGCTGCACATGGCCGCCGACCACTCGCCCTACGCCGGAAGGACGGTCACGGGTTGGCCGGCCCTCGTGCTGTCGCGGGGACGGGTGGTCGCGCGCGACGGGCACTTCGTCGGCGAGGCCGGCTGGGGCCGGTTCGTGGCCCGCACCCCACGCGGCTGACGCCCGCGCCGCTGGCCCGCTCGCCGGTGTTGACAGGGCGAAGGCCCGCCGGGCACCATCACCGTCCATGACGGCTGGCACGCCGGGGACCGCGACCACCGCCGGCCTGGTCTGCGCGCACCACCACCTCTACTCGGCGCTGGCCCGTGGCATGCCCGCGCCGCCGCGGACCCCGACCGACTTCCCGGAGATCCTCGAGCTGGTGTGGTGGCGCCTGGACCGCGCGCTGGACCTCGACCTTGTCCGCTGGTCGGCGCTGCTCGGCGCGCTCGAGGCGCTCGAGCGGGGCACCACGACGATCATCGACCACCATTCGTCGCCCTTGGCGATCGACGGCTCGCTCTCGGTCATCGCCGAGGCGTGCGCCGCCGTAGGCGTACGGGTGCTGTGCTGCTACGAGGTCACCGACCGCAACGGGCCGGACGGCGCCAGGGCCGGTCTGGCCGAGAACGAGCGCTTCCTGCGCGCCGGCGGCCGCGGCTTCGTGGGCGCGCACGCCTGCTTCACGCTGTCCGACGCAACGCTGGAGGCGGTCGCCGGACTGGCAGCCGACCTGGGCGTCGGCGTGCACATCCACGTGGCCGAGGACGCCTGCGACACGGCCGCGGGCGCGCGCCTGGACGGCGTCGCGCGGCCCGACTGGCTGCTGGCACACTGCGTGCACCTCGACCGGCCGCTGCCGGGCACGATCGCGCACAACGCCCGCTCCAACATGAACAACGCGGTCGGCTACGCCCGGCCGGCGCGGTTCGCCAACCGCGTCACGCTGGGCACCGACGGCATCGGCGGCGACGTGCTCGAGGAGTTCCGCGTCGCGTACGCGCGGCTGCGCGAGGACGACGTGACCGCCACGCCGGAGCTGCCGTGGACCTGGCTGCTGGCCGGCAGCGAGCTGGTGCCGGAAGCGGCCGCCGACCGGGTCACCTGGGCCCACCCCACGGCCGACCCGTGGCATCTCGCCTACACACCCGGCGTACGACCGCTCGAGGTGGTCATTGACGGGCGCACGGTGCTGAGCGACGGTCGCCCAACGCTCGTCGATCCCGACGAGATCCGGGCCGGGGCGGCGCAGGCTGCCCGGAGGCTGTGGTCGCGCATGTGACCGTCACTGTCGCGCACCCACGAGAAGGAGAGCTTCCGTGCACACTCCCGTCGCCGTCTATCTGCAGGACGCACATCCCATCCGCGAGGCCATGGTGATCGCGCAGTACGCCGAGCAGCGCGGGTTCGCCGCGGTGTGGCAGGCCGAGAGCCGCCTCGTCCGCGAGGCCACCGTGCCGATGGCGTCATACCTGGCCGTGACCGAGCGCATCACGGTCGGCTCCGGAGTGGTGAACAACTGGACGCGCAACCCCGCGCTGCTCGCGTCGACCTTCGCGACGCTGGACGACCTGGGGCCCGGTCGGGTCATCCTCGGCATCGGGGCGTGGTGGGACCCGCTGGCCCGCAAGGTCGGCATCCAGCGGCGCCGGCCGCTGCAGGCCATGCGCGAGACCGTCGAGGCGGTCCGCGCACTGCTCAACGACGAGACCGTCACCTATCACGGCGAGTTCGTCCACCTCGACGGAGTGGAACTCGACTACGTGCACCAGGAGCGCCGGCCCAAGGACGTGCCGATCTACATCGGCGCGACCGGCATGAAGATGATGGAGCTGACCGGCGAGATCGCTGACGGCGTGGTGCTCAACTACCTGGTGTCGCCGGCGTACAACCGCACCGCCATGGAGCACCTCCAGATCGGCGCCGAGCGGGCTGGGCGCGGTGTCGACGACCTGGACCGACCGCAGCTCGTGGTGTGCTCGCTCGACGACGACCGTCAACGTGCGCTCGATGCCGCCAGGCTCCTGGTCACCCAGTACCTGGGCCAGCAGCCGCACATCATGAAGGCCTCGGGCGTGCCGCAGGAGCTGCTCGACGAGATCGGCTCCGTGTTGACATGGCCGGCCACGCACGAGCAGGTGGTCGAGGCGTCCAGGCTCGTGCCCGACGACATCGTGCAGATGATCTCGGCGTCGGGCACACCCGACGAGTGTCGCGCAAAGGTCGACGAGTACATCGCCGGCGGCTGCACCTGCCCCATCCTCTACCCGCTCGGACCCGACGTCCGGGCGATGATCGACGCGTTCGCACCCGAGCCGACGACCGCGAAGGAGCGCACATCGTGAGAAGCTTCCAGGGCCGCGACATCCTGTCGTTGAAGGACTTCGAGCGCGAGGAGTACTTCCAGGTCTTCCGCGTCGCCGACCGCCTCGCACCCCACGCCCGCGACCGGCGCAACACCGACCTGCTGCGGCACAAGACGCTGCTCACGGCGTTCTACCAGCCGAGCACGCGTACGCGGCTGGCCACCGAGGCCGCGATGCACCGCCTCGGCGGGCACGTGCTGGGCTTCTCCGACGCCAAGATGACACGGGCCGGCGACTTCTACCAGGAGTCGATCAAGGACACCGTGCACATGCTCGAGTACTACGGCGACGTGATCGCCATGCGCCACTACCAGCAGGGCGCGCCGGCGGAGGCGGCGAGGTGGGCGTCGGTGCCGGTGATCAACTGCGGCGACGGCTGGGGCGAGCACCCCACCCAGGTGTTGACCGACCTGTACACGATCTGGCAGGCCCGCGGCACCCTCGACGGACTCAGGTACCTGCTCGTCGGCGACATGCGCATGCGCACCATGCACTCGATCCTCTACGCGGCGTCGCAGTTCGACATGGAGGCGTTCGTCGTCTCGCCCGAGGACATGACGCTGCTCGACGAGTTCAAGGCCGAGCTCGACGAGCGCAACGTCGTGTACCGCGAGGTCGAGAGCGTCGAGAAGTGCATCGCAGAGGCCGACGTGATCTACATGGAGCCGGTGGTCCAGGCCGACTACACCAAGTCGCGTGAGGAGGTCACCGAGGACAGGGGCCGGACGCCGGCGGCCTACCGGGTGACCCGTGAGCTGCTGCGCGACCGTGCCAAGAGCGAAGCGATCATCCTGCACTCGCTGCCACGGATGGACGAGCTTCCGCCGGACGTCGACGCGACCCGCCACGCCCGCTACTGGGTCGAGGCGTTCAACGGCGTGGTCATGCGCATGGCACTGCTGGCGCTCGTGCTCGGCGCGGCGGAGTAGGGGCGGCCATGCAGACCCATCTGCGCGGCCGTGACCTCATCACCCTGCAGGAGTGGACGAAGGACGAGCTCGACACCCTGGTCGACGTCGCCTTCGAGCTCAAGCGCCAGCGCGCGCTCGGCGTCGCGCACCCGTACCTGCGCGACAAGGTGCTGGCGATGCTGTTCTTCTTCTCCAGCACCCGCACGCGGGCGTCGTTCGAGGCGGGCATGGCCCAGCTCGGCGGGCACGCCCAGTTCATCGAGAGTCGCTCCACGCAGATCGC
Organism: Nitriliruptorales bacterium; assembly: GCA_024644015.1. Lineage (GTDB taxonomy): Bacteria > Actinomycetota > Nitriliruptoria > Euzebyales > JAHELV01 > JAHELV01. The sequence goes on from JAHELV010000059.1 coordinate 18,861, forward strand.
CCACGGCGACACGGCCAAGGAGATCGGCGAGATCCTCGGCCGCTACAACGACGGCATCGCGATCCGCCAGGTCGACTGGGAGGTCGGCAACGCCTACATCCGCGACGTCGCCGATGCCAGCCGCGTGCCGGTGCTCAACATGCAGGACGACCTGTTCCACCCGCATCAGGCGCTGGCCGATCTGCTGACGATCATCGAGCGGTTCGGTGACCCGCGCGGGCGTACCGTCACGGTCAGCTGGGCCTACGCCGCCAGCTACCAGAAGCCGATCAGCGTGCCCCAGAGCCTGATGCTGCTACTGCCGCGCTACGGCGTGAACGTACGCCTGGTCCACCCACCGGAGTTCGCGCTGCTGCCCGACCTGGTCGAACAGGCGCAGGACAACGCCCGGCGCGCCCGGGTGGGCTTCGAGATCATGGACGACTTCGAGGCCGGCTGCCGCGACACCGACGTCGTCTACGCCAAGAGCTGGGGCGCGCTGACCACGACGACCGATGCCGAGGAGGGCGCGAGGATCATCGCGCGCTACGCCGACTGGATCACCGACGAGCGACGCATGGCCATGGCCAATGACGACGCGATCTACATGCATCCCCTTCCGGCGGACCGCAACGTCGAAGTGGCCGACGCGGTGATCGACGGTGTCCGGTCGGTGGTGTACGACCAGGCCGAGAACCGCCTGCACGGGCAGAAGGCCGTGATGGCGCTGACGATGGGCTGACGCGGAGCGGCCCCCAGGCCTGGTTGCCGCTCACTCGAGCGACCCCTTCATCCTCCCAGCGACATGTACGGTACGGCTTCTGACAGCAACAACCGAAACCGAGCAAGGAGGGAGCGCCGTGGCGTCGAGGATTCGGGCCCCGGATGCGGCTTCGCTGACCATGACCCATCGCCAGGCGGCATTCGTCGACTGGATGGTGGACGTGCTCGTCTACATCGTCGTCCTCAACCTCTTCGTTGAGTACGCCCCTGAGGTCATCATCGAGTCCTTCTCCCTCTCGATCCTGACCGCGATTCTCTTGAAGGTGATGCTCGGGATCATCGAGCGCTTCGAGCACCGGGTCGTGGGCTTCTTCCGGGCTCGGGAAGGCGCCATCTACCGGGTTCTCGGACCGATCACCGTGGTCGTCGTCCTGGTCGCGGGCAAGCTGCTCATCCTCGAGGTGGTCAACTGGGCCTTCGGAGACGAAGTCAATCTGGGCCACTTCTTCTCAGTACTTGTTCTCATCGTGGCGATGATC
>JAHELV010000022.1 GCA_024644015.1 Nitriliruptorales bacterium
CGCCCGCTGCGCCCTCGACCCGGGACACAGCCGACGGCGCAGCGTCACCGTCACCCGCCACGGTTCGGCTCCCGACCGGTGCGACCGGGACACCGTGCACTGGATCGGCGGCCACGGCCCCCGACGCACCCGGCCGCGCGACATGCTCACCGTCGCCCGCTGCGCCCTCGACCCGGGACACAGCCGACGGCGCAGCGTCACCGTCACCCGCCACGGTTCGGCTCCCGACCGGTGCGACCGGGACACCGTGCACTGGATCGGCGGCCACGGCCCCGGACGCACCCGGCCGCGCGACATGCTCACCGTCGCCCGCTGCGCCCTCGACCCGGGACACAGCCGACGGCGCAGCGTCACCGTCACCCGCCACGGTTCGGCTCCCGACCGGCGCGGCCGGGACACCGTGCACTGGATCGACCGCCACGGCGGGTGACGGCACCCCTGTCGGCGGGACCGCCTCGACGACAGGTTCCGCCGGGATCCGCGCCCGACCGCCCGCCGACGCGTCCGTTTTGAGCGACGCGTGAGTAGTGGCCTGCAACGCTGCGGGCGGATCCGCCCGGTCGGGCGCCGGGCGCGCCCCTTCCACGCCCAGGTCCACTGTTCCCCCGACGGGCACGCCCGCCGTCAGTACGGCGGCGATCACGGACTGCACGGCGGCCGGTTCGGCAGACGAATCAGCGGTCGTGTCGGGCACCTCAGCCACCGCCGTCACGGACGACAGGGCGGTTGCGAAGGCCTGATTCGCCAGGTCCCCGTGCCCGGACGGTGCCGCCTCGGCCAGCATGGTCCACAGGATCGAGTTGGCGTGGACGTCAGCCATTCGTGCCTCCCATTGCTGCATACGATCCAAGTACCGCGCGGACGTAGTTCTGGGTCTCGCCGATACGGGGCACGCCGCCCGCCTCCGCCACCCGACCGGGGCCCGCGTTGTACGCCGCCAGCGCAAGGCGCACCGTGCCGAACCGATCGAGCTGCTCGCGCAGGTACCGGGCGCCTCCGTCGAGGTTCTCGAGTGGATCGTCGGCGTCGACGCCGAGGCCACGCGCTGTCGCGGGCATCAACTGCGTCAGTCCGCGCGCACCGGCGTGGCTACGCGCATCGGGATCGAATCCCGACTCGTGCTTGACCAGCGCGGCCAGCAGTCGCGGGTCCAGGTTGTGTCGTCGCGCCGCCCGCTCGATGTGTGGCACCCACCGTCGAGCCTGCGCCGGCAGGGTCGCTGACCACTGCGACGCCGGCGATCGCTCTGCCGGCGCCGCCCCGACGAGCCTGTGCTGGTCATCGACCGCTGCAACGCGACGCCCGGCGTCATCGAGGACCACACGGAACGCCGCGGCATCGGCGAACCGCATGTGCAGTGCGGCGATGCGCTGCTGTACGGCAACGACCGAAGCGACGGTCATCGCTGCACCGCCCGCAGTCGCGCCAGCTCCGCCAGCGCACGCAGCGCAGCCCTGCGCGCCACGACCGCCTGGGCCTCCTCGCGGCGTTCGATCAATCGTTCGGCTGACCGGCGCCGCGCAACCGCAGCGCTGCGCGCAAGTCGGGCGTCGCGTTCGTCACGGTTGCGTAGCTGGACGATCGCGATCGCCTCGTCAGCCTGCTCATTCACCGCGATGCCCTGCATGCGCAACGCCAGCAGCTCCGGAAGCGTCTGCGGGTATGGCTCGCTGTGCAGCATGTGGTCGGTGCGCCGGAGGGCATCACGGGTCACCTCCGCGGCTTCGCGATCCCGCGCGGCTGCCGCAAGCACGCTGTCAGCGGCCTGCTCGTCACGCCGCAGCAGTCGCAGCACGATCCCGAAGCGGCTCATGTCAGGACCTCGGTGGAGCCTGGCTGTGCCGCGGTCCGTGTCGCGTCCCGCACGTCGCCGGACGCGAGCAGCGCGGCCAGGTCAGCCCACGCCTCATCGGCCGGCACGAGCTCGAGAGGCCCCTGCGACAGGAACGCATCGAGCTCGGTACGCAGCGCCAGGCCGGCGTCGGCGAGCGGGTTCGTGCCGGCAACGTATGCCCCGACCTCGACGAGGTCTCGGACCTCGACCAGCGCCGACAGCAGCGACCGCAGCCGCGCCGCCAAGGCCGCCTGCTGCGGGTCGACGAGCTTGGCGGCAAGGCGGCTCAGCGACTGACCTGGATCGATGGGCGGGTAGCGCCCCGCCATCGCCAGTGCGCGGTCGAGCACCAGATGCCCGTCCAACAACGACCGTGCCGTGTCGCCGACAGGGTCGTGGATGTCGTCGCCCTCGACGAGCACCGTGTAGAACGCGGTGACGCTGCCGACCTGCCGCGGACCCGTCTGCTCGAGCAACTGCGGGAGCAGCCGCGAGGCCACCGACGGCGGGTAACCCATGTTTGCCGGCAGCTCGCCGGCGGCGAGCCCGATGTCGCGCTGTGCCATCGCCATCCTGGTCAGGGAATCGACGAGCAGCAGCACGTCGCTGCCACGATCCGCCGCAACGGTGGCGATACGTGTCGCCAACCAGCCCGCGCGCAGACGCGCGAGGGGCGGTTCGTCTCCCGTGGCCACGACGACCGTGCACCGTTGACGCGCCTCGGCGCCCAGCTCGTCTTCGAGGAACTCGCGCACCTCTCGGCCGCGCTCCCCCACCAGCCCGACGACGACCTGGTCCGCGGCGGCGCCACGGGCGATCATGCCGAGCAACGTGGACTTGCCGACACCACTGCCCGCGAGCACGCCGACGCGTTGGCCTCTGCCGATCGTGCACAACGTGTCGATCGCCCGCACGCCGACGGACAGCGGGCGGTTGATGCGCCGTCGGGCCAGGGCGGGTGGCACGACGGCGTGCAGCGGCACACGGTCTGTCCCGACCGTTCCGAGGCCATCCAGCGGGCGGCCCAGCGCGTCGAGCACCCGTCCGACCACCCCGTCGCCGACCGGCACGGCCGCGTGCGCCTGCAACGGTCGCACGCGGTCGCCGCGCGCGAGTCCTGCGGTCTGTTCGAGCAGCGTCACGTGTGCGCCGTCGTCGTCGACGCCGACCACTTCACCGTCCACCCGCCGCGACGCCGTCTCGACCGCGACGGGCTGACCGACCCGAAGGCGCAGTCCCCTGACCCGCAGCTGATCACCGGCAACGGCGGCAACTGTCCCATGAACCGTGTGGCGCTCCAGGCACTCGATCTGCTCACGACTGCGCATCGAGCACCTCCCGGACCGCGGACCACCGATGCTGCTGACCCAAGGCTGCGACGCTCCAGCGTCCGACCAGCCGTGCTTCGCCCTCGGTGACCGACGGGTCCGACACGACGCGCACCGCGTCACCGAGTAGCTGCTGCACGAGGTCGACCTGTTCCGGCGCCACGTGTGCCTGGATGTCGGTGTCGTCGAGCTCGGACAGCGCCGCGCGGATGCCGCCGACGAGGTCGTCGACGGGGGGCGGACCGGTCCCGCCGACGACGTATCGCGCGATCGCAAGCGCGAGATCGACGACGTCGTCGTCGTACGCCGCCGTCGCGGCCGCAAGCCGCTCGGTCTCGGCACGGATCGCGGCACGCAGCGTCTCGATCGTGTGCTCGACCTGTGCGAGGCCGGCTTGCGTGCCTTCCACCAGGCCGTCGGCGTGGCCCCGTGCATACGCCCGCCCGCACTCCTCGTCGAGATGACGCCGCAGCTCCGCCGGCAGCGCCGTGGACGCATCGGCCAGCACCTCGCCGACGTCGGCAACGAACGGTTGCGGGAGCACCCTAGGCAACGACATCACCCGCGTCTCCACGCATCAGCGTGACGGTGCCTTCCTCAACCATGCGCCGGACCTGACCGGCAATCTCGGACCGCGCGCCGTCGATCTCGCTGCGCGGCGCGGGACCGAGGAGCTCGATCTCCTCGGTGAGCGCCTCGCGGGCACGTTCAGACAGGTTGCGCAGGATCGTGTCGTGCAACTGGCCCTCGAGTCCCTTCATGGCCAGCGCCAACTGCTGGGCGTCGATCTCGCGCAGCACCTCCTGCAGATCACGATCTGTCAGTGCGGCAAGATCGTCGAAGATGAACATCTGCCCGCGGATCTCGTTGGCGAGAGGCTCATCGACCTGCTCGATCGTGTCGAGGATCGCCGACCCGAGATCCGCGTCGACGCTGTTGAGCATGTTCGCGAGCTCGCGCAATCCCGACGACTGGGCAGACGGCACGGGCTGCGCGTCGCCCATGCTGGCCCGCAACGCTGCTTCGATCCTCGAGACCATCGCTGCGGGTGGCGGTTGCATCGTCGCGACCCGGACGGCAACGTCCGCTCGCAGATCCTCGGGCAGCGCCGCCAGAACCAGCGCCGAGAAGCGGCTCGGCATGTGCGACAGGACCACCGCGCCGACCTGTGGGTGCTCGTTGCGCAGCAGTCGTGCGACGGCGTCCGGCGTCCGGCCGGTCAGGAAGTTGAACGGGGTCTGACGCGCCGTTGCGATGAGGCGGTCAACGATCTCGTCACCGCGGTCACCCCGCCAGGCCCGCAGCATGGCCCGGGCGTGCTGCTCACCGCCGGTGACGATCGTGCGATGAGCGACCGCTTCCTGGTGGAACTCCGACAACACGCCGGCGAGCTGCTCAGGCGGAACGAAGCCGAGCTCGACGACCTCGCGCGCGATCTGCTCGACCTCGTCGTCGAACAACTCCCGCAGCACCGCTTCCGCGCGGTCCGTGCCGAGCGCGAGGAGTACCGCCGCAGCCTTCTGCGGACGGCTCAAACGCGACGCCGCGCCGGCGGCGTCGGCGACCGGATCCATGGGTGCGAGCGACACGGGTCAGACCCTCCGGTCGGCGAGCCAGCTACGCAACAGCACCGCGATGTCCTCCGGTTGCTCGTCGACCAGCGCCGTGACGTCGGAGGGCACTCCGGCCGCGCCCGGCTGCAGCTGCTGCGGTGCACGGCCGAGTGCGGCCTGCGCCGGGCTGTCGACCGTGACGTCGACCACGTCGACGCTGCTGCGTCGCCGCCTGAGCATGATCACGAAGATCACCGCGACGACGATCAGCACGACCACGGCGGCGGCGCGTCCGGCCAGCCCGATCATGTCGGTGGCCCCTGCAGCCTCGTCGACCGGTTCTGGCTCCGGGAACGGCACCGCCGACACGGCCACCGTGTCGCCGCGTTCGGCGTCCAATCCGAGGGCCGCGGTCACCAGGTCCTCGACCTCGGTCTCCGGGACGGGTGTCAGACCGGTCAGCGCGCCGTCATCCATCACGATTGCGACCGACAGACCTTCGACCTTGCCGGGGCTCTGACGGGTGAACACCGTCTCCTTGTCAACCCCGTACTCGACGGTCGAGCGGTCCCGCTCGTAGTCGCTTCCAGTCGCACCGTCGATCGGCAGCGGTCCGCCGTCGACGCCGGTCACGCCGCCAGGCACCGTACCCTGCCCCTGGAAGCGCTCGTTCTCGACATCCTCGCGCAGCGACACCCGCGAATCGGGTGCGAAGGTCTCACGGGTCTGCTCGGCCTCGTCGAAGTTCATCGTCGCGCGGACCACGACCGACGCCGTGCCGCCGCCGGCGGCGGCGACCAGCTCACGAACGTCGCCTGCGAGGGCCTGCTCGAACTCGCGGGTCTGGCGCAGCAGCCGCCCGGTTCCACCACCGCCGCTCCCGTCGCCAGGTGCCTGCAGGACCGTGCCGTCGGTGTCGGCCACCGTCACGTTGTCGACATCGAGACCCTCGACGCTGGACGAGACCATGAACGCGATCGACTCGACCTGGCTCGCGTCGATGTCGCGCGCCGTGTCGAGAAGGACCGACGCGGTGACCGGCTCTTGATCCTCCTCGAAGAGGCGCTCCTCGGGAATCACCAACCGCACTGTCGCGGTGTTCACGGCGTCCATCGCGCCGAGGGTCGCGGCCAGCTCACCCTCGAGCGCGCGCTGATAGTCCACGCGCTGTTTGAAGTTGGAGACGCCGACGCCCTGCTCGTCGAGCAGCTCGTAGCCCGGCGGCGCAACGGCACCACCCGAGACGCCGTCCGCGGCGAGCGCCGCCCTCGTCTCGTACAGCTGGTTCTGTGGCACGAGCACCCGGGAGCCGCCACCCTCGACGGTGTACGCGACGCCCTGCTCTTCCAGGCCGTCGATGACCTGTTGCAGCGACGCGTCGTCGAGTCCGGTGTACAGGACGGTGTACGACGGACTGGTCACCCACCGAAGGAAGCCGGCCACAGCAACCGCAGCGACCGCGACGGCCGCAACGATCATGACGCGGTGCGCGACAGGAAGATCGCGCACGAACTGGAGCCCTCGGTCACGCATCGCCATCCCCCTAGACCTGCAGCCTCATGATTTCCTGGTACGCCTCGACCGCGCGGTTGCGCACGGCAACGAGCGTCTCGGTCGCCAGCTGCGACTTCGTCGTTGCGGTCATCACCTCGTGGACCGCGGTCGGCCCGTCCGTCGCGAATGACAACGCGGCGTCGTCTGCAGCCCGCTCGAGCTGCGAGACACTCTGCAGCCCACGCTGCAGGCTGTCGCCGAACCCCGCGGCCGGTGCCGGGTCGCCGGCGGGCTGCACGAGGCGTGAAGCAACCGGACCGATGTTGGAGACGCCGCCGACCGCCATCAGCCGTTGCCGATCCGGAGGGCGCTGGCGTACGCCTCACGGGCGCTGTCGAGCACTCTGGTGTTCGCCTGGTAGCCGCGCTGCGCGACGATGAGATCGGTCAGCTGGCCAACTAGGTCCACCACGGCGCCCTGTACCTGGCCGCTCGCGTCGGCAAGCGGATGTCCAGGCGCGAAGACCAGCGGCCCGTCGCTGGGATCTTCGAGCAGATCGGTGACCCGGACGCCGGAACCGGTCGGTGCGATCTCGTCGGTGTTGGGTGCGGCGACGACGAACCGCTGACGGAAAGGCTCGTCGCCGGGTCGGGTCATCGTGTTGACGTTCGCCACGTTATGGCTGACGACCTCGGTCCAGTACTGGTTGAAGCCCATACCGGTGCGGCTGATGTCGATGGCAGCGAACGCACTCATGACACGGCCTCCGCGGATCCGCGCTTCCTGTGCAAAGGAGGTCGTCCGTGCGTGCGTAGGACCTTGGAGGGTGGGTGGGTGAGCGGTCCGAAGCACGGGTGGACGACCGACGCCCCTGGTTCCACTGCGGCACTCATGCCCAGGGCCTCCGCGGAGCCTGGTTCCACTGCGGCACTCATGCGTTGCTCCGGAGTGCGAGGCGCAGCAGGCCGGCCTTGTGGTTGAAGACATTGACCGCCGTGTCGTAGGCCAGATTGTCCTTGACCAGGCCAACCAGATCGCCTGCGACATCAACGGTGTTGCCTTGGCCGTTTGGCAGGTTCGCCGCCCGCGTGACGGCCGGCGTCACCGTCCTGGGATCGCTGCCCCGGTCCAACGCCTGCGCGAGCACGTCCTCGAACTGGACCTGCCGTGCCAGGAAGTTCGGCGTCGAGCTGTTCGCCACATTGTGGGAACGAACCTCGATACGGCGCTGGATGCCGTCGAGAAAGGCCTCCATCGTCTTCGACGCAGTGTCACCGATGGGTGTCATCGTCACCTCACAGCGCACCGGGGCCTGCGGGTGCCGAGACAGCGCACGACGGAGACCTGCGGCACGTCCCTGTCGCGATCCTTGGCTGTCCTGTAGCCAGGAGGTCAGTCGTCAGCGGTGAGGATGGCTAAAGCACCCACGGAGACCGCGATGGTGTGGTGTCCGCGTGTCACGCACTCACGTGCCCGCATCCGGCGAAAGGCCGTCGGCGATGGATCGCGTGTAATGCCTGGCTGCGTGACGCCTGGCGTCCAACTCGGCGAGCTCGGCCGTGCTCTCGTCACGAAGCGCCCGGAGCCGGTTCTCGAGCCGACTGAGGCGTGCGGCAACCGCTCGCGCGCGCGGGGTCAGCTCCGCCGGCACGGGCTCGTCGGTCAGTGGCGCGTAGCACGCCGGCACGGTGGTCCAGTCGTCGCTGCGGGACAGGTGCTCGACCTGTTCGACCCAGTCCTCCAACAGCAGCAGCGCGGCTGCCCACCGGCGCTCGCTCATCCGACACCGGCCTCGGTGCGGCAGCACGCCTCGTACCATGCGGCTCGGAGCTGACCAACGAGTCCGATGACCTCGTCGACGCCGGCGAGGTCCTTGGTGACGTTGGCCTCGACCAGCCGGCCGATCGCGTAGTCGTACAGCGACCAGAGCCTCGGGGCGACGTCACCGCCGCGGTCGAAGTCGAGCGCCAGCTGCAGCTCGGTCAACAGGTCCTGCGAGCGCTGCAACTCGCGGTTGACCAACCCGATGTCACGCGGCATCGACGCCGCGGTGACCTGCCGCAGCGCCAGGAGCGTGCGGTCGTAGATCATGAGGACCAGCTGTACCGGGCCGACCGTCTCGAGCGCCTGCGCCCGATAGTGGTCCGCGCTGGTGCGCACCTGTTGCCGGCCGGCGAACGTCACCGTGTGGCCGTCCCGAGCTGTGCGAGTAGGTTCGAGCCTTGGGCCTGCAGGGTCGCCAGCGTCGACTCCAGGCCGGCGAACTTCTGCCGCAGCAGCCGTTCGCGCAGTTCCAGGCGGACCTCGTAGCGGTCGACCTGATCGTCGTTGGCCGTGATCCGGTCACTGATGCCCTGGCGGGTAAGGGCGATCTGCCCGGCGGCGCCCTCGTAGCCGTCAAGTACCGCGTCGAGACTGGTGAGCACCCCTGGGCCCGGTTCGCCCTCCGCGGGTGCCGACGGTGCCGTCAGCAAGGTGACAACGCCGTCGAAGTCCGTGGCCAACGCGTTCGACAGCGTGTCCTCGTCGAGCGTCAGCAGGCCGTCGCGACCCACGGTGATGCCGACAGCAGTCGCAGCACTCAGCCCGGCGGCGTTCGGGACGAGCGCCGTGAACGCACCCGACAGCGCGAAGCGCAGACCGACCGCCGTGCTGTCGCCCTGCAACGCACCGGCCTTGTCGGACTCGGTGTCATAGCCGGTCTGCGTACGCAGTGCGCTGATCGTTGCGTTCAGCGCGTCGACGAGCGCACGGACCCGCTCGACGGTGACCGTCGGGTCGCGGGAGATCGAGATCGTCACCGGCGTCGCGGTCGGCTGCTGCAGCTGGAGCGTGACACCGTCGATCAGACCGGTGACGGTGTTGGTCGCCGACGTGATCTCGAGCGCGCCCGCACCACTGCCCATGGTCAGCGTCGCGTTCTGGGCGGCGTAGAGCTCGGTCGCGCTGTTCAACTCCGGCGGCGCCGACGCGAGGTCGAACACCAGCCCGCCGTCCTGGCCGCTGCGCTGTGACGTCAGCAGCAGCCGGACGGTTCCGCCGCTGGTCGCCTGCACGCTGGCGCTGACATCCAAGTTCGTGGCGGCGTTGATCTGCGCGGCAACCTGTCCGAGCGTGAGGCCGGTCGTGTCGATCTCGGCGAAGTCCGCCTCGTCGGCGTGTCGGATTCGCAGGGTGCCCGCGCCAACGGCGTCGTCGGCGGAGCGCAGCGTCGTCGATCCGGACAGCGTGCCCTGGTATGACTGCGCGAGCTGGGTGACCGTGAAGGCGATGTTGCCGGTCGTCGGTGCGCCGGTGCGTGTCGCCGTGACCGCGGTGCTCGACGACGCGATCGCCACATGGGTGTCGTAGTCCCCGGCGCGATCGAGCGCGCCGAGGGCACTGCGGACACCCGAGAGCGCTGTGACGACGCCGGACCAGGCGCCGTCGGTGCGTCGCAGCGCAGCCTGGCGGGTCTGGATCTGGTTCACCGGGATGCGCTCGATCTGCATGAGCTGCCGAACGATGCCCTCAGTGTCCAACCCGGACGCCAGACCGCCCACCGAGAACAGCGACGTCATGGCGAGGCTCCTTTGGGGTCATCGTGGAAAGGGCGCCGGGCGCCGGGCGTGGCGGGATCCCTGTCGATCACCGCCACGCCCGGGCGTCGGCCTCGTGCTGCTAGAACAGCGACAGCACCGACTGCGGTACGGCGTTGGCCTGGGCCAACATCGCCGTCCCGGCCTGCTGGAGGATGGTGTTCCGTGTGAACGTCACCATCTCCTCCGCCATGTCGGCGTCCCTGATCCGGGACTCCGCAGCGGACAGGTTCTCGACCGCCACCGAGACGTTCGCGATGGCGTGCTCCAGCCGGTTCTGGGTGGCGCCCAGGTTCGCGCGGCCCGTCGACACCGCTGCGATCGCGGCGTCCAGCGTGCTCAGCGCCGCCGTCGCCGACGCAGTGACGTCGAGGCCCGACAGGTCGACACCGAAGACGTTGTCGCTGGCCAGCGCCAGGTCCTGCGTGACGGTCAGCTGGTCGGACGCGCCGGCGCCGATGTGGAACGTCAGCCCGGCCCCGGTTCCCGAGTAGTCGGCGAAGACGGTCTGGCCGTTGAACACGGTGCGCGACCCGATCGAACTCACTTCGGCGAGCAGTTCGTCGATCTCAGCCTGCTCGGCCGTGCCGTCCGACGTGTGGTTGGCCGCCGAGATTGCCAGCGTCCGCATGCGCTGCAGAATCGCGTGGACCTCGTTGAGCGCACCTTCTGCGGTCTGCACGAAGCTGATGCCGTCCTGCGCATTGCGGACGGCCTGCTTGGAGCCGTTGATCTCGCGGCGCAGACCCTCGGACCGGGCCAGACCTGCGGCGTCGTCCGCCGCGCGGTTGATGCGGAACCCGCTGGACAGCTTCTCCAGCGACTTGCCCAACGTCACGTTGGTGTTGGACAGGTTGCGATAGGCGTTGAACGCCATGACGTTGTTGTTGATGCGCATGCAGTGAACCTCCGTGTCACGTACGCGAGTCTTGCGCCGCGCCCCGATCCTTGGTGTCGCGGCCCGCCGATGAGGCGGTCTGCAGCTGCTGGTCGTCCAGGTGCGCGATCGGTTAAGCGATCGGATGCTCACGTGTTCGCGCCGGGTAAAGAACGTCGCGGGCACGCCGACGAACCGCCACATGTCCCCATACGCACCCCCGCGCCCGAGCCGCGTCGTCGTTTGTGCGTACGGCCCGGCAGACAGAACCGCCCTGGCCGTGCGGCAGGCCCGAGGTGTCGTCGCGCCCGGCGGTGACGTCGTCGTCATCGCTGCGCACCACGACGTGCCCGGCAGGGGGCACGGCGTCGGAACCGCGGCGCTGGACGAGGCCCTCGCCGGCGCCGGCGCCGGTCCCGTGCTGTTCCTGCACGACGACGTCACGCTGGATCGCGGGACGGTGCGAGCGCTGGCGCGTGCCTGGGAGAAGACCGGCAGCACCGCGGTGCCGTGGACCGTGGCCGCCGGGACGGACCACCACGTCGACGCCGACGTCCCGGTCGACGTCGCCGCACGTGCACGGCTCGCCCGCAGGCTGCATCTGCCGCCGGCGACCGCCGCCGCCATCCGGCCGTGCTGTGCGTTCGGCTCGCCCGCCCAGCTCCGCGCACTCGCCAACCACCACATCGTGCTCGGCGACTGCGTTCTGTCGCGTGTGCCGATGCCCGTCGCGGTGGCGGCCGGAGCGCTCGCCGCCCACGACGACACTTGTCGCGACAGCCTGCCGCGACCCACGGGTCCCGACGGGCGGCCCCTCTTGGTGGCAACGCTCATCGTCCGCGACGAAGAGCACTTGCTGGCGGCATGTCTGGCTTCGCTCGACGGTCTGGTCGACCGGATAGAGGTGTGCGACACCGGGTCGACGGACGCCACGATCGCCATCGCCGAACAGCACGGCGCGCACGTCCTGCAACGGGCCTGGCGTGCCGACTTCGCCTGGGCACGCAACGAGGTGCTCGAACAGGCATCGGATGCCTGGTTCGTGCTGCAGATCGACGCCGACGAACGCCTGCGGTGTGCCGACCCGGCCTATGCACGCCGCCGTCTTGCCGGCACCTGCGGCGGCGGTGCGATGTTCGCGGTACCAATCGAGAACCTCGACGATGCCGCGTCGGTGGAGTCGAGCCACCATGCGGTGCGCATCTTCGACCCGGCGCGCGCACGCTACCACGGCGCGGTGCACGAGCGACCGCTGCCGGTCAACGGTGACAACCCGGTTGCGGCGCGGCTCGACGGCCTCGCGCTGGAACACCTGGGCTACGCCCAGCGTCATGTCGTAGCGACCGGAAAGGGCGGCCGCAACCTGGAGATCGCGCGTGCCGCCTACGAAGCCGCACCCGGATGGGAGGCCGCATTCCAGTACGCGCGCTCGCTGTTGGCGATCGACGAGCACGCGGAGCGCGCCGACGAACTGCTCGCCGACGTCGTGGACGCCGGCGACGCGGTGCCGCTGCCCTGGAGGGCCTACGCGCTGGGGGTGCGTGCGCGCCTGCGCCTGAACGGCGATCCCGAGGGGGCGCTCGAACTCGCAGGCCGCGCCCTCGAGCTCGTACCGGCCGATCCGCTGGCCAGCGGCGTGCACGCAACCGCCGCCCGGCGACTTGACCGTCCCGAGCTCGTGCTGTCACACCGACAGCACCGGCAGGACGCGGAGTCGCCGATCCCGATGGTCGAGTCGTCCACGCACCGCAGCTACCTGGCGGCCGAGGAGATGCACACATTGGTCGACGTGGGCCAGACCGCGGCGGCCTTCGACCAGGCGATCGAGGAGCTCACTCGCGACCCGGACCGGTTCATGGGATGGCCCGCGCTGGTACGTAGCGTCGCTGCTGCCGACGATCCCGCCGTCGATCGCATGCTGGCCGAGGCCACGCTTGCAGACCCGAGCGGTACCTGTTTCGCCGCCGTCGCACGACAGCTGCCGCCGCAGCGCACGACGGCCATCTGTCGCCAGTACCTGGCCGCCGGCGGCCGTGATCCGCGGGTCGTCAGGGACGGCCTCGCGGCGGCGTTTGTCGCTCGCGACGACGAGCTGATCGCCGACCTCGTGCCGGCCGTCGACCTGCTCGAGCCCGTGCTTGGCCGGCAGCTGGCGGCGATCGCCGACCGCTACGGCATGCCGCAGGTCGCCCAGCGCCTCCGGGAAGACCTCGACGCCCGGCTCGTGCCCTTCGTCGTGTGTGGCGCGGGCCGGTCGGGCACGGGGTACGCCAGCCAGGCGTTCACGGCGCTGGGGCATCCGTGCGGGCACGAAGCGGTGTTCGATCCCTACCGGCACGTGCCCGACTTCGGTATGGCGCAGGGCGACTCGTCGTGGCTGTCTGTGCCGTTCCTCGACGATCTGCCCGATCACGCCGTCATCTTCCATCAGGTGCGCGACCCCGTCGATGTGCTGCGGTCATTGGTCGGCATCCGCATGCTGACCGCACCGTCGCCCTACCTGGACTTCATCGGCGTGCACCATCCGGAGGTGCTCGACCAGCCCGACGAGCTGTCGCGGTGCATCGCCTACTGGGTGACGTGGAACGCCGAAGTGGCGCGCCACGCCGACGGCGCCCGGCCGTATGTGCGCTACCGGCTGGAGGACGCGACGCCGGCGCTGCTGGCGCAGCTGGCGTCGCTGGTCGGCGGGCGGCTGGACGACCGTGAAGCCGAAGCCCGTCTGGCAGTCGTGCCACACCGCTACAACGCCCGCCGTCGTGACGAGTCGATCGTCGGGTCGTCGCTGCCCGCCGGCGAACTGACCGCTCGGATGTGGGCAATGGCAGCCGAGTTCGGCTATCAGCCGGTGCCCGCGTAGCCGGCGGCGGGGTCAGCGCGGTGCCGCGGCGCTGCTAGGGTCGATCCATGAGCGAGCGGCGGATGACAGCCAGCCAGCGACGCAGCCAGCTGGTCGACGTCGCCAAGGCCGTGTTCGCCGAACTCGGGTATGACGGCACCAGCGTCGAGGAGATCGCCTCCAGGGCCTCGGTCTCCAAGCCGGTCGTCTACGAGCACTTCGGCGGCAAGGAGGGCATCTACGCCGTCATCGTGGACCGCGAGAGCGCGCGGCTGCTCGAGATGATCACGTCGCGTCTGGGGCCCGACATCGGTGCGCGTGAGCAGATCTACGCCAGCGCGCTCGCGTTCCTGGACTACATCGAAGCGGACCCTGCGGGGTTTCGCGTGCTGACCCGGGACACGCCGGCCGGGCTCGGCGCCGGTGGCATGGCGGGCCTGCTCGGTGACGTCGCGACGAAGGCCGAGCAGATCCTCCGCGGTTTCTTCACACGGTCGGGCGTCGACCTCGAAGCCGCGCCGCTCTACGCCCATGCCCTGGTCGGGATGGTCGTGCACGTCGGTGGCTGGTGGGCCGAGGTACGGCAACCGTCGAAGGAGCGTGTGGCGATGTACCTGACGGCGCTGCTCTATCAGGGCCTGCAGCGACTGCCGACGGATCCGACGACCTTGCCGTTGCGGCACGAAGTCACCGTCACCGACTGACGCCGCAGCGCTCGTCAGGGGGTGGCGGTCTCGAGGTCGGTGCCACGCTGCCGGCGCTGCGCGCGCTTGTCCTCGTACCGCGAGGCCTGCGCGTCCAGGCCGTCGAGGAACACCCGCAGCTCCTCGCGTGCCTGTTCGCCCTCGGCGTCGAGCCCGGTGGCCGTGAAGATGCCGAGATGACGAACCAGCGGCCACACGATGTCGTCGTGATGCACACGCAGGTCGTAGATCCCGGCGTCGGCGATCTGCAACGACATCCGCCGGAAGTTGTTCATGACCGCACCGGGCATCTCGAAGTCGACGATCTCGGCCTTGACGGCCTTGACGACGTCGTTCGGACGGATCTCCATGGCCGCTGTGAGGATGTCGCGGTAGAAGATCATGTGCAGGTTCTCGTCCGCTGAGATCCGCGCCATGATGCGGTCGGCGACGGGGTCGGCCGAGTACCGGCCGGTGTTGCGGTGCGAGATCCGGGTCGCGAGTTCCTGGAACGCCACATAGGCCATGCCGCGCAACGCGTCTTTGTTGTCCGTCTCGTAACCGTCTTCCATCACCTGCATACGGCCGCGTTCCAGCGCGATCGGGTCGATGTTGCGGGTGACGATCAGATAGTCACGTAGGACGATCGAGTGCCGACCCTCCTCGGCGGTCCAGCGGTGCACCCAGTTGCGCCACGCGCTGTCGGTCTGCGCGAACATCCGATAGATCTCGCGGTGGTAGCTGGGCAGGTTGTCCTCGGTCAGCAGGTTGACGAAGAACGCCGTTTGGGCGACACCGTCAAGGCGCGGCTGGTCCGGCGTCCACGGCTCCTTGTCGAAGTCGCGCCCCATGCTGTACGGGATGTAGTCATGTGGGAACCACTCCTGAGCCATCGCCGTATGGCGGTGCATCAGGCGTTCGGCCTCCGGCTCGAGCTCGGCGAGCAGGCGCGGCTGATCGTACGTCGGCACATAGTCGGGCACGGGAGGACTCCTGACGACCTACGGTAGCGTAACCTACGCTACCGTAGGTCCTGACCGGCACGCACGCAACCGGTGGGCGGCAAGATCATCCGCGGGTCTGCCGGTCCTGCTGGCGGCCGCACCGAAGACAGCTGAACGACACCCGGCCGGCCCGCTCCTCGACGACCCCCGCGCCGTCGCACCGCCGGCACCGTGCACCGGACGTCCACAACCGCGGACGGCCAGCGGCGCCGTCCCACTCGACCCCGCCGGAACGGTCGCGCCGCAGCTGGGCGCGCAGCGCGAGAAGCCAGGCGGCGATCAGGACGGCCGCTGCGACGACTGCCACCATCAGCACGGGGTCTCCGGGACTGCTCGACGACAGGCCCCTGCCCACCATCTACCCCGGCCACGTCGTCGGCCACCGCGAAAGGCGTCGACGACCGCGCCGACGGTGCTTGTGAGATGTCCAGCGACCCCGACGCTGCGCAGACCGTGCTGTTCGTCGACGACGAACCGCGGGTGCTGCGAGCGCTCCGCCGACTCCTGCGCGACGATCGCTGGAGGGTGCACACCGCCAGCAGCGGCGCGGCCGCCATGGCGCTGCTCCACACGCGCGACGTCGACGTGGTCGTGTCCGACTTCCGGATGCCCGACATGGACGGGGTCGGCCTGCTCGAACGTGTCCGGGACGACCACCCCGCCGCGGTCCGCGTGATGCTGTCGGGCGAGATCGACGACGTCCATCTGGCGCGTAGCACCGCCGTCGCCCACCAATGGCTGACCAAACCGTGCGAGCCCGAGCGCATCGTCGGCATGCTGGAGCGAGCCGGCACCCTGCGTGAGATGCTCGAGCGCGAAGAGGTCCGGGCACTCATCGGCGGGCTGGGCGGCCTGCCTACGTCGCCCAATCTGTGGTCCCGCCTGCAGCAGGCGCTCGCCGACCCGGATGGGACCGTGGACGACGTCGCGCTGATCGTGGCGGGCGACGCAGGCATGTCGGCGAAGGTGCTCCAACTCGTCAACTCGGCATTCATGGGCCTGCCACGCGCCGTGAGCAGCATCCGCGAGGCGATCGTGTACATCGGCATGGAAACGGTGCGCATGCTGGTCGTGTCGGTGGAGGTCTTTCGGGCCTTCCCCTTGGATCCGCGGATCGCGAGCCTGTCGATCGACGCCCTGTCCGCCCACGGCCAGGCGTGCGCGCAGCTCGTGCGCTCGCAGCTGTACGACCCCATCGCACGGGAGCACGCAGCGGCCGCCGCGATGCTGCAGGACGTCGGCCAGCTTGTCCACGCCAGTTGCGATCCCGGCGGCTACGCGCCAGTGCTCGAAGAAGCCGTCGAGTCCGGGCGCAGCCTGCACGACGTCGAGCGGGCGCGGTTCGGTTTCACCCATGCTGACGTGGGCGCCTATCTCCTGACCCTGTGGGGTCTGCCGCCGGCGATCGTCGCCGCGGTCCGGCGGCACCACGAGCCCCTCGGCCGCCTCGGCCACGCCGAGCCTGGCGCGACGTCGGCCGTTCGCATCTCGCATCTGCTGGTGCACACGCACAACCGCCGAGCAGGAGATCCGGGCGATCGGAGTGCTCCAGCGGCCATCGACATCGAACTCGCGGAAGCGGTGCCACCGGACGTCCTCGAGCGCTGGACCGCCGGCGCCGTGCGGGGTGCCGCGGCCGAGGAGGTGCAGTGCCCGTGACGCTCCCGACGACCGAGCCGGTGACGGCACGAGACTCCGCCGTCACCCGACCGCGGATCATGCTCGTCGACGACGAGCCGGCACTGCTGACGTCGATGCGCCGGCAGCTGAGCTCGAGGTTCCGCGTCGAGACGTCAGATGATCCGGTGGACGCACTGGCACGCCTCGCGGACATCGACGACCTGTCCGTGGTCGTCTCCGACATGCGGATGCCGGTGATGAACGGGGCGTCGTTCCTTCGTGGCGTGCGGGAACGCGCGCCCGACGTCACCCGGGTGCTGCTCACCGGCTACGCCGAGGTCGACACCGCGGTCGCGGCGGTCAACGAGGGTCAGATCTTCCGGTTCCTGTCCAAGCCGATCTCACCCGAGGCGTTCGCCGCGTGCCTCGACGACGCGGTGCGCCAGCACGCACTGGTCACGGCGGAGCGCGAATTGCTCGAGCGGACGCTGCGCAGCAGCGTGATGGCGTTGGTCGAGACGCTCGCGATGGCCAACCCGATGGCGTTCGCACGCGCGACACGTATCGCCAGAAGGGTGACGCTGCTGGGTGCGGTGCTCGACGTCGAGGATCAGTGGGCCGTCGAAGTCGCCGCGATGCTGACACACA
Source organism: Nitriliruptorales bacterium (assembly GCA_024644015.1). GTDB lineage: Bacteria > Actinomycetota > Nitriliruptoria > Euzebyales > JAHELV01 > JAHELV01. The sequence goes on from JAHELV010000022.1 coordinate 17,459, forward strand.
TCGCTGCCGTCGAGCTCCCGCCCGGCGTGAACGAGCGCCTGCACCGCGGTCAGGAGCTGACGACCCGCCAGGCGGAGGCAGTCGCTGCGCTGCCGGCGCGCTCCGTCGCGTTGATCGCCGACATCCCGCGCCTCGACGCGGTCAGGCGCATCATCCGGTGGCAGTGTCAGCGCTACGACGGTCGCGGCCCGGTGGAGCCCGACGCCGGCGGAGACGCGATTCCGCTCGGCGCCCGCATGCTGCGGGCGGTCACCGACTACGACGCGTTGGAGGCCCGCGGGATGTCGGTGACGGCCGCGCTCCAACGGTTGTGCGCCGAGACGGGCCTGCACGACCCTGACGTGCTCGAGGCGCTGCGGACGTCGCTGGCCGACCTGCACCACGAGACCCGCTATGTCCAGCTTGCGGACCTCGAACCCGGTCAGGTGCTCGCACGCGACCTCGTCACGGTCAACGGCACACTGCTCGTCTCCCGCGGTCAGCAGCTGACCGGTCGGATCGTCAACAGCGTTCGCAACTGGGCCGGCCACACCGCGATCGAGCAGCCGATCGCCGTGCGGGCAGGCCCCGACGCGGATCCCCCGGCGTGAGCCCAGACCGCGAACGCTCCGCGCCGCAGGCGGACGGTGGCCCGCTCGACGCCCAGCAGCTGCTGCGTGGGATCCCCGACCAGTTGCTGTGGATCGACCGCGACGGTCGCGTGCTCGCGGTCAAGCCTGCGAGCAATGGCGACGACGTCGTCGACGACGAGCTGCTCGCCGAGGTGCGGCGGCACATGTGCACCGCCATCGACGGCGGCGCCGCCGTGGGGTTCGCGTACGTGGCGGGCCACGAAATGGGCGACTACCACGTCGAAGCCCGCATCATCCCCGGCGAGGACAGGAGCGCGCTGGTCATCCTGCGAAACACCACTGACGAGCGCCGACTCGAAGACGAGCTGCGCCACGCCCAGCGCCTGGAGGCCATCGGACGTCTCGCCGGTGGGATCGCGCACGAGATCAACACGCCCATCCAGTTCATCGGCGACAACGTCCGCTTCCTGCGCGACGCGTTCACCGCGACCATCGAGCTCGTGACGGCCTACCGGGCCTGCCTGTTCAGCGACCGTGAGATGTCCCGACAGGAGCGCGTGGAGATCGCCGAGGCCGCGGAGCGCCAGGCTGATGTCGAGTTCCTCACCGGCGAGGTCCCGTCCGCGGTCGAGGAGACCCTCGAGGGGGTGGAGCGGGTCGCTGCCATCGTCCGCGCCATGAAGGTCGTCGGACGTCCAGGCCAGACCGAGCAGCGGCCGGCGGACATCAACGGCGCCATCGAGAGCACGGTCGTCGTCACCCGCAGCGAATACAAGCACGTCGCCGACGTCGAGCTGGACCTGGGTGAACTGCCACCCGTCGTGTGCCATCTCGGCGAACTGACGCAGGTGCTGGTCAACCTCATCGTCAACGCCGCACACGCCATCGCCGATCGCTTCGCGGAATCGCGCGGCTGCGGACGCATCCGCATCAGCACGCGCGCCGGCCCGAGCGCGGTGGTGATCGAGGTGTCCGACAACGGTTCCGGCATCCCCGACGACATCCGCCATCGGATCTTCGAGCAGTTCTTCACCACCAAGGAGGTCGGCAGGGGCAGCGGGCAGGGCCTGTCGCTCGCGCGGTCGGTGGTCGTCGACCATCACGGCGGTTCGCTGACCGTTGACTCGACGCCCGGCCACGGCACGACATTCGTCGTGCGGCTGCCCATCGCCGGTGCCGCACCGACCACGCCGCCGCCGCGTGGTCAGATCGGCTGACACCGGGGGCAGGCGAAGACCGGCCGCCCGCCCAGCTCCCAGGACCGGATCGGCGTACCGCAGCGGCGACACGGCTGCCCGGTCCGCCTGTACACGTACAACCGCTCGTCGCTGCGCAGGCGCGACGGCGGTCGAGAGCGGTCCTGCGGGATGATCGTGATGATCCGCCCACGGCGCTCACCGGCGGCGAGCAGGCGGCGCAGCAGGTGCCACAGGTCGTCGAACGCCGCGCGGTCGATCTCACAGGCCGGTCGGTCGGGGTGCACACCGAGCAGGAACAGCAGCTCGGCCCGGTAGACGTTGCCGACCCCCGCGATGACGCGCTGGTCCAGGAGCGCCTGGCCGATGGCCGCGCGGCGGCGGCGCAGCGCCGCGAAGGCGGGTGCGGGATCGTCGCCGCGGAGCGGATCCGGTCCAAGCCGGCCACGCAGTTCGGCCTCCGTGCCGGGATCGATCAGCTCGCACGCCGTCGGACCCGCGAGCTGGATCTCCGCGTCCTCGGTGGACAGCACCAGCCGGGTGCCGGCGGTCGGCGAGCGTGGGTCCGCACCGTACTGACGGAACTTGCCGAACAGCCCGAGATGGACGTGCAGCGCCAGGGCGCCGGCCTCCCCTTCGGGCCGTCCGTTCGCACCGAAGCGGTAGAACAGGTGCTTGCCATGGGCGTCCACGCCGTGCAGCGTCGTGCCGTCCAACATCGCTGCGCCCGCGGCGAACCGGCCCTGCGGCGACCATGCCGCAACCCGCTCACCGGCGAACAGCTCTCGGTGCAGCCGCGCATAGCGGTGGATGGTGTGTCCCTCGGGCACGGCCCGGTCTAGTCGTCGGTCTCCGGGGTCCACCGCAGCACCGGTCGGCGTGCGGCGGACGCCTCGTCGAGCCGGCGGACCGGCGTCGAGCGCGGCGCGTCGTGCAGGATGTCTGGATCCTGCGCGGCCTCCCCCACCGCCTGCGCGAGTGCGGCCGCGAAGCCGTCGAGCGTCTCGGGCGCCTCGGTCTCGGTCGGCTCGATCATCAACGCCTCGTCGACGATGAGCGGGAAGTAGTTGGTTGGCGGGTGATAGCCCAGGTCGATCAGACGCTTGCACACGTCGAGCACTCTGACCCCGTGCTCTCGTACCGCGGTGCCGCACAACACGAACTCGTGCATCGGCGGGTGCTGGGGGTATGCCAATGGCAGCGCCTCACCGGTCCGCCGCGCCAGGTAGTTCGCATTCAACACGGCTTTCGCGCTCATCGACGCCAGGCCGTCACTGCCGTGTCGTTGCAGGTACGACAGGGCGCGCAGAAGCACGCCGACGTTGCCGTGAAACCCGTGTACCCGGCCGATGGACAGCGGCCGATCCCAGTCGAAGCGGTAGCCGGACGGTGGTTCGCCGTCGGCGACGATCACCGGGGCTGGCAGGTACGGCGTCAGCTCCTCGCTCACGACGACCGGTCCCGCGCCAGGACCGCCGCCGCCGTGGGGCGTGGCGAAGGTCTTGTGTACGTTGAGGTGCACGACATCGAACCCCATGTCGCCCGGCCGTACCCGGCCGGCAATCGCGTTGAAGTTGGCGCCGTCGTAGTACAGCAGCCCGCCGACGTCGTGGATCGCGGCCGCGATCCGTTCGATCTCGACCTCGAACAGCCCGAGGGTGTTGGGATTGGTCAGCATCAGGCCCGCGGTCCGCTCGTTGACGAGGGCCTCCAATGCCCCGACGTCGACGAGCCCGTCCGGCCCGGACGGTACGGTCACGGCCTCGAATCCGGCGGTGGTTGCGCTGGCGGGATTGGTGCCGTGCGCCGAGTCCGGCACGATGATCACGTCACGGTCGTCGTGGCGGTGCTCGTGGTAGGCGCGGATCATCAGCAGTCCCACCAGTTCGCCCTGGGCGCCTGCGGCCGGTTGCAGCGTCGCGGCGTGCAGGCCGGTGAGCTCGGTCAGCCACTGCTCGAGCTCCCACAGCGCGCGAAGCGTGCCCTGGACCGCCGCCGGCGGCGCCCACGGGTGCGCGTCGCGAAACCCTGGCAGAGCGGCGACCCGCTCGGCCACACGTGGGTTGTACTTCATCGAGCATGAACCCAACGGGTAGAAGCCGACGTCGATGCCATGGTTGCGTTGGGCCATCCGGGTGAAGTGGCGGACGAGGTCCAGCTCCGCAATCTCGGGCAGCAGCGGGGCCCGCTCGGCCAGCTCGACCCCATCGAGTACGACATCGACATCGACGTCGGGCACGTCGGTCACCGGCAGCTCGCTGGATCGCCGACCCGGCCGCGACCGCTCGAACAGCGTCGGCTCCGTCTGGTTCCGGGCACCCATGACCGTCATCGTTGATCCTTCAACTGCCGCTGCAGCGCGCCGGCAAGGCCTGCGATGTCCGCCGACGTGCGGCGTTCACTGGCCGCGACCATGACGAGTGGGCCGCCGGCACCGCGGGGGTCGTCGACGAGCGGACCGACCAGATACCCCTCGTCGCACAGCCCGTCGATGATCGCTGCCGGGTCGACGTCGCGCAGACGCAACGCGAACTCCTTGAGGAACGGCCCCCCGAACGCGAGGTCCACACCGTCGAGCGCAGTCAACTGCTCGGCGGCCGCTCGGGCGCGGCGGAGGCAGCCCAGCGCCAGCTCGCGCAGTCCCTGCGGCCCGAGCCACGCCATGTAGACGGTGGCCGCGACCGCGCTCAGGGTCTGGTTGGTGCAGATGTTGCTCGTCGCGCGCTCCCGCCGGATGTCCTGCTCGCGGGTCCGCAGGGTCATGACATACCCGCGCCGGCCATCGACGTCGACCGTACGACCGACGACGCGACCAGGCAGGCGGCGCTCGTAGCCCGCGGCACACGCGAGGAAGCCCACCGTCGGGCCACCGAAGTTCAGGCCCTGGCCCAGCGGCTGCCCGTCGCCCACGACGATGTCGGCGCCCAACGATCCAGGGGTGGCCAACAGGCCCACCGCGGTCGGTTCGAGCTTGACGATCAGCAACGCGCCGGCAGCGTGCGCGGCCTCGGCGTGCGCGCGGAGGTCCTCGACGATGCCGAAGCAGTTGGGCTGCGCGACGACGACCGCGGCGACATCTCCTGGGATGTCGCGCACGACGGTCCGGCCGTCGGCGACGACAGCGAGCGGGTCGAGCGGACGACGGAGCGGATGCGCATACGTGCCCAGCACCGTTCGGGTGGGCGCGTCGACGCCGTCGGAGACCAGCAGCCGCGATCGCCTGGTCGCCGCGCAGGCCATGGCGGCCGCCTCGGCGACGGCGCTCGCGCCGTCGTACAGGCTGGCGTTCGCGACCGGCAGCCCGGTCAGTTCACAGACCATCGTCTGGAACTCGAAGAGGATCTGCAGGATCCCCTGACTGACCTCCGGCTGGTACGGCGTGTAGGAGGTCAGCAGCTCGCCGCGCTGCAGCACGGCGTCGACGACGGCCGGCACGTAGTGGTCGTAGGCCCCGCCGCCGGCGAAACACACCAGGTCGGTGCGGTTGGCAGCGGCAAGCCGGGCGCTGTCGGCAAGCGTTTCGTCCTCGCTACGTCCCGGTGGCAGGTCGAGGGGCCGAGCGATACGCAGATGCGCGGGGATGTGCGCGAACAGATCGTCAAGCTGGTCGTGCCCGAGCAGGTCGAGCATGGAGGAGATGTCTTCGGCGGTATGCGGTGCGTAGTCGGCCACTGTTCCTCTGACGCCTCAGGCGCGGGTCAACTCCCGCGCGAACCCAAGACAAGAGTAGAACAGTCCCGCTCAGGATCCTTCGCCGTGCGCAATGGGAGCCTCTGCCAGGTCATCGTCGACGCCGCTGGCGTCGACCGGAACGGCCGACTCGGCAGGCAACGCCGTCACTTCGGCCTCCATCTCGTCGTAGAGCGGATCGACCGCGATCGCAAAGACCCCCTGCCCACGACGCAGCAGATCGACGACGTCCCGGCTGTCGGTGGCCGCGTAGACCGTCTCGCCATCGCTGGCCAGCGTCAGGTTGCGCAGCGACAGACCGCGATCGCGGACGTAGTCGATCGCCTTGCGGATGCGCTGGAGACTGACGCCCACGTCGAGCAGCTGCTTGATCACCTTCAACGTGACGATGTCCTCGAACGAATACAGCCGCTGTGAGCCCGATCCTTCGGCGTCACGCACACCGGGTTCGACCAGTCCGGTCGTCGCCCAGTAGTCAAGCTGCCGGTAGGTGATGCCGACGACCCGACACACCGCGGGGCCGCGGTAGCCGCGACGGCCTTCGCCCAGTCCAGGTAGCGGGATGTCACGGGGAACACGAGCTGATCGCGCCGCGCTCATCCCGTCCGAACCACAGTGGAGTCGACGTCCATGCCACCATCCCTCGTCAGCGGTCCGCCGATTCACATCAGCGTAGTTACGTCAAGCCCGAGCACGATACCGGAAAGCGCGGCGTCCCGTCAATGCCTGGCGCCCGTTGCGCCACGGTCGGTGCCGGCTCGGGGTGGGTCGGATGTTCCGAAGCGCGCTGCGCGCACCTCAGGTGCGGAAGTCCTCGGGACTCACCGAGTCGATGAACTGCTTGAAGCGCTCGACTTCCTGCTCGTCCTCGTCCTCGATCTCGATCCCCGCTTCGGCCAGCACGGCCTCCTCGGCGAAGATGGGCACAGCCGCGCGCACTGCCAACGCAATGGCGTCGGATGGCCGCGACGACACCTTGACCGTCGAGCCGTCGTGCAGCAGTTCGATCTCGGCGTAGAACGTGCCTTCACGGAGTTCGGTGACGACGATCCGCTCGACCCCGACCGACAGGTCGTCGAGCACGTTGCGCAGCAGATCGTGCGTCAGTGGCCGGGGCATCGCCACCCCCTGGAGCGCGAACGCGATCGACGTGGCTTCGGGCGCGCCGATCCAGATCGGCAGGAACCGGAAGCCCGTCTGCTCTTTGAGGAGCACGATCGGCTGGTTGTGCGGCAATTCGACCCGAACGCCGACCAGCTCCAGCTCGATCAACATGCGCATCCTCACACCCGGCCGTGATCGCTCGGTTCTTGACCGTAGGTCCGCTACGTGTTTTCGCGGGACCAGGCTCCGCGAAGTTTATGGTCGCGCGCCCTGACCCACAATGCGTCAACCGCCCGGTCGGACCCGGCTGCGACGGGGTGACGATCGCACGAATGACCGGACCGCGTCCTCGACCGCGTTGCCGACCGCTGTTGCCGGCAGCACCTGATCATCCCCTTCGAGCGCTGCTCCCGCTTCGATCCGGGCGGTGTCGACGATGTCGCCGTCGACGACCAGCTCGGCGCGCCCCAGCGGTGTCCCGCGATCGATGCGTGCCGGCGGGTTCGGCGCAAGCCACGCCCGCACCCGCACGGTGCCGTCGACCGGCACGGTGCGCTTCGTCGTGTCGACGATCCGCAGGTCGACTGCACCGCCGGCGGTGCGGTACACGCCCGGCTCGACATCCGCAGCACTCACGACGTCGAAGGCGTCGAACCCGTGGTTCAGAAGCGCCGCGGTGTCCGCGAAGTGGTCGTCGCTGCCCAGCACCGCGGTGTACAGCGTCCGCCCGTCGCGGGTCGCGCTGGCGACGAGGCACAGCCCGGCCAGCGCCGTGTAGCCGGTCTTCACTCCGGTCGCCCCGGGGTAGCTGTCGAGCAGAAGGTTCCGGCTGGTCAGCCTGCCCAGGCCCGGCACGTGGGCGCGGAACCGTCCGGCCATGGCCGCGAACGCCGGCCGGCGCATGGCCACCTCCGCCAGGCGCGCGAGGTCGGCTGGGCTCGCGTGATGCTCGGCCGAATCGGTCAGCCCCGACACGTCGCGGAAGTGGGTCTCCGCAAGGCCCAGTTGCCGCGCGCGGTCGTTCATAAGGTCCACGAACGCGCTCTGGCTGCCTGCGACGTGTTCGGCGACCGCGGCCGCGGCGTCGTTGCCGCTGCGCATCAGCAGGCCGCTCAGCAGGCTACGCATCGGGATCTGCTCATCGGCCCGGAGGTCGAGTGTGGCCGCGCCCGCTTCGGCGTCGGCGGCGTCGGCCGTCGCTGACACCGTCACGACGTCGTCGATGGTGCCGGCCTCCAGCGCGAGCAGCGCCGTCATGATCTTGGTGGTCGACGCCATACGGCGAGGCGCCTCGGCGTCGCGGGACCACAGCGGGCGGTCGTCCAGCGGATCCCACAGCACAGCACCGGCGGCGGTGACCTCGCGGGCCACCTCGGCAGCGTCTGGCGCCTGCGCGTGTGCGTTCCCGGCCGCCTGCATGGCGGCAAGCAGCGCCACCGCGACAACGATCACCCGACGGCAGCGGGACACGGCGTCGGTCATCAGCCGCCGTGCAACGACTCGCGCAGCGCAGACGCGAGCAACGCACGCTTCAAACGACGGGTCAGCACCGTCAGCTCCTCGAGCTGCTCGGTGGCGCGGCGCCGAGCATCCGGGTTGCGCTGGCGCAACAGGGGCGTGACCACCTGCTCGAACAGCGCCACCTCGCGGTCCACGAACTGCAGGTACATGCGCAGATGGCGTGGCTCCAGGCCCATGCGCAGCAGCTCACGTGCCGCACGTGCGACCAGCAGGTCGTCCGCGCCGAAGCTCGTTGCGTCGGCACCGCGTCCGATGAGGCCGTACTCGCGGAGGCTGCGAACCTGCGTTGCGGACATGCCAGTTGCGTCCGACAGCTCGTCGACGCTGAGGGTTATCCCACCGGTGTCCGGCTCGAGGAGACGCTCGGAATCGGTCGACATCGCGGCCTCGAGCGCGCGTGCGACATCGGCGACACGCAACGGCTGCCCCACGACGCCTCCGGCGGCGTTGCCCTCCGGCGCCATTGTCGTCGGGATCTCGCCGGCGTCGAGCCGCTCGAGCTGTTCGCGGATGACCTTCAGCGGCAGGTAGTGGTCGCGCTGCGCGGTGAGGATGAACCGCAGGCGGTTGACGTCGTCGGCGGAGAACTTCCGGTAGCCCGAGTCCGTGCGATCGGGGAATACCAGTCCCTCGCTCTCGAGGAATCGAATCTTACTGATCGTGATGTCCTCGAAGTCCTCCTTCAACTGGTTGAGGACCTCTCCGATCGTGAATCCGGCTGCCGCCACTGGTTGGCTCGCGACGAGATCTACGAGGATCGCTCAGCGACGAACGCGAGAAGTTTGAACTTCCCGATCTGGATCTCGTCACCGGTGGCGATCAGTTGATCCTCGGCGCGCCGTCCGCCGACGTACGTGCCGTTCAGGCTGCCGACGTCATGAATCCAGAACCGCCCCTCCTCGCGTCGGAACTCCGCGTGGCGCCGGGAGACCGTGATGTCGTCCAAGAAGATGCTGCTCTCGGGGTGGCGCCCGACCGTGACCGTGTCGCGGTCGAGGAGGAACCGTGCGCCCTGGTTCGGTCCGCGAACGACTACCAGCAGCGCCGTGGACGGGTCGAGTTCGCTGAGCAGCGCCTGGGCGTCCTCGCCGACGTCGCCCGCGTCGACCCGGTCCGGGACGTCCTCCGGGCGCATCATGCCGGTCGTGTGGTCGCCCACATCCGCGAGCGGCCGCCCGCAGTTCGCACAGTAGTTGGCGTCCTCGGGGTTCTGGTGGCCGCAGTGTGTGCAGTACATCTGGTCCATCACGATGCTTCGATGAGTTTGTCGTACTCGGCCGCGGACATCATCCCGTCGGCCACCTCGCCCTCGGCCGCCTCGATGACGACCATCCAGCCCTCACCGTACGGGTCGGAGTTGACCAGCTCGGGCTGCGACTCCAGCGTCTCATTGCGCTCGACGATCGTGCCGCTGACCGGCGCGTACAGATCCGACACGCTCTTGGTCGACTCCACCTCACCGAAAGGCTGTCCGCGCTCGACGCGCGTGCCGTTGGCGGGCAGATCGATGTAGACGACATCACCGAGGGCATCCTGGGCGTAGTCGGTGACGCCAACCGTGAGACGGCGGCCATCGACGCGGGCCCACTCATGCTCCTGCGTGTATCTGAGATCGTCGGGATTCACTCCGCCTCCTGCGTCTGACTCGTGAGAGCGCTGATGCTACCCGCTCGGTGACCGTCTGGTAGAGGTTGATGTGCAGCGTACGACTGATGTTGGCTGCGGTGTCGACCAGCAACGTCGACGTCGGTGGTGGCTTCAGTCAGCGCGTGCTCTGCGGATGGCCAGCGCGGCGCGGCCATACCGAGCGCCGGCCACGTAGTAGGCGATGATGCCGGCGGAGGTGCACAGCCAGGCGACGACGGTGACGACGGCCGCGCCGCCCCAGTCGATGCCAGCGAGCAGGAATCCCGGGATCCCGATCATCAACAGCGCGGTGGCGAGCTTGCCGAGGTTGCTGACCGGGATCGGGGGAACGCCGCCGAACCAGATGAGGCTGGCGCCGAGAAGCAGCACGTCGCGCAGCACGATCAGCACCAGCAGCGGCCATGGGAACAGCCCGGCGACCAGCAACGTGACCGACGCCGTCGCGAGCAGCAGGCGGTCGACGAGGGGATCGACCAGCTTGCCGATCCGGCTGACCTGGTCGAACCGGCGGGCGACGTAACCGTCGATCCAATCGGTCGCGGCGATCACGACCAGCACGACGAAAGCCAGACCGTACCGCCGTGGCCCCAGCACCAGCCAGGAGAACAGTGGCAGGCCTGCCAGGCGCACGGCCGTGATGGCGTTCGGCACGGTGAGCAGCCGGTCGTGCACCTGCTCCCGGTCCGCGTCGCCGCGCCTGCCCGCGTCGAACAGCGGCACTTGGGGTGTCCTTTGGTCGTCGCGCAGTGCTGCAACGCTACTGCGTCAACGCCCGCCCGCCGTGGGGAGCCGGCGGTGCACCGCGGGGCGGCGACGGCCGCACACGCTCCCTACGCTCCCGCGCCACGCCCGACGGGTGGAAGGTCAGGCCGAGAACGTGTTCGGTGCGAGCACCGGCACCGGGCAGTTGACCACGAACGTCTGACCGTTCGTGTCGGGTGTTCCCGGGAACTCCTCGAGGTCGCCGGCGTCGCGCGCCTCGTGGACCTCGTCCTCGGTCGTGAGCACCCGCGGGTCGACACCGTCGGCCCATGCGTACGTCAAATGGTCCCAGTACGGGCTCCACTCGGGATCACCCGCCTGGGTGTCGAAGACGGACGGCTGGAACCCCATCGGCCCCGGGCCGTCGACGCCGTTCGAGAAGACGTTGGTCCGACCGGTCGCACCCGCGTCGGACACCCCTGCGAACGCGGGCGAGTGTGCAACCGCCATGCCGTCGGCCATCGGCGCCAGCTCGACGTCGGTCACGATGTAGCGCACGTTCGGGTAGCACTCGTGGAGCTTGAAGCGCACGGTCATTGCGTCGGTGTCAGGCTCGGACAGCAGCTGGCCGGGCCCCAGGTAGGCGGTGCGTTCGTCGTCCACCGGCAGCGCGCCGTCCGACCACGCGACGAACGGCATGTTGGCGACGATGTCTGTCTCCTCGGTGGTCACGGTGCCGGCCTCGATCGCGGCGTCGACATCTGCGACAGAGGTCAGCAGCGTGGACTCGCCTGTGAACGTGACCCGCTGGACCTGGCATGCCGGCGTGTAGTCGTCCCGGCCGGGCTCGGACGAGAAGACCATGCCCTGCTCGTCGACCCCGCCCTCGACCAGCACGGCCCTGCCGACGAGGTCGGTGCCGGCCAGGCCGGCCAGCTTCGGGACCACCAGCATCCCGAGCTCACGTCCGAACTGCTCATCGGACGTGTCGGTGTGGATCACGTAGACGTCGTTGCCGTCGACGTGACCGCGGTGCAGCCGGAAGTCCACGAAGCCGAACGCGCCCTCCCACTCGTCGGACGTGAGCGCGAAGTCGATGACGTCGCCGACGATCGCGGTCCCCTCTCCCTGCGCCGAGGCCGCCGCCGTCTCACTCGGTGTGGCAGCGGCCGATGGCGCCGCGGCGGCCGTCGCGCCGCCGCCCGTCGCGCCGCCGCCGTCACCGCACGCTGACAGCAGGCCTCCCGCGCCCAGCACGCCGACCGCCACGCCGAAGCGTCCGGTCCGCCGCAGGAACAGCCGTCGGCTGAGCACGTTCGATCCTCGTTCAGACACAATGAACCCCCATCGGCAACACGCGTGGGCCCGGTGGCGTCGTAGCCCTGGTCCGGGCGCGGATGCCGAGGAAACCCGCTGCACCCCGCGGGCTATTCCGCAGATCTGTCCCCGATCTCGGCGTCACGCGGCCGCGTACGCGACGGCGGCGCGGGCCTTGGGTCGCTGGCGACGGTCGTACCACCGCGCTACGCTGCCACCGCGTGTCACGGCACTGGCGACGCAACGGGATGTGGCCCAGTTTGGTCTAGGGCGCCGGTCTGGGGGACCGGAGATCCCCGGTTCGAATCCGGGCATCCCGACCATCAGACCACAGGTCGGCCAGCCCGCTCTCCTACCGACACCGGCGCAGGGCCGTCTGCCCGCGGATCTGCCCACCGACGCAGCGGTCCGCTTCGGCCGGGCTCTGTCTCGGCAGCGGCGCCCCGTCGCGGCGACCAGCAGGCCGACCAGCACGGCGACCGGTCCGATCACCGCCCAGAAGGTCGCGCCGCTCATGAAGCTGCCGCCCACGCCGGCTAGTGCCAGCAGTACGGCGGCGACGCACCGGCGTGGCGGGCGACGCACCGGCGTGGCGGGCGACGCACCGGCGTGGCGGGCGACGCACCGGCGTCCGTCATGCCCGTGCGCCGCCTGCGCGACGAACGCGCACGGGCTGCGGTCGGCGCCGGCACATACCATCGATGGCTGATGGACCACACCACCGGTGAGCAGCGGAGGTCTACGCGTGGCCCGATCGCAACGGTTCTCCAACGTCGTCGTCGCTGGTCTGGCGCATGTGGACGCTCCGCATGTCATCACCAGCGATGACCTCGAATCCCGGATCTCCGAGACCATGGCTCGGCTGGGCATGCCGTCCGGGACGCTGACCGGGCTGGCCGGCATCGCTGAACGGCGCTACTGGGACGAGGGCACGAAGCCGAGCGACGCCGCAGCGATGGCCGGGGGAAAGCTGCTGGCCGACGTCGGGATCGACAGTAGCGAGATCGGCGCGCTGATCAACACCAGCGTCGACCGCGACTGGCTGGAGCCGTCGACCGCCTGCATCGTCCACCACAAGCTTGGCCTGCCGCCCGAGGCATTGAACTTCGACGTGGGCAACGCCTGCCTGGGGTTCATCAACGGCATGGCACTGACCGCAGCGATGATCGAACGCGGGGACATCGATCACGGGATCGTGGTCGACGGGGAGTCCGCACGCTTCGTCGTCGAATCGACGATCGCGCGGCTGGCGGATCCGGCGTGCGACCGCGATCTGTTCCGCGCGTCGTACGCCACACTGACCCTGGGTTCCGGCGCCGCCGCCATGCTGCTGTCGCGACGTGACCTGGCCGACGACGGGCATCCGTTCCGCGGTGTGGTCTCACGCGCGGCGACCGAGCACCACGAACTGTGCCAGGGTCAGCCCGACGACATGCGCACCGACGCGGCCGGCCTGCTGACGGCGGGCCTCGCGCTGGCCAGGGAGACGTGGAGGGACGCCGTCGAGGTCTTCGGATGGACGGCCGACACCATCGACGCGGCTTTCATCCACCAGATCAGCCGCGCGCACATGCGTTCGGTGACCGCGGCGCTGGGCCTGCGTGAGGACCGCATCCCGCTGCTGTACCCCTGCTATGGCAACGTCGGCCCCGCCGGGCTGATCATCACCTGGTCGAAGGAGGCCGACGCCGGTCGCCTGGCCCCCGGTGACCGCTTGGCGCTGCTCGGCGTGGGCAGCGGTCTGAACTGTGCGGCGGCCGAGGTGCTGTGGTAGCCGACCCGGCGGTGCTGCCGCCGGCGCAGGAGTTCTCCCGTCCAGCCGGCACACTGCGCTACACCGACCGCGGGCACGGACCCACCGTCGTATGCGTCCACGGCAATCCAACCTGGTCGTTCTACTACCGCAACGTGGTCACAGCACTGTCCGGCGACCACCGTGTCATTGTTCCCGATCACCTCGGCATGGGACGATCCGACACCCCGAGCGCCGAGCGGTACAGCTACGACCTGTCGGCTCGCGTCGACGATCTCGGCGCGCTGCTCGACCACCTCGCCGTCGGCGTCGACGATCCCGCCACATTGATCGTGCACGACTGGGGCGGGCCGATCGCGCTGGCGTGGGCGACACGCAATCCCGAACGTGTCGGACGCCTCGTGTTGTGCAACACCGCGGCGTTTCCCCGGTTGGCTGGGCACCCACTGCCCTGGCTGCTGCGTCCCGTCAGGGTCCCGGTGCTCGGTGAGCTACTCGTGCAGGGTGCGAACGCCTTCGTGCGCGGGACCCTGCGGCTGGGCGTTCGCCGCAGGCGGCTGTCGGCGGTGGTCCGCCGGGGCTACCTCGCGCCCTATCGTTCGTGGCGCGACCGTCGTGGCGTGCTGGCGTTCGTGCGCGACATCCCCGACGGACCGTCCGGGGCCACGCACCGGATCCTGGAGGAGACCGGTGCGAACCTGCACCGGTTGGCCGACCGACCGGCGTTGCTGATCTGGGGGCTGCGGGATCCGGTGCTCACACCCGCGTACCTCGCGGAGTGGCGCCGGCGGCTTCCGTCTGCCGAGACGCACGAGATCGCCGATGCCGGCCATCTGGTGCTCGAGGACGCCGCCGAGTCGGTGCCGCTGATCGCAGCGTTCATGGCACGGACCCGTGTACGCGACGGTGTGACGTGACCGCGGTCGCTCCCGACGGCTTCCCCGCTGCCCCCGTCGACCTGCTTCCGCCGGTGCTCGCGGGCGTCGTGACCGCAGCGCGGACCACCCCCGCACACACCGCGCTGATCGGGCCCGGCGACGTCCGTCTGACGTTCGCGACGCTGGTCACGCGGGTGTCAGCTGCGGCCGCGGGGCTGCGGGCTCGCGGGATCGCTGACGGCGCACGCGCGGTCGTGCTCGTGCCACCCGGCCCCGACTTCGTCGTCACGATACTCGCCCTGCTCGCCAGTGGGGCCGTTCCCGTCCTGGTTGACCCGGGCATCGGCGTCCGTCGCGTGCGCCGGGCGCTGGCGGACGTCGAGGCCGAGGCGTTCGTCGGCTCCGCGCGTGCCAACCTCGCGCGTCGATTCCTGAGATGGGCGCCGTCGGCACGGCACACGATCCTGACCGACGGCGCCCATCCGCTGGCCCGGACGATTCGGCCTGCACCCGAGACGCTGGCGGCGATCGAGCGCGACGGCGCCGCACAGCCGGAGCGGATCGACTGGACGCCCCGGGTGGATGCGCACGAGGCGGCACTGCTGTTCACGTCGGGGTCGACCGGTCCTCCCAAGGCGGTGGTCTACCGACACCCGCACTTCACTGCCCAGCTCGCCGCACTGCGGGGTGCCTACGGGCTGAAACCAGGTGAGACGAGCGTTGCGACGTTCCCGCCCTTCGCGTTGTTCGGGCCGGCGTTGGGCATGCGCACCGTACTGCCCGCGATGGACTTCACCCGTCCCGCCGCGGCCGATCCCAGCCATCTGTTCGCCGTCGTGCACCGCACCGGCGCGGACGTGCTGTTCGCATCCCCCGCGCTGCTGGCCGCACTCGCGCGGTACGGACGTGACCAGCAGCAGCATCTGCCGTCGGTCCGACTGGTGCTGTCGGCCGGCGCACCCGTGCCGGTCGACGTCGCGGACGCGACCGCCGCCCTGCTGCGCCCGGATGCCGTCGTGGCCACCCCGTACGGCATGACCGAGGCGTTGCCGGTCTGCACGATCGGCGGTGACGAGCTGCGCGCGACCGCCGACGAACACTGGCCGCCGCGCGGTGTGTGCGTCGGCAGGCCGGTGCGCGACACCGACGTGACGGTCATCGGTGTCAGCAAGGAGCCGATCCGGCGGCTGTCCAACTCGCATGCCGTCGTCGACGGTGACGTGGGCGAGCTCGTCGTGGCGGGACCACAGGTCACCGAGGCGTACGTCGACCGTCCCGCCGCCACCGCTCGGGCCAAGACCGCATGGAACGGGCGTTCCGCGCACCGTACCGGCGACCTGGCGTGGTGTGACGAGCATGGGCGGGTGTGGTTCTGCGGCCGCACCGCACACCGGATCCACACGTCCGACGGGCCCTTGGATCCGCTCCCCGTCGAGCAGCTGGTGACCGGCCACGTCGGTGTGCGGCGTGCGGCGCTGGTCGGTTTGCCGGCGCCGGCCGGGCAGCAACCGGTGCTGATCGTCCAACCCGAGGACGCAGTCTGGCGACGGCTCCGGCCGTGGCGCCCGGGCGGTCGGCGCCGCCACGCGGCGTTCATCGCCGAGCTTCGCGCCCGCCTCGACGCGCATCCCCACAGTGCGCACGTGCGGTGGGTCATGCTGCGCCGGCGGTTCCCGGTCGACGCCCGTCACAACGCGAAGATCGGGTACGAGCAGCTGACGCGGTGGGCCGACGCCCGACGCCGCGGGCGGTTCGCCCGGGTCGGACGGCGTGCCTTCGGAGGCGCTGCGACATGAGGACCGGCCCGCCGGCGATCGGGCCGTGAGCGAGCGCATACTCGTTACGGGTGGTGGGGGTGTCGTCGGTGGCGCGATCGTGCGCGCGCTGATCGACCGGGGAGACGACGTGCGCTCGTTCTCGCGAGGGGAATACCCGCGGCTGTGCACGTTGGGCGTCGAGACCGTCCGCGGTGACCTCGCCGACCTCGAGGCCGTGCAGGACGCCGTGGCCGGGTGCGACGCGGTGGTGCACACCGCCGCCAAGGCCGACCTGAGCGTGCACCCTCAGCCATTCATCACCGCCAACGTGGTGGGCACCGCGAATGTCATCGCCGCCTGCCGGCGGGGCGGCGTAGGTCGGCTGGTGTTCACGTCGACGCCGAGCGTCGTCCACAGCCGGCGACCCATCGAGGGCGCCGACGAGTCGCTGCCGTACGCCGAGCGGTACGACGCACCGTATCCCGCCACGAAGGCGCGGGCCGAGCAACTCGTGCTCGCGGCCAGCGACGACGCGTTGGCGACGCTCGCGATCCGACCCCATCTCGTGTGGGGACCCGGAGACACACAGCTGACCGCACGGATCCTCGGGCGCGCGCGCGCGGGACGGCTGCGCCTCGTCGACCACGGGCATGCGGTCGTCGATGCGACGTACGTCGACGACGCCGCCGCCGCGCACGCGTGTGCACTCGACGCGCTCGCGGACGGCGGGGCGCGCGGCCGGGTCGCTGGCAGGGCCTTCTTCGTCGCGTCCGGACAGCCCCTGCCGATCGCCACGCTGGTCAACGGTCTGCTCGGCGCGGCAGGTATGCCGACGGAGCATCGCAGCGTGCCGTTCGGCCTGGCGTACGCGGCGGGTGTGGCATGTGAGGCCGCCTGGCGGTTGGCGCGCCGGTACGACGAACCGCCGATGACCCGCTTCCTGGCGCGGCAGCTCGCGATCAGTCACTGGTTCGACCTCACGGCGGCGCGACGCGACCTTGGCTATCGACCCGCGGTCACCCTCGACGACGGGTTCCACAGGCTCGCTGCTAGTCTGCGGTGATGAGTGCGTTGCGCCGCTACCAGGAGCGCCTGCGATGACTGACACGCCGACCGTGCTGTTCCTCTGTGTGCACAACGCCGGGCGATCGCAGATGGCCGCGGGGTGGACGCGCCACCTGGCCGGTGACCGCGTCACCGTGCTGTCGGGTGGGTCACAACCGGCCGACCGCGTCAACCCGGCGGCGGTGGAGGCGATGTCCGAGGTAGGGATCGACATCACCAACCAGCAGCCGATGCCGTGGACGGACGAGGGGTTGGCCCGCGCCGACGTCGTGGTCACGATGGGCTGTGGCGACACCTGCCCGTACGTGCCGGGTACCCGGTACGTCGACTGGGAGCTGGACGATCCCGCGGGCCTACCGGTCGAGCGGGTCAGACCGGTCCGTGACGATATCGGGCGCCGTGTGCAGCTGCTGCTGGCCGAGTTGGGCGTCGACGCGAGCGTCTAGGACGGCCGACGCGTCCGTCAGCTCGTCACCGTCGTCAGCGCGTGGGGATCCAGCGCGACGCGCACCGCCTCGAGCTGTGAGCCGGCGATCCGGTAGAAGATCCACTGCCCGCGACGCTCACGCTCCAGCACGCCGGCGTCGTGCAGCACACGCAGGTGATGGGACACCGTCGGCTGGGACAGGCCGAGGGGTTCGACCAACTCGCAGTTGCACGCCTCGGCACGAGGTTGCGCGGCGATGAGCGAGATGAGCCGTAGACGCGCTGGATCCGCCAGCGCTTTGAGCACGTGTGCCAGGCCACGCGCTTCGGTCTCTGACAGCGGCGCCTCGAGCACAGGGGTGCAGCACACGGAGCTCGGCAGAACGTCGGGTGTGGACGGCATACGCCAATTGTGCCAGATATATTGACGAATGTCGATACGCATGGCAGCCTTGCATATAGACAACCATCGATATTCTCTCTGGAGGGTCCATGTCCAGCGTTCAACCGACACAGTCGCGAGTGCAACTGGCCCTGAACGTCGACGATCTCGACGCGGCGATCGACTTCTACGGCGCACTGTTCGACACGACCCCGGCCAAGGTCCGGGCGGGCTACGCCAACTTCGCCGTCACCGATCCCCCCCTCAAGCTGGTCCTCATCGCAGGCGACGGCGACGGCGGGACGCTCAACCACCTGGGTGTCGAGGTCGGTACGACCACGCAGGTCACGGCCGCCACGCGGCGTCTCGCCGGCGCAGGCCTCGAGACAACCTCGAGCGAGCATGTCACCTGCTGCTACGCGGTGCAGGACAAGACGTGGGTCACCGACCCTGACGGCGCAGCCTGGGAGGTCTACACGGTGCTCGCCGACAGCGTTGTCGAGGGTGAACCCACCGTTCAGAGCCGCTGACCGGAGCTCTGACGGCGCGGCCCAACTCCGGCCGTGCCCCTGAAACGAAGGGAGGTGGGAATGATGCGGAGCGGATGCTGTGATGAGGGCTGCTGCGAGCCCGGCTGCTGCTGACCTGCGACGTCCACGGGACCCTGCGACGGGCTGTGCCGACGATCGTGCCGTGTCCAGCGGTCGACGCTGAGACAATCGGTGCACCGCACGTCGAGGAGGACCGCATGGACCACACGCCGAGCGGACTGTGGATCGACGGTCGTGCCGTGGCCGCGTCCACCGACCAGCGTGTCGTTGTCGACAACCCCGCGACCGGTGCACCGATGGGTTCGGTGCCGGCCGCGGGGAAAGCCGACGTCGACCGCGCGGTCGTGGCCGCCCGCCGCGCGTTCGACGGCTGGCGGTGGACGTCGGCGAACGAGCGCGCCGAGCTGCTGCACGAGGCGGCCGGCCGGACGATCGCCGCGGCGCCCCGGCTGGTCGACGCGCTCATCCGTGAGCAGGGCAAGGCGCGACCCGAGCAGGAGGAGGAGGTCGAGTGGGCGGCGACGACATTGCGCTACTACGCAGAGCTCGCCCGCAACAACCGCGGCCGGGTGCTGCCCAGCGGCGAGCCGCGGACGCAACTCAACCTGGTGCTCAAGGAGCCCTACGGCGTGGTCGGGGCGATCATCCCGTGGAACTTCCCGCTGCTGCTCCTAGCGTGGAAGCTCGCTCCCGCCCTCGCGGCCGGCAACACGCTGGTCATCAAGCCCAGCGAGCTGACTCCTTTGGTCACGCTCCAATGGATCCGGTCGTGCTTCGACCACCTGCCCGACGGCGTCGTCAACGTCGTGACCGGCACGGGAGCCGGTGCCGGCGAAGCGCTGGTCCGCCATCCGGACGTGCCGGTGATCGCGATGACCGGATCGGTGGCCACCGGCCAGCGCATCGCGACCGTCGCCGCACCGATGATGAAGCACCTGCACCTCGAGCTCGGCGGCAAGGACGCCTTCGTCATCGCGCCCGACGCATCGATCGATGACTCGGTGGAGGCCCTGGCCTACGCCGCGCTCTTCAATGCAGGCCAGGTCTGCACGTCCGCCGAACGGGTGTACGTGCCGTCCGCGATGCACGACGCCGTGGTCGAGGCGGCGGCCGCACGCGCCGACGCAATCCGCGTCGGGGACCCGGCCGGAGAAGGCATCGACATGGGTCCGATGGCCGCGCAACGGTTCCGCGACAAGGTCGCCGCGCACATCGGCGATGCGAAGGCCCGTGGAGCGACGGTCGTCACCGGTGGGACGGTGCCCAAAGGGCTGGACGACGGCTACTTCTATGCACCGACGGTCCTGTCCGGCGTGGACCACGGCATGGCCGTCATGACCGATGAGACATTCGGGCCGGTGATTCCGATCATGGCCTACGACCACATCGACGAGGCGATCGCATACGTCAATGACAGCCCGATGGGACTCGGGGCAACGCTGCGCTCCAGCGATCCAGCGCTGATCAAACGATTCTTCGACGAGGTCACGGTCGGTACCGTCTGGATCAACGACCCCCTGACCGACAACTACGCCGGCCCCTTCGGCGGCATGAAGCTGACCGGCGGCGGCCGCGAGCTCGGCGAGGAGGGTCTCGAGTCCTTCCTCCAGACCAAACACGTGCACTGGGATCTCAGCCCCGACGTCAAGGACTACTGGTACCCGTACTGATGCGTCGAATGGCACCGCTCGGCATGGGAACCGGCCGCCACGTGCCAGCCAGGGTTGCGGCGCCGGTCGCCTCACTGGTCGCGCGCCGCGTCTGGCGTCTCTACAGCGCCGCGCGTCGGCTGATCAGCTCGTGGCGCAACGGCTGGTTATCGGTCTGTGCGATCGCGGTGTCAAGGGCCTGTACGGCATCGGACGTCCGGCCCAGCCGCAGCAGGATCTCCGCGCGCGCGGCATGGAAGTGCGAGAATCCCGCGAGCGCGGTGGTCAGCGACTCGACGTCGGACAGCGCGGCGCCAAGGTCACCGAGCTCCATCCGAGCGACTGCGCGGTTCAGGCGCAGCACCGGATCCTCAGCGGAGCCGATCAGCAAGTCGTACAGGGCGATGATCCGAGCCCAGTCGGTCGCGTCGTAGCGCGGCGCCTCGGCGTGCACGCCCGCGATGGCCGCCTGCAGCATGTACGGTCCAACGACCTGGCGCGACAACCCGTTGGCGACCAGCGCCAGCCCGCGGGCGATCTGGTCCCGGTTCCACAGCCCGCGATCCTGCTCGGACAACGGCACCGGACCGCCACGCCGCACCCGTGCGGGTGACCGCGCGGCGGTCAACAGCAGCAGCGCAAGCAGTCCGGCGTTCTCGAGGTCGTCGGGCAGCCGTTCGTGCAACAGCGACGCCAGCCGGATTGCCTCCTGCTGCAGCTCCACCCGCTGGAGCCGCGCGCCGGCCGTCGCCGTGTGGCCCTCGTTGAAGATCAGGTAGACCACGGCGCGCACGCCCGCCAGCCTCGGCGGCAGTTCGGCAGCGTCGGGCACCGCATACGGGATGCCCGCGTCGCGGATCTTGCGCTTGGCGCGGCTGATGCGCTGGCCCATCGTCGTCTCGGACACCAGGAAGGCACGGGCGATCTCAATCGTCGTCAGACCGCCCACGACCCGTAGCGTCAACGCGACCTGCGCCTGTTGGGACAGCGCCGGGTGACAGGCGGTGCACAGCAGACGCAGACGCTCGTCGGGGATGTCGTCGGGTTCTGACAGGGCCGGTGTGGTCGCGTCGGGCACGATCAGCAGTGGTGCTTTGCGCCGTTCGGTGCCGACCCGGCGCAGCCGGTCGATCGCGCGGCGGCGCGCGACCGCCAGCAGCCAGCCAGCCGGCTCGCGCGGCATGCCGTCGATCGGCCAGCGTTCCGCCGCTGCGGCCATGGCATCGCTGAGGGCGTCCTCGGCGAGCTCGAACTCGCGGAGCTCGCCGACCAGCACTGACAGCACCCGCGAGTACTCCTGGCGAAAGGTCTCGGCGAGGCGCCGGTGTGCACCGAGCGCCACGCCGAGCGAGGACTGCTGGGTCAAGAGCCCTCGGGCGCGTCGAGCTCGAGCACCGGCCGGACTTCGACGGCACCAATCGTGGGGATGCGCGCCGCCCAGCTGATCGCGGTGTCCAGATCGTCGACCTCGATCAGGTAGTAGCCGTTGATGATCTCCTTTGTCTCGGCGAACGGCCCGTCGGTCGTCAACGTGTCACCGTCCTGCACCCGCACGGTGGTCGCCGACGACGACTCGTTGAGGGCAACGCCATCGACGAAGGCGCCCGCCTGCTGGAGATCGTTGGTGAACGCGAACCACCTCGCCATGTCCGCCTGCTGGTCCTCCTGGGACCAGTGCGAGCGCACGCCTTCTTCCTCGGCGATGAGCAGCAGATACCTCATGACACACTCCCGGGTCGGTACGTCCCGCGCGCTGCGGGATCGATCTTCTTCTGGTCGTACCATCCGCACCGACTTCGACAGCAGACCCACACTGGTTCTAGGAGATATCCGCCTGCTACGCCAACAGGCCGGCAGTCGGGAAGATGACGTACTCGGCGTAGAACAGCCCCCATATCAGCAGGTAGAACCGCGCGATCGACGGTCGCCGAGCCAGATCCACCCGGGTCCCGGCGATGATGAGCACCGTCAACGACACCATGTGGGCCGCGGCCAGGATGCCGCCGTTCAGCCCGGGTAGACCGACCAGCGCGACGATGATCACCATGCCGTACGCGACCGCCAGCACGGTCATTCCCAGTGTGAGCACCCGCCGGGGCCCGAGCCGCAGAGTCAGCGTGCGCACGCTGAAGCGGCGGTCACCGTCCATGTCGGGGATGTCCTTGAACCACGCGATCGCCAGGCTCAACGCCAATACGATCGCCGTCAGCGCGATCAACGGCGCGGGCAGCCGTGCCGGCGCGCCCGTGGCTGTCACGAACTGCAGGTACAACAACAGGTTGACCGCCAGGCCGCGCACACCCGCGATCGACAGAGCCGCCCACAGCGCACTGCGTTTGAGCCGCAGTGGCGGCAGCGAGTAGGCGGTGCCGACCACGAAGCCCACAGCGAACGCCGCCAGCGCATAGGGACCGGCCACGAGTCCGGCGACCCCCGCGAGCAGCGCCGACCCGGCGACCAGCCAGCGGGCGGCGGTGATGCTCAAGGCGCCGGACGCCAGCGGCAGCCATGGCTTGTTTATGCGGTCGATGTCGACATCGGTCACCTGGTTGAGACCGACGATGTAGACGTTGATCGCCAGGCTGCCCACCAGCACGACGGCGACCAGGGGCCACGAGGGTCCACCCCCGGCGTGCAACGCGGCCAGAATCGCGAGCGCGCCCACCGACAGCGTTGTGCCGATGATCGTGTGGGGCCGGCTGAACGCCACCATCGTACGCATGGGCTGGCACCATCCTGCCGTGTGCACCGGCCACCCACACATTCGACATCGCCGAGCGCTGCGACTACGGTACGCGCATGCGAGCAGTAGTCCTGGCCGGCGGCGGTGGCACCCGCCTGCGTCCGCTGACCGACACAACCCCGAAGCCGATGCTCGAGTTCATGGGCCAGCCCTACGCGATCGGGCTGCTGCAGCGACTCGCCCACGCGGGCGTCGACCGGATGGATCTGCTCGTCGGACAGCGCGTGGATGCGTTCGCGGCACTGGTCAGCGCAGGCCGGAACCTCGACGTCGATGTCTCGGTCCTCACCGAAGAGCGTCCTCTCGACACCGCCGGCGCTGCTCGGCGGCTCCTGCGTGGCACCAACGACCGCGCCGTCATCGTCTGCAACGGCGACGTGCTGACCGACATCGACTACACGGACCTCGTCAAGCGGCACCGTGATGCGCAGGCCGTGGCGACGTTGGCCTTGACCCGGGTGTCTGACACGTCGACCTTCGGCGTCATCGAGTGCGCCGACGACGGAACCATCGACCGCTTCATCGAGAAGCCACCACCTGGCACCACCAGCGCCGACACGATCAACGCCGGCACATACGTCCTCGATTCCGCAGCGTTCGACCCGTTTCCCGGCGACGGACCGCTGTCGTTCGAGCGGGTGGTGTTTCCCGGCCTCCTCGACGCCGGCGCGCTGCTCCGAGGCGAGGCGTACGACGCGCACTGGCAGGACCTTGGAACGCCACAACGATTCCGTGACGGCCACCACGCGGTGCTCGATGGCCGCTGCGCGTGGCCAGTTCCGGCTGCGCTCGAACTGCGTGAAGAGGCCGTCGCCGTGCACAACACCGCGGTCGTCGCCGATGATGCAAGGCTCGAGGTCGCGACGGTCATCGGTGCTGGCGTGCACATCGGGCCGGATGTCAGCTGCCAGGGAGCCATCGTGCTCAGCGACGCGGCGGTCGGCCGGGCGGTCCGCATCACCGACAGCATCATCGGTCCGCGGGCTCGGATCGCCGACAACACCGTCGTGGGGCCCGAAGCCGTGATCGTCGCCGACGACGGCTAGCGGGGAGCCGGCTCCCCACGGCCGAGCGGTCAGCGCTGGCGTCGGCGGTCCTGCCGTATCCGGATCCCCACGCGCAACGGCGTGCCGATGAACCCGTACTCGGTTCGCAGGCTGCGCTCCAGATAGCGGACGTAGGCCGCCGGCACCGGCCCGCTCGAGAACACCCGAAACGTGGGCGGACCGACGTCGACCTGCGTCGCATAGCGCAGGCGCACCGCTCGGCCCCGGGCCATTGGCGGTGCGGTTGCCGCCACAGCGTCGGCAAGCCACCGGTTCAAGACGGCGGTCGGAACACGCCGCGACCACTCGGCGTGGACCTGATCGATCACCGAGCCGAGGTTGCGCAGCCCCCGCCCCGTGTGCGCGGACGTCCGCAGCAGCGGTGCGAAGGAGGTGAACGCAAGCAGACGATCGAGTTCGCGGTCGATCCGCTCGCGTCGGTCCTCGTCGACGGCGTCCCACTTGTTGAGGATCATGACCAGCCCGCGTCCCGCGTCGATGACCTGACGTGCGAGCCGCTGGTCCTGCTCACCGAAGGGCTCGGCGGCGTCGAGCACCAGCAGCGCGACCTGTGCGCGGTGTAGCGCGTCGACGGTGCGCAGTCTGCTGTAGTACTCGGTGGCGTCGCCTTGTCGGCCCCGGCGTCGGAGCCCCGCGGTGTCCACGAACCGGTAGGTACCGCCGCCGCGGAGATCGAGCAGCGAATCGATCGCATCCCTCGTGGTACCGGGACGCTCGTCGACGATCACCCGCTGCTCCCCCGCCACACGGTTGAACAACGAGGACTTGCCCACGTTCGGGCGGCCCAGAAGGACGACGCTGATCACGTCGTTCGCTTGCCGTCGTACCACTGGACGCGCGCCAGTGAGGCGTTCGAGGACCGCGTCGAGCAGATCACCCGAGCCGCGCCCATGGAGTGCGCTGACCGGGAACGGATCGCCCATGCCCAGTCCGTGCAGCTCGGCGAGCTGCGCCGCCACCGCCGACGCGTTACCGAGCTGGTCGGCCTTGTTGGCCACCAGCAGCACCGGTGCCGTCACGTTGCGCAGCCAGCGGGCGACCATCGCGTCGTCCTCCGTGATGCCGACCGTCAGATCGACGACGAACAACACGACGTCCGCGTCGACCGACGCTGTCTCGGCCTGCGCGGTGACGGCGGCGCCGAGGCGGTCCACGTCGTCGACGCCGAGACCAGTCCACCCGCCGGTGTCGACGAACGTCAGCGCCTGTCCCGACCAGGTCGTCTCGTGCTCGGTGCGGTCCCTGGTGACTCCCGGCTGTTCCTCGGTGATCGCGGCGCGTCGGCCGATGAAACGGTTCACCAGCGTCGACTTGCCCACATTGGGACGCCCGACCACGGCGATCACCGCAGGTGGGGCGGCGTCGCTGGTCGACAGCTCCGGGGTGTCAGTCATCTGCCGGCAGGTGCGCGACGACGCGGTCTACGACGTCGGCGATCGTCAGGTCGGCCGTGTCGATCTCGATCGCGTCCCTAGCGCGGAAGGTGTTGCCGCGGTCGGCCTGGTCACGCGCGATCAACTGGGTGACCACCTGCTCGATCACGGCGGCGTCGGCGTTTCCCTGTTGTGCGGCGCGCCGGGTGGCCCGGACCGCCGGCGGCGCGGTCAGCCACACCTTCAGCGTCGCATCGGGCACGATCACCGTGGCGGCGTCGCGGCCCTCGACCACAGCGCCGTGATCACCGATCGCGGCGCGCTGCCACTCGACCAACCGTGCGCGGACCTGCGGATGGCGCGCAACCGCGGACACGCTGGCGGTCACCTCGCCGGACCGGATCTCGTCGCTGACGTCGTGGCCGTCGAGCAGGGTGCGGTCGTCGGCGCGGCACACGTTCGTGCGCGCGAGCACATCGAGCACGCTCGCCTGATCCGCCGGATCGGCACCGGCCCGTAACACCGCCAGTGTCAACGCACGGTAGAAGGCGCCGGTGTCGACATGCGGGACACCGACGCGCCGGGCGAGCTCCCGTGCGATCGTGGACTTGCCCGAGCCGGCCGGCCCGTCGATCGCGATCACCGTCGTCATCGGCTCACCTCGTCGCCGCGACGCTCCCAGCGGCAGCCGAGCGCGCGGACGTCGTCCCAGAACGCCGGGTAGGTCTTGGCGACGCAGCCCGGATCCTCGATGGTCACGCCGTCGATGCACGTACCCAGCGCCGTGAACGCCATCGCCAACCGGTGGTCGTCATGCGTTCGCAGCCGCGCCGGGCCACGTGCCGCGCCGCCGTGGATCGTCAGCGTATCCGCTTCGGCGTCGACGCGGACGGCGAGGCGGCCAAGCTCCGTTGCGAGCGCCTCGAGCCGATCCGTCTCGTGCATGCGTGCCACGCCGACGTCGCGCAACACCGACGTCCCGGGCGCCAACGCCGCCATCGCCGCGAACGTCGTGACCTGATCGGGCATGGCCGACAGCGACACGTCGATCGGACGTAGCTGCGCCGGACCGCTGACCGTCGTCGCGCCGCCGCCACCCGAGACCTCGCAGCCGAGCGCAGCGAACACGCTGACGGCACCCGCATCGGGTTGGCGCGTCGGTGTGGCATTGCTGATGGTGACCGCGCCACCACTCGCGGCCGCCAGCGCGAACAGGTGCGCGGCGGCGCTCGCGTCGTACTCGATGGCGACGTCTCGACTGCGGTACGGCACACCAGCGCGTACCCGCCACCCCAACGGCACCGCATTGACCTCGGCTCCCCACCGCCGCATCAGGTCGACGGTCAGCGCGATGTACGCTCCGGCCGCGGCGCCGCGCAGCCGGCATGTGACGTCGTTGCGGGCGTAGGGCGCCGTGAGCAGCAACGCGCTGGCGAACTGACTCGACGCCGCGACGTCGACGTCGACCTCGCCGCCGGTGATGCCGCCTCCGGACAGCCGAACCGGCAGACCACCGTCGCTGTCCTCGGCCTCGGCGCCCAGCGTCCGCAGTGCATCGACCAGCGGTCCGATCGGTCGCCGGCGCAGTGGCGCAGCGCCGGTGACCACACCCCCTTCCTCACCGAGAGCCATGACCGCGGTCACGAACCGAGCCGTCGTGCCCGACAGCCCGGCGTCCAGCGGGTCAGGCGGCGACGCCACAGCGCCACCGGTTCCATCCACCCGCCAGGTGGAGGCCGACCCGTCGATCTGCGCACCCAGTGACGTCAAGCACGCACGCATCGCCCGGCTGTCGTCGCACTCGAGGGGCTCACGCAAGGTGCTCGTGCCGCCCGCGAGTGCGGCAAGGATCAGCACCCGGTTCGTCACACTCTTGCTCGTCGGCGCGCGCAGGCGGCCGCGGGCCCGGGTGCCAGGCAGCACCCGCACGGCGGTCGCATCCAGCGCACCTACCGCTGCGCTACCTGAGGTCATGACCGGCGACCTACCGCTGCGCTACCTGAGGTCATGACCGGCGACCTACCGCTGCGCTACTTGAGGTCATGACCGGCGACCTACCGCTGCGCTACTTGAGGTCATAGCTGGCGCTCGCGGACGTCGTAGCCGCGTTCCTTGAGTGCAGACGCCGCGCTCGCGGCATGCCCCGCGCCCGCGATGATCAACCGCAGTGCGCCACGCCCGCCCTCGGCCGCGTGGTCGATGCTGAAGTCCTCGATGTTGACGCCGGTGGCGCCCACCGACGTGGTGACCTCCGCCAGGACACCGGGGCGGTCGGGAATCGGCAGGAGCAGCTCGACCAGCGCGCCGCCCGCCACGGTCTTGCGTGGCAGACCCCGCCTGGCCCGCTGGGCGTTGATGAGCACGTCGTGCAGCGTTCCTTCGTCGGCCTTCGCGATCGTGGTCCGCAGGTCCGCGATGCGCGTCGCGTAGTCGTCGAGCACTGCCACGATCGCATCACGATTCTCGGCGCAGATGTCCAGCCACAGCTCCGGGTTGCTCGCAGCGACCCGGGTCGCATCCCGAAAGCTCCCGGCCGCCAGCAGCAACAGGCCGGCGTGCTGCCGGTGCGCCTGTTCAGCAGCGAGGTTCATCAGTGTCGTCGCCGCCAGCTGCGGCAGATGGCTGATCACCGCCACCAGACGGTCGTGGTGCACGGGATCGACAGCCATCGGTCGCGCGCCGACGCCTGCGACCAGCCGGTGAAGTGTCCGGTACGCCTGCGGGTCGGTATGGGTCGTCGGGGTCAGCAGGTAGGTCGCCCCGACGAACAGCTCAGCGGATGCGTGCTCGGGCCCCGTCTCGTGCGATCCGGCCATCGGGTGGCCCCCCACCAGCCAGACATCGTCAGGCAGCACCTGTTGCAGTGTCGACACCACCGCCGTCTTCACGCTGGCGACGTCGGTGACGATCGTCCCGGCGCGCAGCGAGCCGACGATCTCGCGTGCGACCGCGCCCACCGCCGAGGCGGGTACCGCGAGCACGACGACGTCGGCGTCGACGACGGCCTGCTCGGCCGACAGCGCGGCTGCCGAGATCCCGCCCCGCTGCATCGCGGCGGTCAAACGGTCGGTGTCGCGGTCGTACCCGACCACGTCGTCGACCTCGTGCACGTCCTGCAGTGCCAGGCCAAGTGAGGTACCGATCAGGCCGGTACCGACGATCGCGACACGCACGGACCACAACTCCTGGAGGAAGACGCTGGCTGCACTGTATGTTCGTTCGCAGCCGCCGGCGTTACTCGCGCAGATCGCTGCGCAGCTGGCGGGCGCCGTGAAGATACGGGTGGCGCAGGGCGTTGCGGGCGCGGTCGGTGTGCACGTGCGCCAGCACACGGATGCACAGCGGGATGTTGCTGGGCCCGGCGATCGCCAGTTCGCGCGCGCACAGCATCGGCACGTCCGAGATGCCCGCAGCGCGGACGGCGGCCGCCGGGAACTCGCTGTGGATGTCGTCTGTGGCTGTGAAGACCAGGCTGATCAGAGCGGTCGGATCCAGACCGTTGCGCTCGAGAATCGCACCCAGCAGCTCAGCCGTGCGGTCCAGCACCTGGTCACGGGTGTCGCCGTCGAGCGTCGTCGCACCGCGCAGGGCCACGACCCGAGGGCCGACCTGGACGTCGGCTGCGGGATCACTCGTCGACTCCACCATGTCCACGCTCACTGCTCATCCTCGTCGTCGGCTTCCGGCGCCGCCGGGCGGTCGGTGTCTACGTCCCCGAGCTTGACCGCCCGGTACAGCTCGCGCACCTCCCGGCTGGTCAGGGGTCGTACCCGACCCTGGCCGATGTCGCCGAGTGCCAGCGGTCCCAGCTGAACCCGCGCGAGTCGCTCGAGCGACAGCCCGACGGCACTGAGCATCCTCCGGACCACGCGGTTGCGACCCTCCGTGACCACCAGTTCCAGCAGCGTCTCGTCCCGGGCAGCCGCAAGCGTACGCACCGAACTTGCCGCCGCCACGCCATCGTCGAGCTCGACGCCCTCGGTGAGCGCTCGCAGCGCCTGCCGCCGTACGGTTCCGCGCAGCCGCGCGACGTACGTCTTGGGGACACCGTAGCGCGGGTGGGTCAGCCGCTGGGCCAGCGGGCCATCGTTCGTCAACAGCAGCAGGCCCTCGGTGTCGACGTCCAACCGTCCCACCGGGAAGACGCGTGGGGGGGTCGTGACGTAGTCGGCGACGGTGGGTCGCCCCTCGGGATCGTGCAGCGTCGTCACGACGCCGCGCGGCTTGTTGAGCATGTAGTGCACCAGCCGGGGGTCGGCGTGGACCCGCACGCCGTCGACGACGATGACTGCCGTCGACGGATCGGCGCGGTCACCGAGGCGTGCCGTCCGGCCGTCGACGCTGACCCGCCCGGCCCTGATCAACGCTTCGCACTGCCGCCGGCTTCCCAGACCGGCGGCCGCGAGCACCTTCTGCACCCGCTCGGGTCCGCTGCCGCTGTTCATGTCACCACCTGTGTGTGCGACGACGCCGTGTCGCGTCGCCGGTGGAACAGTCGAGGAGCCGTCCATCCGCTCGCGTGGGTGGCCACCGGCAGTTGCTCACGCCCCGTTGTCGGCCTCCGGTGCCGCCGTCACGCGCCCCAGATCACGCCGCGCCTGCCGGTAGCCGTCGAACGGCGGTTCGTCAGGTGGCGCCCCCAGCGGCGCGAAGACGCTCAGCGCGGGTAGCTCCGCGACCGAGCCGAGGCCCAGCTGCTCGAGGAACGTGGTCGTCGTTGCATACAACACCGGCTGGCCGGGCGCATCGTCGCGGCCTATCGCCTCGACCAGCCCTCGGCTGAGCAACGTACGGACCGCACCGTCAGCGTCGACACCTCGGATCGCTGAGATCGTTCCCCGTGTCACGGGCTGCCGGTAGGCGACGATCGCCAGCGTCTCCAACGCCGCACGCGACAGGCCACCCGACCGGCCCCGGGTCACCCAGCGCTCGACGTATGCGGCCGCCCGTGGTGCCGTGTAGAGCCGCCACCCGCCGCCGACCTCGCGGAGGACGAAGCCACGCCCGTCGTCGAGGTATTCCCGCCGCAGGTGGCGCAGGGCGTCGACGATCTCCTGCTCGCCGACCTCGATGACCTGGGCGAGCGTGTTGGCCGGCACCGGCTCCTCCACGACGAGCAGGATCGCCTCCAGCGCCAGCCTGAGCTCGGGATCGAGCCCGCGCTGCTCGGGCGGCGTCACCGGGGGGCCTGCACAGCCATCGGCTGATGAACCAGCGTCAGGTCGTCGACGGTGACCGCCAGCTCGTCGTCTCGCACCAGTTCGACGAACAGATCGCCGAAGTGGTCCGCCTGGGACACCTCGACGAATTCGTTCTTGTACAGCTCGAGCACCGCGAGGAACGCGACCGCGACCTCGAGCCGCGTCGCGTACCGATCGGTCAGCACGCGGAACGTGGCGCGGCCAGCGCAGGATGTCAGACGGTCGACCACGTGGCGCGACGCCTGTTCGACCGTGATCGGTATCGGTGGGAGATGCGACGTGTCGACGGGGCGATCGCGGTCGGCGACCTGCGCGAGCAGTTCGGTGTACACAGTCGCCAGATCGCCGGCGGTTGCCGCCAACTCGACGGGGGGCATGCAGTCGACGAACCGCTCCTCGAGGGGGACAGCTCTCGGCACATAGCCTTTCTGGTCGCTCATCCGACCGCCGACGAACGACGCGGCTTCGGCGAACACCTGGAAGTCCAGCAGCCGCGCGTACAGCAGATCGCGAGCGTGCATCGCCAGCTCGTCGATCTCGGTTTC
The DNA here is from genome assembly GCA_024644015.1 of Nitriliruptorales bacterium. Taxonomy (GTDB): domain Bacteria; phylum Actinomycetota; class Nitriliruptoria; order Euzebyales; family JAHELV01; genus JAHELV01. The sequence goes on from JAHELV010000022.1 coordinate 48,598, forward strand.
CTCATCGGTCGGGAGCAGCCGCGCCGCTTTCAGCTCGACCAGCGTGGCGGCGATGACCAGGAACTCGGTCGTAGCCTCCAGATCCACGGTGTCCATCGCGCGCACGACCCTGAGGTAGTCGTCGGTGATGTCGGCCAGAACGACCTCGTACACGTCGACGCGTCGCTGTGCGATGAGCTTCAGCAACAGGTCGAACGGGCCCTCGAAGTCACCGACAGTCACGGTGTACGCCATGCTTGAGAAGTGTATGGCAGCGCACCCCGGGGACGGCGGAGCCCGAACGGTCACAGAGGTCCGAAGTCATCCGAGCAGGACCCGCGAACAGATAACGTCGCGGGGACTCGCGCCGCCCAGCGTGATCGCCTCCTGCATGCCATTGACCGCGCGTTGGGCGTCGTCCGCGGATCGCGCGTGCACGAGCGCGAGCCGCTGACCGGCCTCCACCCGGTCGCCCACCGCGACGTCGAGGTCCACGCCGACGGCCGGATCGATCACATCGCCCTTGCGCTTCCGGCCCGCGCCGAGGCGCGCGACGATCTCACCGATCTGGCGCGCCGGCATCGCGCCGACCGTTCCGCCTGCGGTGGCCACGACCTCCCGTTCCACCGGCGCTGACGGCAGGATGGCCGCAGGGTCTGTGCAGACCTCAGCTGCGCCCCCCTGCGCTGCGATCATCCGTTCAAGCCGTTCCATCGCGTCGCCACGCTCCCAATGCCGGACGAGTTCGGATCTGACGCTGCCCGAGGGATCGTGTCCACCGGCTTGCGGTCGCGCCTCGGTCAGCGCCAGGGTCGCGAGCTCGAGCGCCACCTCCGCCAGTCGTCCGCTCGGTGGTGCCCGCAACAGGCTGATCGCCTCGGCCACCTCGGTCGCATTGCCGATCCGGCGTCCGAGCGGCTGCTCCATGTCGGTAACGAGGGCGGCGCAGCGCCGTCCCGCATCCTGCGCGATCTGAACGCACAGCCGAGCGAGCTCCTCGGCGGCGGCGGCGTCGGGCATGAACGCGCCGTCCCCCGCTTTGACGTCCAGCACGATCGTGGAGGCCCCCGCAGCCAGCTTCTTCGACATCACCGAAGAGGCGATCAGCGCCGTCGACTCGACAGTGCCGGTCAGGTCGCGCAGCGCGTACAGGGTGCGGTCGGCTGGCACCAGCCGATCCGTCTGCGCGGCGACCACGCAGCCGACCCGCTCGGCGATGTCGAGCATGCGTTGTGGTTCCAACGACACGTTGATGCCGGGGATCGACTCCAGCTTGTCCAGCGTCCCACCAGTGTGCCCCAGCCCACGGCCGGACAGCTTGACCATCTGACCACCGGCCGCCGCGACGAGCGGCGCCACCAGCAGCGTCGTGCCGTCACCAACCCCGCCGGTCGAGTGCTTGTCGATGGTCGGCCCGCTCAGCGACGACAGATCAAGTGTCTCGCCACTGTCCCACAGGATCGCGGTCAACGCCTTTGCCTCCGCGACCGTGAAGCCGTTGAGCACCCCCGCCATCAGCAGCGCGGCGATCTGCGCCTCGCTGACGTCGCCGCCGAGCATCCCCTCGACGAGCACCCGCAGCTGCGCCTCGCTCAACTCGTGTCCGTCGCGCTTGAGGCCGATCAGCTCGCTGGGCAGCAGCCCTTCCTGATGATCGCTCACCATCTGCCTCCGCGTGTCGCTCGTCGGCTACCGTCCATATCCCACCCGCTCGCCCCAGTTGCCGGCCGTGTGGCACCGGCTACGACATCGCCGCGGCGCACTCGACGCACAGCACGCTCATCGGCCGCGCCTCCAGGCGCGATGTCGCGATCGGCTTGCCACAGTGCTCACAGATCCCGTATCTGCCGTCGTCCATTCGCTGCAGCGCGTGCTGGGTGTCGGCGAGCCGATCGGTCGCCTGATCGATCAGCGCGAGCCTCTCGGCGCGCTCGGCGGTGGCGCTGGCAGAATCGGCGAAGTTGTCGTCGACAGCGTCGAGCTGTCGGACGCGATCACTGTCGGGATCGGCTCCCAGGGCGCGCAGCTCGTCGATCAGGTCCCGGCGGCCCGCTTCCAGCTCCGCCCGCAGCCGCTGTTGGGTTTCCGCGTCCATCGTGCTGTGCTCCAGTTCGTTTCAATCGGGCCTCACTGGCCCGTCGTGATCACTTCAGGCTGCTCTGGTTCGCGCTTGCGCGCGGATGCGCGCGCTCGTAGACACTTCGTAGTCGCGTGGTCGAAACCTGGGTGTAGATCTGCGTGGTGTTCACACTCGCGTGGCCCAGCAGCTCCTGCACGACGCGCACGTCGGCGCCGCCGTCGAGCAGGTGTGTGGCGAATGAATGTCTCAGTGTATGCGGTGAAACGAGCGCGCCGAGACCCGCGCGCTGCGCATGGGCCTTGACGATCTTCCACGCCCCCTGCCGCGTCAGACGGCCGCCACGCTGGTTGCACATCAACCAGGGGCCCGCCGCGTGCAGCGCCGGACGTCCGTTCGACACCAGTGCCTCCAGCGCCCGCGTCGCCGGGCGTCCAAACGGCACGACGCGCTCCTTGCGGCCCTTGCCCAGGCACCGCACCGTCCGCAGTGTGAGGTCCACGTCATCGACGTCGAGCGCGACCAACTCGGAGATGCGCAACCCGGCGGAGTACAGGAGCTCGAGCAGCGCACGATCGCGCAGCGCCGCCGGCTCGTCACCGGTCGGCGACGCCAGCAGGCGCTCGACCTGCCCGACGGTCAGCGCTCGCGGCAGGTTGCGCGGCAGGCGGGGGGCGCTGACCTCAGTGGTCGGATCCGACCCGGCCAGACCCTCGGCGACCAGGAACCGGTGGAAGCCACGCACTGCCGCCAGTGTGCGCGCGATCGACCGTGGCGCGAAGCTGTTGCCGCGCGAGTTTGGCGTGTCACGCAGCCACGGCACCAGCCCGCGGAGCGTCGCGGCGTCGACCGCCGTGACGTCCGCGATCCCGCGGTGTGCGAGGAAGTCCTGATACAGCCGCAGGTCGCGCCGGTACGCCGCGAGGCTGTGCTCGGATAGACCACGCTCGACGATCAGGTAGTCCAGGAACCGTTCGCCGTGGCGCGGCAACGCGTCGCCGGCGGCCCGCCGCTGGCCCGCCATCACGACGTGGCCGGCTCCAGCACCTCGCGCAGCGGACGTGCTCCGATGCCGTGTGCGCGCGCGACGCCGGCGTTCGTCAGGGCACCTCGCGCGGTGTTGACCCCTGCGGCGATGTGGGCGTCCGAGCAGCTGGCCTCGATTCCCTCATTGGCCAGTCGCATGATGTAGGGCAACGTCGCATTGGTCAGCGCGTACGTCGAGGTTCGTGGGACCGCGCCCGGCATGTTGCCGACGCAGTAGTGGACCACGCCGTGGCGTACGAACGTCGGGTCGCTGTGGGTGGTGACCTCGCTGGTCTCCACACACCCACCCTGATCGATCGAGATGTCGACGATCACCGCACCCGGCCGCATCGACCGCACCATGTCCTCGGTGACGACCGACGGCGCACGGGCGCCGGGGATCAGGACGGCCCCGATCACGAGGTCGGCTTCGGGGACCTGCTCTTCCACCGTCAACGTGTTCGACGTGAGCGTCGTGATGCGACCCTGGTGGATGGCATCGATCGCGCGCAGCTTGTCGACGTCGAGATCCAGCACCCTGACGCTCGCCTCCATGCCCGCCGCGATCCACGCCGCGTTGCGTCCGGCGGTGCCGGCGCCGATGACGAGAACGCGTGCGGGCAGTACCCCGGAGACGCCACCCATCAGCACGCCCATGCCGCCTCGTGGTCGTTCGAGCGCCTGCGCGCCCGACTGGGGCGCCATGCGCCCGGCGATCTCGCTCATCGGGGCGAGCAACGGCAGGCGACCGCGTCCGTCGGTGATCGTCTCGTAGGCAATCGCGGTGACACCGGCGTCGAGCAACGCCTGGGTCAGCGGACGGTCGGCAGCCAGATGCAGATAGGTGAACAGTGCGATGTCCGCGCGCAGGTGCCGGTACTCCGACGAGACGGGCTCTTTGACCTTCAGCAGCAGGTCGACCTCGCCCCACACCGACTCCGCGTCGGGGACGATCGTGGCGCCCGCCCCGCGGTAGTCCTCGTTGGTCAGCGACGAGCCGAGGCCGGCGCCCGACTGAATGAGCACCTCGTGGCCGGCCACTGTCAGTTCACGGACTCCCGCCGGTGTGAGTGCGACCCGGTCCTCTGAGTCCTTGACCTCCGTCGGAACCCCGATGCGCATCAGGTCGCAGCCTTTCTGCTCGGGCACGCGCCGCCACCGTCGACGCGGCGAGCCACTCCGATGCCGGGATCGGCCACCAGCGCAGCGCGCGTCCGCAGTCTACGGGGCGGCACGCTGCGCGGCGGCAACGAACAGCAGTCCGATCACGGTCTTGGCGTCACTGATCTGACCGCGGTGCACCTGGTCCAGCGCGTCGATGAACCGCAGCCGGAGCACCTCCATGTCTGCCTCTTCCGCCTCGGCGACGAACCCGTCATCGGGGGTTGCCGGGCGCAGGTCGGTGCCGACGAAGACCGTCGTCGCCTCGTCCGACCAGCCGGCGGAGTTCCAGAAGCGGGTCAGGCGCTGCAGGCGTCCGGCAGCCATGCCGATCTCCTCGACGAGCTCGCGCTGCGCCGCGGCGTCCTCGTCTTCACCTTCGATGTCGAGCAGTCCGGCGGGGATCTCCAGCTCGTAGCGACCGATCGCGTGGCGATACTGGCGCAGCATCACAACCTGACCGTCACTGGTCAGCGGCACGACAGCGACCGCGTCGGGGCGCTGTGCGATCTCACGGCTGACGACCGCGCCATCGGGCAGCGCGATCCGATCGACACGAAGCGTCGACATCAGACCCGTGTGGACGACGTTCGATTCGACGACCACGAACGGCGTCGGCCGGGTATCGCCCAGGTCGTCGTGGCTCACTGGTGCATCATCCCGTGATCGACGGTCGTGAGACTCACGCGGAGAGCTCCTCCATCCGGGCGGGATCGGGCAGACGCCCTTCCAGAGCGAGCATTCGCTCCCGCGCGGCCGCCACGAAGCCGTCGAACAGCGGTTGGGGCCGGTTCGGGCGGGACTGGAACTCCGGGTGGAACTGGCTACCCACGTACCACGGGTGGTCGTCGAGCTCGATCATCTCGACAAGCCGTTCGTCGGGACTCAGCCCGCAGATCCGCATGCCGGCGGACTCCAGCCGCGCGCGGTACCGGTTGTTGACCTCCCACCGGTGGCGGTGCCGTTCGTAGATCACCGGCTCGCCGTAGGCGTCGGCCACCGCCGTGCCCGGCACGATCCGGCACGGATACGTGCCCAACCGCATGGTGCCGCCCTTGTCGATGACGCCATGCTGGTCGGCCATCAGATGGACGACGGGGTCCGGCGTGTCGGGCTCGAACTCGCTCGAATTGGCCTCGGGGAGTCCCAGCACGTGACGCGCGAACTCCACTACTGCGACCTGCAGGCCGAGGCAGATGCCGAGGTACGGGATGTGGCGCTGACGTGCGAGACGCGCTGCCGCGATCTTGCCTTCGATGCCCCGGACACCGAATCCGCCCGGAACGAGTACGCCGTGCTCGCTCGCGAGGGCACGCTCGGCTGCCGGTTGGTCGATCAGGTCGTCGGATGGCACCCAGCTGATCTCGATGTCGACGCCGTGCTTGACGCCGGCGTGCCGCAACGCCTCGACCACCGACAGGTACGCGTCCGGCAGCGATGTGTACTTGCCGACGAGAGCGATGCGCACAACATCGTCGGGACGCGTCGCCCGCAGCACCATCTCTTCCCAGTCCAGCAAACGTGGCTCGACCGTCGGATCCAGTCCGATCCGGCGCACGATGAAGTCGTCGAGCCCCTCGTCACGCAACTGCAGCGGCACCTCATAGATCGACTCGGCGTCGTGTGCGCTGACCACACCGTCGAGTTCGACGTCGGACAGCAGCGCAATCTTGCGCTTCAGCTCCGCCGACAGTGGCCGGTCGCTGCGGCACACGACCGCGTCGGGCTGGATCCCGATGCTGCGCAGTTCGCGCACCGAGTGCTGCGCGGGCTTGGTCTTCAGCTCGCCGGTCGGTCCGATGAAGGGGACCAGGGCGACGTGCACATAGCAGATGTTCTCGCGTCCGACGTCGTAACGGAGCTGACGGATCGCCTCTAGGAACGGCAACCCCTCGATGTCGCCAACCGTTCCCCCGACCTCGGTGATCACGACGTCGGTGTCCTCGGCCAGCGCCAGAATGCGTGCCTTGATCTCGTCGGTGATGTGCGGGATCACCTGTACGGTGCGGCCCAGGTAGTCGCCTCGCCGTTCCTTGGCGATGACCGAAGAGTAGATCTGGCCGGTCGACACGCTGGAGTCCCTGCGCAGGTTGACGTCGACGAAGCGTTCGTAGTGGCCGAGATCGAGGTCGGTTTCTCCACCGTCCTCCGTGACGAACACCTCACCGTGCTCGAAGGGGTTCATCGTGCCGGGATCGACGTTGACGTACGGATCGAGCTTCTGCAGGGTCACACGCAGGCCGCGGGCCTTCATCAATCGACCAAGCGACGCGGCCGTGATGCCCTTGCCCAAGGAGGAGCTGACGCCGCCCGTGATGAGGATGTGCTTGGCCACGACACGCTCCCTGCGAGACGGTATGGGTCACACGTCGAGGAGCGGCCACCACCAGACGCACATCGGCGCAGGTAGCGCAGCCTCTTCATACGGTACCAGCAGCCCTGAGCGCGACAAAGCACCGTCGGGCGCCCCACCCGGCGACCCCTGTCGGCTGTCAGCCGGACCTGACGGTGGTGAGCAGCTCGTCGGCGTGCCGGACGGCGACGTCGCTGTCGGTCGACCCCGACAGCATCCGGCTGAGCTCGCTGACGCGCTCCTCGCGGTCCAGTCGGCGCACGTGCGAGCGGGTGCGGTCGTCCGATGAATCCTTGGTCACCTGGAAGTGGGCGTCAGCATGCGCCGCCAGCTGCGCGGAGTGCGTCACGCACAGCACCTGCCGGCCGCGGGCAAGGGCCGCGAGCTTGGCGCCGACCTGCCGCGCGACCGCGCCGCCGATCCCCGCGTCGACCTCGTCGAACACGAGCACCGGCGTGTCGTCCGCGTCGGCGAGCGCCAACCGCAACGCGAGCGCGATGCGGCTGCGTTCGCCGCCGGACGCGAATCGGCCGAGCTCGAGTGCCGGCTCTCCGCGGTTGGCCGACAGCAGGAAGTCGATGCGGTCCGCACCGTCGGGGCCGGGCGGCGTGTCAGTCGATCGGATGTCCAGCCGGGCACCTGCCATCGCGAGCTCCTCGAGATGCGAGCCGACGGCCTGCTCGAGCCGCTCCGCGGCCGCACGCCGGGCCTGGCGCAGCAGCAGTGCGGCCTCGCCGACCTGATCGCTGAGCGTGGCGAGCACGGCGGTGAGTTGTCGCTCCTGGTCGTCGTCGGTCTCGAGCTGCTCGACCCGGGTCCGTGCCCGCTGGGCGTACTGGCCGACCTCGCGGGTGTCTGCTCCGTACTTGCGCACCAGTTGCGCGATCGCCGAGCGCCGGACCCGGAGATGCTCGAGACCGACCGGGTCGACCGAGATGCCGTCGGCGTACCCGCCAAGCCCGAGGCCGACCTCCTGCGTCTCGGCTGCCAGGCGCTCCAGCTGCTCGTGGAGCCGGTCCAGGTCGGCGTCCACGCCCGACATGCCACGCAGGACGGCCACGGCGCCGCCCAGAGCGTCGCGTGCGCCGCCCTCTCCGGTCAACAGGTCGGCCGCCTCGCGCGCGGCGAGCATCAGCCCCTCGGCGTGCTCCATTCGCCGCAGCTGTGCGTCGAGCGCGTGTTCCTCGTCGGGTGCGGGGTCAACGGCGTCGATCTCATCGAGCTCGTAACGCAGCCGGTCCAACTCCCTGGCCCGCTCCCGCTGCGCCGAACGCAGCTGCTCGAGCAGGCGTCGCGCGTCGGTGAAGGCCTCCCAGGCCGCGCGGTACGACTGCGCAGCGGACATGACCGGTTCACCGCCGTACCGGTCCAGCAGGTCACGCTGGGCGGTCGCCGCCGTCAACCGCGTCGAGTCCTGCTGACCGTGCAGCTCGATCATCCCAGCAGTGACCGTTCGCAGCGCCGACACGGGGGCGAGATGCCCACCTATGCGGGCCCGGCTGCGGCCGCCGGCGTCGGACGACGCCAGCTCCCGGGCGATCACCAGGTCGTCGTCATCGTCGTCGACCCACCCGGCCGCCGACGCCGGCACGGGATGCAGGCGCGCCTCGGCGACGGCGATCTTGGCGCCCTGACGGACCAGCGGCCCGCTGGCCCGTGCCCCGCGGAGCAGCTCCAGGGCCGACACGATGATCGTCTTGCCCGCGCCGGTCTCGCCAGTCAGGACGTTCAGACCTGGGGACAGGCTCAGCGTGACGTCTTCGATGACGCCGAGATCGCGGATGTGCAGTTCGTCGAGCATGACGTCCACTCGTCAGCGGAGACCGAACTTCTCGCGGATCCGGTCGTAGAAGTCAAAGGGGTTGAGCCGCACCATGCGAACGGGGGTGGCCCCCCGCGTCACCCGCACCTCGCCGTCGGACGGCACCGGCTGCGACTCACGCCCGTCGAGGCTGACCACGCACGTGTTGCGGCCCCCGGCCCCTGGGCGGATCCTGATGACCTCGGTCGGATCGACCACGATCGTGCGGTCGAACAGCGTGTGCGGCGCAACGGGCGTGAGCAGCAGGGCCTCGACCAGGGGCGACACGATCGGCCCGCCGGCGCTGAACGCGTACGCCGTCGAACCGGTGGGGCTCGCGCAGATCAGCGCATCGGCTGGGATGCTGGTGAGCTGGGTTGCACCGATGGCAACGTCGAGCACGATCAGGCGCTGCGGCTGGCGACGTTCGACCGACGCGTCGTTGAGCGCCCAGCTCTCCGACAACGGTTCGCCGTCGGCACCGTGGACCGCGGCCGACAGGGTCATACGGTCCTCGATCTGGTAGTCGCCCGCGATCAGGCGATCCAACGCCGGCGGCACCTCCGGTAGCTCGCACTCGGACAGAAAGCCCAGTCGGCCCAGGTTGACCCCGAGCAGCGGTACTCCCGCGTCCCGCGCGAGATACGCCGCTCGCAGGAACGTCCCGTCGCCGCCGAAGACCAGCACGACATCCAGATCTTCAGCGAACCGCTCAGGCTCGATGACCTCGAGCACATCGTCGGACCGCCAGTCGTCCTCCTTGCAGCCCACGACGCGCAACCCGGATCCGTGCAGGGTCGAGGCGGCAGCGATCGCCGCGGCACGGGCGTCCGCGCGCTTAGGATGCACGACGACACCGAAACGGCGCGCTGGGCTGGGCGCCGGCCGGCGCGCGCCGTCGGTCACGTCGGTCGACCTCTCGCCGGTGCATGCCGAAGCCACATCCGCGACCTGCCTCCTGGGGGCTGCTCTGGTAGCGATGCTAACCCGCGGAACCGCCGCGCAGCGCCGATCCCCGCCCCAACAGCCGCTCGCGCAGCTGCGGCCATGCAGCCGCGCCGTCGTCTCGCAGCCACAGGAAGAACTCGATGTTCCCGCTCGGACCCGGCAGCGGGGAGACGGTGCCGGCGCGCACGACGAGCTGAAGCGACTCCGCCTGCGACTGCACGCGATCCAGTGCGACGCCCCACACGGCCGGATCCCGCACGACTCCCCGCCGTCCGACCAGCCGCCTGCCGACCTCGAACTGGGGCTTGACGAGACAACACCAGTCAACACCGCCGTCGAGCAGTCGCCGAAGGCCGGGCAGCACCGCCGTCAGTGAGATGAACGACAGGTCGGCCACGACGAGGTCCGGGTCGTGGCCCCCGAGATGCGCGCGCGTGAGGTCGCGCACGTGCGTCCGTTCGAGCACGCGCACGCGCGCATCGGTGCGCAGTCGCCAGGCCAGTTGCCCATAGCCCACATCGACCGCGACCACGGCGCGCGCACCGCGCGCCAGCAGCACGTCGGTGAACCCGCCGGTCGACGCGCCCACGTCGAGGCACACACGTCCAGCGACCGCCAGGCCGAGCACATCGAGTGCCCCGTCGAGCTTGTCGCCGCCGCGCGACACCCATCGGCGGCCGGGACCGCGAACCGCGATCTGCTGGGCCGACGCGACGAGCGTCGCCGCTTTGCGTCCCGGCGCGCCGTCGACGGTGACGTGCCCTGCGGCGATGAGCTCCTGTGCCGACTGACGGCTGCCCGCCAGGCCTCGGCGTACCAGTTCGACATCCAACCGCGCCCGACCCTGTGCGGCGCCCATCAGGTGTCGGCCGTCGTTTCAGTCGCGCCAGCGGGATCGTGTGCCGCGTCCCACACCACACGCACCGGGCCTCACGGCGCCGGCGGGCGCTCGTCCGTTGCCCGATCACGGCGCAGCAGATCGTCCAGCTCCGCCGTGAGCGACTCGTGCACGAACTCGAGGATCTCGGCCTGCTCCTCCGCCGGCTGCTCGGCGATGCCATCCAGGCGCGCACGGCATTCGGCGAGTCGGTCAGCCGTCACGACGCAGCGCCTCCGTCGTGCGACCCGCCGTCCCGGGAGCCACCGGCGCGCTCGGCGAGCCGGTGTTGCAGAACCGCGAGGTCGCGTCGCAGCGCGTCGAGCTCCTCGGACCGGGCGAACCCGGCTCGCTCGATGCCGCGCTCGACCTCGGTACGCACCAGTTGCGCAAGCGCTCCGCTGCTCTCGATGGATCGTGTGATCACCTCATCGAACACGCGTTCCGCGTGTTCGGCGGCCAGCTCGCCCTGGCGGACGAACTGGGCCACCGCCCGTTCGGTCACACCGAGCGTCGTGCGGGTCAGTCCGGACGCCACCTCCAGGTACCGCTGGAGACCGTCGCTCATCGTTCCTGCCTCTCGCTGTGCGCCTTCTGTCGTCGCATCTTGACACGCCCGCGCGTCATCCGCCGGTACGACGGGCGATCCGCTCGGCGGCGCGGCGATAGACCGGTCGGGGTGTCAGCGCGTTCGCCAGCTTGTAGTGCTTGCCGGCCAAGGTCAGACGGCCCTCCCGTTCGAACGCCCGGCCAAGGCCGTAGTGCGCATACGCGTTGCTCGGATCGAGCAGCAGGGCGTGTTCGAACTCCCGGCGTGCCATGCGGATCCGCGAGGTTGCGAAGCACGCTCGGGCGAGCGCCTCACGCAACGACGCCTTCTCCGGTTCCAGCGCGACGGCCTCCTCGAGGGGAGCGATCGCACCCGCAGGGTCACCGCCTTCCAGACGGCGGCAGCCTTCGCGGTACAGCTCGTAGACGGTCGGGACGGATCCGGTCGACTGCTCGCTGCCCACTGCTGACCTCCGGTGAGACCACCGTTCCAGTATGTCGGCGTGCACCGGCACCGGGCGGCGTGGCCGGCGATGATCCCCCAATGCGTCCTGGACCTCGTACGATGGGCGCGCTATGGCCCAACGCACACTGCAGCCTGATGCCGCTGGCGCGCTCGCCGTCCCGGCGTCATCGGACGCCGACAGTTGGCGCACCACCGCGAGCGCCGACGGTACGACCATCGCGTGGCGGCGCGACGGGCTCGCGGGCGTGCACCCTGGGCCAGTTCCCACTCCGGTTGTTCTGTGTAACGGGATCGCCTGCTCGACCGGCCACTGGTCCGCGTTGGCGGAGCTCCTTGTGGCCGAACGCCCGGTGGTGCGTTGGGACTACCGGGGCCATGGCCGCAGCGGCGCTCCGACCACCGCCCACGCCGTCGCGGTCGCAGACGTCGCGCGTGATCTGGCCGCCGTCCTGTCGGCGAGCGAAACGCAGCGCGCGGTCATCGTCGGGCATTCCTTCGGTGTCCAGGTGGCGCTCGAGGCCGCGCGCCGCTGGCCGGACCGCGTCGCCGCCGTCGTCGCCGTGGCGGGTGCGAGCGGGGCACCGCTGCCGGCGTCCGCCGTGCGACCCGGAGTTGGGCCACTCGACCTGATCGAGCGCGTCAACGCGCGGACCCCTGATCGCGCGGGCGACGCGTGGCGCGCATGGTGGCGCAATCCAGCACTGCACGTGGTGGCCCGCGCAATCGGCGGAACGAGCCGGACGGCGCCGCCCGAGGTGATGCGGTCCTACTTCGAACATGTGTCGACCCGCGACATCGGCGTGCTGCTCGCCATGATGCGAGCGATGCAGCGCCACGACGCGTCCGACGTCGTGCGTGAGCTGTCGGTGCCGCTGCTCGCGCTCGCCGGCGGCGCGGACCGGTTGACGCCCGTGCCCGTCATGGCCAGGCTGGCGCTTGCCGCACCGAACGGCGAGTTGGCGGTGTGCCACGGTGGCAGCCACACGCTGCCCGCCGAACGGCCCGAGTGGGTCGTGGGGCAGATGCAGCCGCTGCTGCACGACGTGGACAACGCACAACGTCCGTTGCTGTCCGTACCGGCCAGTGCCTGAGGCGCCGCCATGATCGCTCTGCACCGCTCCGCCGAACGGCTCAGATCGTGAGCGATCCGCACCCCGGCGACCATCGCGAAGGCCCTCGCGGTCGGCCGGCTGACGCGGACGGGGTGTGGCTGACGCCACGCCGGTTGGGCAGCCTCGTGCTGGTGCTGCTCGCGGGCTTTGCGGTCCTGACGATCATCAGAGCGCTTCGCACCGTCCTGGTGATGGTCGCGGTCTCGGTGTTCCTGAGCTTCGCGATCGAGCCGGCGGTGCAGTGGCTGTCGCGTCGCGGGATGCGCCGGGTGGTCGCGACCGCGCTGGTCTTTTCGTTCGTGGTGCTCCTGCTCGTGGGCGTGGTCGCGCTGATGCTGCCGCTGTTCATCGACCAGCTGAGCGAGCTGACCAGCAGCGTGCCCGACATCCTCAACCAGCTCGACAGCGATCTCGTGTCCCGCCTGCCCCTCGGGCTCGACGTCAACGCCAGTCCGGGTCTGCAACGCGAATTGGCTGCGTTCGGCGATCGGTTCGGGGCGCAGGTCCGCAACGTCCTCCTTGGTGCGGCGGGCGAGGTCGTCACGTTGGGCAGGACCGCGCTCGGCATGCTCTTCCAGCTCGCCACGATCGGGCTGTTGAGCTTCTACCTGGTCGCCGACGGCCCCCGCGCGCGGCGGGCGCTGGCGCGACCGCTGCCGCCGGACCGGCAGCGCGAGATGCTGGCGATCTGGGAGATCGCCGTCGCCAAGACCGGTGGCTACATCTACTCCCGCGTGCTGCTGGCCCTCGCTGCCACCATCGCACACGCCGTGTTCTTCGTTGCGATCGCCCTTCCCTTCCCGATCCCGCTGGCCGTGTGGATCGGCGTGACGAGCGCATTCATCCCGGTGATCGGTACGTACCTCGGTGCGTTCGCTGCGGTGCTCGTCGCGTTCGTCGCGGATCCGACCACTGCGCTGTTCGTCGTGATCTTCGCGGTGGCCTACCAGCAGCTCGAGAACTACGTGCTCGCGCCGCGTATCCAGAGCACCACCATGGACGTGCATCCAGCGATCGCGTTCCTGTCCGTGGTGGTCGGTGCCACCCTGCTGGGCGCGGTCGGAGCGATCCTGGCATTGCCCGCGACCGCCGTCATCCAGGCATTGCTGTCGACGTACGTCCGCCGCCACGAGCTGATCGACGAGCTCACGGAGGTGCAGTTGCCGGCGGGGCTGGAACCCGAATCCGGCGCGGCGTACGCGGACGGGCTCAGGAGGGGCGCCTCCGACGACGCCGGGCGGGCCTCGGCCGATACCAG
>JAHELV010000023.1:0-8935 GCA_024644015.1 Nitriliruptorales bacterium
TGCCGACGGCCGTGACCGCCGCGACCATGACCGCCGTCGAGCGCAGCAGCAGGCTGCCGCGCGACCGCATCCGGCGCCCGCGCCCGCCAGGCGGTCGGAACCTGACGACGCGCTCCGGCTGTAGGAACGCGAAGACCGAAAGGACCAGACATGTTTCCCAGCGTCTCGGCCGCACCCGCGGCCGGTGCACAGCCACAGAACGCGATCGGACGGCTGGACACCGACACCTTCCTCAAGTTGCTGGTCGCGCAGATGCGGTTCCAGAACCCGCTGTCGCCAACCGATCCGAGCTCGATGCTCCAGCAGACCGCGGCATTCACCCAGGTCGAGCGGCTGCAACAAGTCGCTGATGTCCAGGAGCAGCTGCTGCGCACACAGCTGGCCGCGTCCGCAGGAGACATGGTCGGCCGCCACGTGACGGCGGAGCAGCCCGATGGCAGCACGGTCAGCGGTGTCGTCGACGCCGTGCGCTACACCGCCGACGGTCCGGTCCTCCAGGTCGGCGACGACGAGCTCAGCTTGACCTCCATCACCCGTGTCAGCACGGCTGCGCCATCGCAGCCGACGTCACCGGCTTCGGCCTGAGAAGAAGGGAACGACAGATGCTTCGTTCGATGTTTGCGGGTGTGGCCGGACTCCGGTCGCACCAGACGATGATGGACGTGACCAGCAACAACCTGGCGAACGTCAACACGGTCGGCTACAAGTCGTCGCGTGCGACATTTGAAGACACGCTGTATCAGACGGTTCGTGGCAGCAGCCTCGGTGTACCGGCCACCGGCGGTGGCGTGAACCCGATGCAACTCGGCCTCGGCGTACGCCCGGCCAGCATCGACGGTGTGTTCACGCAGGGCGCGCTGATGCTGACTGGCCGCACCACCGACGTCGCGATCCAGGGCGAGGGGTTCTTCGTCGTGGACGACCCGGCCGGGGTGCGCAACTACACCCGCGCCGGCTCCTTCAGCTGGGACAACGCCGGCAACCTGGCGACACCCGACGGCCATCTGGTGGTCGGCTGGAACGGATCCAACCCTCCGGACGCGACGCCACCGAACACGGCGGCTGCACCGACGCCGCTGAGCGTGGACGCGATCGCGCTGGCCAACATGCGCGAGATCGCCATCGGCAACGATGGCATGATCACGGCGCGCGACGGCACCGGCACCCAGGTCTACCTGGGTGCGATCGCGCTGGCGATGTTCCAGAACACCGGGGGCCTCACACGCATCGGCCTGACGATGTTCGGCGAGTCCGCGGCGTCGGGCGCGGCCGACATCGGGCAGCCGCAGACCTCGGCACGTGGCGCGCTCAGCGGCGGCACGCTCGAGATGTCCAACGTCGACGTGTCCCAGGAGTTCACGCAGCTCATCATGGCGCAGCGAGGCTTCCAGGCGAACGCGCGGAGCATCACGACCAGCGACGAGATGCTGCAGGAGCTCGTCAACATCAAGCGGTAGTCGGCAGCCGCCGTGGGGTCTCGCGCGTGACGGCCGGGCTCACGGCGTCTCCACCGGCGGGTCGGTGGCGACCGCGGCGCCGGCGTAAAGCGACACGGCGCCGTGCCGACCTGATAGCGGCCAGGCATGCACCTCTGACAGGGAAAGGACGGGCGACGGTGATCCGGGTACACCGCCTTCGCGGCGAGCCGTTGTTCGTCAACGCCGATTTCATCGAGGCGATCGAGTCGACGCCGGACACGGTCATCACCCTGCTCGACGGCCGCCGCCTGGTGGTGGCGGACCCGCCCGAGGACATCGTCGCCGCAATCCGCCGGTTCCGCGCCTCCGTGCTGCAGGCCGTCGAGCAGTTGCGCGACGCGCCGCTGAGCGGTCTCGCGCTCGTCGCCGACGAGGAAGAGGAGTAGCAGGTGGATCCGCTCTTCATCGGCGGGTTGCTCACGATCCTGGCCGCGATCGGTGCGTCGACGATCATGGACGGCAACTCGTTCGGTCCCCTGATCGGGCCGTCGTCGTTCGTCCTCGTCTTCTTCGGCGCGCTCGGCGCGGGACTGATGGCGTACCGGACGACCGACCTCGGCCGCATTCCCAAGGCACTCATCTACTGCCTGAAAGGCAAGCCACCCGATCCCAGCGCTGCCGTGACCGCACTCGCCGAGCTCGCGCAGGTCGCACGACGTGACGGGATGCTGGCGCTCGAGAGCGGCCTGGAGCAGATCGACGATCTCTACATGCGCGCGGGGCTGCAGTACCTCGTCGACGGCCTCGACGCCGACCGTGTCCGCGAACTGCTCGAGATCGAGATCGCCGCGCTCGACGAACGGCACCAGGGGTCGATCGGGTTCTTCAAGGCGGTGGGTGGCTACGCACCCACGTTCGGCATGGTCGGCACGGTGATCGGTCTCATCAACATGCTCGGCAACCTGTCTGATCCGGAGCAACTCGGCTTGGGTATGGCTCTGGCACTCCTGACGACCCTGTACGGCGTGCTCATCGCGAACATGCTGTTCGTTCCCGTGGCCAATCGCCTCGAGCGCCTCAACGAGCTCGAGATCTCTGGGCGGGAGGTCGTGCTGGACGGCGTGCTGTCGATCCAGGCGGGCCTGAGTCCTCGTATGCTCGTCGAGCGCCTCGAAACGTACCTGCCACCGCAGGCGAGGCTGGGGGCCAGCGAGCGGATGGGCGGCGCCAAACCCGCCGATCAAGCCGCGGCTGCCTGATGCCCCGTCCGGGGCCGCGTGGGCGCAGCAAGTCCAGCGACGACGGCGCGCGCTGGATGGGCACGTACGGCGACATGGTCACCCTGCTGATGGCGTTCTTCGTCATGCTCTACGCCATCTCGCAGGTCGACGACGCCAAGTTCATTGCGCTGCTGCGCGGGCTCGACGTGTTCGGCAACACCACCAACGTCGAGGGCATTCTCGACTCGGGGCCCAGCCTGCTCGAGGAGGGCAGCCAGGCAAAGCGCCCCGATCTGGGTGATCAGGTCGCCGACCTGCCGTTGAAGCCCGCCACGGATCCCGCTGCGGCGAAGCCGTCCGAGCAGCGCGAACAGGCGAAAGGGTCCGGGCAGGTCGACCTCTCCCGACGCGCCGCAGAGGTCCGTGAGCAGCTGGACCAGGCGCTGGCGCGTCGTGGCCTGCCGGCGGCGGTCACCGACGTCCGACCCGACCGCCGCGGCGTGGTGATCAGCGTCTCGAGCGACGACGTGCTGTTCGCGCTCGGCTCGACGAAGATCGCACCGAAGGGCAGGCGCATCGTCGCGGCGGTCGCCGCCGTCGTCAACCGCTACGACGAGGATGTCCTCGTCGAGGGACACACCGATGATCTTCCGATCAGTCGAGCCGACTACTCCAACTGGAACCTGTCGACGGACCGGGCGGTTGCGGTCGTGGAGCTGCTGTACGAGGCGCATGACGTCAGCCCGCGCCGGTTGGGCGCCAGCGGCTTCGGCGAACAACGCCCCCTGCGCCCCAATACGGGAGCGGCCAACCGATCTCGCAACCGGCGCGTCGACATCCTGCTGCTGCTGACCGAGGGTGACCGATGAGCAGAACCGACACCGCACCTGACACAGAGGCACGCACCGGCGAGGGCAAGAAGGGCAAGAAGGGCAAGCTGTTGATGATCGTCGGCGCGGTCGTCGTCATCGGTCTCGGGGCGTTCGTCGGCCTGAAGGTCTTCGGTGGCGGCTCGGAGGATGCCGAGACGGCGGCCGCCGAGGCCGAGGCGACCGAGGAGTCCGCGGATGGCGAGGTGCTCGAGCTGGACACCATCACGACGGTCGTGGGCGGCGAGGGTGACCTCGCACGCGTCAGCCTGGCGCTCGTCCTGAGCGAGGACGCCATCGCCGACACGGTTTCGAGCCGGCTGCCCGTGGTGAAGGACGCCACGGTACGCGAGGTGGCCCGCAGCAACAGCCAGCAGCTGCTCACCCCCGACGGCGCGGACGACCTGCGGGCACGGCTCAAGGACCGGACCGACGAGATCTACGCCGACGGCGAGGTCCTGCGGGTGCTCATCACCGAGCTCGTCGTCCAATGACGAACGCCCGAACCCGTGTGCCCACCGGTCCTGTAGCACCGGCGGTCCGAGCCGACAGGTACGCCGGATCCCTGACCCGCAGCGTTGCGACCCTTCATGACCACACCTGATACCGAAGAACCCACCAAGGTCGAACAGCCGGCCCGATGGTGGGAGGCAACCTCGTCGTCCGGCGGCGCGGTCGATCTCGTCGTGGCGACCCATCAGCGGTTCGCGCGCGAGGCGGGCGTCCAGCTGGGCCAGCTCGTACGGGCGGGCGTCGACGTGGATCTGTGCGACGTCGGGTGGGTGAGCTTCGGCAGCGTGCTCGACGTCACCGACGCGCCGGCCATCTTCGTCGAGGTCGACCTTCCAGGTGCACCGACGGCGATGCTGTTCCGCTTCGACGCCGGCCTCGTGTTGCACATGATCGATCGCATCCTGGGAGGCAGCGGGGCACCCGCAGCCGTGCGTGTCCCAACGGAGCTGGAGGTCGAGCTGGCCGGTGACATCGCCGCCGGGCCGGTCGGTGCGGTCGGTCACGCGTTGACCGGCCTGGTGACCGGACCGCCGCGGATCTCCCGGGCCAACGTCGATCCGAGGCTCGTGCGGCTGGTCGCGCCGAGGGAACGCATGCTCGTGCTGCGGTACGGCGTGACCATCGATCTGCCGACGCCGGTCGAGGGCACCGTGCAGCTGTGCTATCCGGAAGCCACCGCAGCCGCGCTCGTGGCGCATGTCGGCGAACCGTCCGACGACGCGCGGGCCACCACGCCGGCGGCGGTCAACCCGGTCGTGCGCGGGCTGGTCGGCGACGTCGAGGTCGACATGGTCGCGCGACTGCGCCCGTCGCAGGTCGCTGCTGACGACCTCCGCCGGCTCCGGACGGGAGACGTGTTGACACTCGACCACCGCCGGGACGATGCCGTGGAACTCGCCATCGGCGATCTGGTCCTGCTCCACGGTGCATTGGGGCGTCGCCGCCGGAACGTCGCCGTACAGGTACGCGGCTGGCTGGTGCCGACATCGACGCTGTCGCAGGAGCACGTCACATGAGCGCCACCCCAGACCCGGAGCAGGCCTCGACGGACAGCGATCCCGTGGGCGCGGAAAGCGTGCGCGAGACGGACGCTGACGGCGCGCAGGATGCGAACGTGACGGCGGCCGAAGGCGACGCGGCGGACCAGCCGTCCGTCACACCGGCTGAGCTCTCCGAGCTCGGCGGCGGCAGCCCGCCGGGACCGGCCGCCGGCGTGGACCTGCTGCGCGACGTCGAACTGACCGTCACCGTCGAGGTGGGACGGGCGCGGACGCGCGTGCGCGATCTGCTGGCGCTGCAGGACGGCAGTGTGGTCGAGCTGGACCGCCAGGTCGGCAGCCCGGTCGACCTGCTGGTCAACGGTCGGGTCATCGCGCACGGCGAGATCGTGCTCGTCGCCGACCAGCTGGGCGTGCGGGTCACCGGCCTGCGCACACAGGGCGACCATGGCTGAGCCCGCCGCCCTGCTGGCGCGTCTGCTGCCTGCAGTCGCTCTGATCGTGGGCAGTCTGCTGCTGCTCCGGCGCTGGAGCAGGCACGCCGCGCCGGCGAGCGAGGCGTTGCGCATCGTGGCCAGATCGGGACTGACCCGGAATGCGGTCGTCGCGGTCGTGGCCGTCGGCGCACGTCGTTTTCTGGTGGGCGCGAGCGACTCGGGCATCAGGCTGCTCGGCGAGCTCGATCCGGTCGTCGACGACCGGTCACATGGCACCGGGACGGATCCCGTCGCCACTGCAGGGCCACGGACCGGCCTGCTCGACCGCGCACGCGACCGTACGGTTCGCGTCGCCGGTCACCGGGCCGGTCATGTCGTGCGCCGCTGAACCCGCCGCCGACGATCCCCGACAGCGCCGCCACCTCGTGTGGCGCCTCGCGCTGGTCGTGGGGCTGCTGGTCCTCGTGGTCGCAGTGCCGGCACAGCTGGCCGGCGCCCAGACACCGGCGCCTGATCCAGCTCCCACGCGCGAGCCGGCAGACGATCGGCCACCCGCCGTGCAGGCGCCTGACGTGCCCGCGGTGCCCGATGTGCCCGAGGTGACGGTCACGCTCGACGCTCAGGGTGACGGCACGCTGAGCCGCACCGTGGTGCTCATCCTGCTGTTGACCGTGGGCTCGGTCGCCCCCGCGTTGCTGCTGCTCATGACGACGTTCACGCGCTTCGCGGTCGTTCTCGGGCTGGCCAGGTCCGCGCTGGGCCTGCAGACCGTCCCCCCGCCGCAGGTGCTGATCGGTCTCGCGCTGTTCCTGACGTTCTTCGCGATGCAACCGGTGCTGTCGGAGATCAACAACGACGCGCTGCAGCCGTTGCTCGCTGGCGAAATCGATCAGGGCGCGGCGTTCGAAGCCGCCGCAGCACCACTGCGGGCGTTCATGCTCGAACAGACCGACGAGGACGACCTGGCGTTGATGTTCAGCCTGTCCGACGAGCCGCCACCGACGACCGCGAACCAGACCCCGCTGGTGACCCTCGTGCCCGCTTTCGTGGTCTCCGAGCTGCGTACCGCGTTCATTGCCGGGTTCGTGATCTTCGTGCCGTTCCTGGTCATCGATCTGGTGGTAGCCAGCGTGCTGATGTCGATGGGCATGGTGATGCTCCCACCGGTCTTCATCTCGCTGCCGATCAAGCTGCTGCTGTTCATCCTCGTCGACGGCTGGTCACTGATCGCCGGCACACTGATCAGGGGTGTGCAGTGACTGACACGCAGGTCATCGAGATCCTCTCCGGTGCGCTGCTGATCTCCGCCAAGCTCGCGGGTCCGGTGCTGCTGTCGGCACTCGTGATCGGTGTCGTGGTGTCGCTGCTGCAGACCGTCACGCAGATCCAGGAGCAGACGCTGACGTTCGTCCCCAAACTCGTCGGCGTCGGAGTGATCCTGCTGCTCGGCGGTAGCTGGATGCTACGGGAGCTGGTCGCCTGGGTCACCGAGCTGTGGCGTAGCATCCCGACGCTGACCTAGCGATGGATCCCGTGCTGCTGTCGATCGACTCCGGGTGGGCGGCGGGCCTGGTGCTCGCCATCGCGCGGGTCGCGGCCTTCGTGGTGTCGTCGCCGATCATGGCACGCGCGTTCCCGCCGCTCGGCCGGTTTGCGTTCACCATTGCGATCGGTGCCGCGTTGACCCGTCCAGTGGCGTCGGCCGAGTCCCTTTGGGTCCTGCTCAGCGCCGCGGTCGTGAACCTGGTGGTCGGCTTCGTGCTGGGCTGGCTGACCGGTGCGGTCTTCAACCTGTTCGCCGTGGCGGGCGGCGTCGTCGATTTCGGGTCGGGGCTTGCGGTCAGTCAGGTGTTCGACCCCGGCACCGGAGCGCAGGCTGCCGTGTTCACCCGCTGGCTGCCACTGAGCGGACTCGCCGTGTTCATGGTGACCGGCGGGCTGCCGGTGATCGTGGCGGGTCTGTATGCCAGCCTGCGAGCGGTGCCGCTGGACGGGGCACTCGCGGTCAACAGTGACCTCGGCGCGTACGCGATCGCACAGGTCTCCCAGCTGTTCGTGCTCGGGATCGAGCTTGCGCTGCCGCTCGCGGCGACGCTGCTGGTCATCGAGGTCCTGCTCGGCCTGATGACCCGTTTCGCTCCGCAGGTCAACGCGTTCCTGCTCGGGCTGCCCGCCAAGATCTGGGCCACGCTGACTGTCCTGTCTGTGGTGATCCTCCGGTTTCCGGCGGTGACGACGAACGTGATCGCCCAGATGGAGGAGGCGTTCGTCGTCGTGCTCCGCGGTCTGGTCTCCGCCGGTACTTAACCTGTTGCTGTTGGAGTCGACTGCGAACAACAGGACGATAGCGAGACACGACGCCAGGGATCGGCATCGCGCCTTTCGGAGCAGCGCGTGAGCCGACATGAGGGCAAAACCGAACAGCCGACTGCACGGCGGCTCAAGAAGGCCCGCGACGAGGGCCAGGTGCCGCGCAGCCAGGAGGTCGCAGTCGCGGCCTCGCTCGCCGGCGCGTTGATTGTCGCAGTCGCGATCGGGCCCCGCATATGGCTCGTATGGCAGCAGAACGTCGCGGCGCTGCTGTCGGTTGACCTGTCGCGGGTCGCGGTGAGGCACACGGTGGCCGGCGTCGCGCTGGAGATGATCGTCGTGGCAGTCGTGCCGTTCTTCGCCGCCACCACGATCGCGGCGGTCACCGCCGGCGTCGGGCAGGTGGGGATCGCGTTCCGCCCGCAGCTGCTGCGGCCCAAGCTGTCACGCATCGCGCCGCGCGCCGGGCTCGACAGGTTGCGACCGTCCAAAGCGCTCTGGGAACTCGTGCGCACGGCGCTGAAGCTCGGGCTGCTGGCAGGCGCAGTCTGGTCGCCGGTGCTCGCGTGGACCGAACAGGTGCACCGTGGATGGACGCTGGCCGGCGGCCTCGGGGCGACGGGCGAGATCATCGCCACCGTCTTCATACGCGCGGTTGCGATCGCGGCCGTCGTCGCGGTCGCCGACTTCCTGTGGAACCGGCGCCGGACCAGGCGGGATCTGCGGATGACCAAGGACGAGGTGCGCCGCGAGCTGAAGGAGCAGATGGGCGATCCTCTGGTCCGATCGCGCCGAACCGAGCGAGCGCGCCAGTTGAACCGCAACCGCGTCCTCGCCGACATCGGGCAGGCTGACGTGGTCATCACGAACCCGACCCACCTCGCCGTCGTGCTGAAGTACGTGCCCTCGGACCCCGCGCCGCGCGTGCTGACGAAGGGCGCCGACCGCGCCGCCGCGCGCATCTGCGCGCAGGCGCGACGGCACGGGGTGCCGGTACTGCAGAACAAGCCGCTGGCGCGGGCATTGTTCCGACGCGTGCGACCCGGGGACTACGTGCCACATGCGCTGTTCGAGGCGGTCGCCATCGTGCTCGCGACCGTGTACCGCCGTCGCCGCAGCGCCGTCGCCGGCGGCCTGGCGTGAGCGCCTCATGTAGCGCCAGCGGTAGGC
>JAHELV010000023.1:9035-41545 GCA_024644015.1 Nitriliruptorales bacterium
CATGACCGCCGCAACCAAGGGAATCGTGCCGTTCCTGATGATCGGCGCGGTCCTGATGATGGTCGTGCCCATCCCACCATCGATGATGGATCTGATGCTGGCGGTCAACATCACGCTCGCGGTCGTGGTGTTGCTGGCGGTCCTGACGGTGCGCGACAACCTTGACCTGTCGGTCTTTCCCTCATTGCTGCTGCTGTCGACGTTGCTGCGCCTCGCGCTGAACGTGTCGTCGACGCGGCTCATTCTGCTGAACGGGTACGCCGGCAAGGTCATCGAGACGTTCGGTGGGTTCGTCGTCGGGGGTTCGCTGGTCGTCGGACTGGTCGTCTTCCTCATCCTGGTGGTCATCCAGTTCGTCGTGATCACCAACGGTGCGGGCCGCGTGGCGGAGGTCAGCGCCCGCTTCTCGCTCGACGCGATGCCGGGCAAGCAGATGGCGGTCGACGCCGACCTGTCCGCCGGCCTGATCGATGAGCGCGAGGCTCTGGACCGCCGCCGCCGCATCGGCCGCGAGGCTGACTTCTACGGCGCCATGGACGGCGCGTCGAAGTTCGTGAAGGGTGACGCGATCGCTGGCATCGTGATCGTCGCGATCAACCTGCTCGGCGGCTTCACGATCGGCGTCGCGCAGCTCGGTCTGAGCCTCGGCGAGGCGCTGTCGCGGTTCTCGCTGCTGACAGTCGGTGACGGGCTGGTCAGTCAGATCCCGGCACTGCTGATGTCGATCGCGACGGGCCTGCTGGTCACGAAATCCAGCGACGAGCACGAACTGGCACCGCTGTTGGCGAAGCAGCTGCTGTCGAACCCTCTGGCGCTACGGATCGGGTCGCTCGTCATCGGCGCGATCGGTCTGCTGCCGGGGCTGCCGAAGATCCCGTTCCTCGCGATCGCGGGTGGCCTGTGGCTGCTGTCGACCCGGGCCGCCGACGCCGACGCCGAGCCTGACATGACCGAGGCGCCGGTGCTGCAGACGTCGCCGGACGACCCTGAGGCCCTCGTCGGACAAATGCGGATCGAACCGCTCGAACTGCACCTGTCGTACGACACGCTGGATCTCATCGACCCCGGCCGGGGAGGCGATCTGCTCGAGCGGGTGCGCGCACTGCGCCGTCAGATCGCCCTCGAGCTGGGGATCATCATGCCGTATGTGCGCACTCGCGACGACGTCGCGCTGCCGTCAGCCACCTACGTGATTCTGCTGCACGGCGTCGAGGTGGGCCGTGCCAGCGCTCCGTCGGGCCGCGCACTCGCGCTGCCGGCCGACGACGGCAGCTCACTGATCGCCCTGGGCGGTCAACAGACCACCGAGCCCGTGTTCGGGCTGACCGCGTTCTGGATCGCCGACGAGGTCCAGGCGGCCGCCGCAGCCACAGGTGCGACCGTCGTCGACCGCGGGTCGGTCATCATCACGCACCTGGCCGAGGTCGTCCGGACGAACGCCGCGGACCTGCTGTCGATGCAACAGGTGCAGACGTTGGTCGAGGGCATGCGGACCGACGAACCACTGCTGGCCAACGAGGTCGGCGGCGAGCACGTGTCGCTCGGCCTGCTTCACCGCGTGCTGCAGGAGCTGTTGCGCGACCGGGTGAGCATCCGCGATCTGGCGCGGATCGTGTCCGCCGTCGCGGTACGAGCCAGGCAGAGCCAGTCGCTGGAGCAACTGGTCTCGGGGGCGCGCGAGGCGGTGGGTTCAGCGATCTGTGCAGCGGTCGCGCCGGACCGGACAGTCGATCTCGTGACCCTCACGCCCGGGCTCGAAAGCTATCTCCACGAACGGTTGCGCGAGATCGACGGTGCGCTGCACCTCGTCACCGAGCCGGAGCAGACGCGACACATGGTCGACCAGGTCATGGCGCACATGAAGCATGCGGAGGGACGGCCGTTGGCTGTTGTCTGCGGTCAGCTGCTGCGGCGCCCGCTGCAACGGCTGCTCAGCGCCGCGTCGGTATCCGTGCCGGTGCTGGCGTATCCCGAGCTCGCCCCGAACCTCGACATCCGTCAGCAGGGAGTGATCGACCGTGTCACAGTCGATGCCTGAGGTCACCGAGTTCGACGACCGAATCGTCGTCGAGGCACCCTCCGCCGAGGCTGCGTTGGAGGCCGTGACCGAACGGCTCGGTACCCGCGCGCGCATCGCCAAGGTCGAGCACGTCCGCCGCGGTGGTGTGGCCGGGTTCTTCGCACGCGAGCTCGTCCAGGTCGTGGCGACCCCGCGGACCGGTGTGACGCCACCCGCCGACCGCAGGTCTGCGTCCCAGACGGTCGACAACACACACGCCCCTACGACACCGTCCGCCGCCGTTCCCAGTGGCCCACGGTCCGAGGACGCGAGCGACGCCCTCGATGCCCTGGCAGGCATCGACTTCGCGAGCGTGCTGCGACAGCACCTGCCGGCTGACTCGCCGGCTCCGGCGACCGAGGACGGCCCGCGTGCGGAAACCGCCCCGCCGGCCCCGGTGAACACGACTGGGGACCCGTCGCGTGCGGACGTTGCCGCACCCGCCACCCGCGTCGAGCGCACGCCATCGTCGGCCGACGCAGCCATCCGGGACGCCGGCCGGCCGGCCGGCGTCGCAACCAACGACGTGCGCCCTGCCGACCGCCGAGCGGCTGGTACGACGTCGCGGTTGCACTCGTCGGCGCCGCAGCAGCCTGGAACGCCGCGGTGGACGGTCGACAACCTCTGCCGGCTGGGGCTGCCGCGCCCGCTTCTCGAGGCGGTGGCCGGCCTGGAGCCGACCGACGACGCGGGCTGGACCTACGCGCTCGCGCGATGTCTCGAACGGCTCTGCACGCAGGTGCCACCGCAAGCCGACGTGATCGTCGGTCCGGAAGCGACGCGCCTGGCCGTCGCTTTCGACCTGCCAGTGCGCTGGCCCGGCGAGGCTCCGCCGATCGGCACGTTCGTCGCGCCGATCGGTGACGGCCCGATGGAGCGCGCGTGGCTCGCCGCAGTGCGCGGCGACCGCAGGCTGCATCTGGTGGTTGGCGGTGAGTGCTGGCGCGGCCTGTTGTTCGAACGTCCCGAGATGCTGTCGTCAGCCGGGGCCACGAGCCTGTGTGAGACGCTGCGTCTCGCGGCCGAGCTGGACGTCGCGGTCGGTGTGACGCGGCTGTCGGAGGACCACTTCGGCCGTCCGAACCCGGTCGCGCTCGCTGTTGCCGTCCGTGCGCAGCTGCCGGTCGTCGAGCGCGGGTAGGAGGTGCGAGAGCAGATGGGCTCCGGACCACTCCGCCAGGCGGTTGCGATCGCAGGCCTGATGGCGTTGATCCCGACCATGGCGTCCGTAGCGCTCGGCCGGCTCACACCCGAGGTCGGCGCCGTACGGGCGCTGGCGACGCTCGTTGGGGCGATCGTGTTCGGCCGCGTCTGTGCCGTGGTCATGCGCTACTACGCGCACGTCGTCGAACGGGCGCGACCGGATGGCCGCGAGCGGCGTGCGCGGCGGGGGACCGACCAGTGACGGTCGAGCCCGTCTCCGCTGCGCACGTGCACCCTGTCGGCCGCGCGCCGGCCAACGGTCCGGCGTTCGCGGCCATGCTGCGCGACCGTCTGGAGACACCGGGGACGCTGCCGACCGTGACGTTCGGCGAGATGACCGGCGTGCAGCCGGCGCCGATCGAACCAGCTCTGCCGGCGCCGCCGGTCACGGTGAGCAGCCCCGGCGGCGGACTGCGCTGGCCGGTCCGTGGTCGGATCACGTCGGAGTTCGGTCCGCGCCATCACCCTGTGCTCGGTACCACCCGTGACCACGACGGACTGGACATCGCAGCGCCGACCGGTACACCGGTGCTGGCTGCCGCCGGCGGCACGGTCACCTTTGCAGGCAGTCGCGGCGGCTACGGCAACATGGTCATCGTCGCGCATCCCAACGGGCTGGAGACACGGTACGCGCACCAGCATCAGCTGACGGTCAGCGCCGGCCAGTCCGTGCAGGCAGGCCAACGCATCGGCTCCGTCGGTTCCACCGGCATGTCCACCGGCCCGCATCTGCACTTCGAGGCTCGGCGTGGCGGCACGCCGGTCGATCCGCGGGCGCTGCTCGCTCGCTGAATCGTTCAGCGCCCGGTCGTCGCGGCGTCGTCCTCAACCGCGATGCGTTGGTGGCGCATCCGCCGCGCGACGACTGTGGGTGCGCAGGATCTCTGTCGCACTCTGTGCGTTGCGGACGGCCTCGGCGTTCTCCCGGACGATCTGCTCGTAGATCTCGTCGCGGTGCACCTGGATGTCGCGCGGTGCGTCGACGCCGATGCGCACCTGGCCGTTGCGGACGTCGACGACCGTGACGACCACGTCGTTGCCGATGACGATCGACTGCCCGGCGCGGCGGGTCAGCACGAGCATCAGCTGCGCTCCAGCTCGATGATGGCGCGTAGCGGCAGATCGTCGCCGAGCACCACCTGCCGGCCGTGGTTGGTACGGGCGTTGACCACGAACGGGCCTCGCAGGTTCACGTACAGGCGCCTGGCCTCGGCGTCGATCGAGACCGGGCAGAACACGACGGCCTCCTCGGCGCGTTCGAGGCCCAGTTCCTGCTGGTCGCTGTCGTCGAGCACTGGCGCGTAGTCGGGGAAGAACAGCCACGGCACGGTCACGACCATCGACACGGAGTCGTCGTCCAGGCTTGTCAGCAGCTGAAAGCCGCTGTCCTCGACCAGCTCGTGGAGCTTGAACCGGCGCTCGTCGGGAAAACCCGGAATGCCCGCCGGGAAACGCAGCACGCCATTGGCGGTGTCGGGAACGTCGGTGTCGGTCACGGGCCGTCCTGCCTCGGTCAGTGCGTCGGGTAGCTGCACAACTACGCTTGGTCCTCGGCGATCCTAGCTGAGGAACATCGCAAGTCCGGGAGGCAGGCTGCGGGCCGTGGCCGCGAGCGCGGTCTGGTAGGCGGTCTCCTCGGTGCGCAGGCGCACGATCGCCTCGGCCAGGTCCACGTCGGCCAGCTCACTGCGCTCGGTGGCCAGGGAGGCCGCAAGTTGGTGTGTCCGCACGGTCGCCGTGTCCACGCGGTTGGTGCGGGCGCCAACGGCCGCAAGCTGCCGGCCGATCTGGTCCATGCCGGCGTCGACGGCGTCGAGCCCGGCCGCGACCATCGCGGTGTCGCCGTTGGCGACGGCGGCCGACATCTGACCTACGAGTGCGAACACGTTGTCGGCGAATCCCGCCGGCGGCGTGAACCAGAACGCGTCCTGGGCCGACGTGTTGACCTGGACGACCTCGGTTGCTCCGACCTTCCGTTGCACCTGCCCTGCGTCGCCGGTGTAGGTGAACGCGATGCCCGAGCCGGCGACCGCGTCGCCGGCGACATCGCCACCGAACAGGGGTCGGCCGTGGTGCCGCGTGTTCGCGATGCCGACCAACTCCTCGGCGATGGCATCGAGCTCCGCCGAGATGGCCGTCCGATCGCCGTCGGGCCGTGTGGTGGCCGCGGACACCATCAGTTGGCGCACCCGCTGCAGGCGGGACATGGCGGTTTGCAGGCTGGCATCGGTGGCGTTCAACCAGCTCGTGGCATCGGCTGCGGCGCGCAGCTCGCGTTGGTGTCCGCGGTCGGCGGCGTCGAGCGTCATGACCCGGCTCATCGCCGCGGGGTCGTCTGACGGACGTCGGAGGCGGGTGCCGGTCGTGGCGTCGTCGGTCGCCTGCTGCAGTCGCGTGAAACGCGCGGAGATCCGCTCGATCGAGCGGGTCGCGATGGCAAGGTTCGTGATGCGCGTCATGTCATCGTCCGACGATGCCGGTGCGGTTGATCAGGACGTCGAGCGCCTCGTCGAGCGCGGTCATTGCCCTCGACGCGGCCTCCAGGCCACGCTGGTGCTGCAGCAGCGACACCATCTCCTCGTCGAGGTTGACGCCGTGTGCGGCTTCTCGGGCCGACACCGCGCCGGAGTGCAGCCCGTTATGGGTGCTGGCGGCAGCCGCCGCGATCTTCGTGGCATCCCCCATGCCGATCACCAGAGTGCGCAGCCGGCTGGCGAGCGGAGGCGAGCCCAGGCCCGGTGGATCCTGGTCACGCAGAGTCCCGAACCGCTGCGCGTTCGTCGCGTCGTGCAGCGCGTGGTTGCCCAGACCGGCGGTTGCGATGTCAAAGCCGTCGATACCGGCCGCGAGTGCGATGTCGTCGGCGCCGGTAGCTGCGAGCAGTGGCGGGCCGCCGTCGGTCCATGAGGCACCGCCGGGGTCGTCTGCCGCCGACCCGGCGGCGTTGACCGCGTTGACGGCGTCACGCAGGTCGAGCGCGAACCGATCGAGTTTGGCGCGCAGCGAGGGGAGGTCACTGGTCGCGGCGAGGTGGAGACCTCCGACTTCGCCTCCGGCGCTGACCTGGGTGGCCGGGCTGGAGACCGTCACGCCTGTGGTCGGATCGTACGACAGCGTTCGTACGCTGGGCACTGCCGGCGTCTGCACGATCCGCTGGCCGTCGAGCAGCACATGGACTGTGCCGTCGGCCTGTGGCTCGGTGGTGACGCCGACGATCTGCGACAGCTGGTCGATCAGCAGGTCCCGTTCGTCCATCGCCGCGTTGAGCGGTGTGCTGCTGGTGGAGATGGCGCGGTTGAGCTCATCGAGGTTCGCCAGCAGCTGGTTGGCCTCGGTGAGCGACAGGTCGATCTGCTGCGTGGCTTCGTCGGCCAACGTCGTCCACCCCGCCGCGGTGGCGCGGACAGTCCCGGCGAGGCTGTCCAGCGCCCGTACCACGGCGTCGCGGATCGCGGGGTCAGCGGGGTCGAGGGCCAGCTCGTCGAAGCTGTCGAACAGACCGAGTAGCGCCTGCTGGATGCCATTGCCGGGCTCACCGCTGAGCTCTTCCGCCTGTTGCAACATCGACGCCCGCGCGGTTGTGTACGAGGCGGTGGCGCCCGTTGACCGCACACGGGTGTCGAGGTGGCCTTCCCGCAGGCGGTTCACGGCCAGGACGTCGACACCCATACCGATCTCACCGAAGTTGCGTTGCCACGGCGGCATGGTCCCGAGGTCGGCCCGCTGGCGGGTGTATCCCGGGGTGGTGGCGTTGGCGACGTTGTTCGCGGCCGTGTCCATGCCGACCTGGCCGGCACGGATGCCGCTCAGTGCGATCTGCAGGCCCTCGAACATTCAGTTCACCACCTTCATCACAACGCCCAGTCGAGCCGCAACGGTCCTGCCGGGGCGCGTTGGCGCAGGCCGCTGTCGGTGTAGACGTCGACGGAGTCGCTGCCGGCGACCGAATCCAGCAGCATCTGGATGTTGCGCAGTCCGCTGTCGGCCAGCCGTCGGTTCTCGCCCATCACGCGCTCGATCTCGTCGGTTGCGGTTCGAAACGCAAGCTGCAGTTCGCGGAACGATCTCGCGCTTGCCGGGGATGCGTCTTTCGCGAGGCGGGCCAGCGACAAGCTCTCGACCGGCACACCCCAGTCCGATGCCACGGCGCTCAACGCGCGCGTCCGGTGCTCCTCGGCCACGCGAAGGCGCTCGGTGACCCTGTCGACCTCCGCGGTCGCCGGCTCGACCCAACGCCGCTCGTCCGCGGCCAGCAGCAGATTCAACGTGACCACCTTGAACAGCAGGTACTCGACGACCTGCCGCTCGGCGTTGAGCGTCTCCAGCAGGGTGTCGATGGCCGCCGTCTCTGGTTGCATGGCACGGTCGTCGGCCGCGGCAACTGGCGCTTTAGTGCTTCGCGGTCCGGATGAGGCACCGGCGACGATGATGCGCTGCAGTCACCACCGCACGCGCACGCGGCGGCGGCTGGTCAGGAAGGCGCAGGCGTACCGACCGCATACGAACGTGCGGCGGATCAACGGGCGATAGACACGTGCGCAGCGGCCAGGCCCGTGGTGGTGGGCTGCCGGGTGTTCTGCTCCGGGGACTCAGAAGGGGAGTGGGTCCCGGGAAAGCGTGGGTTCGGTCTGCCGGCTGTTGTCCTGGTGTTCCGGGGGGTGCCGGTAGTCGGGATCGCCGGGGCGCTCGGTCGGGAGCTGGCGTCGGGCCGGTCGTCCACGCGGCGGTGGTGTCGTGGGTTGGAGGTGTTGTGCGGCGCGTGGCTGGGAGACCAGTGTGGTGGCGCGGCGGGTCACGGCCATCGTGGCGTCGGGATTGAGCCTTGCGTGCCAGTTGCCTTCGTGAACCGCGTGGTGGTGAGCGGCGCAGAGCAACGCGAGGTTGCCCAACTCGGTTCTGCCACCGCGGGACCGTGGGATGATGTGGTGGTGCTCGCAGCGGTCGGCCGGCTGGTGACAGGCGGGGAACCGGCAGCCGCCGTCGCGGACGACAAGAGCGGCCCTCATGGTGGCCGAGACCTTGGGGTGGGTCGCACCGACACCGAGCGGGATGGATCCGTCGACCAGCACGACTCGCAGCGTGGCATCGCAGGCGAGCCGTTGGGCGGCCTGGGCGGTCAGCTCGACAGGGGCACGGGCGGTGCGCCAAAGCAGGTGCGCCGCGGCGTTGGCGATGACGTCGCCGGCGGTGTAGGCCGTGTCGACGAGGGTGGCGATGTCGGCAACGACCTCCATGGACGGGCGTGCGATCGACGGTGCCGCACCGCAGCGGCAGCGATCGTCGGTCCTATCGTCGCCGGCGGCCCCGATGCCGGCATCGGTCCCGGCGCGGTCGGTGTCGATCGGCCGGCTGCGGGTCACGCGCTGCTCGCACAGGGCCTTGAAGGTGTCGACATTGGTGCGCCGGCGATCGCACCGGCCGTCGCTGGCGCTGCTGTCCTCGGGCGCGGTGTCTCGGGTGTCGGCGTCGGGCGTGGACACGGTGTCGAACGCCTGAAGCGCGGCGGCGGCGGTCTCGGCGTCGAGGTCGCCGTGGATGCGCGCGGTGCCGTCGAGCGCGGGCTGTATCGCGAGGTAGCGGCGGGCGAACGCGCGGTCGGCTCGCTCACGGTGCAGATCTGGTCTGGCGGTGTTCGCGAGCCGGTCGACGGCCGCGGCGATCTGGTCGCCGTCGAGGCTGGCGATGGTGTGGCGCTGCTCGGCCAGGGTGGAGTCGACCCAGCGACGCTGGTCGCGGGTCAGGGTCCGAGTGGCGGAAACGATCGCACGCACCGTGCCCCAGCTCAGGATGCCGTCAGAGAACCAGGATGTGACAGCGGGCATGTCGGCGAGGCGCTCGGCTGCGGCCAACAGCATCCCAGCGTCGGCACCGGTCCGGCCGGCAACGGCGCGCAGCCACGTGTCAGTGGTTATCCCGTGGTTGGCGATGACATCGCTGATGGCAGTGCGCTGCAGGATCCTGACGACTGCCGCGATCATCCGGTCGACGGCGTCCAGCAGCATGCTGGCAGCCGCCAGGCCGGAGGCGTCAGCATGCTCGGTGGCCGCGACGATCTGGTCGGCGAGCGTGTCGGCCGTGCCGGCCAGCGCCGGCAGCTCAACTGTGGTGAGGTCGGGGGCTGCGGTGGTCATGAATAGAACGTACGTTCGATGAACGATGCAGTCAATCTCATTCCAGTATCTGTGGACAACTCTACCCATGATCTGCATGTCTTCAGATCATTTCGTGGGCCTGCCCGACGAACAGCGTCTAGAGCGACGTTCCGATGCCTCCGGTCATATCGGATAGGTGGCTGGCGCCCAGTCCCGAACCCTGTTGGTCGATGACGGTGTGTGCTGGAGGCACCCGCGTGAGCGGCGAAGGCTCCTCACCGGCGACCAGCGGGACCCGCGTCCGCAGCCACACGACCGCCGGTCCCAGCTCCATGAACCCGCCCGACACGAAGCGTGACTCGATGCTCGCGCCGTAGTGGACGTCGGCACCGACGTCGAAGAAGTCGCGATGCACGCCGTCCTCGGGGCCTGGCGGCGGAGTGGGCGGTGCACCGCGCGTCGGCACCTCGAACGAAGAACAGGTCGCTCATGGCGCGCACCACCTGAAACGAACCGCAGTCACTCGTCCCGGACGTCGAGTATCGCGCCGGATTCGGCGTCACCTTCGATCAGTGCCCAGATCCGCTCGGCGCTGTCCGTGGGGTCGAGCAGCTCGCCGTCGCGGTGCAGCCGCCGGAAGCGCTCGACGTTGGGGAAGTCGCGTTCGTCCATCGACCGGATCTGCTCCTGCATCGTCGTGGCGACCACGCCGGGCGCAATCGCCAGCACACGACGGCCGTTGCCGCGGCGGATCTGTTCCGCGCCGGCCGTGCGCACCCACATGTCCTGGCCGGCCTTGCCCGCGCAGTACAGCGACCAGCCCTCGATCGGCCGCTGCGCCGCACCCGACGAGATGAAGATCAGGTCCGCGGTGCCGTCGAACGTCGCTGCGTCGAGCGCGCCGAGGAACAGATCGCCGAGTACAAGCGGCGCAGCAGCGTTGAGCAACGCGGTCCGCCGGTACGCGTGGTGATCGACCTCGCCGGCGAACCCAATCGGGTCCAGCGCGGCGGCCGCATGGATGAACACGACGTGTTCGCCGTCGAACTGCTCGAGCTTGGCGTGGAAATGGGGGCCGACAACGCTCCAGCCGGCTGGATCCGACAGGTCCGCCGGCAGGTGCTCGGTGCCGGCGGTGCCACCGGACCGAGAGATGTCGATGACGTGTACGTCGTCATACGGAACGGTTCGCACGAGCGCGGCGCCGATACCCGACGACGCACCCGAGATCCACACGAGCACGGCGGTCACGGGACCTCCCTGTTCTGACGCCGGTCAGGGTGACGATCCCACCCGGGCGCCTAGGCTACGCCTGATGAGCCACCTGCTGCTGCTCGACACGTCCAGCCTCACCTATCGCGCGTTCTTCGCGCTGCCCGCGACGATCACCGACGCGGCCGGCAGGCCAGTGAACGCGGTCCGCGGCTATCTCGACATGACCGCGCGTCTGATCGTCGACCACGGACCCGACGAGGTCCTGCACGTCTTCGACGCCGACTGGCGGCCCGCGGACAGGGTCGCCGCCTACCCGCAGTACAAGGCCGACCGTGCCCCCGACCCCGAAGGCCTGCCTGAGCAGTTCCCGCTGCTACGGCAGGTTCTCGACACGCTCGGCCAGGAATGTGTAGAGGCGCCGGGTTGGGAGGCCGACGACGCGCTCGCCGCGCTGTGCGCCCCCGTCGCAGCGCCGGACCGCGTCGACATCGTGACCGGTGACCGTGATCTGATCCAGCTGGTCAGTGATCCGGTGGTGCGGGTGTTGTACACCGTACGTGGGGTCTCGGAGCTGCTGGTGTTCGACGCCGAGGCGGTGTGTGCCCGCTACCACGTGCCACCCGAGCGGTATGCCGACTTCGCGATCCTGCGCGGTGACCCGTCGGACGGTCTGCCGGGTGTGCCCGGCGTCGGGGAGAAGACCGCGCAGCGCCTGATCGGGCAGTACCCGACGCTCGATGCGCTGCTCGCAGACGCTGGTGCGCAGACGCCGAAGCTCGCACAGCGCCTCACCGACGCCGCCGGCTACATCGCAGCGATGCGTGCGGTCGTGCCGCTTCGCGCCGATGTCGGGTTGACACGCCTTGTCGGCGCGCGCGACGACGAGGCGGCCGACCGGCTGGCTGCCGAGCGCAACCTGGACGGACCGGTCGGACGGTTGCGTGCGGCGATCGACGGGACCGCAACGTGACCATCGACGAGCTACGCCAGTTGTGCCAGGAGGCTGCACGCGACCTGCTGGCCCGGCATGGCTCACCACTGCCGGCCGCCGTCGTCCTGCCGTTGTCCTCGCAGACGCAGGTCGCCACGCTCGGGGACTTCCCGGCCGACGACGATGACCGCTTCCTCGCGCTGTCGCACTTCGCGGCGGACCGGATGGTGCCGGCCGGCGCCAGCTGCTTCGGATTCGTCGCGGAAGCCGAGCTGTCGGCCGACGGCAGCGCGATGGATGTCGTCGTCGTGGCGTTCGGGGCACGACAGCGTGGGACCTGGGTGACCGCCGCCCAGATCGAGCACGGCGGGCTGGGACAGTTCAGCGAGGCCGAGCAGCTCGAAGCCGCGGCCCTGCCGTTCCTGCGCCCACTGCAGCATGCCGCCGACATGGCGACAGCCGCCGGGAGCGGAGACGACGTCCTCGGTCTGCCGTGACCCCAGGTGGAGTCAGGCGCTACCTACCCAGGGTGATCAGCACCAGCCCCAGTGCCAGCACGACCAGGGCGATGCGCAGCGTTGCCGTGGTGAACGCGGTGCGGAAATCGCGCTGGTGATGTGAGTAGGCGGGCGGCGCGGGGCGCGGTCGCGCGGGGTCCAGACGTGTCGAGGCCCCAGGATCGGGTTCACGCCGCCCGATCCGCTCCCACGCCTGGTTCAACTGACGGGTCCGCTCCTCGGCGGCCGCATCGCCGGGACGCAGATCGGGATGGTTCTCGCGCAGTTGGGCCAGATAGGCCTGTCGCAGCTCCGCGCTGTCGGCATCGCGGTCGACACCGAGCACCCGGTACGGATCTTCCGCCATCGCCGAAGAATAGGCCGATCGCCAGGCGGCCGCCGGGCGCGCGGGGCGACTGCGGATAGGTTTGTGTTCATGGGACGTCCGATGCGAGTGCTCGTGCTGGGTGCCACCGGGTATGTGGGTGGTCGCCTGGTCCCCCTGCTGCTGGAGGCCGGCCACGAGGTGCGATGCCTCGCGCGCGATCCCGGAAAGCTGGGCGGCGCGTCGTGGGCACCCAAGGTCGAGATCGTCGAGGGTGATCTGTTGTCCGCGGAGGCGCTTGACGAGGCCTTCGAGGACATCGACGTCGTGTTCCACCTGGTGCACTCGATGGCCGGCGGCACCGACTTCGCGCGGCACGACCGCCAGATCGCGGCGACGGTGGCGCGTGCCGCGGCCGCCGCCGGTATCGGGCGCATCGTCTATCTCGGCGGCCTGACCAGCGACGACGCGCACAGCTCCGAGCACATGCGCAGTCGCGCCGAGGTGG
This sequence comes from Nitriliruptorales bacterium, assembly GCA_024644015.1. Taxonomy (GTDB): domain Bacteria; phylum Actinomycetota; class Nitriliruptoria; order Euzebyales; family JAHELV01; genus JAHELV01. Next base: position 21,866 of record JAHELV010000023.1, read on the forward strand.
CCGACGTTCTACGCGACGGCTCGGTGCCGGTGACCGAGCTACGCGCCGCGGTGATCATCGGATCGGGCAGCGCGTCCTTCGAGATGCTCCGCAACCTGGTCGAGGTCCTTCCGGTGATGGTGACGCCACGGTGGGTCGAGTCACGGGTTCAGCCCATCGCGATCCGTGATGTGCTGCGGTACCTCGTCGGCGTGCTGGTCGTCGACGACGACGAGGACCACATCTACGACATCGGCGGCCCCGACGTGCTGACGTACCGCCAGATGATGCGGACCTACGCCGAGGTGGCACAGTTGCCCCGCAGGATCATCATCGGCGTGCCGCTGCTCACGCCTCGACTGTCGAGCCATTGGGTGGGACTGGTCACGCCTGTGCCGCCGTCGATCGCGAAGCCGTTGGTCGACAGCCTCGTTGTCGACGCGGTCGCCAAGGGCGGCACGTCAGAGATCGAACGACTGGTTCCCGGCGAGCTCCTGGACTATCGCGGAGCGCTCCAGCTCGCCCTGGCGCGCGTCCGTGATCACGAGGTCGAGACCTCGTGGCGTGAAGCCGACCTCGCCGGTCGGGGACCGGCCGGGCCGGAGCCGGGTGACCCTTCCTGGAGCGGTGGGACGCTGTACTCCGACGTCCGCAGCGCACGGTCGACCGCTTCGGCGGCCGAGTTGTTCTGGGCGGTATGCGGAGTCGGCGGCGACCGCGGATGGCCGAGCCTGAACTGGGCGTGGCGACTGCGTGGCATGCTGGACCGCATCGTCGGAGGCATCGGCCTGCGTCGGGGTCGGCGCGACCCCGACACCCTGCGGGTCGGCGATGCGCTGGATTTCTGGCGCGTCGTGGCCGTCCGAAAGCCTGCGGCGGGGCAGCCGGGGGTGCTGCGCCTGTTCGCCGAGATGCGGCTGCCCGGCAAGGCGTGGCTCGAGTTCCACGTCGTGTCCGACGGCCACGGCTCACGGTTGCGACAGCGCGCCCTGTTCGCACCGAAGGGACTGCTGGGCCGTCTGTACTGGTGGTCGCTGGCGCCGTTCCACGGGATGATCTTCCCAGCGATGGCAAACACGTTGGCTCGCAGTGCCGAGCGCACCGCTACCAGTAGCGGTGCGCCGACAACGCAGCCCGTGGTGCGCGACGACGCCCCCGCGGCAGCAGACCGCGACCGACCGCGCGAACGACGAGCCGGATGATCCGCCCCCGCTGCCCGCGGAACGGCTCGAGCAGTTCGAGCATCAACTGGTCGGTGCAGTCGTCGCCCTGCGCGCCGGCCAGCGCGCGGCAGACCACACCGGGCAGGTGGTAGTCTCCGACGCTGACGGCGTCGGCGTCGCCGAGAGCGAGCCGCGTCTCGGCGCTCGTCCACAGCCCGATGCCGGGCACCGCCCGCAGCCGGCGGTCGAGTGCGTCGAAGTTGTCACGAACGCGCTCGAGCTGCGGGTCGTCGAGCGCGCAGCGGTGGATTGCGGTGGCGCCGCGCAGGCTGATGCCGCAGCGACGCATGGCGTACGCCGGGGTGTGGCCCAGTGCGGTCGCCGTCGGCCAGCACCACAGGCCGCCACTGGCCGGCGTACCCGCCAACGCTGCGAGCTGTGCAGTCGATCGTCGCGCCTCGACGGCCTGGACCAGCTGGCCGAGCACGGCCCTGCCGACCGACTCCTGGACCCGGGGCATGCGCGACAGCCGGACCGGACCGAGCTGACATGCGACCCGACGCAGCCCGGGGTGGTCGGCTGTGAGCTCTGGCAGGTCGGGCTGGTCGTCGTACCAGCCGATCCATCCGCGCGCGCGGTGCAGGGCACCGTCGCGTGCCGCGGGCGGCGTGCGATCGCCGCCCCACACCGAAACGTCAACCCGGTCGTCGCGCTGGATCGCCTCGTAGATCAGCGGCCCGCAGGGCCCGCAGTCGGCGCGGCGGACGACACCCGGTCGCGGTCGGGTCGCAACCGAGCCGCGGCGCGATCGGTCGGTCACCGGCACGACATCGACCCGGTCGCCGATGCGCAGCTGGTCGGTCGCGAGCAGCGTGAGGTGCTGTGCAGCGGAGTCGGCGGTCACCCTCGGCATTCGTCGGAGGATGCCACGAACCGACGGGCAAAGGAAACGACCCGCAGCCCTCGCAGGCTGCGGGTCGTACGTGCCGTGTGCGGCTCAGGCAGCGATGGTGACGCCCAGCTCCTCCTGCAGGCGCGACAGCGCCTGGTTCTCGATCTTGCGGACCGACTCGCGGGACAGGCTCAGCTCCCGACCGAGTGCATCGAGCGTCAGGGTCTGCCGCCCATCGAGCCCGTAGCGGCGCTGGAGGACGTACCAGCTGCGGTCGTCAAGGCGGTCGCGCGCCAGTTCGAACAGATCCTGCATGAAGGTGCGCTCGACCACTTCGTCAGCCGGTGAATCGTCCGAGATCGCGACGAATTCGCCGAGGTCGCTCGCGTCACTGTCGAAGCCCACGGGGCGATCCAGCGACGTCATGGAGTGGTCGCCTTCGAGTGCACGCTGAACTTTGTCGGTCGTCAGACGCGTTGCCTGAGCCAGTTCGTCGACCGTCGGCTCGCGCCCGGTCTCGGCCTCCAGGCGCGCACTCGCGGCGCGCACCTTCACCAGCGCGTCGTGCAGAGCGACGGGCAGACGAATCGTCCGCTCGGACCCGGCGACGCCACGCTGGATCGCCTGGCGGATCCACCAGGTGGCGTACGTCGAGAACTTGTACCCACGTCGCCAGTCGAACTTCTCGACCGCGCGCAGCAGGCCAAGGTTGCCCTCCTGGATCAGCTCGCCGAGGTCGAGTGTCGACCGCTTGGAGAACTGCGCGGCCACGCTGACGACCAGCCGCAAGTTGGCTGCCACGAAGTGATCGAACGCAGCCTGGCCGTCCCGCACCTTCTGCTCCAACCTGACCCGCTCGGCACGCTCCGTGACCTCACCCGAATCAAGGCGCTCCTGCGACTCTCGGCCCGCCTCGATCGTCTTGGCAAGTCTGACCTCGTCTTCAGCGGTCAGCAGCCGTACTTTTCCGAGTTCGGAGAAGTAGAGGTCAAGGAGGTCCTCGGGGACATCCATGACACGATCCTGTCTACGCCTTGTGCTCGTCTTCACAATCTGTCCAACACCTGTGTCTGCTAGGTTGTTCCCATTAGCGGGCATTCTGCCCAGAAATTCTTACCTTGACCTTAAGAGCCTACCCGAACGCAGTAGAGTTTCATGCTTTCCCCGGGATAGCAAGGCGAATCCTGATGAATCCCGTCCTCTCGGAGCTCGGTGGGTACCCGCTCGCTGCATACCAGGACCTCAAACGCGAGCTGGCGGCGGACGGCGCGCCGTTGCACGACTTCTCCATCGGCGATCCGATCGAGCCGACGCCAGCGTTCGTTCGGCGCGCTCTGGTCGACGGATTGCCTGAGATCAGTCAGTATCCGACCGCAGCCGGGCTCCCCGAGCTCCGTCAGGCGATCGCCGACTGGGTCGAGCGTCGGTTCAAGGTGGACCTGGACCCGGACCGGGAAGTGCTCCCTACGGCCGGAAGCAAGGAGGCCATCTTTCATCTGCCGCTGGGCGTGCTCGATTCGCGCGGCCAACGCACGAGCGTGTTGTGGGGCACACCCGGCTACCCGGTGTACGAACGAGGCTTCCGGTTCGCGGGGGGAACCAGCGACCCGGTGAGCCTCGACGCCGAGAGCGGTTGGCGGCTGGACCTCGGCGCACTCGAGCAGGACCGGCTCGATCGGGCGTGCCTGGCGTGGTTGAACTACCCGCACAACCCGACCGGTGCGGTGGTCGACGTCGACTTCTACCGTGAGGCGCTCGGTGTCGCGCGCGACAACGACATCGTGCTCGCCAGCGACGAGTGCTACGTCGATGTCCATCCACCCGCCGCCGTCCCGCCGGGGTCACTGCTGCAGGCCGCCGCCGACGACCGCACGGGCGTGGTCGTCGCGTTCAGCCTCTCGAAACGCTCGGGGATGACCGGGTATCGCAGTGGGGCCCTCGTCGGCGATGCCGACCTGATCGCCGCGCAACGCATCCTGCGCCCCAACATCGGGACCGCCAGCCCCGAGTTCGTGCAACGGGCCGCTGTCGCTGCATGGTCTGACGACTCCCATGTCGCCGACCGCCGCGAGATCTTCGAGCGCAAACGATCGATACTGCTGGAGTTCGCGGCCCGCACGGGCCTCCGGGTCAGCGGCAGCGACGCCACCTTCTACATCTGGCTCGCCGCACCCGGCGGCGACGACCTGGCCTACGCGCAGGCGCTGCTGGCCGAGCGCGTGGTCGTGTCGCCCGGACGCGCCTTCGGACGTCCCGGCCGTGGGTGGCTGCGATTGGCGCTCGTGCCGTCTGCGGACGGCTGCCGCGCGGCCGTGGAGGCCTGGACCGCCGCGATCACGGCCGGACGTCTTCCCGGCCACGACTGACCGCACGCCAGGTGGCGGCGAGCCACCAGTACGCCTGTCCACGAGGGCGGGCCCGGACCGAGGCATCGAGAGACCGTGAGTGACATCGACCGACTACGTAAGATCATCGACGACGCCTCCGAGCACGGCGGCCACGACCGGCCCGAGGCGATCGAGGCGGTCGACGCCGCCCTCGAACTGCTCGACCGCGGTGAGCTGCGGATCGCCGAACCCACCGAACCCGAGTCCGACGGTGCGTCGCGGTGGATCGTCAACCAGTGGTGCAAGCGGGCGGTGCTGCTGTCGTTCCGCCAGCGCTCGATGCGCACGATCGAGGTCGGCCCCTACGAGTACCGCGACAAGGTGCCGCTCAAGCGCGGCTATGAGCAGAGCGGCGTCCGGGTCGTGCCGCCGGCGGTCGTCAGGCACGGCGCCTTCATCGAGTCCGGCGCGGTGCTGATGCCGTCATACGTCAACATCGGCGCATGGGTCGGCAGTGGCACCATGGTCGACACGTGGGCGACGGTCGGTTCGTGCGCGCAGATCGGGCGCAACGTCCACCTCGCCGGTGGCGTCGGCATCGGCGGTGTGCTCGAACCCGAGGGCGCGCGCCCGGTGATCGTCGAGGACGACGCGTTTCTCGGTTCGCGCTGCGTGGTGACCGAAGGCGTGATCGTCGAGCGCGGTGCGGTTCTCGGCCCTGGCGTTCGTCTGACGGCGTCCGTACCGATCATCGACGTGACCGGCTCCGAGCCGGTGACCTACCGGGGTCGTGTACCCGCGGGATCGGTCGTGCTCCCGGGCACCCGCCCGAAGCAGTTCCCGGCTGGTGAGTTCCATCTCAGCTGCGCGCTGATCGTCGGCCGGCGCTCTGCATCGACCGACACGAAGACGTCGCTCAACGACGCGCTGCGCGACCACGGCGTTGGCCAGTGAGCGCTCGAGCAGGGGCAGGCACGATCGAGGCCGCGACCGAGCGACTGGTCGCTCTCCTGGTCCAACTGGTGGACATGCCCTGCGTGACCGGCGATGAGGACCGCATTGCCGGTTGGCTGGTCGACCGGTACAGCGCCCGTGGCGAGCAGGTCCAGCGGGTCGGCAACTCGGTCGTCGTGGGCGACCGGACCGACGACCGGCCCGTCGTCCTACTGGTCGGTCACACCGACGTGGTGCCGCCGACCGACGGCGATCTGCCGGCCCGGGTCGATGGCGACCGGGTGTACGGGCGCGGCACCAGCGACATGAAGGCCGGGCTCACGGTCGCCATGGACGTGTTCGAGGACCCAGCACTGCGCAACGGACCCGTCCAGCTGCAGCTGGTGGCCTATGCGGGCGAGGAGGGCCCCCACGCCGGCAACGAGCTCGCGCCGCTGCTGGACGCCCGTCCCCAGCTCACCGACGCCGCGCTCGGAGTCGTGCTGGAGCCGACCGATCTGGATGTGCAGCTCGGGTGCCTGGGCGGGCTGCACGCCCGCATCACCGTGCTCGGGCGCGCAGCACATTCGGCACGGCCATGGGAGGGCGACAACGCGCTGACCGCAGCCGCCCAGTTGCTGCGCGCCCTCGGAAGTCAGACGCCGGGTGAGCGCATGGTCGACGGCCTGATGTTCCGTGACGTCCTGTCCGCCACACAGGCATGGACCGACAACGCCCACAACATCGTGCCGGACCGCTTCACCGTCAACGTGAACTATCGCTTCGCACCCGACCGGACGCTCACACAGGCCGAGGCCGAGCTCCGTGCCACCATCGAGCGCCTGGCCGACACGGAGGTGTCTGTCGCCGTGGTCGATCGCGCACCCCCGGCGCCGCCCTACCGCGACAACCCGCAGGTGCGGCAGATGATCGCTGCGGCCGGCGGGCGGGTGGCCGCCAAGCAGGCCTGGACCGACGTCGCCCGTCTGGCCGAGGTCGGTGTACCCGCCCTGAACTACGGTCCCGGTCTGACAGGCCAGGCGCACCAGTCCGGCGAGTACGTTCCGGTGGCCAACCTCGAGCGGGCGCGCTCCGTGCTGGCCGGCTTCCTCTCAACCGGTGCGCCAGGCCGGTCCAGGTAGGTGCGGCGTCGCCGACGAACCCTCTGCTCCTGGCTCCGGCCGCAGGAACACGACGAACGAGGATGAGGTGATCCGCAATGGCATCTGACGATCACGAGCCGTCATCCACCGAGAAGGACGCGGCCGACACCGCGTCGTTCCAGCGCTTCATGGATGAGCACGACCACCCCAGGACCGACGACAACCGCACATTCCGGCTGGTGACGCTGCTCATCGGCCTGGTCGTGCTGGCCGGGGTCATCTACCTGCTCCTGCAGTAGCGGAGCGGTCGGGCCTGCCGGGCGATCGGCGCCCGGCGCGGCACAATGCGCTGGAAGCCAGGCAGGAGGAACGCCACAGCTGTGCCCGCCGCGAAGAACAATGGCCGAAGGTCCGCCGAGCGTTTCGTGGAACCAGGCTCCGCGAAGAGTGGTGGCCGAAGGTCCGCCGAGCGTTTCGTGGAACCAGGCTCCGCGAAGAGTGGTGGCCGAAGGTCCGCCGAGCGTTTCGTGGAACCAGGCTCCGCGAAGTACGACGCGACGTCCATCGCCGTCCTCGAGGGGCTCGAGGCGGTACGCAAACGACCCGGAATGTACATCGGCTCGACCGACGCCAGAGGGCTGCACCATCTGGTGTGGGAGGTCGTCGACAATGCGGTCGACGAGCATCTCGCCGGCCACGCGCGTGCGGTCGGCGTGACGATCCTCGCAGATGGTGGCGTCGAGGTCCTCGACGACGGCCGTGGGATCCCGATCGGCCCGCATCCGAAGCAGCGCAAACCGGCGGTTGAGGTCGTCATGACCACGCTGCACGCCGGTGGCAAGTTCGACACGCAGGCCTATGCCGTTTCGGGTGGGCTGCACGGCGTCGGCATCTCAGTGGTCAACGCGCTGTCGTCACGGACCGAGGTCGAGATCTGCCGCAATGGCGGCCGCCACCGCATCGGCTTTTCGCGTGGTAAGCGCACCAGCGCGCTCGAACAGGTCGGCAAGGCCAGAAAGACCGGCACGACCGTGCGCTTCTGGCCTGATGCGGACGTGTTCGAACACACCACGTTCGACGCGGAGCGCATCGTCACGCGGTTGCGTGAGACGTGCCTGCTCAACCCGGGACTGCGGATCGACTTCGCTGACATGCGCGACGGCCGGCGCGAGACATTTGCCTACAAGCGTGGCCTCGCGGACTTCGTCTCGCAGCTGGTTGGCGATGACGACACCATCGTCGATCGTCCGATCATGTTGCAGTCCGCGGAAGACGTCGACGGGCAGGCGCTGGCGGCCGACATCGCCCTGACCTGGCTGTCGGTCGGCGCGGACGAGCGGCTGCGCAGCTACGTCAACGTGATCCGGACGCCCGACGGCGGCACGCACGAGGAGGGTTTCCGCAAAGCGCTGACCGGCACCCTCAACCGGTGGGGTCAGGCCAACCGGGCGTTCCGCAAGCGAGACCCGGCGCTGACCGGCGATGACCTGCGCGAGGGCTTGGTCGCGGTGCTCAGCGTCAAGCTGCCCGACCCGCAGTTCGAAGGGCAGACGAAGGCCAAGCTGGGCAGTGCGGTGATGCGGGGCTTCGTCGAACGGTGCGTCAACGAGGGCCTGCAGAAGTGGCTCGACGCCAACGCCACACAGGGCCGGCGCATCTGCAAGCAGGCGCAGTTGGCCGCGCGGGCGCGCGAGGCGGCACGTCACGCCCGCGAGCTGACGCGCCGCAAGGGCCTGCTCGACACGTCGTCGGCCGGGCTGCCGGGCAAGCTCGCCGACTGCTCGTCGCGGTCCCCGGAGGAGTGCGAGCTGTACGTGGTGGAGGGTGACTCCGCGGGCGGCAGCTCCAAGCAGGCCCGCGACCGCCAGACCCAGGCGATCCTGCCGCTGCGCGGCAAGGTGCTCAACGTCGAGAAGGCGCAGTTGCGGCGGATCCTGGCCAACGCCGAGATCCAGCACCTCATCCGCGCGATCGGCACCGGCATCGGCGACGACTTCGACTACAGCCGCCTGCGGTACCACAAGGTCATCGCGATGGCCGACGCCGACGTCGACGGCGGGCACATCACCACGCTGCTGCTCACCTTCTTCTACCGCATGATGCCCAAGCTGGTCGATGGAGGCCACGTCTACCTCGCGCAGCCGCCCCTGTACCAACTGCGCAAGGGCACGCAGATGGCGTACGCCGTGGACGAGGACGAGCGCGACGCGCTGTTGCGCACGACGTTCCGGGGTCGGGGTGGCGACGTGAAGGTCATGCGGTTCAAGGGACTCGGGGAGATGGACCACGAGCAGCTGTGGGCCACGACCATGGACCCGGCGCGCCGCACGCTGCTGCAGGTCACGGTCGACGACGCCGCCGACGCGGACCGGATGTTCGGCCTCCTGATGGGGGAGAGCGCCTCGGACCGGCGCGACTGGATCGAGGCCAACGCGCGGTACGCCGACAACATCGACGCCTGACTCGTCAGGGTCCGGCGCCGTTCGCAGCGCGCCCATGGCGACGTCGGGAGGTGTGAAATCACCGGAGACAACACGGGGGCGCTGATGATACGCTCCAGGCGCCGTATCGGGGCCGGGGTGAGAAACGCCCGTCGCGCAGGATCTCGACGGGCCTGCCGTCGCCGGTCATCGCGGCCCAGCCAGGGGGCTGACGGGGCGTCACGCACTCGCCGGCTCCACCGAGTGAGACGAGGCAGCGATGGTCGACAGGAACCTGACGGAGCTCGAGCTGCAATACCGCCAGCTCGAGGAGGAGGAGCGCCGCCTCCGACGCGAGGCGATCGTGAACCGCCGCCGGTTCGAAGGCCTCCAGGTCGACCCGGAGGTCGACTTCTATCCCGAGGTGGCCGACCGCGAGCCCGGTGACACGAACATCGTGAAGTGGGGCTTCGATCTGCACCCGCAGGTGTCGCTGTGGTCGGCGCTGCTGATCACGCTGTTCATCGTCGCGACGGTCGTGTTCCCCGACGAGGCGGAGTCGGCCTTCGGCGCCGGGCTCGCGTTCGTCAACTCGGCCTTCGGCTGGTTCTACATCCTCGCGGCCAACGTGTTCGTGCTGGTCGGGCTGTTCTTCGCGTTCAGCCGGTTCGGCAAGATCCGGATCGGCGGTCCTGCCGCGGTCCCGGAGTTCTCGACCGGCGCGTGGTTCGCGATGCTCATCAGCGCCGGCATGGGAATCGGACTGATGTTCTGGAGCGTCGCGGAGCCGATCTTCCATCTGGACGCACCGCCGCCGATCTTTGGGGTCGATCCGGGCACGCAGGACGCCGGGAAGGTCGCGCTGGCGACCACCTTCTTCCACTGGGGGATCCATCCCTGGGGCATCTATGCGCTGGTCAGCCTGGCGCTGGCGTTCTTCGCCTACAACCGCGGGCTGCCGCTGACGTTCCGCTCCGTCTTCTACCCGCTGCTGGGCAAGCGGATCTACGGTCCGTGGGGCAACGCGATCGACGTCCTGACGGTGCTGGCGACGCTGATCGGCCTGGCGACATCACTGGGGTTCGGCGTCGGTCAGGCCGCGGCGGGACTGAACTTCCTGTTCGGCTGGCCGCAGGGAACCGGGTTCCAGGTCCTGCTGATCGCGGTCATCACCGCCATGGCGACCCTGTCGGTCATCGCCGGCCTCGACGCGGGCGTCAAGCGGCTCAGCCAGATCAACATGTTCCTGGCAGGCGGTTTCCTGCTGTTCATCGTGCTCGTCGGCCCGACGCTGTTCCTGCTGTCGGCGTTCATCCAGGGCATTGGCTTCTACGGGCAGGTGCTGCCCGAGCTGTCCTTCTGGAACGAGGCGTTCAGCGAGGGTGGCTGGCAGGGCAGTTGGACGGTCTTCTACTGGGGCTGGTGGATCTCGTGGTCGCCGTTCGTGGGCATGTTCATCGCGCGCATCTCCAAGGGGCGTTCCATCCGGGAGCTGATCCTCGGCGTGATCATCGTCCCGTCGCTGCTGTCGTTCCTGTGGATGGCGGTGTTCGGCGGAGCGGCACTGCGACTGCAACTCGAGGGCGTCGCTGACATCTCGACCGCCGTCAACGAGAACGTCGCCACCGCGCTGTTCGCGATGCTGCAGGCGTTTCCGTTGACCGAGTTCACATCCATCGTCGGCATCCTGCTCGTCGTGTCGTTCTTCGTCACGTCGTCGGACTCCGGGTCGCTTGTCGTCGACCACCTGACGTCGGGTGGCAAGCTCGACTCGCCCAAGCCGCAGCGCGTCTTCTGGGCCACGATGGAGGGTCTCGTCGCCGCCGTGCTTCTGCTCGGCGGCGGGCTGAGCGCGCTCCAGACGGCGGCAGTGATCACGGGCCTGCCGTTCGCCATGATCCTGCTCGTCATGTGCTGGAGCATGTACCGCGCCTTCCATGAGGAACTCGACGTGCTCGTGGAGTACTACGAAGCCGCGGAGTTCCGGTTGCGCCATCCGTCGCTGGCGGGTTCGGAGTCGACGACCGATGAGTGAGTCACGAATGCCGACGTTCACGCCGGCCGCCGACGAGCGGAGCGGCCGCAGGGTTGCCGATCGGCGCGCAGCGCGGGGCCGTACCACTCGGCTGGTCGCGACACTTGCCGTCGCGGCGCTGCTCGCCGTCGGCTGCGGCACCGCAACGGAGGTCGCAGGCGGCGACGGCGGCCCGGCCGCGGGTGCCGAAGAGGGGCAGCAGACGGAGCAGGTCAAGATGGCGCGGGCGACGTGGGACACCGGCTTCATGCAGGCCGAGATCTACCGCCAGCTGCTCACCGAGCTGGGCTTCGACGTCTCGGATCCCGCCGCGGCGACCCGCCTGCCCAACGTGTTCTACCCGGCGCTCGCCCGTGGCGATTTCGACTTCTGGGCGAATGGCTGGTTCCCGCTCCACGACATCTTCCTCGAGCGTGAGCTCATCACGGGTCAGCAGGACGAGGCGCCCGTCTCGCCGGTCGGGTTCGAGGTCAGGGCCGGCGCGCTGCAGGGCTACCTCGTCGACCGGGCGACCGCGGAGGAGCTGCAGCTGACGTCGATGTCGGACTTCACGCGCGACGACGTCGCCGCGGCGTTCGACGACGACGGCGACGGCAAGGCCGACCTCATCGGCTGCAACCACGGGTGGGGCTGCAACCTGGCCATCAACGAGCACATCGAGCAGCTCGACTGGGGACCGAACGTCGAGCAGATCGTCCGCGACTATCCGTTCCTCTTCGAGGACGTGATCCGCAAGGTCGAGGCCGGCGAGCCGGCGTTGTTCTACACCTGGACACCGAACTGGACGGTCGATGTGCTCGTCCCCGGGACCGACGTCGTGTGGTTGGAGTCGCCGTCACTGCCCGACGAAGAGGGCATGACGTCCGTCGAGGGGCTGCAGGGGTGCCCCAGCGACCCGTGCAACCTCGGGTGGGTGGTCAACGACATCCGCGTCGTCGCCAACAACGACTTCCTAGACGCGAACCCAACGGCGGCGGCGCTGTTCGAGGCGGTCGAGATCCCCCTCGGCGACATCCAGGCGCAGAACGCCAAGATGCGCGCGGCCGGCAACTACACCGACGCGAACATCGTCGACGACGCGGCCGCGTGGATCGCGGAGAACCGCGACACGGTCGACGGCTGGCTGGAGCAGGCCCGTGCGGCCGGCGAGAGCTGACCGCCGCCGTGGCCGGCTGGTGGCGCGCGTCCGCCACCGCGGTCCGGCCCCGCCCTGGTCAGCCGCCGACCGCCGCGGTGCTGCCGAACCAACGGTCGCGCAGTTGGTCGTAGGCGCCGGACTCGATCAGTTCGAGCAGGGCGCCGTTGATGCGTTCGCGCAGTGGGCTGTCGATCGGTACGGCGAGCCCGTAGCGCACCTGCTCGAACACCGGCCCGACCACTCGGACCTCGCCGTTGCCCTCGTGCGACGCGTGGAACTGCAGCACCGGCGCGTCGAAGGCGATCGCATCGGCGTCGCCGCTGTCGAGCTGGGCGTAGGCGTCCTCGACGCGCCCGACCGTGACCGGGCCGACACCCTGCCGTGACAGGTAGTCCTCGGCCGCAGTGCCCGCCACGGTAGCGACCTTGTGACCGACCAGGTCGTCCGGGCCGTTGATGGCCCCACGCAACTCCTCCACCGCGAGCGTGGACGTGAGGCTTGCGGTGAACGACGCGAACACGAAGTACCCGGCGATCATCCACAGCAGTGCCCAGCCCCGACCCAGGTGACCCTTGGGCGCCTTGTCGCCGTACCCGACGGTGGTCACCGTCACAGCGGACCACCAGAACGAGTCCCAGATGCCCTGCCGGTAGTTGCTGTGGAAGTCGGGATTGTCGCGGCGCTCGAACCACCACACGAGGTGCGCGGACAGCGCCAGCGTGGCGAAGAAGAGGACCACCATCCACAGCGCGTTGCTGCGCAGCAGCAGGCCCCCGATGCGTCGTAGCTGCGTGACCGGCCCGCCGGTCTCGGCGGCCGGCACCATCACCTGCAGGCCCGTCTCGAAGATCGAATGGGTGAAATCGACGCGCTCCTCGCGATCCGCGGTCACACCGAGGCCGGCGATCGCCACGTCCGCGGCGCCGCGATCGACGTCATCGAGCTGCTTGGCGATGCTGTTGACCCCGTAGAGCTCGTAATCGACCCCCAGCTCCTCTGCGATCAGGTCGACCAGTTCGACCTCGAAGCCGCCGAACACGCGGTTCTCGTAGATGACGAACGGCGGGAACGAGCGCGCGGCGACGCGCAACGTGTCCAGCTCACGGTCACGTGTGAGCGCCCGGGCCCCATCCCCTGACTCGGGCACGGACGCAGGGTCGGCTGCGCTGAGCCAGCCGTCGACCAGGCCGGGATGGCCGCTGATCCATGCCCGGGCCTGCCGCTCGATGTCGGCGAAGTCACCCTCGCCGGCCGCCATGCGGGCGTTCTGGTCGAGGATGTCGTTGAGCGGGATCTCGATCGCCTCGAGCAGCCGCGCCGCAGGCGGGTTGGCGTCCAGGAAGCCACGGTTGGCCACGACCTGGATGTCGTTCGCCGGCCAGCCGGTCTGGCACGGGTCGGCCGGACAGCCCGCAAGACCCGCGATCTCGGTGCTGCCCGGCGCCAGCCGCTGACCGCGCGGGCGACTCGGGAACGGCGTCTCCAGCCAGCGGACGTCGCGACCCGGCACGAGCTCACCGACGGTCCAGTTCGGCGTGAACGTGTAGAACAGAATCGGCTCGCCCGCGGTGTGGCGGTCGACCGTCTCGCGCATCAGCAGCGAGTAGTCGCCCTGGATCTGCTCGACGGTGTCGCCGAGCCCGTACGCCTCGAGGTGGTGGTCGATGACGTCGGCGCACGCCCACTCGACGTTGCAGCCGATCAGGTCGGCCCTGCCGTTGCCGTCGACGTCGAACAGTTCCGCGATGTCGGGGTCGCGCAGCGCCTCCAGATTGGTGACGCCGTGCCGCTCCGCGGTCGCCTGATCGATCAGATACCCCTGGAGCGCGCCGGCTTCGACCTGGGTGCCGACGACCTCGATCGCGTCGGCGATGCGGTCCTCGCCCAGATACTGCTGGTGGAGCGGAAACCACCCGCTCGCCCAGAAGTCGACGTCGCCCGCGGCCGCCGCGCGATAGAACTCCTCGTTGTCCATCGTGCGCGGCCCGCTGACCTCGTAGCCCAGGTCATCGAGCAGCTGGCGGTAGATCTCGGCCTGGAACCAGCCGGTGTCCCACGTCGGCCGTGCCATGCTGATGGTGGCGTCGGGCTCCGTCTGCGCCAGGGCCGCCGCGCCCGTCGACAGGGTGAGCAGGACCACGGCGATCGCAACCAGCCGCCACGAGCGGTCGCGGCGGGTGCTGCCGGGCGAACGGATCACCATCTGCGCGTTCCCGGTGTCGACGGCAGGTGAGCGCCCGACACCGCCGAGCGGCCGAGGCCGGCGGGGCGCCGAACCACCTCCACAGGATACGTGGGGGTCCGTCCGATCGGTCCCGCGTGCCGGGCGCGGCTCGCCGCCAGCCGTGCGACGCAGGGTGAGCCCATGCGGCGTTCTGCGCGACCTGAACGTCATCGCCGCGCCCACAAGGCACAATCGATGCGCAGGTACCTCATGACCGTGGAGTGCGCGATGACCCGGCAGCCCAGTCTGCTCGATTCGTCGGCGGGTGGATCCGGCCGCGGCATCCGCCCGGTCAACATCGTCGACCGCATGCAGCAGGCGTTCCTCGACTACTCGATGAGCGTCATCGTCGGTCGGGCGCTGCCGGACGTCCGCGACGGGCTCAAACCGGTGCAGCGCCGGATCCTGTACGCAATGTGGGAGGCCGGTCTGCGCCCCGACCGACCGCTGCGCAAGTGTGCACGCGCCGTGGGTGAGGTGATGCAGAAGTACCACCCGCACGGCGACACGTCGATCTACGACGCGCTCGTGCGCATGGCGCAGGACTTCACGATGCGCGCGCCGCTGGTCGACGGACACGGCAACTTCGGGTCGATCGACGGCGACAACGCGGCCGCCATGCGCTACACCGAAGCGCGCCTGTCCGAGATCGCGATGGCGCTGCTCGACGGCATCGACGAGCAGACCGTCGACATGGTCGCCAACTACGACGGCGACGACGACGAACCCGTCGTGCTGCCGGCGCGTCTTCCCAACCTGCTGCTCAACGGGTCGACCGGCATCGCCGTCGGCATGGCGACCAACATCCCCCCGCACAACCTCGCCGAGCTGGTCGAAGCGTGCCTGCTGCTCATCGACCGTCCCGAGGCGACCCTCGACCAGCTGCTCGACAAGGTGCCGGCGCCCGACTTCCCGACGGGTGGCCGCATCGTCAGCACCGATGGGATACGCCAGGCCTACGCCACGGGCCGCGGCGCGATCACCGTCGAGGCGATCGCGACCACCGAGATGCGGTCCGGCGGCATGCCCCGCATCATCGTGACCGAGATCCCGTACCAGGTGAACAAGGCGACGCTGCTGGAGCGGATCGCCGAGCTCGTCAAGACCAAGAAGATCGACGAGATCCGCGACCTGCGCGACGAGTCGTCACGTGACGGGATGCGCATCGTCATCGAGCTCAAGCGCGGTGAGGATCCCGCGCGGGTGCTGGCCAAGCTGTACCAGCGCAGCGACCTGCGGACGAACTTCAACGCCAACATCGTCGCGCTCCACGGCGGGCAGCCACGCACGCTGGGCCTGCGGGACTGCCTGCTCGCGTACGTCGCGCATCAGCGGACCGTGCTCACACGGCGCACCACCTACCGCCGCGATCGCGCTGCGGCCCGCGCGCACGTCCTTGCAGGGCTGCTGATCGCGCTGGACCACCTCGACGAGGTGATCGCGCTGATCCGGGCCGCCCCCAGTGCCGACCACGCGCGCACCGAGCTGATGGCGCGCTACGACCTGTCCGAGATCCAGGCGACCGCCATCCTGGACATGCAACTGCGTCGCCTCGCACAGCTCGAGCGGTCCAAGATCGCGACGGAGCACGCGGAGCTGCAGGCGATGATCGCCGAGCTTGAGGCGATCCTTGCGGACCCCGCGAAGCTCGATCGCCTCCTTGCGACCGAGCTGCGGGCGCTGCGCAAGGCACACGCCGATCCGCGCCGCAGCCGGCTCGACGGCCGGGAACCGGGTGACGACGACGCGGACGAGGCGCTGCCCCAGCTCGAAGCGCAACCGGTCACCGTCTACGTCACGGCCGGGGCGGTCGTGAAGGCCGTTGCCCGGCGCCGCACCAGCACACCTCACCGCGACGCGCGCGATCCGGTCGTGGCGGTCGTGCGGGCAACCACGGCTGACGACCTCCTGCTGGTCGACGCCGAGGGCGGCGGGTACCGCGTGGCACTGGGTGACGTGCCGGTGGTGCCGGCTCGCCAGCGCGGCGTGCCGATCGTGCAGCTGTACGGCTCGCCGCCGGACGCGCCGATCGTCGGCGCGGTCGCACTGGTCGAAGGCGCTGACATCGTGACACTGTCCGCGCAGGGGTTGATCAAACGCTCCGCGGTCGCCGAGTACCGCGGGCGGACCCAGCAGATGATCGCCGCGGGCGTACGCGATGACGACGAGCTGGTCGCGGTGGCACGCTGCACCGACAGCGACGAGATGATGGTGGGGCACGACGGCGGCCTGGTCATCCGCTACGCGGCCGACGACGTCCGCACCATGGGACGCCCGTCGTTCGGCGTGGCCGCGCAGCAGCTCCCCGAGGGCGCGCGCTGCGTCGCACTGTCGATCGTCACGCCGGCCGACGCCGGCCAGGCGGTCGAGGTCGTGACCATCGACCCGGCGGGCGCGGCAAAACGCAGTCCGCTCGATGACTACCCGTCACAGAAGCGCGGTGGCAAGGGCGTGCTGTCGGGCGCTGCACCCCTGGCGTGGTGCGGGCTCGCCACCGACGCCCACCTCGTGACCGAGGAGGGGCCGCAGGTCGTACGGGCGGCGCAGCTCGATCAGGTCGGCCGCACCGGTCGGCCGGTACCGACCGTGCCCGCGTTGACCGGCCAGGTCGTCCCCGAGCCGCGCACGGACGATGCAGTTCGCTGACGTCGTGGACCGCCGCCGCATGGTGCGGCGGTACCGGCCCGATCCGGTCGACCCGGCGGTCATCGCGCAGGTTGTCGAGACGGCACGTCGAGGTCCCAGCGCCGGCTTCGCCCAGGCAACCTCGTTCGTGGTCGTCACCGACCGCAGCGTGCGCGACCGTGTGGCGCGAGTGTGCGACGAGCCGGCGTACGTCGCCCGAGGCCTCCAGCCCTGGGTGTCGGTCGCACCCGTGCACGTGGTGCCGTGCGTGCGACCCGACGACTACCGTCGGCGCTACGCCGAGCCCGACAAGGCGCGCAGCCGCGGGCCCGAGGGGTGGGCGGTGCCGTTCTGGTGGGTCGACGGGGGAGCGGCGGTCATGCTGCTGCTGCTCGCCGCGGTGGACCACGGTCTCGACGCCGGGCTGCTCGACGTCGCCGACCGCGACGGCCTGCGCGACCTCCTCGAGATCCCACCCGACGTCGAGCCGCTCGGTCTCGTCACCATCGGCCATGCGGCGGCGACCCAGCCGCGGTCGTCGGCCGGTCGTCGGTCGCGTCGGCCGCTGGCCGACCAGTTGCACTGGCAGCGCTGGCACCGCGCGTGACGGTGACCGGCACCATCGTGGTGCGAACGACACCAATCCTGGTGGCCCTCGCGCAACGATGGTGTGCGTCGGGCATCACATCCGACCGGTAGGCTCGGGCGTCCCACTGGTCGAGTCCCTAGGAGTACCTGCTGTGGCGCTGCGCATGTCGACGTTGTTCCTACGGACCCTGCGTGAGGACCCGTCGGACGCGGAGGTCCCGAGCCACCGCCTGCTGGTGCGAGGCGGCTACGTCCGGCGCGCCGCGCCCGGCATCTTCAGCTGGTTGCCGCTCGGGTGGTTGGTGTACCGCAACGTCGAACGCATCGTCCGCGAGGAGATGGACCGGGCGGGCTTTCAGGAGGTGCACTTCCCGGCGCTGTTGCCCCGCGAGCCGTACGAAGCGACCAGCCGCTGGACCGAGTACGGCGACACCCTGTTCCGCCTCCGGGACCGGCGGAACGCCGACTACCTGCTGGGACCGACCCACGAGGAACTGTTCACCCTGCTGGTCAAGGACCTTTACAGCTCGTACCGGGATCTGCCGCTGTCGCTGTACCAGATCCAAACCAAGTACCGCGACGAGGCGCGCCCACGGGCAGGAGTGCTGCGTGGCCGTGAGTTCGTCATGAAGGACTCGTACTCGTTCGACATCGACGACGCCGGTCTCGACCGGTCCTACGAGGCACACCGCGCCGCGTACCTGCGGACCTTCGACCGCCTCGGGTTGAGCTACGAGATCGTCGATGCCATGTCGGGCGCGATGGGCGGTTCCGCCTCGGAGGAGTTCCTCGCGCCGACGCCGGTCGGTGAGGACTCGTTCGTCCGCTGCACCACCTGCGGGTACGCCGCGAACGCCGAGGCCGTGCAGATCGCTCCGGCCAAGCCGGTGGACGCGACCGCCGTGCCCGCCGCGCACGTGGAGGACACGCCGGACACGCCGACGATCGCGACGTTGGTCGATCTGTTGAACTCGCGCGAGGATTTGGCCCGCGACGACCGTCCCTGGGCGGCTGCAGACACGCTCAAGAATGTGGTCGTGACGTTGCGTCATCCTGACGGGACGACCGAATCACTGGCGGTCGGGGTGCCAGGCGATCGAGATGTCGATCTCAAGCGCCTGGAGGCCGCGGTGACGCCGGCCGAGGTCGAGCCGTTCACCGACGACGACTTCGCCGCGCGGCCGCAGCTGGCCAAGGGGTACATCGGCCCGGGCGCGCTTGGTGCCGAGCACGGGATCCGCTTTTTGCTGGACCCGCGGATCAGCGACGGCACCCGCTGGGTCACGGGCGCCGACGTGCACGGACGGCACGTGGTCGACCTGGTCGTGGGGCGCGACTTCACCGCGGACGGCACGATCGACGTGGCCGACATCCGAGACGGCGACCCGTGCCCGTCGTGTGACGGCACGCTGACGCTTGCACGGGGTATCGAGATCGGACACATCTTCAAGCTGGGCCGGCGCTACGCGGAGGCGCTGGACCTGACCGTGCAGGACGAGGCCGGTGGCCAGATCACCGTGACCATGGGCTCCTACGGCATCGGTGTCACGCGGGCGGTCGCGGCGATCGCCGAGCAGACCCACGACGACGCCGGCCTGTGTTGGCCCCGGTCGGTGACGCCCGTCGACATCCACGTGGTCGCGACCGGCAAGGACGACACGCCGTTCGACGCCGCCGAGGCGGTGATCGGTGAGCTCGAGGATGCCGGGTTGTCCGTGCTGTACGACGACCGTCGCGTGAGCGCGGGCGTCAAGTTCAACGACGCCGACCTGCTGGGTGCGCCGACGATCGTGGTGCTCGGCCGCGGGCTGCAGCGCGGCGTCGCTGAGATCAAGGACCGCGCCACGGGCGACCGCACCGACATCGACCTGGCCGAGGTCGCCACCTACCTGACCGACCTGGTGCGGGCCGGCTAGCACCTCCGAAGGCGCCCTACGCGGCGGCGGCGATCCCGGTGTCGTGAACGTCGAGTGTTGGCTCGAGCGTGCGGACGTTCAGCGTGACGGTTGGCTGCCTGTGGGGTCGCTGCGGGTCGCTGGGCGCGTGGCATGCTGCGCGCCATGGCCCACGTCGACGTGTCGCACCTGCGCTATGTCCTGCCCAACGGGCGGGTCCTGCTCGATGACGTGTCGTTCCGGGTGGCCGACGGTGCGAAGGCGGCGCTGGTCGGCGCCAACGGCATGGGTAAGACCACGCTGTTGCGAATCCTCGCCGGCGACCTGTTGCCCGACGCGGGGACAGCGGTGTCCAGCG
>JAHELV010000023.1:41645-61057 GCA_024644015.1 Nitriliruptorales bacterium
TTCCGGGTGGCCGACGGTGCGAAGGCGGCGCTGGTCGGCGCCAACGGCATGGGTAAGACCACGCTGTTGCGAATCCTCGCCGGCGACCTGTTGCCCGACGCGGGGACAGCGGTGTCCAGCGGCGGTCTTGGCGTGATGTCGCAGTTCATCGGCTCGATCGGCGGCGATACGACGGTGCGCGATCTGTTGTTGTCGGTCGCGTCGTCAGCGGTGCGCGAGGCAGCGGCGACGCTGGAGCGGGCGGAGCTGGCGATGATGGAGCGCGACGACGAGCGCACCCAGGTGGCGTACGCGTCGGCGTTAACGCAATGGACCGATGTCGGTGGCTACGACGCCGAGGTCCGCTGGGACGCCTGCTGCACCGAGGCCTTGGACCTGCACTTCGAGTGCGCCCAGCACCGCGACGTTGCCACGCTGTCGGGTGGTGAGCAGAAGCGGCTGGTGCTCGAAGCGCTCCTGCGGGGCCACGACGGCGTGCTGCTTCTCGACGAGCCCGACAACTACCTCGACGTGCCCGGCAAGCGCTGGCTCGAGCAGGCGCTGCGCGACACCGCCAAGACCGTGCTGTTCGTCTCGCACGATCGGGAGGTGCTGGCTCGGACTGCGACGACCATCGTCACATTGGAGGGGGCGCGCACGTGGGTGCACGGCGGCGGGTTCGCGACCTATGACGACGCGCGCCGCCACCGGCATCAGCGCCTCGCAGACGTGCTCGGACAGTGGGAGCGCGAGCGCGATCGGCTCAAAGCGTTGGTCAGGACCCTGCAGCAGCAGGCGGCGCGCTCGGATGCCATGGCGTCGCGGTATCGCGCCATGCAGACGCGACTCCGCAAGTTCGAGGAACAGGGACCACCGGAGGCGCCGCCGCCCGAGCAGCGCGTCACCGTGCGGCTGCGTGGCGCCAGGACCGGCGACAAGGTCGTGATCTGCCGCGGCCTCGCCCTCACGGGGCTGACCGACCCTGTCGACCTCGAGATCTACTACGGCGAACGAGTCGCCGTGCTCGGCCGCAACGGCACGGGGAAGTCGCACTTCCTGCGGCTGCTGGTTGGCGACGGAACGCGTTCGCGTGTTCAGCACACCGGTGAATGGCGTCTCGGGGCGCGTGTCGTCCCGGGCCACTTCTCCCAGACCCACGACCATCCCGAGCTGATCGGTCGGTCGCTCGTCGACATCCTCTGGGACGACGCCGCGCAGCAGCGGGGACCGGCCATGGCTGCGCTACGGCGCTACGAGCTGGACGACGCGGCCGAGGCGCCGTTCGAGCTGCTGTCGGGCGGCCAGCAGGCGCGGTTCCAGATCCTGTTGCTCGAGCTGTCGGGTACCACACTGCTGCTGCTCGACGAACCGACCGACAACCTGGACGTCGTCAGCGCCGAAGCCCTGGAGCACGGCCTCGCACGGTTCGACGGCACGGTCATCGCGGTGACGCACGACCGCTGGTTCGTCCGTTCGTTCGACCGTTTCGTGCTCTTCGACGACGACGGCGCGGTGACGGAGACCGCCGCGCCGGTCTGGGAGTGAGCGCGCGACGTCGACCGTGGCAGCCACGCGATCGGCTGTGGCGGCTGGCTGCCTGTGGGGGCAGCGGGCTGCCACGCAGAGGGCTCAGCTCACGTGCCGTGCGACTGTGTCGACCGCCGACTGGAAGGCGGCCTCGAACTTGGCGACCCCCTCGGCCTCGAGCTCCTTGGTGATCTGGTCCAGGTCCATGCCCCCCTGGCGCAGCCGGTCGAGGTGTGCCCGCGCAGCGGCCGCGGCGCCGCTCACCCGGTCGGCGACGACGGCGTGATCGCGGGTCGCTTCGATGGTCTCCTCAGGCATCGTGTTCACCGTCGCGGGCGCGGCGAGCTGCTCGACATAGATGACGTCGCTGTACGCCGCGTTCTTGGTCGACGTGGAGGCCCACAGCGGCCGCTGCACCCGCGCGCCCTCGGCGGCGAGGTCCGCGAATTCGCCGCCGTCGGCGAAGCGCTGCTCGAAGAGCTCATAGGCCAATCGTGCGTTGGCCACACCGGCCGTCAGCGGCGCCCCCGCCTGGACGCCGTCGCCGAACAAGCTGTCGACCTTGCTGTCGACCCGACTGACGAAGAACGATGCGACGCTGGTCAGGCGCGAGATGTCCCCGCCACGCTCGAGGCGTGCGCGCACGCCGTCCATGAACGCGCTGATCACCGCGTCGTACCGGGCCACACTGAACAGCAGCGTCACATTGACGTTGACGCCCTCTGCGAGCAGCTGCGTGGTGGTGGGCAGTCCCGGTTCGGTGCCCGGGACCTTGATCATCAGGTTCGGACGGTCGATCTCGGCGAACAGGGCCAGCCCCTCCGACACCGACCTCTCGGTGTCGTACGCGCTCGACGGGTCCAACTCGATAGAGACCTGCCCGTGGCGGCCGTCGGACTGGTGCCACAGCGCGAGGAACTCATCGCACGCACCCCGCACGTCGCGCTTCATGATCGCCCATAGCGCTTCGCTCGCGGCGCTGCCCTGCAGTTCGCGCAACTGCTCGTCGTAGGAGTCGTCACCCCCCAGGGCACTGTCGAAGATCGACGGGTTCGAGGTCAACCCCTTGAGCTCGCCCCCGCCGATCAGCCGAGCGATGTAACCGTCGTCACCAAGGTAGGAACGCCGGATGCTGTCGAGCCAGACAGCCTGGCCCATGTCGTTGAGTTGCTGCAACGGGTTCATGTGTCATGCCTTTCGGGCGAGGTCACGGACCGCGGCGGCGATGGCGGTCGCGTCGATCCCGGCGTCGGCGAGCTGCTCGGCTGATGTCGCCGAACCCGGCATGGTGCGCACCGCCAGCTTGCGGACGCGGGAGCACACGCCGCTGTCGGCCAGCGCGTCGAGGACCGCGTCACCAAGGCCGCCTTCGGCGCGGTGGTCCTCGACCGTGACGGCCCTGCCGCCGGTCGCAGCGACGGCCTCGCGGACGGTGTCGGCGTCGAGCGGTTTGATCGAATAGCAGTCGATAACGCGGACCGAGACCCCGTCGCCTGCCAGGGTCTCAGCGGCCCGTAGCGCCTCGTGCACGGTGATGCCGGCCGCACAGATCGTGACGACGTCGTCGTCGGATGACGTCAGGATCGCGCTGCCACCGATCGTGATGTCGGCATCGGGTTCATGGATGACCGGCGTGGCACCTCGCGTGGTGCGCAGGTAGCTGACTCCGGCGCGGTCGGCCATGGCTGCGACCAGCTTGGCGGTCGCGTTGGCGTCGGCCGGATACAGGACCGTTGAGCCGTGGATCGCGCGGTACGCGGCGATGTCCTCAAGGCCCATCTGCGACGGCCCGTCCTGTCCGATCTCGACACCGGCGTGCGAGCCGGTGACACGGATGCTCGCGCGGCTGACAGCCGCCATGCGCACGAAATCGTAGGCACGGCTGGTGAACGCCGAGAACGTCGAGGCGAACGGCACCCACCCACGGGCCGCCATGCCCACGGCGGCGGCGATCATCTGCTGCTCGGCGATGTACATCTCGAAGAAGCGCTCAGGGTGCGCGTGCTTGAACTTCTCGGACATGGTCGAGTTGCTGACCTCGCCGTCGAGGGCCACGACGTCGCCGCGGACGGTGCCGAGTGCGGCCAGGGCCGCACCGTAGGCTCCGCGCGTTGCGACCTTCTCGCCGACGTTCCAGGTCGGCAGCTCTCCCGAGCCGGTTTCGAACACATGCGGTTTGCCGTTGCCTGTGGGCGCCGATACCGACACGCCGATGTCCCGGGCTCCGCCGAGCTCTGCGATCGCCGCGTCGACGTCCGCGATCGCCTTGCCGTGCTGGCCGCCGACGTTCTCGACGGCCGACACGCCCTTGCCCTTCACCGTGCGTGCGATGATGACGGTCGGCTTCCCGGGCGTGGCGACCGCCTCGGCGTACGCGCCGTCGACCGCGTCGACGTCGTGTCCGTCGACTTCGACGGCGTGCCAGCCGAAGGCCTCGGCGCGGCGCCGATAGACATCGGTGTCCCACTCGTACTGCGTCGGTCCGCGCTGGCCCAGGCGATTGACGTCGATGATCGCGGTGAGGTGATCGAGCTGCTCGTAGGCTGCACGTTCGAAGGCCTCCCAGACCGAGCCCTCCGCCATCTCGCTGTCACCGCACAACACCCAGACCCGGTACGGCAGACGGTCCAGTCGCTTGCCGGCGAGCGCGATGCCGACGCCGAACGGCAGTCCCTGCCCCAACGACCCGGTGCCGACATCGACCCACGGCAGCACCGGTGTCGGATGACCCTCCAGCCGGCTCCCGCGCAGCCGGTACGTCATCAGCTCGTCGTCGTCGATGGCACCGGCCGCCTTGTACAGGGCGTACAGCAGGGGTGTCGCGTGCCCTTTGGAGAAGATGAGGTGGTCGTTGAGCGGGTTGTCCGGCGCCGAGAAGTCGTAGTGCAGATATCCGTCGAGCAGGACGGCCATGAGCTCGGCAGCGGACATGCCCGATGTGGGGTGGCCCGAGCCGGTCACCGACGGGGCGCGGACCGTGTCCACACGCAGCTGCTGAGCGAGCTCGCGGCGGTCGTCGGATTGCATGCTTGTGCTCCTGTTGGATCGCTGCCGTGGTGGTCGAGATAGGATGCCCGGCGCCGGTGGCATGCCTGCTGGGTCACCTGTACCCGAGCGCAAGGCAGCACGAACCGGCGTGGAGGTCCGATTCCGGAGCGGTCGCATGGCCACAGAGTGGGGCACCACTAGACTGGCGGCGCGGATGATGGAACAGACCCACGATCGCGCGGGCACCGGTGCCTCGGACGGCCCGGTCGCGCTGGCGCAGACAGCCACCGTCCCGCCGACAGCCGGTGACACCGGACGCCGGCGGGTCGTCGCCGCATACGTGGCGTTGACCAAGCCCCGCATCATCGAGCTGCTGCTGGTCACCACCATCCCGGCGATGTTCGTCGCCGCCCGCGGCATCCCACCGGTCTGGCTGATGATCGCGACGACGCTCGGAGGCGCCGCTGCCGCCGGCAGCGCAAACGCCGTCAACTGCTGGGTCGATCGCGATATCGACGCGCTGATGGCCCGCACCGCCCACCGACCGCTGGTGCGGTCCGAGGTACCGCCCCGCAACGCGTTGGTGTTCGGCGTGGTCCTCGGCGCTGTGTCCTTCGCATGGCTCGCGCTGACGGTGAACCTGCTGGCGGCGACTCTCGCGATCACCGCGAACCTGTTCTACGTGCTCGTCTACACCATGGGCCTCAAACGGCGGACCGCTCAGAACATCGTGATCGGCGGAGCGGCGGGCTGCGTGCCGGTCCTGGTGGGCTGGGCGGCCGTCACGGGAACGGTCGAGTTGCCCGCCCTGCTGTTGTTCGCCATCGTCTTTGCGTGGACGCCCCCCCATTTCTGGGCTCTCGCGCTGCGCTACCGTCGCGACTACGCGCGCGCCGGGGTCCCCATGATGCCGGTCGTCGTCGGTGTCACCGAGACAGCGCGGCAGATCCTGCTGTACACGGTCCTGCTCGTGACGCTGACGCTGATGTTCGGCGCCCTCGCGCAACTGGGGCTGCTGTACCTGATCAGTGCCAGTGCGCTCGGCGCCGGCTATGTCGTGTCGTCGGTACGGCTGTGGCGCGAGCCCTCGGCAGCCGCGGCGCACTCGTCGTTTCGATACTCGATCACCTACATCGCTCTGCTGTTCGCGGCGATGGCCGTCGATGTCACGCTGCCACCGCTGTTGTAGACCTATTGACACCGGTCTTCCGATTCCGCAACGTCCGTTGACAGTCACCCAGGGTGTGTTCTACAACCGTGAGTGCGTGGATTCAGGCGGGCGTTGAGGGGGGTCCGCCGGATCCGCGCTTTTCGTCACGACAGTGGCTTCGGACATATACGTGTGCCGGGTCGCCACCCGGCCGCGGCCGCACGTGTCTGCGTGGGCAGGCGTGATGCCGCCGGCAACCCGCGAACCGGATACCGCTAGGCTCGCCACCGGAGCGACGACGAAAGGTGTACCAGTGACGCTCGCCGACCAGCGGGTCGCGTTGGTCTTTCCCGGTCAGGGCAGCCAGCGTGCGGGCATGGGGCGGCCGTGGCAGGACCAGCCGTCGTTCGAGCGGTGGGCGCAGGCCGACGAGTTGCTGGGAAGAGACGTGTCGCGGCTGGCCCTCGATGCCGACGAGGACGAGCTGCGCATGCCGGTCAACTGCCAGATCGCGTTGTTCGTCCACTTCGTCGTGCAGTACGACGCATGGCGGGCGACCGGCATGCGGGCCGCTGTCACTGCCGGTCACTCACTGGGTGAGTACGCCGCGCTCGTCGCCGCGGAAGTACTCGACTTCGCCGACGGCCTGCGGCTCGTCGACGCCAGAGCACGCGCGACACAGGACGCCGCCGACGAACGGCCGGGCACGATGGTCGCCTGCCTCGGCTTCACGGTGGACACCGTCTCGACGGCCTGCGCGACGGCCGGTACCCACGTGGCCAACGACAATGCACCGGGACAGCTCGTGGTGGCCGGTGCGGAGCAGGATCTCGACCGGCTGCGCGAAGTGCTCGAGGCCGGTGACGAGCGTGGCAAGATCGTGCCGCTCCAGGTCGGCGCCGCCTACCACAGCCCGCACATGGAACCCGCCGTCGGACCCTTCGGCGTCGCCCTGGATGCGGCGGCGTTCTCTGACGCGGGCATGACCGTCGTGGCCAACGTCGATGCGCGCCCGCATCGCGACGCCGGCGACTGGCCGACAGTGCTGCGTGACCAGCTGACCTCACCCGTGCGCTGGCGGGAGACCGTCACCACGTTCGGCCAGCTCGGCGTGACCGATGTCATCGAGCTGGGGCCGTCGGCGGTGCTGGCCGGCCTGGTCAAGCGCACCGACCGTACGTTGGGTCGGCGGACGGTCATCACGCCCGCCGACCTCGACGGGAGCGGTCAATGAGCTGGGCGTTGGTGACCGGCTCGTCGAAAGGCATCGGCGCCGCGGTCGCGACCGGGCTGGCCGCCGATGGATTCGACGTGATCGTGCACTACGGCGGTGACCGCGACGGTGCCGAGGAGGTCGCTTCGAAGTGTCGCGACCTACAGGTCGAGACGCGTGTCGTCGGCGCCGACCTGAGCCAGGACTGTGCACTGCTGATTGACGCCGTCGCCGACGTCGGCGGCGTCTCCGCCCTCGTCAACAATGCCGGGGTCACGGCCGACGGCCTGACGATGACGATGTCAGACGACGCGTTCGCGCTCACCTGGCAGGTCAACGTCGCCGCCGCCTTCACGCTGACGCGCGCGGTGCTACGCGGGATGCTCCGGGCCCGTTCCGGGCGGATCGTCAACATGTCCAGCGTCGTCGGTCTGCACGGCAACGCCGGCCAGGCCAACTATGCGGCGAGCAAGGCGGCGCTGGTGGGGATGGCCAAGAGCGTGGCGCGTGAGGTCGGCAAACGGGGCATCACCGCGAACGTCGTCGCCCCCGGTCTCATCGAGACGGCGATGACCGACGGCGTCGACGCGTCGGGGCTGCTCGAGCGTGTGCCCGCGGGGAGGCTGGGCACCGCCGAAGAGGTCGCCGCCGCCGTCCGCTTCCTGTGCTCACCGGACGCCGCCTACGTCAACGGCAGTGTGCTGCAGGTCGACGGCGGGTTGTTCGCCTGAGCCATGGCGACGCGCGCACTGCGTCTGGTGCACAGGATCGCCGCACCCCCGCTGTCGCGACTGCTGCGACCCGTCGTGACCGGCATCGGTCACCTGCCCGACCGCGGTGGTGTCGTGCTGGCGGCCAACCACATCTCGAATCTGGACAACTACCTGTTGTCAGCGGTCAGTCCCCGCCCGGTGGCGTATCTCGGCAAGCAGGAGCTCGCGCGGGGTCTGTTCGGCGCCTTCAATCTGGCGATGGGCATGGTCCCGATCGAACGGGGCGGCGCCGATCTGACTGCCGTTCGGCGCGTCGCCGAGCTCGTACGCAGCGGCGATGTCGTCGCGCTGTTTCCGGAGGGCACGCGCTCGCCCACGGGACAACTGTTCCGTTTCCACAGCGGTGCGGCGCGCATCGCGCACCTCGCCGGCGCGCCGGTCATCCCGGTCGGGATCCGTGGTACGGAGACCGTCTGGCCACGTGGTCGCCGCCCGGTCGCCCGCCGCCCCGACCACGGAGTGCTACAGGTCGGGTTCGGTGCGCCGCTCGAACCCCCGGCCGAGCCGCGGGGCAGCGCGCGTCGTCAGTGGACCGAGACGCTCCGGGCGCAGGTCAGCGCGCTGAGCGGCCAGCCTCTGGTGGACGCTTTCGCGCCGATGGAGCAGGCATCTGACCGTCCCACGCCACCGGGAGCGGACCTGTGACGCGTTCCGGGCGCCCCGTCGGTGACGTGTGCGGCAAGGGCCGTGAGGCGGCGGCGCGGGTCTCGCGCTGATCGACTGGATCGCCGACTGGTCGAATGCTGCAATGCGAGCGGCGCGCAGTACGTCACCCGCTCCCGGTTCGGTGCTCGAGCGGGCGAACGCGGCGGACGGAGCAGTGCCACGTCGACGCGGCATGGGACGAGATCGTCCGGATCGCCGCAGACATGGGTGGACAATCGCCCCGGAACGGGTAGATGCTGACGGTGCCGTGACCGTTCGGCGAACCGCGTCACCGAGGAGAAGCCCATGCCACTGTCCGCCGTCGCGCTCAGCCCGGACCACCGTACGAACAGCCTTCGTCGGATGGCAGACGACACCTTCGACGTCCTGGTCATCGGCGGTGGGGTCGTCGGTGCGGGGGCCGCGTTGGACGCGGCCACACGGGGACTGTCGGTCGCACTGGTCGAGCAACGTGACTACGCCTCGGGCACGTCGAGCCGGTCCAGCAAGCTGATCCACGGAGGACTGCGCTATCTCGAACAGTACGACTTCGGACTGGTGCGCGAGGC
Source organism: Nitriliruptorales bacterium (assembly GCA_024644015.1). Lineage (GTDB taxonomy): Bacteria > Actinomycetota > Nitriliruptoria > Euzebyales > JAHELV01 > JAHELV01. The sequence goes on from JAHELV010000023.1 coordinate 50,490, forward strand.
GCTGCGGGAACGCGCCCTGCTGCTCAAGACACTGTGCCCGCATCTGGTCCATCCGGTGCCATTCCTGTTCCCGCTGCGCAACCGGGCGTGGGAGCGCGCGTACGTCGGTACGGGCGTGCTGCTGTACGACCTGCTCGGCGGCGCGCGGTCGGTTCCGGCCCACCGGCATCTGTCGCGGCGCAGGGCGCTGCAGATCGCACCAGCGCTCAAAGAGGACGCGCTGATCGGCGCCATCCAGTACTACGACGCCCAGGTCGACGACGCCCGGCACACCATGATGATCGCGCGCACCGCCGCGACGTACGGCGCTGCGCTCGCGACCAGTGCCCGCGTCACGGGTCTGCTGCGTGACGGCGACCGTGTCACGGGCGCGCAGGTCCGCGATCTGGAGTCCGGCGAGGAGGCCTCTGTCCGAGCCCGTCACGTCATCAACGCGACCGGCGTGTGGAGCGGCGACGTCAACGAGATGCTCGGCCGCCGGAGCTCGTTCGAGGTGCGGCCGTCGAAGGGAATCCACATCGTGATCCCTCGGCAGCGGCTGCGGCTCGAGACGGGGTTGATCACGAAGACCGAGAAGAGCGTGCTGTTCGTCATCCCGTGGGGCTCGCACTGGGTGATCGGAACGACCGACACCGACTGGACGTTCGACCGTGCCCATCCGGCTGCCACGCACAGCGACATCCAGTACGTGCTCGACCACCTCAACGAGTGGGTCGCCGACCCCGTGACGGCCGACGACATCGAGGGGGTCTTCGCGGGGCTACGGCCGCTGGTCGCCGAGGACCCGTCGGCCGGCACGTCCACGATCAGCAGGGAGCACTCGATCGCCCAGCCTGTGGATGGCCTGACGGTCATCGCGGGCGGCAAGTACACGACCTACCGCGTGATGGCCAAGGACGCCGTCGACGCCGCCGCCAAGCGGATGGACCAGTCCGTCCCTGGGTCGGTGACCGAGGACATCCGCATCGTCGGAGCCGAGGGCTACCAGGCGCTGCGCAACGGTCGGGAGCGGATGGCTGAGACCAGTGGCCTGCACGTCGCGGTGATCGATCACCTGCTCGGGCGGTACGGCTCACTGATCGCCGACGTCCTGGCGTTGATCTCTGACCGCCCGGAGTTGGCGGAGCCGCTGCCGGGTGCCAGCGAGTACATCGGCGCCGAGGTCGTGTACGCGGCGCGCGCGGAGGCGGCGCTGCACGTCGAGGATGTGATGGCCCGCCGCACCCGCATGTCGTTCGAGGTGCGCGACGGCGGCATGGAGGCCGTGCCGACCGTGGCGCAACTGATGGCCGGCGAACTCGGGTGGGACGATGACACGCGGGAGCACGAGATCGAGGTGTACCGCGCACGTGTGGACGCGGAGCGCACCGCACACCAACAGAAGACCGACGAGGAAGCGGACGCCGCGCGGACCCAGGCGCCGGAACCGCGTGCCGGCGCCGCATGACCGTCCGCGCGCTGGGATAGGGTACGGCCGACCGTCGAGCGGTGCGCTCGGCGGTCGAGTCACGCCGTCCAACCCACCTGAGGATGACCCATGGCAGCGGGAGGAAGCACACGCGCGATCGTGGCCGCCCTCCTGGCCAACCTGGGCATCGCGGTCGCGAAGTTCATCGGCTTCCTGCTGACCCGCGCGAGCTCGATGCTGGCCGAGTCGATCCACTCGTTGGCCGACACGGGCAATCAGGGCCTGCTGCTGCTCGGTGGGCGCCGAGCGCGGCGGCAACCCACTGAGCAGCACCCGTTCGGCTACGGCCGCGAGCGCTACTTCTGGGCTTTCGTCGTGTCGGTGGTGCTCTTCGCCCTTGGATCGTTGTTCGCGCTGTTCGAGGGCTTCGAGAAGCTGCGCCATCCGAGCGAGCTCGTGTCGCCGGAGATCGCCGCCGGCATCCTGGCGTTCGGCATCGTCGTCGAAGGCTTCAGCTTCCGCACAGCGATCGTCGAGGCGCGCCGCGTCAAGGGCGCTGAGTCATGGTGGTCGTTCATCCGCCGCTCCCGCAACCCCGAGCTGCCGGTCGTGCTGCTCGAGGACCTCGGGGCCATGATCGGCCTGGTGCTCGCACTGATCGCCGTGGGGCTGGCGACCATCACCGGTGATCCGACGTACGACGCCTACGGAACGATCATCATCGGCGTGCTGCTCGGCCTGATCTCCGCCGTCCTCGCGATCGAGATGAAGAGCCTGCTGATGGGCGAGAGCGCCCGGGCCGCACAGGTGTCACAGATCGCCGACGCCATCCAGGCCGGCCCGCACGTGCGTTCGCTCATCAGCATGCAGACGCAGCACCTGGGTCCCGACGAGCTGCTGGTGGCAGGCAAGGTCGAGCTGGCACCAGCGCTGTCCTTCCGTCAGGTGGTGCACGAGATCGACGAGGCCGAACGCCGGGTCCGCGAAGCGGTGCCCATCGCGCGGGTCATCTATCTCGAGCCGGACCATCCGGCTGACGGCGCGTCGGCGGCGACCACCTCCTCTGACGCAGGGCACGACGGATGATGTCCGCAGAGCCTGGTTCCACGAGACCCGCAGCGGGCCGGAATCGCCAGACGAGGATCTCGACGGTCGTCTTCGACCTCGGTGGTGTGCTCATCGACTGGGACCCCCGCTATGTGCTCGACGACGAGGCGGTCCTCACACTCGACATTCGCGGCGCGCAGCGGGAGCTGGACCGCGGGACGCCGGTCGCGGACGTCCACGCACGCTGGCGTTCGATGTACCCGTCCCAGGCGGTACTGGTCGACCGCTACTTCGACAACTGGCACGCGACCGTCGCCGGTCCCATCGACGACGTGGTTGCGGTGCTCGCCGATCTCCGCGCAGCGCCGGTGCGGTTGTATGCCCTGTCCAACTTCTCCGCTGAGTTGTTCCAACAGGTGCGGCACCGCTTCGCGTTCCTGGACTGGTTCGACGGCCTGCTGATCTCCGGCGACGAGGGCGTCATCAAGCCCGACGCCGAGATCTACCGGCTGCTTGTCGACCGTTTCGAAGTGACACCGTCGCATGCCGTGTTCATCGACGACAGCCCCGACAACGTCGCCGGCGCCCGCGCCGCCGGCCTGGTGGGTGTGCACTTCCAGTCGGCCCCGGCGCTGCGGCGCGAGCTGCGTGCCCTCGAGCTTCTGTAGACCGCTGTGCTCCGACCGGTGTTGCGAACCCGACCGTGGGCTATCGTCTGGAGTCGGACACGCCGTCGACGCACGGAAGGTCTGCACAGTGCGCGGAAGCCACCTGCTGTCGGCCGCCGCCGGTGCTGGGGTGGCGCTGGCCGCTGACCGTGCCCTGCGGTCGCAGCCCGGCCGCTTTGCCCGGATGAGCGGATCGACGCTTGCCTCGGTGAACGCCGCGGCATGGGTCACTGACTTCCTCAACGCCGCGTACTACGCCAAGGAGCGCGATCAGCGCAGCCTCGACGATCTGCGGTTGGCGTTCACGATCCTCACGACGTACTGGCACCGCAATCGGGCGCGCCGGCTCGGTGCCGTCGATGTGCTGCGGTTCCACGGCGCACTGGGCACAGCGCGCCTGCGCGGCACCGGCGGCCGCACCGGCACACTGGATCGGGCATCCCTGCTTGTTGGCGGCGCGCGTCTGCTCGGCGATTGGTTTCCCGAGGCCGCCGGGGACTGGGAGCGTCTCGGTTGGGGCATCGCCTTCCAATCGGTGGCGGACAAAGCGGCACACGACCCCGAGATCCGTCTCAACCGGGCCGCCGTCGGCGAGCTGACGCCGCCGCGGGCACCGCTGTCCGAACAGGTGTGGCACACCTACCCAGCGGTCGCCGTACCGGACGCGGCGGCGACTGCCGACGCGCTGCTGGCGGTGGAGCACTGGCCGGACTACGCGAGTGAGCTTGGCCGCTTCACACCGCTGCGTCGCACCGGCCTTGCCGGACAGACGTTCGAGATCGAGGTGGTCGGATTTCCGAGCCCTCGCACGCCCGTGTTCACGCGCGGCTACGTCACCGTCACCACGCTTGTCACCGCGGATGACCCCGCTGCTCGCGACGCGTGGGTCGACGAGGTGCGCCGTGGGTTCACCGCCCGGCAGACCGGGTCCTCGCCGATCCCCGACGGCGCCGACGTCCATGCTGGGTTCGACCTCACCTGCCATGAGCACCATTTCATGGGCAATGCGAAGAACCGCCTGGTGCTGTACACGCTCGACGGTCGCAGCTACCTGCGTGCCGCCGGCACGTGGGATCCGCTGCAACGCCACCTTGCCGAGCTGTACGAACGCGTCGGCCGAGAGTCGCAGCACGCCTTCTGGGGCATGGGGAGCCCGGACGAGTCGATGCTCCACCAGATCGCGGCACGCGTCGCGCGCACAGCGGTGGCCTTGTGACCGACCGTGTCGACGCCGTGGTGATCGGTTCAGGACCGAACGGTCTGTCCGCGGCCATCCGACTGGCGCGCGCCGGCCGATCCGTTGTGGTCTGCGAGGCCGCCGGTGCACCGGGTGGTGCGGTCAAGAGCGAGCCACTGACCCTCGACGGCTTCGTCAGCGACACGTTCAGCGCGGTGTATCCGGCGGCCGCTGCGTCGCCCGTGTTCGCTCGCCTGCCTCTCGAGGCGCACGGTCTGCGGTGGGTGCACCCGCCGGTCGCCATGGCCCACCCGATGCCCGACGGCAGAGCCGGTGCGCTGTATCGCGACCTCGACCGGACCGTGGAGAACCTCAACGCCCTGCATCCCGGCGACGGCGACTCGTGGCGCCGGTGGGTGACGCCGTATCTGGACAACCTTCCGGCGCTGCGACGCACGCTGCTCGGCGGCTTCCCTCCGCTGCGGGGCGCGGTGCCGCTGGCGGCCGGCATGGGCGTGACCGGCATCTTGGAGTTCGCCCGGCTGCTGCTGATCCCCGCCGCCCAGCTCGCATCGGAGCTGTTCGAGGGTCCGCACGCCCGAGCGTGGCTGTTCGGCTCGGTGCTGCACGGTGACGTACCGGCCGACGAGGCCGGATCGGCGATCGCGGGCGGCTACCTGCAGATCCTCGGCCACGCCGCCGGTTGGCCGAGCCCGCAAGGCGGCGCCGGCCGGTTCACCGACGCGCTGGTCTCATACCTGCGGTCGCTCGGCGGGACGATCCTGCTGTCGACGCCCGTGACGCGCGTGGTCAGCGACGGACGGCGCGTGGCCGGCGTGGTCACCGCCGGTGGCGCAGGGCTGCGTGCCCCGATCGTGATCGCCGCGACGACGCCGCATGGCCTGCTGCGCTTGACCGGCGACCGGATGCCGCAACGATACGCCGACCGGCTGGGCAGGTTCCGGTACGGTCCCCGGACCGTCAAGGTCGACTGGGCGCTCGACGGCCCGGTTCCGTGGTCCGCACCCGAGGCCCGCCTGGCCGGTACCGTCCACGTCGGTGGAGACGCAGCGGCGGTGACGGCGCAGACGGCGGCCGTGCGCGACGGCCGCATCCCCGACCGCCCGTTCATGCTGTTCGGGCAGCAGAGCCTGGCCGATCCGTCGCGGGCTCCGGCCGGCAAGCACACGGCGTGGGCGTATACGCGCGTGCCCGCGTCGGTGGCCGGGACCGAAGCGGTCGTTGCACACGCCGAGCGGATGACCGACCAGATCGAGCGCTTCGCTCCGGGGTTTCGCGACCTCGTCCTCGCGCGACATCTGCAGGGGCCGGCAGACCTCGAACGCGCCGACCCGAACCTGGTCGGCGGTGACGTCGGTGGTGGGTCCTATGCGCTGGATCAGACAGTGTTCCGCCCGCTGCCCGCCCTCGTGCCGTACGCGACGCCGATCCGGGGCCTGTGGCTGGGAAGCGCCTCGACGTTCCCGGGCGGTGCCGTCCACGGGGTGCCAGGCTGGGCGGCCGCCAGCTACGCGCTGACGGCTCGCCGTATCGGCCGCTGAGCCACAGGTCGTCGCCCGCCCGGTCACGCGGCCTGCGCGAGCAGCCAGTCGCGCAGGGCGCGCACCCCGGATGACACCGGCCCTCGGCGGTGCAGCAGCGTGAACGGCTGGTCGGTCGACAGCGCGCCGCCACCGACGCGCACGAGGCGCCCGTCTGCGATCAACGGCGCGACGAGATGCTGCCAGCCAAGCGCGACGCCCTGGCCATCGATGGCGGCCTGGAGCACGACCGCGTAGTCATTCGACCGGGGACCGTGTGTCGGTGGCGGCTCGAGTCCGTGACGACGGAACCACCGCGCCCAGTCAAACCTCGGCCGATACCGCTCCTCGAGGTGGATCAGGTCCGCCTCGCGCAGCGCGGCGGGGTCATCGGCGTCGGGGAGTTCCTCCGCGACGTCCGGCGCCGCGACGGCGACGATCCGTTCGGCGGTCAGCACGTGGCGCGCCAACCCCGGCCAGGGTCCCGGCCCGAGCGGGATCCACAGATCCACGTCGTCTGCTCCGACACCGGCGTCGGTGTCATTGGTGATGCAGCGGAGGTCGATGTCAGGGTGGCCCTGCTTGAAGTCCGCCAGCCGCGGCAGCAACCACCACGTGGCGAACGACGTCGACACCGACAGCGCCACGACGCCGCCATCGAGGGCCGTGCGGCGCACAGCCCGTACACCGGCGTCGAGCGCCGCCAGGCCGGGCCGCACATGGCTGCGGAGCTCCTGGCCGGCGGCGGTCAGACGGATCCCAGCCGGCGTGCGGTCAAACAGCGCGACGGCCAGCGACCGCTCGAGTTGCTTGACCGCATGGCTGACCGCCGGTTGACCGAGTCCCAGCCGTCGGGCGGCCGCCGTGAACGACCCGGTGTCGGCGGCAACGTCGAAGATGCGTAGCCAGCGCTCGGAGACATTGATCATATCGATGGTCCGATCAGCAGAAGGGTCGTTGACCAAGGCAAATCAGACGATCACAGTACCGGCTGGCCATTGTTCATCTCGATGGAGTCGCCGTACCGGGCGCGGCCAGGAGGTCACGAATGGGTCCCACGATCGGCTTCATCGGGCTTGGGACGATGGGCGGTCCGATGTCGTGCCGGCTGCTCGCCGCCGGATTCGACCTGATCGTGCACGACCTCGACGAGCGGCGAACGGCGGCCGCACACACCGCTGGTGCCCGGGTCGCCGCCACGGCCGCGTCATGCGCCGGCGCGGCGGACCTGTTACTGACGTCACTGCCGCACCCCGCACACGTCCGTTCTGTGATGCGCGACGCGGGCGCCCTCGCGGCGTTGCGGCCCGGCTCGGTCTGGATCGACCTGACGACGAATCAGCGCGCGCTCCTGCACGAACTGGCTGCGCAGGCGCCTGACGATGTCGCCGTGGTCGATTCGCCGGTGACCGGCGCGGTCGACGGCGCCCGGACCGGGCGCCTGACGCTGTTCACCGGCGGACCGGAACACGCTGTCGCACGTGTCACACCGCTGCTCACGCGCCTCGGGACGGTCATCCCGTGCGGACCGCTGGGTGCGGGGACAGTCGTCAAGCTCGTCACCAACCAGCTGTGGTTCGTCGCCGCCGCCGCACTCGGGGAGGGGTTCGCGGTCGGGCTGACGCACGGCGTGGACCTCGGGGTGCTGTGGCGGGCGATCCGCGAGTCCGTGGGCGACTCGTTCGTCGCCCGCCATGACGCGCCGTCGATCTTCGCGGGGCACTACGACCCGTCGTTCACGCTCGATCTGTGCTGCAAGGACCTGCGCCTGCTCGCGGAGCTCGTCGACGACGTGGCGACGGATCTGCCGCTGACCGCCGCCGCGCACACCGCGTTCGCGGGCGCGGCCGAGCGCTACGGCGGAGACGCGGGCGAACTGCACGTCGCGCGGCGCATCGAGGAGGACACCGGGCTGTCATTCCGCCTCGACGGAGCGTGGACGCCGCCCTGGGAGGTCGCTGCCCGTCCCGACGAGCCCACTGCACCAGCAACGGAACCGACGGTCACAAGGAGGCTAGCAACATGAACACCGCAATCAGCCGTGACAGCGACACCCAGCACCTCGTCCGTTCACTGATCGACCTCGAACGCTATCCGCTGGACGCCCCGGACGACCCGGCCCGAGCGGAGACGCTGAGACTCGCCCGTGCCGGCCTCGCCGCCGACGGCTGTGCCGTGCTGCCCGATCTGCTGCGTCCCGAAGGCCTGCAGCGGCTGCGTGACGAGGCGTGGTCGCTCAAGCACGCCACCTACTACTCGACGACGGCGATCAACCCGTACTTCTCGACGGCGGACCCATCGCTGCCGGCCGAGCATCCCGTCAACATCTTCACCGAGAAGTCCAGTGGCTTCATTCCGGGCGACGCGTGGGGACCGCACTCGCCGACCAACGCCGTGTACCGCTGGCCGGCGCTGCTGGACTTCCTCGCCGAGGCGCTGGAGGTGCCGTCGCTGCACTGCTTCGCGGACCCCCTCGCGTGCCTCACAGTCAACGTGCTCGATCCCGGCCAGCAGTTCGCGTGGCACTACGACACCAACGACTTCGCCGTCACCCTGCTGCTCGACGAGGCCGACGCCGGCGGTCTGTTCCAGTACGCTCCGAACATCCGCACACCCGAACACGAGCCCTTCGACGAGGTCGCGGACGTCCTTGCCGGGCGCTCCGACAAGGTCAAGACCCTTGAGCTGCGACCTGGTGATCTGCAGATCTTCCGCGGTCGCTACTCGGTTCATCAGGTGTCCCGCGTGGCGGCCGACTCTCGTCCGCGGCACGCAGCGATCTTCGCGTACACCGAGGAGGACGGGGTGATCGGACGGCTCGAACGCACCCGCCAGCTGTTCGGTCGTGCACTGGATGTCCACGAGTCCGCCGAGCAGTCCCGTGTACGCCACGACGCGCTGCTGGACTGAGCGGCGCGCCGGCACCGGTCATGCCACTGGCGTGACCAGTGCCGCCATGCGGCTGTCGAACGCACCCGCCGGCGGTTACAGTGCGTCGGGCGATGCTAGGAGGTGCGATGGCTGACAAGATCCGACGCAGTGTCCAGCGCGCCGCCGGTGCCGTGGACGACGCGTCCGACAACGTCGACCTGGCCGGCGGTGCGCTGCACCACCTGACGCTCGGTCCGGGGCCCGCGCTGACGGCCGAATGGGTGGCCGCCGGCCTGGAGCTGCCCGACCTGACCGCGCTGCGGCGGTACCGCAACGACCGCGTCCGCGAACAGCTGCGCGCCATGGACTACGCCGGGATCATCGTCATGGATCCCATGAACATCCGCTACGTCACCGACACCACGAACATGCAGGTGTGGGTCATGCACAACGGCGCACGCTACGCCTGGGTGGGTGTCGACGGACCGACGATCGTGTGGGACTACCCGGGATGCGAGTTCCTGTCGGGCCACAGCGAGGTCGTCGACGAGGTGCGACCCGCGATCCCCGCGACGTACTTCGCGGCGGGGCCGCGGCACGAGGAGCAGGCGCGACGCTGGGCGGCTGAGATGCTCGACGTGATGGGCCACCGGCCCGGCAGCCCGGCGCGCGTCGCGATCGACCAGTGCCACCTGGTCGGCTACCAGGCTCTGGCCGATGCCGGTGTCGTGCTGGGCAGCGGGCAGGAGGTCATGGAGCTGGCGCGCAGGATCAAGGGATCCGACGAACTGCGTGCCATGCGCTGCGCGGTGCATGCGTGCGAATCGACGATGGCCGAGATGCGCGAGACCCTACGTCCCGGCATGACCGAGCGGGACGTCTGGTCGCTGCTGCACGCCGGCAACGTCCGACGCGCAGGGGAGTGGATCGAGACCCAGATCCTGTCCTCGGGCCCACGGACCAACCCCTGGATGCAGGAGGCGAGCAGCCGGGTCATCGACGACGGTGATCTCGTCGGGTACGACACCGACCTCGTCGGCGCCTACGGGATGATGGTCGACGTTTCGCGCACGTGGCGCTGTGGTGAGGGCCGCCCGACCGGCGCCCAGCGTGGCGTCCACGCCCTCGCGCTCGAACAACTGCACCGCAACATCGAACTGCTGACCCCCGGCCGCACCTTCCGCGAGCTGACGTTCAACGGCTGGATGCCGCCGATCGACGAGTATCGGCACTACAGCGTCCTCTACCACGGGGTCGGTCAGTGCGACGAGTATCCCGAGATCTTCTTTCCGCACGACTGGGAGACCTGGGGCTTCGACGGGGTCGTCGAAGCCGGCATGGTGTTCACCGTCGAGGCGTACGTCGGTCCGCGCATTGGAGGCGAGGGCGTGAAGCTCGAGAACCAGGTCCTGGTGACCGAGCGCGGCCCCGAGCTGCTGACCCGCTTCCCGCTCGATCTGACCGCCTGAGCGTGCGAGCCGTTGACGCGATCGGGCGTCAAGGCCGCATCCGAAGCTGAGATGTCTGGCATTCAGCAGCGCCTGCGGCCGCTGGACGCGCCCGCATACCAGCGCGACAGGGTGCCGCCTCGCCGGTCGGGCGCTACAGGAGCCGGATTCTGGTGGCTAGAAGGGCAGGGTGGGCGGATCGCCGAGTCGGTCCTCGCCGGCCGCTGGCGCGTCGGACGGGTGGTGATTGGGACGCTGCTGCGCGTCGCGTGGCGTTCGCGATCGTGTCTCCGACCCGGTGTGGGTGAGCGGCGGTCGGCGCCGTGGCGGGCGCCCCGCCGGTGGCGGCTCGGCGACGGCGATCCGCTGCGCGGCCCGCGGCTGCGACGTGATCGTCACGCCCTTTCG
>JAHELV010000060.1 GCA_024644015.1 Nitriliruptorales bacterium
GGTGCCCGCCAGCGTGTCGCCGATCGAGATGCCGGTGCGGCTGGGCGGTCGGTCCGGGGAGCCCACGACGTAGCGCAGCCCGCCCATCGCCTCGCCGATCGAGCCGTAGCCCGCGCGTGGGGCGTACGGACCGGTCTGGCCGAAGCCGGTGACCCGCACCATCACCAGGCGCGGGTTGATCCGTGACAGCGCGTCGTAGCCCAGACCCCAGCGCTCCAGCGTGCCCGGACGGAAGTTCTCGACGAGGACGTCGGAGTCTGCGACCAGGCGGCGCACGAGGTCCTGGCCGCGCTCGTCCCGCAGGTTGGCGGTTACCGACTTCTTGTTGCGGGCCAGCACCGGCCACCACAGCGACTGGCCGTGTGGCTTCTCACGACCCCATTCGCGCATCGGATCGCCAACGCGGGGCTGCTCGACCTTGATGACCTCGGCACCGAAGTCGCCGAGCAGTTGACCGCAGAACGGGCCGGCCAGCAGCACGCCCATCTCGATGACGCGCAGGTCCGTCAGTGCCCCTGCGGACACATCGCCGCCAGGCCCGGGTGTACTCATCGGACGCCACGCCCCGCCAGCAGGACCGCTCGTGCCGCGAGCACGTGGGTCCGCATGACCGTCGCTGCCCAGTCGGCCTCCGCAGCCTCGAACGCCGCGAGCAGTTCGCGGTGGTGGTGCATGCTGCGCCGCAGCGCCTCGGTGGTGTAGCGGTGGAACGTGCGGTGCACCAACGGGATGACGATCACCGTCTCGAGCAGTTTCCGGAGCCGTCCGCTGTCGGCGGCCGCGAGGATCGTGTGGTGGAACCGGGTGTTCAGCTCGGCGACCCGGTCCAGCGAAGGTGCCGTGGCGCGCGTCGCAGCACGTTCCATCTCGTCGGCGAGGTCGTGCATCTCAAGCAGTTGCGCCGGCGCGACACGGGTGGCTGCAAGTCCGGCGGCGTGGCTCTCGAGCAGGGCACGCAGTTCGAAGATCTCTTCGAGGTCCTGGTCGGTCCACGACGCGACCTGGGCGCCACGGTTCGGGATGAAGGTGACGAAACCCTCGGCGGCGAGCCGACGCAGCGCCTCGCGAACCGGGGTCCGGCTGACGCCGGCGCGTTCGGCGACGTCTTCCTCGGGCAGCCTCGCACCAAGCTCGAAGGTCCCGTCGACGATGCCGGCCCGGACGACGTCGTAGGCTCGCTGTGCCGCGCTGATGCCCGCCGTCGCCCCCATCATATGTATGCAACCTATGAGTCATGGCAGGCAAGTCAAGGCTGATCTCGCGTATTTGTATACAACCGGTCCTGAGCGGGCGCGATCACATCCGGACCCGATAGGGTCACCGTGGGCCCAGCGCACGCGAGGAGAACGGTCCGTGAACCTCCGCAACACGCTCATCCGGCTGGTGACCGGCACACACGCGCACCTGTACCGGCTGACCGACGGGCGCGTCGGTTCCACCATGAACGGTGCGCTGGTGCTGTTGCTGACCACGCGCGGGCGGCGGACCGGCAAGCCGCGCACGTCGCCGCTGCTGCGCGTCGAGCACGGCGGCCGCCTCCATGTCATCGCCAGCGCGGGCGGCGCCGACACCCACCCGTCATGGTTCACCAACCTGACGGCCGAGCCGAGGGTCGGTGTCCAGGACGGCGCCAGCCGGTTCACGGCGCGTGCGGTGGAGCTCGACGGCGCGGAGCGCGATGCCGTCTACGCGACCGCCGTGGACCTGTCGGAGGGGTTCGGCGAGTATCAACGCAGGACGGAACGGACGATACCGGTCGTGCGGCTGGAGCCGATCTTCGGCGAGCGCCGCTGAGTCGGGTCCGTCACGGCCGGAACGAGTCGGCGCTAGGAGGACCCACATGGCTCGAGTCGAGATCGTCGAGGTCGGGCCCCGCGACGGGCTGCAGAACACCGACACGCTGGTCGACACGGCGACCAAGGTCGAGTTGATCGAGCGGATGCTCGACGCCGGGGTCCGACGGATCGAGGCGACCAGCTTCGTACACCCGGGGCGGGTGCCGCAGATGGCCGACGCCGAGGACGTGATGGCCGCGGTGCCACGCGACCGTGGCGCGTCCTACATCGGGCTGGTGCTCAACGATCGTGGGCTCGATCGCGCACTGGACGCCCGCGTGGACGAGGTCAATGTCGTCGTCGTGGCCACCGAGACCTTCAGTCAGCGCAACCAGGGCGCCGGCGTCGACGACATGCTCGCCTCATGGGAGCGGATCGCCGGTCGCGCCCGTGACGCTGGCCTGCGCACCAGCGTGACCATCTCGGCGTCATTCGGCTGCCCGTTCGAGGGCAAGGTCGATCCGGCGCGCATCGTTGACCTTGCCGCGCGGGTCGCGGCCGGCGGTCCTGATGAGATCGCGCTCGCTGACACCATCGGTGTCGCGGCGCCGCCGCAGGTCACCGAGGTCGTCACGCGGGTCGCCGAACAGGTTGGAGACATCCCGCTGCGCTGCCACTTCCACAACACCCGCAACACCGGGTTCGCGAACGTGGTCGCCGCTGTCGCCGCCGGTGTCGCGGCACTCGACGCCAGCGTGGGCGGTATCGGCGGCTGCCCCTTCGCTCCGGCCGCCACGGGCAACATCGCAACCGAGGACCTGATCTACCTGCTCGACCGCATGGGCGTGACGCACGGCGTCGCGCTGGACGCGGCGTGCAGCACCGCCGAATGGATCGGCGAGCGTCTCGGCCTGACCGTGCCCGGGCTGCTGTCCCGGGCGGGCCCGTTTCCCGGCGCGGCGTGACGGGCGGGCGACTGCGGTGGCGCAGCGCCACCGCAGTCGGTCCGAGCGTGCGGGGACGGTCCGAGAGACCGACCCTAGGCCTCGGGTGTCGTCGCGCGGCGGTCGAACAGCGCGGACCGCCGGCCGACCACGAAGACCAGCGCCCCGACGATCACGAACGGCAGCGCGACGGTGGTCACCACCAGGGCGGCGCCGAGCACGTTGACCAGCGCCGCGCGTGCCGTGGCCCAGTAGCGGGCCAGGCTGGGCTGGGCGGTGCCGGTCTGGAACGCCGCCCCGACCTCCACGAGCTCGATCGTCAGACGCGAGAAGCTGGTGCGCTCGTCGAGGAACCGCAGGCGGCCCTCGAGCTGCTCGATCGTCTCCTGGATGGCATCCACGCGCTGCTGCACCGCGATCGCGTCCTCGACGGTCTCGGCTCGGCCGAGCAGCGACAGGTAGAACCGCTCCTGTGCCCGGTTGTGGCGCAGGCGCGCCTCCAGGTCGACGAACTCGCCGGAGACATCCTCGGACGTGATGGACCGTCGCTCGACCTCGCCGATGCCGCTGACGGCGATCAGCAGGTCGTCGAAGTCCTGGGCGGGCACCCGGACGGTCACGGTCCCCGACGTCGAGCCATCGTCGCCGGTCGTCGCATCGCTGGACAGCACGGTGCCGCCGAACCGGTCCGCGAGCCCGACGACCCGGTTGAACGCGTCGTCGAAGGTGTCGTCTTCGACCCGCAGCCGCATCGTGCCGTCGCGGACGATCCGGTCGCCGATCGCAATGGTCCGCAGCGCCGCCGCACCCCCATCCCCGACGCCACCGCCACTCTCGTCCGGGGCGGCCGGATCCGCCACAGCGGCCGCTTCCTCGGCGCCGCCGGCGGGCTCTCCGGCGGCCTGCAGCGCGGCGCTGTCGCTCCCGCCTTCGTCGGCGCCGCCGCCACCCGCGCAGCCTGCCAGCAGCGCCATCGAGATCACCATCACCAGTGCCATCGTCTTCATGCGAGCCTCCGTCGTGTCCGTCGTCCTACCGTGGTAGGACGACGACGGGGCCCGAACGGTTCCGCGCCTCGCCGTCAATCGCCGGGTGGACGGTCAGCTGAGCCGTGCGACGCCGTTCGGCGGAGCCGATGCCAGTCGACGGTCGCGCGCAGCTGGGCTTCGAAGTCCGGCGGCGCGATCGATGGGAACAGCCGCCGCAGCGTGCGGTGATCGCCCTGCGAGTGGCGGACGTCCCCGGCGCGGGGCGGCTCGTGGCTGCGGTCCAGCGGGCGGCCGAGGATCTGCTCGAGCTCGGCCACGATGTCGAGCAGGCTGCGTCGCACGCCGAACGCGAGATTGACCGGACCGGGGTGCGTCACCCGCCGGGCGACTGCATCGCTCAGCACCGTCGTGACAGCCCGGACGGGCACCATGTCCCGTGTCTGCCCGCCGTCGCCGAAGATCACCAGGGGCTCGCCCGACAGCGCGGCCGCGACGAACGCGGGCACCACCGCCGCATACGCGTGGCCGACGTCCTGGAGCGGGCCGAAGACGTTGAAGAACCGCAGAACCAGCACCGGCAGATCGAAGGCGTTGCCGTATGCCAGGGCGTGGGCCTCCGCCGCCAGCTTGCTCGACGCATACACGCTGTGGGGATCAGGCGGGAGCGACTCGGATGCGGGGAGCGGCGGGCACTGACCGTAGACGGCCGCAGACGACGCGATGATCACATGGCTGTGGTGGCGCCGGGCGGCCTCCAGCGCGCGGACCGTGCCGGTGACGTTGACCTCGTGATACGCGACCGGCCTGTCGAGCGACTCCGGTACCGATGCGAGCGCGGCGAGGTGGACGATGGCGTCGCAGCCCGCGGCGGCGTCCGTCAGCAACGGCCCGTCGAGGACCGAACCCTTGACCAGCTCGACCTGGTCGAAGCCCTCGAGCCGCCCGACGTGACCGGTCGACAGGTCGTCGACGACCACGATGTCGTCGACCTCAGGTGTGTCGATCAGCCGTTCGACGAGGTTCGCGCCGATGAATCCCGCGCCACCGGTGACAAGGACTCTCATGACGTGCTCCTGCGCTGCGCTCGTGGATGCCTGGACCGACGTGCCACCCGCCGGTGGCGCGCAGCCGCTCGCCGCAGGGTAGTCGGTGAGCCGCGACGGGATGCGTGCGGAGCCGGCCGTCCCGCTTCGGCGCGCAACGGCACCGCGGCGCTGCCGTGCGATGGGCGCGCGCGACTGCGCCTGGTGCGGGCGGGCTGATCGGGCACAATGACGACGCTGCCGCCACCGGCAGGCAATCGCGCCCGCGAGGAGGAGCCGTGACCGACCCCACTGACCCCGAGCAGCCGACAGTCCCGGACGAAGGCGCGACACGAAGCGCCTGGGATGACGTCGCCGTTCACCTCAGCAACCTCGGCGCGCACGTGCGCGAGCGCTTCGAGGATTCAGCGGTGGCCGGCGGCCCGAGCTCCAAGCAGGAGGGCGACAGTGTCCGGCGCTGGATCGACACCCTCGACGACGCGTTCACGTCGCTGGGTGACGCCGTGCGCGACCCAGCGTTCCGACAGGAAGCCGAGTCGTCGGTCGAGCGCCTCGCGGACGCGCTGGGAGGCACGCTGTCGGATCTGGGGGAGCAACTGCAGCGGCGCTTCGGTGGTGGCGCGACACCACCGGCCGCCTCCGACGAACCGCCCCCGCCGGCTGGGGACGGGCCCGCCGAGCAGGGCTGAGCCACAGGCGATCGGCCCGCCGGAACCTCTTACACGCCGTTCAACCGCCTATCGCAAGAATTGGCGATTCGGCGGTCCGGTCCCGTCCATACTCTGCGCCCTGTACCAAGGATGAGGGCGAAGGGGTCGACCGTGATGCGCACTGCAGTTATGACCGAGACAGCCGTCGACGTCCGGGTCCGGCAGACACAGGGCCGGTACCTGATCGACGCCGCGCGGACCAGAGTCGAGGTGACCCTCCGGTGCGTCGGGATGCCGCTGCGCGGCGTCTTTGACTCGGTTGTCGGAGCGCTCGATGTGCCGGCCGACCTGAGAGGTTCACAGCTCTCGGTGTCCCTCGACACCGCTCGATTCCGTACCGGTGGGCGTCATCGCAACCGTTTGGCGGGCGACCTGCTCGACGCCGAGACCCATCCCACGATCCGGTTCGACGCCGATCGCATGGAGCCGATCCTCGAACCGTTCGTGACCCATGACGGTGACCGCCCGCTGTGGGCGCTGGTCGGCCGGCTGACGCTGTCGGGAGTCACGCGGACGGTGCGCATCGCGGTCGGAGGCGTCAGTCCGGTCAACAACGGCGACACTGTCGAGTTCGCGGCCACGACCACCGTCCGCTGCTCTGACTTCGGCCTGAGCCGGCGTGGCGGCCTGATCGGCGACGTCGTGCGCGTCCGCATCGTCGGTGCAGCGGATCGCGACACGGGCTGACAGGACCGGTCGGCCGGGGACACACCGGCGTGGGGGCCATGTGCGCCACCGCATCCCGCGGCACACGCGGTCTGGCCCGCCTCCGCCGCTCAGTCGATCGTCGGCACGTCCTGGGGTGGCGGCGGTCCGACGTACCGCGCCGACGGCCGGATGATGCGGTTGTCGGCCGCCTGCTCCATGACGTGTGCGCACCAGCCGACGGTGCGGCTCGCCGCGAAGGTCGCGGTGAACAGCTCGGCCGGGAGCCCGGCCGACTCCATGACGATGCCGGCGTAGTACTCCACGTTGGCGTACAGCTCGCGTCCCGGCTTGAGCTCGGCCAGCACGTCGACCACGATGTCCTCGACGGCGGTCGCCAGCTTCGCCTGCTGCCCGCCGACCCGCTCCGCGACCTCGCGCAGCAGGACGGACCGGGGATCCCGCGTCTTGTAGACGCGGTGACCGAACCCCATGATCCGCTCGCCGGTCTCGATCTTGTGGCGCACGACCTCGTCGGCGCGCTCGACCGTGCCGATCTCGTCGAGCAGGTCCAGCGCACGCGACGGAGCCCCGCCGTGCAATGGGCCCGACAGTGCGCCGATCGCGCCGGTGATGGCGGCGCCGAGGTCCGCGCCCGTCGACGTGATGACGCGTGCGGTGAACGTCGAGGCGTTGAACCCGTGGTCCACGGTCGACAGCAGGTACTGCTCGATCGCCCGGGCGTGCTGGGGGTCGGGCTCGTCTCCGGTGAGCATGTACAGGTAGTTCGCGGCGTACGGCAGTTGCGGGTGCGGGTCGATCGGCTCCTGGCCGCGGGTGAAGCGGTAGAGCGCCGCGATCATCGTCGGCACCACCGCCGTGATGCGCAGCGCCTGGCGGCGCAGCTCGGCGGCATCGACGTCCAGGCTGGGTCGGAACTGCTCCTCTGCCGCAACCAGTGACACGCCGCTGCGCAGCCCGTCCAATGGTGTGCTGCCGGCCGCGGCGATCGTGCCGAGCAGCTGGCGGATCTCGGGCGACAGATCCCGCAGCGGGCGTAGCCGCTCGGTGAACGCGGCGCGCTCCTCGACGGATCTCGGCAGCGCCCCGACGAGCATCAGATGCCAGACGTCCTCGAAGGTCCGCCGTCTGGCGAGATCGGTCGCAGCGTACTGGCGGTAGTGGAAAAAGCCTTCGCGACCGCGCACGCCACCGACCTCGGTCTCGGCGACGGTCACACCAGCAAGGCCCTTTGGCGCGTCGAGCTCGCCCGGATGCCGGACCGGCTCGACCATGGCGATCGACAGAAGATCGCGCATGGATGCGATGCCGACGAGCTCGCCGTCGTGTTCACACACCGGCAGATGACGGAACCGGTGCTTCTCGAGTGTCCTGAGACCGCCGATCGCCGGCTGGTCCGGTGCGGCCGTGATGGGGTCCGGGGTCATCCAGTCCGCGACCCGCTCCTTGGATGCATCACTGCCGGAGGCCGCCAGCCGCAGCAGGTCGCGTTCGGTGAGGATGCCGACCACGCCACCGTCGTGGTCGACGACCACGATCGATCCGGTGCCGCGCTCGTGCATCCGGTTGGCGGCGGCCTGGATGAGGTCCTCCGGTGTCGCTGTCAGCGGCGGGGACTTCATCACGTCGCCGAGGGTCGGTTGCAGTGTCACGCGCACCTCCGAGGTTGCTTGGCATCCTTAGCAACACTACCCCCCGGTAGCCAAACCGGGACAGGACCATCCAGTGGCAACTTTACGTCTTCTTGCGCGCGGCAGGCACGCCGGCGGCGGTGTACGGACCTTCGGTAGCCGCGTCGGGGCGTCAGCGCAGGCGGCGCAGGACGTACTGCAGGATGCCGCCGTGGCGGTAGTACTCGGCCTCCCGGGGTGTGTCGATGCGCACGACGGCACGGAAGTCGCGGTCGCCGGTTGCCACCGTGACCTCGTCGGGGATGTCGTCGACACCGGCCAGCCCCGTGATGTCGAACACTTCGTCCCCGGTCAGGCCCAGGCTGTCGATCGACTCGCCGTCATGGAACTGCAGCGGCAGCACGCCCATGCCGATCAGGTTCGAGCGGTGGATGCGCTCGTAGCTGGCCGCGATGACCGCTCGCACGCCGAGCAGCGACGGGCCCTTGGCCGCCCAGTCCCGCGACGATCCGGATCCGTACTCGGTACCGGCCAGCACGATCAACGGCGTGTCCTCCGCCGCGTAGCGCTGCGCCGCGGTATGGATGTCGACCACCTCGCCGGTCGGCAGGTGCCGGGTGACGCCACCCTCTGTTCCGGGCGCCAGCTCGTTGCGCAGGCGGATGTTGGCGAACGTGCCCCGGATCATCACCTCGTGGTTGCCACGCCGCGAGCCGAACGAGTTGAAGTCGTGGCGCTCGACACCCCGCTCGCGCAGCCAGCGGCCGGCCGGCCCGTCCCACGCGATTGCGCCGGCCGGCGAGATGTGGTCGGTGGTCACGCTGTCGCCGAGCTTCGCCAGCACCCGCGCGCCCGTGATGTCGGTCAGCGGTGCGGGTTCGGCCGGCATGCCGTCGAAGAACGTGGGTCGACGTACGTACGTCGACGAGTCGGTCCACGGGTAGCGGTCTCCACCGGCGGTCGGCAGTGACCGCCAGTGCTCGTCGCCGGCGAACACGTCGGCGTAGCGTGACGTGAACATCTCCCGCCGCAGGGACTCGCGGAGCACCGCGGCGACCTCGTCGGAGGTCGGCCAGATGTCACGCAGGTACACCGGCCGCCCGTCGGCGCCGGTACCGAGCGGATCGGTCAGAAGGTTGACGTGCAGCGAGCCGGCCAGCGCGTAGGCGACCACCAGTGGCGGCGAGGCCAGCCAGTTGAGCTTGCAGTCGGGATTGATCCGTCCCTCGAAGTTGCGATTGCCCGACAGCACCGAGCACACGGCCAGGTCGTGCTCGGCGATCGCCGCCGAGATCTCCTCCGCCAGCGGCCCCGAGTTGCCGATGCACGTGGTGCACCCGAACCCCACCAGGTTGAAATGCAGCTTCTCGAGGTACGGCAGCAGGCCGGCGCGCTCGTAGTAGTCCATGACGACCTGCGAGCCGGGCGCCAGCGACGCCTTCACCCACGGTTGGGTCTCGAGGCCGCGCTCGACGGCGTTGCGTGCCAGCAGCCCCGCGGCCAGCATGACCTCGGGGTTCGAGGTGTTCGTGCAGCTGGTGATGGCCGCGATGACCACGGCGCCATGGTCGAGCGTGAACGTGCCGTCGGCCGTCGTCACCGGCACCGGGTCCGAGCGCGGCGGTCCGGCGGTCGGCGCTGCGGCAGGCGCTCGCGAACTCGCGTGGTTCACGTCGAGCGTGATCGGGTCGCTGGCCGGGAACGTCTCCGCCACCGCCTCGTCGGTCGACCCGTCGACGACGTCGGCGGGCAGCTGTTGGCCGGTCGCGACGCGGGGATCCGGTGCGAAGCGCTCCAAGCTGCCGCGCAGCGCGTCGGGTACGTCGACGAGCGCCACCCGGTCCTGCGGACGGGTCGGGCCGGCAAGGCTCGGCCGCACCGTCGACAGGTCCAGCTCGACGGTCTCGGAGTACTCGGGGTGCGCGCCATCGGGGTCGTGGAACAGCCCCTGCGCGCGGGCGTAGGCCTCGACAAGGGCGACCTGGTCGCGATCGCGCCCCGTGAACTCGAGGTATCGCAGGGTCTCGTCGTCGATGGGGAAGATCGCACACGTCGACCCGTACTCGGGCGACATGTTGCCGATCGTCGCGCGGTTTGGCAGCGGGACCCGGCTGATGCCCGGACCGTAGAACTCGACGAACTTGCCGACCACGCCGTGCTCCCGGAGCAGTTCGGTGACCGTGAGCACAAGATCGGTCGCGGTGGTGCCCTCCGGCAGCTCCCCGGTCAGCTTGAAACCGACGACCCGCGGCACCAGCAGCGAGATCGGCTGGCCGAGCATGGCCGCCTCGGCCTCGATGCCGCCCACGCCCCAGCCCAGAACGCCCAGGCCGTTGACCATCGGCGTGTGTGAGTCGGTGCCGACGAGGGTGTCGGGATAGGCGGTGCCGTCGTCACCGACGAAGATGACCTGTGCCAGGTACTCGAGGTTGACCTGGTGCACGATGCCGGTGTTGGGCGGCACGATGCGGAGCCGCTCGAACGCCTGCTGGCCCCAGCGCAGGAACTCGTAGCGCTCGCGGTTGCGCTGGAACTCCAGCTCGGCGTTGCGCCGGAAGGCATCGGGGATCCCCGCGACCTCCGCGATGATCGAGTGGTCGATCACCAGGTCGGCGGGCAACTGCGGGTCGACGCGTGCCGGGTCGCCGCCGAGCGCCTCCATTGCGTCGCGCATGGCGGCCAGATCAACGACGGCCGGCACCCCGGTGAAGTCCTGCAGCAGCACGCGGGCGGGCGTGAACAGCACCTCACGGCTGGGTTCCGCAGTTGCGTCCCAGTCGACCAGGGCGGCGATGTCGGCGTCGGTGACGTTCTCGCCGTCGGCGTTGCGCACCAGGTTCTCCAGCAGGATCCGCAGGACGTACGGCAGCCTCGCGATCGCGGCCGGATCGGCGACGGTGTCCAGGCGATGGATGCCGTAGCTGCGGTCGCCCACATGCAGGCGGTCGGTCGGGTCGTCCATGATTTGTGTCTCCGCTCGCGCTTGGGATCCCATCCTCGCACGTCGCGCTCGACCGCCCACCCTTCGTGGGAGCCTGTCCCGCGCTGGGGGGGCATCTGCCCGCTGTGGTCGGCCGGCTCCCCGGGGGTGTTGACGTCCCCGGCTCGGTGCCGCCGGCGACGGCCTCGGAGCGTTGCGCGTCGGATGCGTACGCTGGTGGATGCGTTTGCCTCGACTGCGATCGGATTATGCGTGATCTCGATCAAGCTGGCCCGCCAGCTCCGTGATGCCGGACTGCACTGGGAACCCGCGAGCGGAGACCAGTTCGTGATCCCTGATCGCGACCTCGATGATCGCGTGTTCTCGATCAGCGAGATGACCATCGACGTGCGATCGTCACCGGTCGGCAAGCTGATCGCGTTCAACGGCACGGTGGAGTGGGCGCTCGACTCGATCATGCAGCGCGAGGTCATCTGGATGCCCAACGAAGGCCAGCTGCGCGGTCAGCTCGGTGAGCGCTTCATCGCGCTCGAGCGCAAGCCGTCCGGGATGTGCTGCGTCGTCGACTTCGACGGCCACCGCATGGAGTACTGCGACGCGAACGCAGCCAACGCGTACGGTCGCGCCCTGCTGCACTGGTTGCTGCACAGCGCCCCGGCAGGCATGGGCTCGTCATCCGTCGGATGACCGTCCGCTACGCTTCGAGCACTTCCGGGCCCATCCGTTCGCGCAGCAGCGCCGCGACCTCACCGGCCTCGGCGTGCCGTCCGACGGTCTTCTTCGAGAAGACCAGCTCGTCGTCGAGCGTCACCTCGAACCGCCCGGCAGAACTGGGGACGAGCTGGACCGCATGCATCACGGGCGCCCACCCCGCAAGGACTTCAGCCGCCAGACCGACGGCTCGATCCGCGTAGTTTCAGGGGACGCAGAACTCTATGGACAGCGTGTACGTAGGGTCGAGCATGCCGTCACCCTAGCCGATGGACCCACCGCGTCGACGTGGGGTCGTCCGTACGGCTCGGTGTCGACAGCCCGGCCGCGGAAGTTACCGCTCGGTAGCAGCATCGGGCCGCCTGCAGTACCAATGGTGCCGACCGGATCCAACAGGAGGGGGCCCGCATGGCCACCAACCACAGCGCACCGGGCCGGGTTGCGATCGTCGACGGCCTGCGCACACCGTTCGCGAAACGCGCCGGCGCGTTCGCCGACCTGACGGCCACCGATCTTGGACGGCACGTCGTGTCGGAGATCGTCGACCGCAACGACCTGGATCCCGACAGTGTCGGACAGATCGTGTTCGGACAGGTCATCCTGACACCCAGCACGCCCAACATCGCGCGTGAGATCGTGCTGGGTACCGGCCTGCCGCCGACCGTCGAGGCCTACAGCGTGTCCAAGGCCTGCATCACCAGCTACCAGACGACCGTCAACGTCGCCCGGGCCATCGCCGACGGCGCGATCGACTGTGGCATCGCCGGTGGTGCCGAGTCGGCCAGCAACGTGCCGGTACTCGTGTCAGCGGCGCTGCAGGACGCGATCCGCGCGGCCGCCGACGCGAGGTCGCTGCGTGCACGGCTGCAGGCGTTCGCCAACGTGCGTCCGGGCGACCTGGCACCACGACCACCAGACCTGACCGAGCCGTCGACGCAGGAAACCATGGGCCAGGCGGCCGAGCGCATGGCCAAGATCAACGGGATCGGCAGGTCGGAGCAGGACGACTTCGCCCACCGCAGCCACGTGCTTGCGGCCCGCGCCTGGCAGGAGGGCATGCTGGCCGACGAGGTGGTGCCCGTCGACGTTCCACCCAGCTACGAGCAGACCGTCGACGTGGACACCACCGTGCGGTTCGACAGCGACCGGCGGCGCTACGACGACCTGTCGCCGGTGTTCGATCGCCGTCACGGCAGCCTCACCGCGGGCAACAGCTCGCCGCTGACCGACGGCGCCGCGGCCCTGCTGCTGATGAGCGAGGATCGCGCCGCCGCCGAAGGACGTCAGCCGCTGGGGTACCTGCGGAGCTACGCGTTCACCGCACTCGATCCCGCGGACCAGCTGTTGCTGGGGCCGGTGAGTGCGACGCCGATCGCGCTGGAGCGCGCCGGTGTCGCCTTCGCGGACCTGGACCTGATCGACTTCCACGAGGCGTTCGCGGCACAGGTGTTGTCGGTGACCGACGCGTTTGCGTCCGCGGAGCTGTGCAAGCGCTACGCCGGGCTCGACGAGCCGATCGGCCAGGTCGACTGGAACATCGTCAACCCGCTGGGCGGCTCGATCGCGTTGGGTCATCCCTTCGCGGCGACGGGTGCGCGGCAGATCTCGCAGACACTGCGCGAGCTGCGACGCCGCGGCGGGCGGCTGGCGCTGTGCACGGCATGCGCCGCCGGCGGTCTTGGCGCCGCGATGATTCTGGAGGCACCATGACAGGCACACCCACGGTGGGCGACGACGACCGGTCGCGCGATGCCACCGACACGACCGGCACGGCGACATTCGGGCCGTTCTCGGTCGAGCGTCGCGGCGCTGTGGCGGTCGTCACCTTCGACATGCCCGGCGTCACGACGAACACCCTGCGCACCGAGTTCACGGACGACCTCGAGCAGTTGCTCGACATGGTCGAGGCCGATCGTGATATCTCCGGCGTGGTCCTGACCAGCGGCAAACCCGACAGTTTCATCGTCGGTGCCGACGTTGCCATGTTCGCCGACGTCGCGACCGCCGGGGACGGCGTGGCGCTCTCGCGAATCGGGCAGCGGACCTTCGAGCGGATCGAGGCCGGCGCGACGCCGGTCGTCGCGGCGATCCACGGTGCCTGCCTGGGCGGCGGGCTGGAGCTCGCGCTGGCCTGCCATTCCCGGATCGCGTCGGACGACCCGGTGACCAGGCTCGGGCTGCCCGAGATCCTGCTCGGCCTGATCCCCGGTAGCGGCGGAACGCAGCGCCTGCCACGCCTGGTCGGTCTGGAACAGGCGCTGGAGCTGATCCTGACCGGCAAGGACGTCTCGGCGGCCCGAGCCCGGCGGATGGGGCTCGTCGACGAGGTCGTGCACCCGGCCATCCTGGTCGCTGTCGCGTGCGAGCGCGCCCGCGCGCTGGCCACCGACCGTGGACGCGGCGGCCGGCGTCGCCATCTCGTCGGCCGTGTGCGTGGTGCGGTGATCGAGGACAACCCCGCCGGCCGCGCCGTGCTGTTTCGGCAGGCCGAGGCGAACGTCCTGGCGCGGACCCACGGCGACCTGCCGGGACCGCTGCGTGCGATCGCCGTCGTGCGTGCGGGCATAGAGGACGGACCCGGGGCCGGCTACGCCGCCGAGGCGCAGGCGTTCGGAGAGCTGATCGTCAGCCGGCAGGCGCGCAGCCTGATCCGGGTGTTCGACATGCGCCAGGCACTGCGTCGGGAAGCCCGCGCCGTCGCCGAGCAGGCCGCCGGAGTCCACAAGGTCGCGGTGATCGGTGCCGGTCTGATGGGATCGGGCATCGCCGCGGTCACCGCCGCGCGCGCCGGCGTGCCGGTGCGGCTCAAGGACCTCGATCGTGCAGCGCTGCGCGGTGGCCTCCACGCGATCCGCGAGTACCTCGACGGGCGCGTGGCGCGCCGCCGCATCACGGCGCACGAACGCGACCGGCTGCTGTCGCTCGTGCACCCCGACACCGAGTATCGGGGCTTCGGGCGCGTTGACCTGGTCATCGAGGCGGTCGTGGAGGACCTGGCAGTCAAACGCCGGGTGCTCGGCGACGTCGCCGCGGTCGTGGGACCCGACACCGTCGTCGCGTCGAACACGTCGTCGATCCCGATCGACGCGATCGCCGACGGTCACCCGCGACCCGAGGTCGTCGTGGGCATGCACTACTTCTCGCCGGTGCCGCGCGTGCCGTTGCTCGAGGTCGTCGAAGGTCCCCGCACCGCCGACTGGGTGACCGCCACCGCCGTCGATGTGGGCCGCCGGCAGGGCATGACGGTTGTGGTCGTCAACGACGGCCCCGGTTTCTACACGTCGCGCATCCTGGGTCCCTTCGTCAACGAGGCCGCGTATCTGCTGGCCGACGGCGCGTCGGTCGACGCGATCGACGGCGCAGTCGAGTCGCGCGGGTTCCCCGTCGGGCCGTTCCGGCTGCTCGACGAGATCGGGATCGACGTGGCCGCCAAGATCGCGCGGATCCTGGAGGACGGGCTCGGCGCCCGCCTGGCGCCCGCGCCCGGGTTGGAGGCCGTCGTCGGCGACGGCCGCCGCGGACGGAAGAACGGCCGAGGCTTCTACCAGTACCGGGTCGAAGGAGGTCAGACGGTCCGCGGTGACGTCGATCCGTCGATCTACCAACTGGTGAACCGCAGTACCAGACCGTCCCCCGCCGCCGACGAGATCGTCGACCGGGCGCTGCTGGCCATGGTCAACGAGGCGGCCTGGACGCTCGGTGACGGCGTGCTGCGCTCGCCGCGCGACGGCGACGCCGCGGCGATCTTCGGCGTGGGCTTTCCACCGCACCTCGGTGGGCCGTTCCGCTACGTCGACGATCGTGGGCCGGCCGTGGTCGTCGATCGCCTGCGCGCGCTCGCGGCCGACCATGGCGAGCGTTTCGCGCCGGCCCCGCTCCTGGTCGAGGTCGCCGAGCGGGGCAGGTCGCTGACGTACGACAGCGCCTCAGAGAGGCGGGGGGTGGGCGTCGAGTGACGGAGCTCACGGCGGCATCGTTCGTCAAGCCGCTGTTCATGGGCGAGCTGCACCAGGGGATGGTCGTCCCGTATCCGCGCATGGACCCCGGCGAGCAACGCACGGTCGACGAGTTGACCCGGCAGGTGCGTACCTGGGCGGAAGCCCACTACGACGAGCGCGCCGTCGAGGAGGCGCGCTGGATCGACGACGACACCCTCCGGGCGCTGGGCGAGATGGGGCTGCTGGGCCTGTACGTCGACACGCGGTACGGCGGCCTCGGCCTCAGCCAGACCGCGTACTGCCGGATGTTCGAAGCGTTGAGCGGGATCGACGCCACCCTCGGAGTCGTCCTGGGCGTCCACCAGTCAATCGGGTACAAGGGCATCCATCTGTTCGGTTCCGACGAGCAGAAACAGCGCTTCCTGCCGGACCTCGCGAGCGGACGCAAGCTCGCAGGGTTCGCGTTGACCGAGCCGAACGCCGGCTCGGACGCCTACCACCTCGAGTCGACGGCCGAGCTGCAGCCGGACGGCTCGTACGTCCTCAACGGCGTCAAGCGCTACATCGGCAACGGGTCCCGCGCCGACGTCCTGACGACCTTCGCGCGTACGCCCGCGGGTGGCCACGTCGCGCTGCTGGTCGAACGTGCGATGGACGGCGTCGAGGTCGGTGAACGCTACGACACGATGGGCCTGCGGGCGAACGATCTTCGCCGCCTGCGCTTCCGCGACGTGCGCGTGCCCCGGGCGAACGTTCTCGGCTCGGAGGGCGAGGGCTTCGCCATCGCGATGCAGATCCTGAACAACGGCCGGATGTCGCTCGGCGCCGGTGCCGTCGCTGCCGCCCGCAGCCTGACCGACATGGCGATCACCCACGTCACCCACCGCGAGCAGTTCGGCCGACCGCTGGCCTCCTTCGAGCTGGTACAGGACAAGATCGGCTGGATGGTCGCCTACACCTACGGACTTGAGGCGATGTCGTACCTGACGACGGGCCTGGTGGACCGCGGGCTGCAGGACTACTCGCTGGAGTCCGCGATCGTCAAGGTCGCGGGCACCGAGTTCATCTGGGAGGCGGCGAACCGAGCGTTCCAGCTGGCCGGAGGCAAGGCGTACATGCGCAGCGAGCCCTACGAGAAGGTGCTGCGCGACATCCGCATCTTCCCGATCTTCGAGGGCGCCAACGACGTGCTGCGCAGCTTCATCGCCCTCAACGGCATCGAACCGGCCGCTGCCCAGCTGTCAGGGCTGTCGGACCTCGAGCTGCGGGATCCGATCAACGCGGTGGGCGTCGTCGCGGACTACGTGGGCGGCCTGCTGCGCCGGCGGGTGCAGCCGCCGAGGCTCACGGCCACCCATCAGCGGTTCGCGGCGCAGGCCGACATGGTCGGCGCGCAGGTCGAACAGCTGCGGGCGGTCACCGAACGGCTGCTACGCCGGCACGGCGAGGCGATCAAGCTCCGCCAGGCGCAGCACAAGCGGTTGGCTGCCGCCGTCACGGACATCTACGCCCAGATCGCGACGCTGGCGCGCGTGTCCGACGTGCTCGACCGTCCCGAGCAGGGGATGGTGGGCGACGAGCCGTTCATCGCCGAGACGTTCTGTGTCCGCGCGGCCGAGCGGGTGCGGCGCCAGTTCGAGCAGATCGAACGCAACGACGACGAGCGGACGTTCGCGATCGCGAACGCAGCGTTCGAACGCACGCGGTACCACCACACCGTGTGAGCTCGCCGCCGTCGCCGCCCCACCCCGACCGGAGGGCGCGGTCAGGCAGCGTGGTCGACGAGCCAGCGGTGCAGCGGTCCGAATGCCTCGCAGCGCTTGGCACACCAGTCCACGAACGCCGGGGAGGTGACTTCGTCGGGCAGCGGCTCGCTCAGCGACGCGTGGAAGCCCTTGTGACGCAGCCACCGGCTCCGCGGATGGTCGGCCGGGAAGGGCCGGGGCACGCGTTTGAGATCCGGATCGTTGGCCGTGACACCGGCGAAGGCGCCGGTGGCGGCGTCCAGTGCCTCGACGAAGCGTGAGCCGCTGTCGTCGTCGGCGATCGCGGCCCGCCACCGGTCCAGGTCGCGTATGCCCATGTAGCCGACGCCGATGCCGACCTCGTGTCCGGAGATGGCGATGTAGAAGCCCGGTGATGTCTTCTTGTCCGCGCCCTCCCACAGGAACAGCGCCTGCTGCGTCTTGTACGGCGACTTGTCAGCCGAGAACCTGATGTCGCGGTTCAGCCGGAACAGCGAGCCGTTGACGCGGGGGTCGGCGGTCAGGTTCGGCGCGACGCTGTGCCGCAGATGCTCGCCGAGCTCGACGACCAGGGCCTTGGCCGGCTCGAGCACGCCGTCGCGGAACTCGTTGCGGTGCGCCTCGAAGTACTGCTTGGTGTTGGTGTCCTCCAGGCCCGCGAGCACCGCGAGGCCCTCGGTTCGGAACCCGTCGAACTGCAACCGTTCCATCTGTCTTCCTCCCGACTGGCGTCTCGTCTCGCTGTTGGGACGTGCGGGACTGCCGCGCTTCGACACCGTCGAGCCGGTTGTCCCGCCGGTCAGCCGGTGGTGGCGTCCGCGACGATCTGGCGGGCTTCGTCCAGGATGCGCTGCAGGTGGTCGTCGTCGACGAAGCTCTCGGCGTAGATCTTGGTCTTGTCCTCGGTCCCACTGGGTCGGGCCGCGAACCAGCCTTTGGCGGTGACCACCTTCAGACCGCCGATCGGCTCGTCGTTGCCCGGTGCCCGGGTGAGCATCTGCTGGATCTCGTCGCCCGCGAGCTCCGCAGCGTGCAGATCGTCCGGCGACAGCTCCTTGAGCCTGGCCTTCTGCGCCGGTGTCGCCTCCGAGTCGATGCGGCGGTACACGGGCGCGCCGTGGCGTTTGGTCAGCCGCTGGTAGTGCGCACCCGGGTCTTCCCCCGTCGTGGCGATGATCTCGGCCGCCAGCAGGCACAGGATCAGGCCGTCCTTGTCGGTCGTCCACACGGTGCCGTCGAACTGCAGGAACGAGGCGCCGGCGCTCTCCTCTCCGCCGAACGCGATGGTGCTGTCGAGCAGTCCGTCGACGAACCACTTGAAGCCGACCGGCACTTCGATCACGGACCGCCCGGCGTCCGCGACGACGGCGTCGATCATGCTGCTCGACACGAGGGTCTTGCCGATCGCCGCCGACGTCGGCCACCCGCCGCGATGCCGCAGCAGGTAGTCGATGGCGACCGCGAGGTAGTGGTTGGGGTTGCGCAGCCCCTCCGGCGTGACGATGCCGTGCCGGTCCGCGTCCGCGTCGTTGCCGAACGCGATGTCGAAGCGGTCCGCGAAGTCGATCAGGCTGCGCATCGCGTACGGCGACGAGCAGTCCATGCGGATCTGGCCGTCGGAGTCCAGCGTCATGAACCCGAACGTCGGGTCGACGGTGTCGTCGACGATGTCGAGGTGCAGCCCGTGCCGTTCGGCGATCTCGCCCCAGTAGGCGACACTTGCCCCGCCGAGAGGGTGGACACCGATGTGGATGCCCGCGTCGCGGATCGCCGCGAGGTCCACCACCCGCGGGAGTTCGTCGACGTAGGCCCCGAGGAAGTCGTAGCCGCCGACCATGTCGCGCTCGCGCGGGTTGGAGGTGCGGGCGATGTCCTCGACGCCATCGCGTAGCAGGTCGTTGGCACGGTCCTGGATCCTGCCGGTGATCGACGCATCGGCCGGGCCGCCGTTGGGCGGGTTGTACTTGAAGCCTCCGTCGCGCGGAGGGTTGTGCGACGGCGTGATCACCACGCCGTCGGCGCGTGCGCCGCCGCCGGCGTTGTGGCGCAGTATCGCGCGCGACAGCGACGGGGTCGGCGTGTAGCCGTCGCGGGAGTCGACCAGGACGGTCACATCATTGGCGGCGAAGACCTCGAGGCAGGTGTCGAAGGCCGGTCCGGACAGCGCGTGCGTGTCGCGGGCGACGAACAGCGGACCGGCGATCTGCTCGTCGCGGCGGTATTCGCAGATGGCCTGGCTGATGGCCAGGATGTGGTCGCGGTTGAAGCTGCCGTCGAACGACGACCCGCGATGCCCCGACGTGCCGAACTCGACCTGCTGGGCAGGATCGTCGGCGTCCGGGCGACGTTCGTGGTACGCGGCGATCAGGTCGTCGACGTCGATCAGATCGTCCTCGGTCGCCGGTTGCCCGGCGCGCTCGTGCTCGCTCATCGCCACTCCTGACGTCGCTGGCGGTCATGTCGACGTGTCGTCTGCCGTCACCATGCCCA
>JAHELV010000113.1 GCA_024644015.1 Nitriliruptorales bacterium
CCGCCATCGACGAGACGTGGTCGGGCTTGAAGATCGTGTGGCGCAAGGAGCACCGTTGATACCCGAGCGACGATCAGCCACGAACGTCTCGGGCGGCTGACGGGTCCACGATCAATGGCAGCGGGCCGGATGCTAAGCCTCAGTTGTGGATCACGTCGCCGCGCCCGGTGACGCGGTGCGACGACCGTCGCCGATCGATCCGCACGCGCGCCGAACGAGGCGACGCTCGCCGCCGGCGGCAGGTCAGCTCAACTCGGGAGCCACGCCTCGACTTTGTCGCGATTCTCCTCGACCCACTTCTTGGCGGCCTCCTCCGGCGACATGTTGTCTTCGGCGATGTACTTGGCCACCAGGTTCTGGTCTTCATTGGTCCACGTGAAGTTCTGCACCAGCTCGTAGGCCGGGCTGCCCGAGTCGGCGAAGTCCTTACTGACGATCTTGTCGAGCTGGTACTCGGGATAGTCGCACGCCACCTTCTCGGGGTCGGCATCGCAGCCCTCTTCGTACGGCGGCAGCTCGACCTTCGCCAGCGGCACCTCCGACAGGAACCACTGCGGCTCGTAGAAGTAGCCGATCACCCATTCCTGGTTCGCTTCGGCCTGGCGGAACGCCTGGATGAGCGCCGGCTCGCTGCCCGCGTAGACCACCTTGTAGTCCAGGTTCAGGTTCTCCACCAACGCCTCGTCGTTGGTCACGAACGACGGGTCGCCATCAAGCAGCTGGCCTTTGCCGCCGGACTCCGACGTAGCGAACTCCTTGGCGTACTTGTTGAGGCTGTTCCAGTCGGTGACGTCCGGGTGCTCCTCGGCGAGCCACGGCGGGACGTACCAGCCGATGATCCCCGTGTTGCCAGTCGGGCCGGCCTCCACCGCCGTTCCCTGGTCCTCGATGTACTTCTTCTTGAGGTCCTCGTGGCCCCAGTTCTCCACGATCGCATCGACCTCGCCGGTGCCGAAGCCCTGCCACGACACCTCCTCCTTCAGGTCCTTCTTGGTGACCTGGCAGCCCAGGTCGTTCTCTGCGACGTAGGCGACCACCGCGGCGTTGGCCTCGTAGCCGACCCACGGGTTGACGGCCAGGTTGAACTCGCCACAATCGGCCGCCGCGGCCTCGCTCCCGCCCCCGTCGCCCGTCTCATTTCCTCCGGATGTCTCCTGCACCGTTGCACCGCCGCAACCCGCGGTGAGCAGCGCCAGCACTGCCAGGATGGTGATGGCGCCGCGGCGTCCATGCTGCATGCCGTTCGTAACGCGTCGTATCACGTTGAACCTCCCGGTCCGTCCACCGAGACGGTGGCTGTCGGGTGCGCGCCGCTGCGGGGCGCCACGACTCTGGTCACCGCTGCCGGCCGGCCGCGGCCTGTGTGATGCGGTCGAGCATGACGCCCAGCAGCACGATGGCGATGCCGGCCGCGAGCCCCTTGCCGTACAACTCGCCCTGCGAGAACCCGGCGACGACGTCGTATCCCAGCGCGCCGGCGCCGACCAGGCCGCCGACGACGACCATCGACAGCACGTAGATGAGACCCTGGTTCGTGGCCAGCGTCAGGGCCCGTCGTGACATTGGCAGCTGGACCTTGCTGATCGTCTGCCACGTGCTGGAGCCGGCCGCCGTGCTCGCCTCGACCGTGGTCGGTGACACCGAGCGGATCCCGTCGGCGATGATCTTGATCGCTACGGGAGCGGCGAACACAACAGCGGCGACGATGGCGGTGAACCGGCTGGCGGCGAACAGCGCCAGGAACGGCACGAGGTAGACGAAGGCCGGCATGACCTGACCGGCGTCGAGGAACGGGCGGACCACCCTGTCCGCCCGCACGTTGCGTCCCATCCAAACGCCGACCACCACGCCCAACGCCATGACCAGCACCGTCGCGACCAAGGTCGACGCCAGCGTCGTCATGCTGTCGTTCCACAATCCAGTGCCGACCAGCAGTGCCATGCAGACCGCGGCGGGCAACGCGGCCCGCGTGCCACCGAGCACCAACGCGAGGGCGACAATGACGCCGGCCACCAGCCACCACGGGCTGCCAGTCAACAGCGACTCGAACGGATTCAGCAGCCCGACGGTCACGACGTCGCGGACGGTGTTGGTCACGCCGGCGAAGGTGGTCTGCGCCCAGTTCGTCACCGCGTCCGCGCCGCGGGCGATGGAGCGGCCAACAGACACGTCGGCCGGGAACTCGGCCGCCCACAGGTAGGTATAGGAGAACCACACGCACACCAGCGTGGCGATCCCGCCGGCGATCACGAGCGGCCTGCGCAGCCGCGCAGCTGCCCCACTGGCCCCGCGCCTGCCCGCTGCGGCGCTCGCCGGGTCGAAGCGGCTGGCGGCGGCCGTGGTCACGCGGTCCAGCACGATCGCCATGATCACGATCGCCAGGCCGGCGTTGAAGGCGGTGCCGACGTCCAGCGTCTGCAGCGCCTTGATCACCGTCTTGCCCAGACCCGGCGCGTCGATCAGTGCGGCGATCGTGACCATCGACAGTGCCGCCATGATCGTCTGGTTGACGCCGAGCACGACAGTCCGCACCGACATCGGGAGCTGGACCTTGCGCAGCGTCTGGCGCCGCGTGGCACCCAGCGACGTCGTCGCCTCGATCGCCGCCGACGGCACCGAGCGGATGCCATGAGCGGTGAGCCGGATCACCGGTGGGGCCGCGTAGATCAACGTCGCGATGGTCGCCGACGCGGGTCCGATCAGGAAGAACAGCGTCAGCGGCGCCAGGTACACGAACGTCGGCATGGTCTGCATGAAGTCGAGCACCGGTGTGATCGCGCGGTCGACGCGGTCGGACAGCCCCGCCCACACCCCGAGCGGGATGCCGAAGGCGAGGGCCACAGCGACCGCGGCGATCGTCAGCGCCAGGGTGTCCATGCTCTCGACCCACAGGCCCTGCAGCCCGAAGCACAGGAAGCCGATGCCCGCCAGCAGCGCAACGCGGGCGTTGCCGACCAGCCACGACACGTACGTGGCGATCGCGACCACGCCGAACCAGCCGATCAGTGGGACCGGTCGGGCGCCGGCGGGCTGGGAGATGAGTGCTTGGAGAACGCCGACGAACCTGTCGATCACGAGCCGGATGATGTTGAAGAAGTACAGGAAGACGGGGTTGCTGTTGCGACCGGCACCGATCGCGTCGTTGAGGTCGTTGAGCCACTGGTGCAGCGGGGTCAGTTCCGACGGCCCGAGCGCGAGCGTCGCCTGGCCGCGAAAGAGCAGCCAGCCGACGATCCACACGGCGACGATCGCCAGCACCGCCACGCCCTTCGCCGGCCGTCGCACCGCGACGGAGACCGGGCGGGTCGCGGTCGTCATCTGTCGGCACCGCGATCGCCGGCGACGATCGCCAGGATCTCCTCGTCACCGACGATCCCCCGCAGTTCGCCGTCCACGACGACCTTGACCGGGCGGTCCGCCGCGAGGACCGCTCGCGTCGCCTCGCGCACGACCACGTCAGGACCCATCTCCGGACCGTCGAGCGGGTCGTCGGACCGCTGCGGGCGCATGATCCACCGCAGCGTCAACACGTCTGCGCGGGGGATGTCGCGCACGAAGTCGCGCACGTAGTCGTCGGCCGGCGCGCCGACCAGTTCGTCACCGCCGCCGATCTGGACCATCGCGCCGTCGCGCATGATCAGGATGCGATCGCCGAGCTTGAGCGCCTCGGACAGGTCGTGGGTGATGAACACCATCGTCTTGCCCACCTCGTGGTGCAGGCGGATGACCTCCTGTTGCATGTCACGGCGGATCAAGGGGTCCAGCGCCGAGAAGGGCTCGTCGAAGAACAACACCGCGGGATCAGCCGCCAGCGCGCGACCCAGCCCCACGCGCTGCTGCATCCCGCCCGACAGCTCCGACGGGTACGCCCGCTCGTAGCCCTGCAGCCCGACGAGCTCGATGACCTCCATCGCGCGGGCAGTGCGCTCGGGCCGGCTGGTGCCGCGGATCTCCAAGCCGTACGCGACGTTGTCGACGACCGTGCGGTGTGGCAGCAGTCCGAAGTGCTGGAACACCATCGAGAACTTGTGACGCCGCAGCTCGCGCAGGCGTTTGTCGTCGGCGGCGCGGATGTCCTCGCCCTCGAACATGACCTGCCCCGCGGTGGGCTCGATCAGCCGGGTCAGGCAGCGGACCAGCGTCGACTTGCCCGAGCCCGAAAGGCCCATGACGACGAACACCTCACCGGGGGCGACGTCGAAGCTGACCTCTCGTACGGCGGCCGTGCAGCCGGTGCGCTCGAGCAGCTCCATCCGCGACAGCGCCGCGAGATCGTGCGAGTCGGGCACCTCGGCCGCACGCTGGCCGAAGACCTTCCACAGGTCGCGGACCGATACGACCGCGTCATCGAGACCGCCCGGCTCGGGCTCGCCCAGCTGCGCACGGCCTGTCGGAAGGCCGGCGTCTTCGAGATCCGCGGTCACGACACGACCTCCTGCGTCGAGCCGTCCGCGCGAGCCGACGCAGGACGTGCGTCGGCCCGTCACGGCAGAGCTGTCTCAGCTTCGACAGCCCTGAGCGCGGTGTCAAGGGCGCACCGGCGGCGGCGCAGTCGTCGTCTCCGCCACGGCGCCCAGACGTCATCGGCCGTGAACGGTCCTCACCGGCCCGTATCGCCCCGAAACCAGTGCTGCGGCTGCGGTCGGATGTTCTGCCAGATGTGCTTGGTCTGACGGTACTCGTCGAGGCCCGCCGGCCCGAGCTCGCGACCGATGCCCGACTGGCGGTAGCCGCCCCACTCGGCCTGCGGGACGTACGGGTGGTAGTCGTTGATCCAGATGGTGCCGTGCCGCAGCCGGCGCGCGACACGCTGCCCGCGAC
>JAHELV010000114.1 GCA_024644015.1 Nitriliruptorales bacterium
GGTCAGCGCTCGACGACCACGACTTCGAACGAGTACCGGTCGGCCCGGTAGATGTGGCTGCCGAGCTCCACCGCGTGACCGCTGTCGTCGTAGGTGGTGCGTTCCATCGTCAGCACGCACGCGCTCTTGCGGACCCGCAGCCGCCTGGCCTCGGTGGCCGACGCGCCGCGGGCGCCGATCCGCTGGGACGCGATCCGCATGTGGATGCCCTTCGCGCGGAAGAGGGCGTACAGCCCACCACCTTCGAGCTGCCTGCGGGTGAAGGTCGCGGCGACCTCAGCCGGCAGCCAGTTGCGCATGATCGCCAGTGGCTCGCCCAGGGCGTAGCGGAGTCGCTCGACGTGCAGGATGTTGGTGCCCGCCTCGATGCCGAGCTGCTCGGCGACGTCGTCGTCAGCCCTCGTGAAGTCGTGCGCGAGGACGTCGGTGGTCGGCTCCTGGCCCGAGCGCACGAGGTCGTCGTACAAGCTCGTCAGCTGCACCTGCCGTTTGACCTTGCCGTGGCCAACGACCTGCGTGCCGATGCCACGCTTGCGGACCACCAGCCCCTTCTCGACGAGCTCCTGGATCGCACGGCGCATGGTCGGTCGCGACAGGCCCCACCGCCGTGCCAGACCGGTCTCGTTCTCGAGGCGGTCGCCGGGGGCGAGATCGCCTCGTTCGATCGCGGCCTCGAGCTGTCGTGAGACCTGGTAGTAGAGCGGTACGGGGCTCGACCGATCGAGGTCGAACGTCAACTCAGGGACGCCCTCGCGATGGGACGGTGTGGGCAGCGCCAGATCGTC
This sequence comes from Nitriliruptorales bacterium, assembly GCA_024644015.1. Taxonomy (GTDB): domain Bacteria; phylum Actinomycetota; class Nitriliruptoria; order Euzebyales; family JAHELV01; genus JAHELV01. The sequence continues at coordinate 786 of JAHELV010000114.1, forward strand.
ACCTCTGCAGTCGGCGGGTCGTCGCGCGCACAGTGTGCCCGATCCAGAGGAGCATGTAAAGACATACATACAATCTGACGTTATGACCTATTGACAATTGATCGGCGATCGGCGAGGCTCGGCCGAGCGGCGGCGCGGGGGCCACCGACATCGGGTAGGAGGCGCACGTGGCACGCCACCGGCATCAGGGGCGAGCGTGACGTACGACGTCGTGACCATGGGCCGCGTCAGTGTGGACGTCCACCCGCCGCAGGTCGGCGCCGGCTACGGGCCCATGTTCCGGAGCAGTCGTGCGCCGGCGCGGCGACAGGTCGAGCCTGCAGCGACGACCGCCGTCGAAGTCGAGCTGCACAGCGCGCGGGTGACCGCCAGTGCCTGAGCTGGACTTCCACAAGCTGCGTGACATCCGCGCCGTGCGGCCCCACGCGATCGCCGAGGCGGCGCAGCGCCGGACGCGCCGACCGCTGGCGCGTGGGGACGGCCGCCTCATGCTCGTCGCAGCCGACCATCCGGCCCGTGGCGCACTCGGCGTCGGCGATGACAGCCTTGCGATGGCCGATCGCACCGAGCTGCTCGAGCGTCTCGCGACCGTACTCGCGCGTCCCGGCGTCGACGGCGTGCTCGGCACGGCGGACATCCTCGAGGACCTGCTGCTGATGGGCGCGCTGGACGACAAGGTCGTCATCGGCTCGATGAACCGCGGCGGGCTGCAGGGCGCGTCGTTCGAGCTCGACGACCGGTTCACCGGCTACGACGTGGCAACGATCGCCGCGATGGGGTTCGACGGCGGCAAGATGCTGTGTCGCATCGATCTGGCCGATCCAGGAAGCCTGGCGACGCTGGAGGCGTGCGCCGGCGCGGTCACCGACCTCGCGGCGGGCGGTCTGATGGCGATGCTCGAGCCGTTCATGTCGACGCGGTCCGGGGGCCGAGTCCGCAACGATCTGTCGGCCGAGGGCGTGATCCGCTCGGTGGGGATCGCCAGCGCACTCGGCGCGACCAGCGGCCACACGTGGCTGAAGCTACCGGTCGTCGACGGCATGGAGAAGGTGATGACCGCAACCACCCTGCCCACGCTGCTGCTCGGTGGCGACCGCTCAGGACCTGCCGACCAGATGTACACCAGCTGGGAGAAGGCGCTGGCGCTGCCGGGTGTCCGCGGCCTGGTGGTGGGCCGGAACCTGCTGTACCCGCCCGACGACGATGTCGCCTCGGCCGCGGACGTCGCCGCGGCGCTCGTCCACGCGGCGACCGATCTCCTGTGAGCCCGACGCCCGGACCGCACCGCGTCGCGGCCGACCTCGCGTCGGGACCCTGGACGCTGGAGCTCGATCCGGCATCCGCCGGGTGGGAGTATTCCAGCCTGCGCGTCCTCGACCTCGCGCCGGGCGCGTCGCACACGTTCGCCACCGGGGAGAACGAAACCCTGGTGCTCCCGCTGGCCGGCTCCTGCGCCGTGGAGTGTGAAGGCGAGCGGTTCGCCCTCACCGGCCGCGACAACGTGTTCACGCAGGTGAGTGACTTCGCCTATGTGCCACGCGACGCCGACGTGCGGGTCACGAGCGACGCGGGCGGGCGGTTCGCGTTCCCGGGCGCCCGTGCGTCGCGCCGGCTGCCGCCACGGTACGCGCCCGCGTCCGCTGTGCCGTCGGAGCTGCGCGGAGCCGGGCAGTGCTCCCGTCAGGTCGTCAACTTCTGCAGGCCCGACACGTTCGAGGCCGACAACCTGATCGCGGTCGAGGTGCTGACCCCCGCGGGCAACTGGTCGTCGTATCCGCCGCACAAGCACGACGAGGAGCGTCCCGGCGAGGAGACACAGCTCGAGGAGATCTACTACTTCATCGTCGGCAGCGGGCCAGGGGGGCCGGGCGTCGCGTACCAGCGGGTGTACGGCACCGCCGAGCGCCCGATCGACGTCCTCGCGGAGGTGCGAACCGGCGACGTCGTGCTCGTCCCGCACGGGTGGCACGGCCCGTCGATGGCGGTGCCCGGCTACGACCTCTACTACCTCAACGTGATGGCGGGCCCGGGCGCCGAGCGTGCCTGGAGGATCTGCTTCGACCCCGCCCACGCCTGGGTCAGCGAGACGTGGTCGGGCCAGGCGACCGATCCGCGACTGCCCATGAGTGCAGCGGCCAATGGAACCGCGCCAGCACGAGCACGCGATGCGTGACGTGCGTGACGAGCACGAAGGACATGCGACATGAGGACCATCGAGCACTGGATCAGCGGCACACGGACTGCCGGCGCCGCCACGCGCACGGCGCCGGTGTGGAACCCGGCGACCGGCGAGCAGCAGGCGGAGGTCCCGTTGGCCACCGCGGGCGACGTCGACGACGCGGTCCGCGCCGCCGCGACGGCCTTCGAGCACTGGTCGCAGGTCTCGCTGTCGCGCCGCAGCAAGATCCTGTTCAACTTCCGCGAGCTGATCAACCGCCGGGCGGCCGAGCTGGCGGAGGTCATCTCCGACGAGCACGGCAAGGTCGTGTCCGACGCCGCGGGCGAGGTCCAGCGGGGGCTGGAGGTCGTCGAGTTCGCCTGCGGCATCCCGCAACTGCTGAAGGGCGAGTACTCCGATCAGGTGTCGACCAACGTCGACGCGTGGTCGTACCGTCAGCCGCTGGGGGTGTGCGCCGGCATCACGCCGTTCAACTTCCCGATCATGGTGCCGATGTGGATGTACCCGGTCGCGATCGCCTGCGGCAACACGTTCGTGCTCAAGCCCAGCGAGCGCGACCCGTCGGTGTCGCTGATGGTCGCCGAGCTGTGGGTCGAGGCCGGGCTGCCCGACGGGGTCTTCAACGTCGTGCACGGCGACAAGGAGGCCGTGGACGCACTGCTCGACCATCCGGACGTCGCCGCGGTCTCGTTCGTGGGCTCGACCCCGATCGCGAAGTACATCCACCAGCGTGCCAGCGAGCACGGCAAGCGCGTGCAGGCGCTCGGCGGCGCGAAGAACCACGCGATCGTGCTGCCCGACGCCGACCTCGACTTCGCCAGCGACCACCTCGTTGCCGCCGCCTTCGGCTCAGCCGGTGAGCGCTGCATGGCGATCTCGGCCACCGTCGCCGTCGGCTCCGCCGGTGACGCCCTCAACGAAGTCCTCTATGACAAGGGCACCGCGGTGCGCGTCGGACCGGGACGGGACCCGGCCAGCGAGATGGGGCCGGTCGTCACCAGGCAGGCACAGGAGCGGATCCTCGGCTACATCGACTCCGGCGAGCAGCAGGGTGCCAAGATCACCGTCGACGGCCGCGGGCTCGTGGTCGACGGCTACGAGAACGGCTTCTTCGTGGGTCCGACCGTCATCGACCAGGTCACCCCGGAAATGGACGTCTATCGCGACGAGATCTTCGGGCCCGTGCTGTCGGTGGTGCGCAGCGACACGGTCGAGGAGGCCATCGACCTGATCAACGCCAACCCGTACGGCAACGGGACCGCGATCTTCACCAACAGCGGCGAGGCGGCCCGCCGGTTCCACCGCAACGTCACGGTCGGGATGATCGGCATCAACGTGCCGGTGCCCGTACCGATGGCCTTCTACTCGTTCGGCGGGTGGAAGGACTCGCTGTTCGGCGACAGGCACATCCACGGCCCCGACGGCGTGTCCTTCTACACCCGCGGCAAGGTCGTCACCTCCCGCTGGCCCCACATCGAGCACACCACGGGCGCCAGCTACGACATGCCCACCGCCGAGTGACGCCGAAGGGGTCGGTCGCATTGCTCCTTGACACTGCTGAGACGTGCTTCCTACGATGGCGGTAGTTCGGCGACGGAACAACGCCGAAGCCGGACGAGCACAGATGTCGCGTTGATCGGCCGGCGTCCAGGCCTTCTGGGTCGCCGGCTTCGCCACTCTCGCGCGACGCTACAAGTCGCGACGAGCCGAGGAACGGAAAGCTGATGAGGAATCGACGTTGGGTGTTGGCGCTGTTTGCATTGTTGGCGCTGATGGCGGCTGCGTGTACGACGTCGGGGGATGGTGGGGAGGCTGCGGACGGGGCGAGTGCGCCGGCCGC
>JAHELV010000024.1:0-52812 GCA_024644015.1 Nitriliruptorales bacterium
CCGACGGGCGTGCCACGCTGGGCGGGCAGCGCCGCGTTGATCAGCATGCCGCAACTGTCGAAGCGGTCCGACGGTTGCTTGCTCATGCCACGCTGCAGTGCACCGCCGACGGTCTCCGCCATCACGTCGTCGTGCGCCAGTGACGGGGCCGGCGCCATGAGGTGCGCGCCGTACAGCCTCGAGCGGCTCGCTTGCAGGAAGGGTGGCTGTCCGATCAACGTGTGGTAGAGCGCGCAGGCCAACGAGTACTGGTCGGTCGCACCGACGGCCGGCTCGCCTCGCAACTGCTCGGGCGCCACGTAGAGAATGTCATCCACGGGGGCGCCGCGTGGCTCAGCCGTCAGGAGGTCGCGCAGCAGCAGGCCGGACCCGAAGCCGGTGAGGTATCCGACGTACGCGACGTCGTGGCCGCTGCTCGGACCGACCCAGATGGTGCGGGGACTGAGGGCCCCGTGCACCACGTCCGCACGATGGGCAGCATCGAGGGCGCCGGCGAGCTGCGCGAAGAGTGCCAGCGCCGCCGACTCGTTGATCGCGCCGCCATGCGCCAACATCTCGCCAAGCGGCACCGCGCGTACAGCTGCGGACGAGACGAACGGGTGACCATCAACGACACCGAAGTCCTTCGGGCCGACGATCGACGGGTGATCGACGGCACCAGCCCGTTGGGCCTGTGCAAGGAACTGCCGCACGAGCTCGGCGGCGTGCTCGTCGGTGTCGTCGAACGCGCCGGCGATGCGCACCAGGAACCTCGGCGCGCCGGACCGCGCCGAGGCCTCGCCGCTGTCAGCGGTTGCCAGATAGGTGGTGCTGACGGCGTCGGCCGCGACCGAACGGAGCAACCGGTATGACCCGAACACGCGGCCCGCGGCTGGGATCATGTCACCGACGTGTCCGCGCCTCGGCGCGACAGGTCCAGCTCCTCATGCGCCCACGATACATTCGACAATACTACTCAAAGTGATGCTGACATCACGCTTGATGTTATCCCTCACCGCTCGGCCTGTTGTCCGCCGGTTGGCGCGAGCACCAGTTGGTCCGTCGCCGCTGCGGACACCGCCTGCACGCTCCAGCGCATCGGAATGGACCCGCCGGCCGCCCAGCGTCCGACCTGATCGGTGTAGTGCGGCGAGAAGGCGTGGCCCGACACCCCGGTCAGGTCGATCCATCGTGACGCATCGAAGTTCGACAGGTCGACGACCATCCGCATCGAAGGCACCCAGTCGACGTCATAGCCGGCGGTCGCCGTCCAGCCGGTCGCATCGACGATCGAAGTGCCCCCGCCCACGCGCACGGGCCCACGGTTGAACAGGCGCTCGATCGGTCCGACCCCCGACGAGCCCAGCGTCGGGTGTCGCAGCGTCAGCGTGTGCAGATCGCCCCACCGCCATGCTGCGACGTCAGCGCCGAGGACATCGGCCAACTCGGCGTGGGCGTCGGCCAACGCCGCACGGAGCATGTCATCGAGCTGCTCGACTTCGGTGGTCCGCTGATCGTCCCACCACGTCGCGGTGGGCGACGCGACCTGCCGGCGCACGACTTCCATCCAGCGCCCACCGCCGTTGATAGCGGTGTCTGGTGGCAGATCGTCGGAGAACGCCCGGTGCAGCAGGTGCCGCCACACCGCCGCGAAGTAGGCGCCGGGCGCGCTGTCGACGGTCTGCTGCAGGTCCCAGCCGGCCAGCAGGTCCCGCGCGGCGCGGACGTCGTCGGGCACCTCGGTCGCCACGAGCAGCGGCACGAGGGTCGCCGCGAGCCCGTTGCGGGCATCGAACTGTGTCTCCAGCAGCTCGGCCACGGTGAGGTCGTCGGCGCCCCGCACGAGTTCACGCAGGCGTTGGCTGCGCCACCCGTACGCGTGGTCCCTCGACAGCCACGGGCCAGCACCATCGGCGATGACCGGCTGGTTCGCGGCGACGATGAACCCGTCGGGAGGATCGCGGACCCAGGGCAGCTCGTCGAAGGCGAGGAAACCCTGCCACTCGTGCGCCCCCGTCCACCCGGGGACCGGCCACCGGCCATCGTCGCCGTCCGCACGGACCGGGATGCGACCGGGCGCCTGGTAGCCGATCGTGCCGTCCACGTCGGCGTACACCAGGTTCTGCGATGGCACCTCGAACAGTGCCGCCGCCGCACGGAACTCGTCGAAGTCGCCGGCGAGGTTCAAGGCGGGAAGCGCGTCGAAGGTCGTGCCGGGCTGCAGTGCCGTCCATCGCAGCGCAACCGCCAGGTCCGCGGACTCCCCGCCGTCGGGCGCGTGCCTGGTGACCGTGGACAGCGAGTCGACGGCGTCGGACAGCAGGGGGCCGTGGCGGGACGACCGGACGGTGATCTGCACGTCGTCGCCTCCGGCGACCCGGATCGTCTCGCGGCGTCGCTCGAGGTCGACCATCTGGCCGCTGTACTCGTACGTGTCGCCGACGATGCGCTCCAGCACGTAGTCGGCGACGTCCGGACCAAGGTTGGTCATTCCCCATGCGATCCGCGCGTTGTGGCCGATCACGATGCCCGGCAGGCCTGAGAACGAGTACCCCGTGACGGTGTAGGGGCACGCGGCGCTCACCTTCCTGCAGTGCAGCGCCATCTGGTACCAGATAGACGGTTGCTGGGGTCCGAGATGCGGGTCGTTGGCCAGAAGTGGCCGCCCGGTGGCCGACCGATCGCCCGCGATGACCATCGAGTTGGAGCCCAGCCCCGAGCCTGCGGGTCCGAGCATGTCCGGCACGGCGGCCAGCGCGTCTGACACGTCCGCCAGCACGGCCCGCGATCGGCCGTCGACGATCGCACCGGCGGGCCGCCGGGGGCTTGCGGTGACTCGGCTGCCCTCGACGATCGGCGCCCGCAGATCGAACGGGAACGGCGGCCACAGCTGCTCGACCTGCTCGAGCGTCAACGACTCGGTGTAGGCGACGCGGTCGAACTCGTCCTCGATGTTGCCGCGCAGATCCCACGCCATCGCCTTGAGCCATGCCAGGCTGTCGACCGGAGTCCACGGCTCAGGTTCGTAGCCGGGGCGTGCCAACCCCAGGACCGCGTACTCGAAGGCCATGTCACCGGTGTCCCGCTCCGCGAGGTACGCGTTGACGCCGCGGGCGTACGCTTCGAGGATTCGCACGCTCTCGGGTCGCAACAGCGCCAGCTCCCGTGCGGCCACCCGCCGCCAGCCAAGCGTCCGGATGACCCGGTCGGTCTCCACCTGGCTCTGGCCGAAGAGCTCCGACAACCGGCCCGCGGTCGTGTGCCGGCGGACGTCCATCTCCCAGAACCGGTCCTGGGCGTGCACGAATCCCTGCGCAGCGAACAGGTCCTCGGTCGTGTCGGCGTAGACGTGGGCGACGCCGAACGCGTCACGGTAGACGTCGACTGGACGCTCCAGTGCGTCCAGACGCACCGTGCCCGCGGTCTGGGGCCAGGGCCGGCGGACGGCCGCCACGACGGCGATGACCGTCGCGACCAGCGCCAGCACGACCAGCGCCACCACGGCGACGAGGGCGCGGCGCAGCCAGCTCACGTCACCGCGACCGACGGCTTGACACGACCACTCCTAGCGACCTCGCCCACTGCGGCCCGATCGTGCCACATCCGCACACCGGCAGCCTCGTATCCGGTCACAGCGATGGCAGTACGGCCGAGCTCGACGTACGTCGTCAGGGCCCGTCTCGAGGCGCACAAGACGAGCCCTGCTGCGTGCCGGCGACCGGGCTGAGGCGTCGAACACGCAGTCCTGACGGTCGCGGCCGCTAGCGCGCCCCTATCGCGACGTAGCCCACCCGTTCGGCGCCGTGGCGGACCTCACGGTCGAAGGACCGCTCCTCCTGCATCCGCACCCGGGCCGTCCGCGACGTTATCGCGTCGTGTCGAAGGACGACGGGGTCGCCGCCCCGAGCGGTCTGGCCGGCGGCGATGACCCGCGGCGTCGCGAGCCACCGGCCGAACCGGATGCGCTTCCACTGGTGGGTCACCGACACCGATGTCACACCGGTCCAGATCGGACGACCGTCGATGCGGCCTCGACCGGGTGTGAGCGCCAGGTAGTGGACGGTCTCCTGACCGTGCCGTCGACCGCGCCGCTCAGCGGCTTCGTTGCCCTGCAGCCGCGCCTCGAAGCCGGCGGCGCCGACCCTGCGGACGCGCACCGTCGCGGCGCGTCGGTCGAAGTCACTGACCACCTGGGGGATGACGATCGGGGTGCGACCGAGTTCAGTGTCGAACCGGGCCCGACGCCAGCGCCCATCCCCGGTGAACGCGCCGGCCTCCAGCGCCACGTCGCCGATCTGGTGACGCCCCGGCTCGGCGGCGATGAACGACAGCGTCTCGAACGTATGCCGGCTGCGCAGATGTGGCCAGGTGTCCAGCTTGAGCTCGAACCCGTCGGTCGTGACGTTGCGGACCCGGGCCATCACCGGTCTGCCGCCGTTCGACGACGCCGCCCCGGCCGCCACGACCGGCATACGCTCGAACGGATGCTCGAAGGTCACGGGGATCCAGCGTGCCGTGGATCCCTGTGGGAGGGTGACGCTGCCGGTCTGGACCGCAGCACTGACATGTGGGGCAACGGGCGCGAGCCGGAGGATCTCCGCGACCGAGGGCACACCCCGCTCGTCGAACACGAACAGCAGGTAGCGCCCGGGCGGCGCGATCCTGGCGTTGCGTGGCGCAGTGACGGTCAGCCGACCATCGGCCTGGTCGAAGTCGAGCTCCATGAACCGCTGATCCATGTCGAAGCTGTGCGTCACCGACCCCGTGCGGACCAGTGCGACCTTCGAGATCTGCTGCGCGCCGGCTACACCGACGGCGAACGATGTGCCGTAGTCGAGGTCGCCCACGCTGGTGATCTGCGGCCGGGCGGCCAGCCGACCCGACCCGTCCTCGTCGAACAGATAGGGCGGATAGTAGATCTCGGCGTTGAGATTGGTGACCGGCCCTGGCGGGCCGCCGCCGGCGGTCAGCACGGTACCGTCCGGCAGCAGCAGCGCCGACGAGTGGTACAGGCGGGCCTTGGCGGCGGCCGCACCCTTGCGCCAGGTGCCCGTGTCGGGGTTCCAGATCTCGACGTACCTGGTCGCCGCGTCGAGTTGCTGGTTGCGACTCGCCCCACCGCTGACGAGCACGTGGCCGTCGGCGAGCACGGTGGCGTCGGACCACGCACGGTACGACCGCAACGATCCGGTCTCGGTGACCGTTGGCCGTGCCCCGTTGATGTCGATGACAGAGGCCTTGCCGTCACGCCGGGTCAGCAGGATCTTGCCGACGTCGAACATCGCAGCCGGTGTCCTGTTGTCCGTGGAGGGACCCGGGTAGGTGCCGACACGGGTGACGGCGCCGCGGCCCGAGGGGTCGAGTGACCACATGCCACGGTCACCCTTGGTGACCACGAACACGTTCCCATCCGGAGCGACCCAGCTGCGCGGATACCACCAGCGCCCATAGCCGTAGACGTCGTGGGACGCCGCCCCGGGCAGCCTGCGCCAGCCGTTGACGGCGCTGTAGACCTCGGGGACCACGGTGGGATTGGCCGTCTGGTCATCACGCCCACCGTGAACGAGCACCTCGCCGTTCGGCAGCGTGGTGGCGGTCGGGTACCAGCGTGGGTACGACATCTCGTCAGCGAGCCGCGTCAACGCGTTCGTCTGTGGGTCGAACACGTTGACGTCGTTGACGGCGTCGTTGAACCCTCCACCGGGGGCGCCGTTCTCCTCGCCTCCGGTGATCAGGACGCGGCCCGTGGACAAGACGGTCTGTGCGCTGCAGAACAGGTTCGTCTTGGTGTGCACCGGCAGCGTCGTGTGGCTGTTCGCGCTGAGCCCGCGGGACGGGTCCCAGACGTCGTAGTCGAAACCGTACGACGGCCGGCCGGCCGTCACGCCGTAGGTCAAGACCTTGCCGTCGGGAAGCAGGATCGCGTTGAGCGCCCCGAGTGGCCACGGGGCCGCGGACGACCATGCACCTGTGACGTGGGGTCTGGCCGTCTGCTGGATCGCAGCGGCGCTCGTACCGGGATCGTCGCCCCGGTCGATGGGGCCGGTCGGTCCGATGTCGGTGAACTCGTCCCCGCTGACCGTTGCGGCATGCGCTGCTGGAGACGCCACCGGCATGAGCGAACAGACGAGCGCGAGCGGAATCGACGACGCTGCAACGCGCAGACGCAAGAAGAGCAAGCACTACCTCCACGGTCAGCCCGGTTCACGCGCATCCGATGGGGATTGCGCACCTGAGCCCGACCGTAAGGAGTTACTGCCTGTAATTACTCCGTGTAATTGACTAATTGCACGAATGGGGAGAACGTCATCGTGTGATGCACATGCGCAACATCTACTGCGCGAAACCGATCATCGATCACACAGAGAAACTGCGGGGAGAAGTATTTGTACTACATAGCGTAATAGCGCCGGTGAAACAGCACGTCGCCGTTCCAGTCCTCCGGTCCGCACCTGGTCCGGCGTCCCACCTCGGGAAGCGGAAGCGGCAGGTCGTGACAAGTCAGGCAGCGCCGGACGTCACTGCGTCTCGTAGGCCGCGATCACCGGCGCGAACCGCTCTACGGCGGCCGGGTCGTCGAGGTCGGCCAGCGCGACGATCGCGGTCTGTACACCGACGTCGGCGAGCAGCCTGAAACGACCGATGTGATCATCGATCGTGCCGGCCAGCGAGCGCTCCGCATAGGACTCCGCCGACAGCGACGAGCCGGCGGCCGCGGCGACACGCCGCACGAGATCGGCACGGTCGGCGCCCACGAGCACCGACGACAGGTGGGTGACCTCGATGTCCGCGATGTCACGACCGACGTGCCCGCAGTGTGCACGCAGGACCTCCAGCTTGTGCTTCACGCGATCCGGCTCCCCCATGAGGTTGCAGGCGTCGGCGTACTGCGCGACCAGACGCAGCGTCACACGCTCACCGCCGCCGCCGACGAGGATCGGCACATGCTCGGAGATCGGACGCGGATAGCAGACGGTGTCGCGAGCGCCCAGGACCGCGCCGTCGAACTGCGGCGTACCGGCCCCCCACATCCGGGGCAGCAACTGCAGCGCGTCCTCGAGCAGTGCGAGTCGCTCAGGCGGCGGCGGCAGCGGCCAGCCATACGCGTCGTGCTCGCGACGGAACCACGCGGCGCCCAGACCACACACGGCGCGACCGCCGCTGAGCACATCGAGGGTCGCGACGATCTTGGCCAGATGGGAGACGTTGCGGAAGGTGATCGCGCTGACCAGCACGCCCAGGCGGCAGCGCGTGGTGACCGCGGCGAGGTAGCCCAGCGTCGTGTAGCTCTCGAGGATGTCCTCCCACTCACGGCCGACCTGGGGGATCTGGATGACGTGGTCGCCGACCCACAGGCTCGAGAACCCGACCTCCTCGGCCGTCCTGGCGATCGCGGCGATGCGGCCGGCTGTCTCGTGTGGCCGGCCGGGCCATTGGAACGCGGAGATGTGCAGACCGAACCGCATGCCGACGGGCTCCTGTCGTTGGCGCGCTGCCGCCGCAGGCGTGTGCAGCAGCGCAGTGGGGGCGATCGTGACGTCGCCGGGCGCGAACACCCGCTCGAAGCCGTCTGCGTGCACCTGCTCACGCACCAGCGGCCAGGCACGCAGTTGCGCGGCGAGGGCTTTCGCCGGCACGGGCCGGTCCCGGCCTCGGTTGCGTTCCCGACACGTTGCGGCAGGTTCGTCGAACGCGACCGCGTAGCAGGGCACGGCATGGCGCCGGGCACGATCGATGTAGCCGCGGCGCCGGTCGTCGTCGAGCGCAAGCGAGTCGATGACCGTCAGCAGACCCCGACGCAGCCGGCGCTCGACCACCTCGTCGAGTAGTTCGAACGCGTCCGTGCCGGCCCGCTGGTCGTGCGGCCCCTCCCCCACCAGCGCGCGCAACGCGTCGCTGGAAACCACCTGTCCGGCGCGGAACTGTGCGCGAGCCCAGTGTGACTTCCCGGCGCCCGACGGCCCGACCAGCACCACGAGCGCCCGTGTCGGAAGCCGCACCTCGTCCACGTGGTCCTCTCGGCGACGCGCCAACGTCGGACGCGGTGCTAGAGGCGGTCGGCCAACTCGGCGACCCTGGCGTCGGCATCCTCCTCGACCGGCTCACCGTGCCCGAACAGCAACGTTTCGAACTGCAGCGCCGACAGCTTGCGCACCGACTCGATTGCCGTGGTCATGTCGGCGGTGTACGCCGCGTCGGGACCGGCGACGCCGCCGCCATCGGCGGCTCCCACCAGCGCGTCGCCGGCAACGAGGACACCACCGGTCGGATCGAGCACGCTGATGTGACCGGGCGTGTGGCCCGGCGTCGCGACGATCCGCAGGCCCAGCACCTCGTCGCCGTCGGCGACCGGCTCGACCTCCTGCGCGACATTGATCGCGAGCAGATCGGCCTCACCGGCGTACGCCCGTGCGTTGGCCGCTTCGAGGATCGCCGCCGCGCTGCCGATGTGATCGGGGTGGTTGTGCGTGAAGATCACGTGCTCGACCGCGTACCACCCCAGCCCCAGTTCCGTCAGCGCGTCCTCGATGTCGGTCTCGCTGCCCTTGACACCCGCGTCGACCACCACCACCTGGTCGTCGCTGACCAGCAGGTAGGCCGAGACGAAGCCGAGATCGACACGGCGCCAGTCAAAGGCCGCGGCGGATGGCGGCTCGGACGGTTCGCTCGACGGCGCGGACGTCGAGCTGTCCGCGTCCACGCCGGACCCCTGCGGCGGCGTCGACGGCACCGGTTCGGCGACGCCGGCGGGACTGTCGGACGCGCAGGCGGCGGTTGTGCCGATGATCATGAGACCCGCGCCCGCCCGCGTGGCGTGGGCGAGGAACAGGCGCCGGCCGTACCGGCGGGCGGCTTGCACGTCCGTCTCCTTCGTGTGGTCGAGCGGATCCGGATGGTGGCCAGCATATAGAACGCCGAGATCGACCTGGGCTTTGGATCGGCGGCCCACGAGGTCGACCATCCCCAACCCGGCTCGGCCGAGGCCGATCCGGGGCGCTGGCTCACGTCGATCGCTGCGGCCTGCTGTGGGACGTCGCAGCCGACGTCTGGTCGTCGGCAGCGATCGCGGCGCTCGACCTGCCAGCGTCGACGCTGCCACCGGTCGTCGGCTCCGCCACGGTCGCCGGTGTGCTGCATGCGCCCCTGAACTAACACTGAGCAATATAGATACTACACAACGGTTTGTTCTTCTACCTTGTGTACGGTTGTCACTACCGCAAATGCATGATTGCTGCCAGGACACGGCATGGTGCGCACTATGGATTCGTCATGTTCTGTGCAATGCTGGCGAGGTCGCTGTGTTCGAACATGAAGGAACGATGCCAGGCACCGATGCTCACATGTATCGGCTGGGGTTGGGTCTTGCGACGCTTCTGATGGCGATCCAACTCACCGAGAAGGAACCCGACGAACGTCGCCGCGCCCGCAAACAGTCGGTGCTCCAGGAGAAGTGGGCGGTACTGCGGAGCACGTTCCCCGACGAACTGGCGGACCTGCAGGGCTACGGTGGCACCGGTCCGTCGGTGCGCCAGCTGACCGCCGCCTTCGAGCGTGCGACCGGCCCTTGGAGCGCCGCACGTCGCCGTGCGCTGCTGATCGACGTGTTGATGGGCGACCCGTTTGCGCCCTACGAGCTGAAGGTCTCCGTCGAGCACGCGCAGAACGCAGTCCACTCCGTCGCTGTGCCCATCGGCCTCGACGACGATGAGATCACTCGACTGTGGCTGGTCTGGAACGACGCGTTGACGGCCTACCGGCCCTCCCGCTGGCGCAAACCGGATCAGACGTCGAAGAACATCCCCGCGCTGACGACCGGTGAGCTCGTCCTGCCACCACCGCGGGCCGACACGACCAGCGGCGGAGCGTCGGCGGACGCTCTGGCCAGCGACCACAACCTCGCGTTGCTGGCGGGTGGGAGCCTGTCCGCCTCGGACGTCGAGATGGCGGGCGGCATGTGGCTCGTCGCTCCCCAGCCGGAGGACGAACCCGCCGCCGCGGCCCGTCGGTTGCTCGCGCTCGAGCTCGCCAACGCACGTACCGAGCTGGTCAAGCTCCAGATGAGCCACGCGCTGGTCGTCCAACCCGGACTCGCGGACGCCGTGACCACGGGAGCCGTGATCGAGGCGCTCGGCGCCATCCACGCCCGCGTCGCAGGGCAGCTCGATGCCGAACGCGAGCGCAACGACGACGACGCGCAACGGATCCGGACACTTCAGGAGATGCTCAACGCCATCCAGCTGGCGGAAGAGCAGATCGAACGCGCCGCTGCGGCCGCCACTGCGAGCTCCGGGACGACCGAAGACATCCGACGCACCGCACCGGAGCCGGCGACGTGAGCACGTTGGACGATCAGCGCTGACCTGTACGCCGGGCGACCCGTCACACCCCGGGCCACCCGCGCGTCCCGTGGGTCAGCCGCCCCCCGCTCGAACCGGAAGGCTCGCGCGCTCGCGGAGGAACAGCGCGACCCGGTCGATCATGTCGACGCCGTCGAGCAGCACGCGATCGTTGTGGCCGGCGTCGGCGACCACCAGCAGATCGGTGCCGTCCCCCGCGGCCTCGACGACCCGCATGCTCAGGTCGGGCGGAACGATCTCGTCCTGCTCTGCGACGACCACGAGCGTCGGACCGTCGTAGGTGGCGATCCACCGCGCTGTCGGGAACGGGTCGCGAAGCAGCAGCCGCACCGGCAACCACGGGTAGTGACGTTGCCCGACGGCCGCGAGGCTGGGGAACGGGGAACGCAGGATCATCGCGCCGGGCGGGTGGTCCATGGCGAGCCCCGCCGCGACCGCCGTCCCCAGCGACTCGCCGAAGTAGACCGTCCGCGCGGCGTCGACCCCGCTGCGACGTTGCAGCGCCCGGGCGCCCGCTCGGGCGTCTGCCAGCAGACCGAGCTGGGACGGCCGTCCCGGATTGCCGCCGTACCCCCGGTAGTCGAGGAGCAGCGTGGCGAGCCCACGAGCACGCAACGCCGCGGCCAGCGGGGCACGTCCGGCCCGGTTGCCCCCGTTGCCCGGCAGCAGCAACACCGCACCGACCGTCTCTCCGGCTGCGGGGACGTACCACGCACGCAGGCGGAGCCCGTCAGCGGTCGTGACCGTCAGCGCCTCGGCAGCGGGCAGGCCGACGCTGGCCGGCGCGGGCACGACGTCGCCCGGGAAGTAGATGAGCGCTCGCTGCCCCAGCCAGATGCCGAGTACACCCAGGACCACGCCGGCGACGATCGCGGTCACCATGCGGACCGCGGTTCCGCGCCGCACCACGATGCCGTCCTCCGCCGACCGCACACTGGGTGACCGAGATTAGCCGACCGCCAGGTGCCGGCACGGGCAGGCGCTCCCTGCGTGGGGTGCACCGGCCAGGTCAGGGGGTCGCGCGGGCCGCTGCGCGGCGACGGGCGGTCTGGTCGAGCACGACCTTGCGGAGCCGGATCGCCGCGGGAGTGACCTCGACGCATTCGTCGACACGACAGAACTCCAGCGCCTGTTCCAGCGACAGGACGCGTGGCGGAACCAGGCGCACGAACTCGTCGGCGGCTGCCGCGCGCACGTTCGTCAGCTTCTTCAGCTTCGTAGGGTTGACGTCCATGTCCTCTGCGCGCGCGTTCTCACCGACGATCATCCCTTCGTAGACCTCGGCGCCGGGACGGATGAACAGCGTCCCACGCTGCTGGAGGTTGAACAGCGCGCTGGCGGTCGCGTCGCCCGCACGATCGGCGACCAGGCTGCCCGTCGGCCGCGTCCGCAGGTCGCCGTGCCACTGCTCGTATCCCTCGAACACGTGGTGCAGCACACCGGTGCCGCGGGTCTCGGTGAGGAACTCGGTGCGGACACCGATCAGGCCCCGAGCGGGCACGACGTACTCGAGCCGTACCCACCCGGTGCCGTGGTTGACCATCTGCGCCATGCGGCCCTTGCGCAGACCGAACAGCTGGGTCACGACGCCCAGGTACTCGTCGGGAACGTCGACCGACACCCGCTCCATCGGCTCGTGGCGCCGTCCGTCGATCTCCCGCGTCACGACCTGGGGTTTGCCCACGGTCAGCTCGTATCCCTCCCGGCGCATGAGCTCGACGAGCACCGCCAGGGCCAGCTCGCCGCGCCCTTGGACCTCCCACGTGTCGGGCCGCTCCGTGGCCAGCACCCGCAGCGACACGTTGCCGACGAGCTCGGCGTCGAGCCTGGCCTTGAGCAGGCGCGCCGTGACCTTGTCGCCGTCACGGCCCGCGAGCGGCGACGTGTTCGTACCGACCGTGATCGACAGGCTCGGCTCGTCCACGGTCAATGCGGGCAGCGGGCGTGGGTCGTCGGGGTCGGCGAGCGTCTCGCCGATCGTGACGTCCGGCAGCCCCGCGATCGCGATGATGTCACCGGCACGGGCCTGATCGGCCGGCACCCGGTCCAGCGCCTCGGTGACGTACAGCTCGGTGACCTTGACCCGCTCGACACTGCCGTCCAGGCGGCACCAGGCGATCGGCTCGCCGCGGCGGATGACACCCTCGTGGACCCGGCACAGCGCCAGCCGGCCCAGGTACGGCGAGGCGTCGAGGTTGGTGACCGCCGCCTGCAACGGTGCGCCCTCGGTGTAGACGGGCGCGGGGATGTGTTGGAGCAGCAGGTCCAACAGTGGCCCGAGGTCCGGATCCAAGGTCCCGGGGTCGACACCGGCACGACCGTCCCGGGCCACGCAGTACACGATCGGGAAGTCGATCTGGTCCTCGGTCGCGTCGAGATCCAAGAACAGCTCGTAGACCTCGTCGACCACTGCCGCCACCCGGGCGTCCGGCCGATCGACCTTGTTGACCACCAGGATCACCGGCAGCGCGGCCTCGAGTGCCTTGCGCAGCACGAAGCGGGTCTGCGGGAGGGGGCCTTCTGACGCGTCGACCAGCAACAGCACACCGTCGACCATGGCAAGCCCACGTTCGACCTCGCCGCCGAAGTCCGCGTGACCGGGCGTGTCGACGATGTTGACCGTGACATCGCGATAGCCGACAGCGGTGTTCTTCGCCAGGATCGTGATGCCCTTCTCGCGCTCGAGATCCATCGAGTCGAGCACACGTTCAGCGACGTCCTGGTTGCTGCGGAAGGCGCCCGACTGCCACAGCATCGCATCGACCAGCGTGGTCTTGCCGTGGTCGACGTGGGCGACGATCGCCACGTTGCGCAGGTCGGTCCGGACAGCCATTGGTGGGCTCGCAGTGCGGGAGGATGCCGCGAACGCGGCCCGGCGATGGTAGCCGCACTCGGTAGGCTGCGCGTCCGTGTGGCGTCTCAGTGAGCTCGCCGTGGACCGCAGCCCGGCCGCCTTGCGCCGACCGGTCGAGCTTCTGCTGCGCACCGTGGAGGACACCATCGACGATCGCGTGCCGGGGCTGGCGGCAGAGGTCGCCTTCTTCGTGCTGCTGTCGCTGCCGCCGCTGCTGCTGCTCGGACTGGGCACGGTCGGCTACATCGGCGACGCCGTACCGGGGTTCGCCGACGATGCCTCCGGGCGTCTGTTGAGCCTCGGCGGCGTGGTCCTGAGCGCCGACACGATCGACCTGCTGCGGCCGGTGGTCGAGGGTGTGTTGACCGAGGGCCGCGCGGACCTCGCGTCGCTCGGCGTCGTGCTCACCATCTACTCGGCCTCACGTGCGCTGCGGGTGATCGTCATCGCCGTGGCCATCGCCTACGACCTGCCGGAGCGGCGCCCGTCGTGGCAGCAGCGGATGTGGGGACTGGGGTTGACCATCGGCGCCGTGCTGCTGGGTGTCGTGGCCGTCCCGATTCTGGTGATGGGACCCGGCTTCGGGCGCGTGATCGGCACGTATCTGGCCGCGGGCACCGTGATCGATCTGGTCTGGCGCGTCCTGTACTGGCCGGCGGCGGCGCTGCTCGCGACCGGCCTGCTGGCGTGGGTGTTCCACGTCGCCGCGCCGTGGCAGACGCCGTGGCGACGTGATCTGCCGGGCGCGGCGCTCGCCATGGTCCTGTGGCTCGTGGGCAGCGCCGGACTGCGGCTGTACACGTCGGGTTCGGTCCTGAGCAACCCCGTGTTCGCGCCCCTGGCGGGCCTGCTCGCCCTGCTGTTGTGGCTGTACGTCTCGGCGTTCGCGGTGCTGCTGGGCGCCGAGTTCAATGCCGAGATCGAAAAGATGTGGCCGACCAACGGTCCAGCGGAACGTCGAGCGCCCGCAACGGCCGACCGAACACCGTGATCCCGCCGCGCGTACGCGGCGATCGCGGCGCCGACATGCTGGATCAGCCCGGCGATGTATGGAGCCGCCCGCCGACCGGGAACCATCACGCCGTAGCCCTTCTGCGATCTCGAGGACGATCAATGGACACCCGGACGCTCAACACGCTGCCGACCTCCGCGCTCGGGCTGGGATGCATGGGCATGACGTTCGCCTACAGCGGCGCCGAGACCGAGCGCAGCATCGCGACGCTGCGCCGTGCGCTGGCTCTGGGCATCACGCTGTTCGACACCGCCGACATCTACGGTCCCGGGACCAACGAGGAGCTCATCGGCCCCGTCCTGAACGAGCACCGGGCAGATGTCGTCCTCGCGTCGAAGTTCGGGGCGCGGTCGCTGGAGATCGACGGGCGCGCTCCCGATGGGCGGCCCGAGTACGTGCACCGCGCGTGCGACGCGTCACTGCGTCGGCTCGGCATGGACCACATCGACCTGTACTACCAGCATCGGATCGACCCCCGGGTACCGATCGAGGAGACGGTCGGCGCCATGAGCGACCTGGTGGCCGCCGGCAAGGTGCGCCACCTGGGCTTGTCCGAGGCGGCACCGGAGACGATCCGGCGGGCACACGCCGTCCACCCGATCACCGCCGTGCAGACCGAGTACTCGCTGTGGACACGCGACGTCGAGGCCGACGTGCTGCCGACGCTGCGCGAACTGGGCATCGGCCTGGTCGCCTACAGCCCGCTCGGGCGCGGCTTCCTCACCGGCCAGATCACCAGCCCCGACGATCTCGCCGCCGACGACTGGCGCCGCAACAACCCACGGTTCCAGCGCGAGAACTTCCAGCGCAACCGCGACCTGGTCGACGCCATCACACGGATGGCGGACGACAAGGGTGTGACGCCGGCGCAGCTCGCCCTCGCATGGGTGCTCGCGCAGGGCGACGACATCGTGGCGATCCCCGGCACGACAAGGCCGCAACGCGTCGAAGAGAACATCGGCGCGCTCGACGTCACGCTCACCGGCGACGACCTCGCGCGGCTCGACGAGATCGCGCCGGTCGGCGCGGCCGCCGGCACGCGGTATCCCGCACCGATGATGTCGATGCTCAACAACTGACGCCCAGAGACGACTGCGGCCACACGGCGGATCGCCGACGTGGCCGACGTCCGCGGCGGCGACTGACCCGCCGCGATCCACAGCCCGTCCCAGGCCCTGGACCCCCGAAACAAGTTAGTCAATCTCGGGGATCCGACCCCGGCGACGCGTCGATACGGTGCTGATACGACGGCGTGGAAGGGATGCGGGCACAGTGGCGACGACGACCAGCACGACACGCCTCCTCCGGGCGGTCGTTGTCGGCGTGCGGGTCGCCCTGGTCATCGCCCTCATCGCGGTGGTCGTGCCGATGGTCGTCGGCGAACCCGGTGTGCTCGACCGGCTGCTCGGCCGCGGCCGCCCGGTCGATGTGTGGACCGAGGCCAGTGTGGTGTTCACCCGCGACGGCGCCACGACCACCCAGCGTCGCCAGCTGCGCTCGCAGCTCCAGGCGCACCTCGCGCATCACGCAACGCTGAGCATCCGCTTCATGCGGGCGACCGTGTCGGGGGACCCCAGCTTCGTCGATGCGGCCAACGCCGTGCTGGTGCGCAACACCGCCGACCTGCGGTCCACGCTCGAGCCCGCGATCGGCGAGAAGCATGCAGCGGCGTTCGCCGACGGCTGGGAAGAGCAGACCCGACAGCTGTTCAGCTACGCCGCAGCGGTGCGCGACGACGACGAGGCCGCCAAGAAGGACGCCGCTGCGGCCCTGGGCGACTACGTCTCCAGCCAGGCCACACTCGTCGAGGACGCGACCAACGGCCGCCTGGACGCCCAGCTGGCGGCCACGAAGCTGCAGATGCAGATCGACCTGCTGCTCTTCCAGATCGACGCCTACAGCACGCACAACTACGCCCAGGCCTACGAGCTCGAGCGCGCGGCGTTCGCCAACATGTATCCGCTGGGGGCCGCCATAGCGGCAGCAGCAGCCGGCCAGGACCCGCGCGACACCGCGACGTCACCGCGCGAGGAGACCGCATCGTCGCTGGCGTTGCTGATGGACGAGCACGTCGAGCTGACCATCGATGCCGTTCGCGCCGGCGCCAACGGCTCGAGCGAGTTCGCCGCCGCCGCCGGGGCGTTGGACGCCAACACGGCCGAGCTGACCGACGCGATGGACGCGCTGCTCGGCTCCAGGCGCGCCGAGCGCTTCAATCGCCGGTGGGTCGCCCACGTCGACCAGCTGATGCGCTACACCGTCGCGGTGGCCGAGGACGACCTCGGCGAGCGCACCCGCCTGCAGCGTGAGCTCGACGCCACCATGAGCGGGCTGGGGCCGGCGCTCGCCAGAGCCACGGGCGGCGCCGTGAAGCAAAAAGCGATGGCCAACGCGATGACCACCCACCAGTACCAGATGCTCGACCAGATCGCGGCGTACGTGAACGGCGACTACGAGCGCGCCCATGACACGGCCTACGAGGCGTACACCCACGTGAACGACCTGGCGCAACGACTCGGTCGCGCGCTGGGCAAGGCGGTCCGCGACGGCCTGCCCCGCGGCGGCGCCGCAACGGGTGGCGGCGGGACGGCGACGGCGGCGACATGAGCGCGTGCCGCCCTGCGCATCGAGCCGCCGGCGCGTTGCTGCTCGGTGCGCTGCTGATCGGCGGGTGTGGGAGCGTGCGCGCGGTGCCGGACGCGGCATACGACCGGGCGGTCGGCTACTTCGACCGCTGGGCCGAGGAGCGCGAACCGCAGCCGAGAACCGTCGCCGACGGCCTGCGCGACTACACGCCGGCCGATCGCACCTCAGTGGTCGCGGCACCGGTCCGTGTCGAGATCCCGTCGGTCGGCATCGTCAGCGATCTCGAAAGGCTCGGTCTCGCGGCGGACGGCGCGATCCGGACACCCGACGACTGGGACGCCGCAGGCTGGTACCGCCGTGGGCCCCGACCCGGCCAGCAGGGCGCGGCGGTGATCCTGGGCCACGTCGACTCGAAGACCGGTCCCGCGGTGTTCTACAGGCTCAACGAACTCCGGGCGGGCGATCGCATCACCGTCACCCGCGCCGACGGCACGGTGGCGGTGTTCGAGACCAACCGCGTCGAACAGCACAGCAAGACCCGCTTCCCGACCGACGACGTCTACTACCCGACACCGCAGCCGACGCTTCGACTGGTCACGTGCGGCGGCGAGTTCGACGCCGACGCGGGCAGCTACCGCGACAACCTCGTCGTGTTCGCCCGGCTGGTGGCCGAGCGCGTGTAGGCCGCGGTCACCGCTCGCGGGTCCACGTACCCCCGTCCGCAGAAGTCCAGATCACCCCGCCATCGGGCGTGGCACCGACAGCGACCAGACGACCATCGACCGCCGTCAGGTCGTGGATCTGATCCGTCGTCGCAAACGGTTGCGGATCGACGTCGAGCCGCTGCCAGCCCGCGCCGTCGTTCGAACGCCACGCCACCGGCCCGACGTCGGCGACATGACGTCCGAGCGCGACGAACCCGTCCTTGGTCGCGGCCACCCCCTGAACGGTCGTGGCCGCGAAGTCACCGTCGGCCCGCACGGCCCCGTCGGTCACGTCGGCCCACATGAGCCCTCCGTCGAGGCCGAAGCCGCCGACCACCACAACACCGCCACGGACCGCCACGTCGCTGACGGTCGCCTCGGTCCCGGTCAGCTCGTCGGTTTCGAGCCGCCACGACCGCCCGTCGCCTGATGTGTACAGCACTCCCGCCGCCGCCTCGCCGCCCTCGGCGGCGAGCAGGTCACCGACGGCGAGCCACCGGCCGTCGGAGAACGTGACCGCGTTGACGCGAGCGCCGATGCCGTCGGTGGCCGCCTGACGATCCCATCGTGTGCCGTCGCCGGACGTCCAGACCTGCGAGACCTCGCCGTCCCCGCCGCCGAACGCGAGATAGCCGTCCGGGCCGGCCGCGACGCCTCGGAGCCGCGCGGCTCGCGTCGCGCCGGCAACCCGTGCGCGTCGCCACGTCACGCCGTCCGACGTGATCCACGCCGCCGCTGCACCGTCGGCGGCGCCGACCGCGATCACGACGCCGTCCCCGTCGGCGATCCCGTACAGTGCGGCACCCTCGAGGCCGTTCGTCACCGCCGCCGTCCGGGTCGGCGCGTCCACTGATGGCGTGGGACGCGGTGGTGGGATCGCGGTTGCCGCGGCCGACGGGCCCGCCGCCGGTTGATCCGGCACGGAACCGGCACACGCGGTGAGCACGATCACGCAGCAGGCGGCCGCGGCACGGACAAGCGGTCGACGGCGCGACCGCCACAGCGAACTCACAGCGGCTTGTTGCGCAGGGCGTGGGTGGCCAGACGCCACAGGAACCTGCGGTAGACGCGTGGGCTGACGGACACGCGATGCGGGACGTCGAGCCGCTTCTTCAGCACGTGGAACGCACGATCGGTCAGCGGCCCGTAGAGACCGTCCACCGCCAGGCCCGCGTCGATCATCACGTTCGCCGCGCGCTGCACGAAGACGGTGTCAGAGCGGTAGCCGGTGTTGAAGACGAGCGCGCCACCGCCGTCGTCGAGATGCAGGTGGTCACGGTGCGCCGGGTTGTACCAGGCGTCGAGCACGTACTTGAACCACCGGCGTGCCAGTGCGTCGACCCCGATGTAGCGACGGCGCTGCGACAGGAGCCGGCTGGCGTGATGGCCGCCGACCGGGCGGCAGGCGGTGTTCTGCCAGCGGACGATGTCGAGGTCGAACGCGCGTCCGAGTCCGTGGTACGTGGGCTTGTTGACGTAGGCGCCCGCAGTCGCGATCCATCGCAATCCCCCGTACCAGCCGGGCGCCGCGCCGGCGAGATTGCGCGACAGGTTGTCGAGCTTGTGCTCGAACTCGTGGGTCGAACGCGCGTAGAACGGCTCGATGTGCGGGCTGATCCGCACGTAGCGGAGGGGAACGCCACCGATCGTCCGGTACGAGCTCTCAGTCGGCGGCATGCAACTGCCCTCCCTCCAGCACCGGGGCGCCGCGGTGCGTGCCGACCACGACCACATCGCCCGAGATGACCGCCAGGTCACCGACCAGCGCCTCCGGACCGGCGAGCATCGAGACGTCGAGGGTCACGCGTTTCCATCTGCGGCCACCGGAGTGCGACACCAGGTAGCGCGGTCGCGGATCGCTGAACGACGTTCCGGCTACCAACAGGCGCCTGCCGTCGACCCCGATGCCCTGCAGCGCCACACCCCGCAGCGCGCGGCGCGAAGCCTCTATCATCGACCAGCGCCGTCCGTCCGGCGACGTCCAGACGGCGCCGCCCGCGATGTCGACACTGGTCGCGTACCACCGGCCGTCCCGATCGACGGCGACGCCGGTGAACGAGCCCTCGGCCATGTCCGCGCCGGCACCGAGGTCTGCCTGTCGCCAGGCGGCACCGTCGGTCGACGTGAGCACCAGCCCCCGGGCGCCCTGCACGCCGTCGCTGTCGAGCGTGCTGCCGACGGCGACCAGTCGCCCTTTGCCGCTGGCGATCGCGATCAGGTGTGCGTGGGGCCCGACGATGTCGTCGAACGTCTGGCCGGTCCATTTGACGCAGTCGGTGGTCCACCAGATCGACGGCGACCGGCGCCGCTCGGTGAACGTGACCTTCGCATCAACTCCCGGCACGATGCCGCTCTCCGCGACGTGCCGCACGGCACGCTCCGTCGTGGAACCGACGGCGACGAAGTGCCCGTCGTAGCCAGTAGCGCCCCACACCTCCGTGATCGACCGGTCCGGCGTGGCCAGCGTGTGCTCGATCCACTGGGCGCCGTCGTCGGTCAGCCACCCGAGCGGTTCGCCGTCGGAGGACTGGCCCACCACGAGCACCCCGCGGTCGCTCCTGCACACCGACCGCGGCTGGCCGCGATCGGACAGCTGGGCACGGTGGATCGGCCGCTGCTCGTCTGTCTGCCGCGTCTGCCTGGCGTGCGTGGCGGTCTGGACGTCGGCCCTGCCGTCGCCGGCGGCGTCGGGGTTGCGGCGCCGGCGCGCGGGCACCGTGGGGTGCGGTAGGCGTGCGGGCCCGTCTGGGACATCGATCCGGCCGCGGCTGACGTGGCGGAACAACAGCGTTGCGCCGATGCCATAGGTCGTCCCGGTCAGGATCTGCCGCCGCGACAGCAACACCTGCGGTCCGCCGCTTTGCTGTTCCCCGGTGTCGGGCAACCCCGCCAACCCCCGTTGTCCAGGCTCGGCGAAGCGGTCGACACGCCACCGGCGCCCCACCTCCGCTGAGCGCGGCCGCCGGTGGCGGGACCATGGCGAACACTAGCGATCGGCGGGTGAAAGGCAACGATCCCCGACGTCGATGCCGCTCGGTCCGCGGCCGTGTACGGGCGGTGGTCACACACGGGCCGCCAGCATCGAATTAACTAGTTCGTCATGGCTGCAACGGATGGTGTCCATTGGTCCCCCAGGTGCAGCAGTTGACGGGACCTCTAGGATGAACCGAATCGTGCGCACAGCGCGCGGTGTGCAGGTTGCTGGCGACGCTTGGAGCGGGCGTGTATTCCCGTGGACGGTCGAAGGTCAATGTTGTCACGGTGGTCGTCGCTGCGCTGGCCGGCCTCGGAGCCGGCTTCGCGCTTGTGATGCTGACGTCCGGGGACTCGTCCGGGCAACCGGATCTGGCCTCGATGGCACAGGTCGACCTGTCGGAGGCGCCGGAGGAAGTGTCTGAGCCGACAACGCCCGAGACGCCTCCGGCGGAGGCGCCCGGGACCTCCGAGACGCCCCCGGATTCGACAACGGGATCGGTGCTGGCGTCGTGTGCGCAGGCAGCCGCTCTCGCGGATGCAGCCGTCGCCGCTGCACGCACGTCCCTGGGCAACTGGGAGACGCACTACGGCGCCCAGATCGCCTTCGACAACGGCGAGATCGACGGCGCAGAGGCGAAGCGCCGCTGGGCGGAATCGAAAGAGCCCGCGCAGCGCAACATCGACGCGTTCCGCGCCGCCCGCGAGGCTCTGCCCACCGACGATCCCTGTGCGACGGTCGACGCCGAGGCACTCGAGAACAGCGAACGCCGCCAGGCGCGGCGGTGCGCGGCGCGCGGCGCCGCCGTGGCGGACGTGATGGCGGACGCGCAACCCGCCCTGGACGACTGGCTCGCGCATCTCGAGATGATGGCAACCCGTGACCAGTACGCCATCGACGAGTACCTGGCGATCTGGACAGCGGCGGTTGCCGACGCCCCCGCTGCCATGCGGGCGTTCGCCGCGGCGTCCGGTGCCTACGACGACCTCGGCGACTGCGGCCCGGCCCGAGCGGCGCTGGAGTACGCCCCTGTCGCCGTCGTCAGCATGGGGGCCGGCACCGATCCGGCCGCGGCCAGGATCCAATGCGTGCTCACCAGCGAGGGACGGCGCCAGGTGACGACGACCTGAGGGCTTGAACGCGTAAGGGTCCGGGGAGGGTCGAAGCGGCCCGCCGGGGTACCGTGGCGCCGATGGGACCCCAGCTCGGAATGTGCTTCGACCGGACCTTTCCTCCGGCGTTCGTGCTGGAGGTTGCCGAACAGCTCGAGTCCCGCGCGATCGACCAGCTGTGGGTCATCGAGGACTGCTTCTACACCGCGGGCGTCAGCCTCGCCGCCGCCGCGCTCGCACGCACCGACCGGTTGACGGTCGGGCTGGGCATCCTGCCGGCGGTCGCGCGCAACCCGGCGATCACCGCGATGGAGATCGCGACCCTGGCGCGCCTCGCGCCCGGCCGGATCGTGGCCGGGATCGGACACGGCGTGCAGGAGTGGATGGAGCAGATGGGCGCACGAGCGCCGTCGCCCGTCGCGGCACTCGACGAGGTGCTGACCGCAGTCCGTCACCTGCTCCGCGGCGACACGGTCACCCGGGCCGGGCGACATGTGACCTTGCGTGACGTTGCACTGGACCAGCCGCCTGACGTCGTGCCGCCGGTGCTCGCCGGTGTGCGCGGACCCGTGTCGCTGGCGATGGCCGGTCGCCGAGCCGACGGTCTCGTCATCGCCGAGGGCGCGGGACCTTCGTACGTCCGCTGGGCGATCGACCAGACCGGCGACCCCGGCCGCTTCCGCGTCGCGGTGTTCACCGCGCTGTGCATCGCTGACGACGCCAGGGACGCCCACCGGACGATGGCGCCCTTCGTCGCCGGACTGTGCGCGTCACCATCGCCGAACATTCGTGCGCATCCGAACTTCGAGCAGATCCGTGACCGCTGGCAACGGCGCGGCGAACAGGGGCTCGTCGACATGCCGGCCGCGTGGTGGCGGGAGCTCGGCGCCATCGGCACCGTCGACGACGCGGTGGCGCACGTCGGCGCGCTCCGGGACGCGGGCGCAGATGACGTGAGCCTGTTTCCCGCACCCGACGTCGCCGTCGCGCGACAGCAACTCGACGACGTCTCCCACGTCGCCGAGGCCTTCCGTTGACGGGCTGCGCCCCGCCAGCGGTGAACGGGCCGCAGAGCAACGTTCATCCACGCCGGTTCTGCTTCGGTTGCCGTACGGTCACCTCCGTCACGATGAGCCGATGGTCCGACCCGTCGAAGGATCCGAGCTCCCGCGCGACGGCAGCCACCTGACGGCTCAGCAGGACGTGGTCCACCGGGATCCCGATCAGCGGCGCGCCGAACGTCGGTGCGACGGTCGGCGCACGCAGACCGACGTCGAGCAGGCGGCGCATCGACGGCGACCAGGGCGCCGTGTTGCAGTCGCACGCGAGCACGTGCGGCCCGGCGCGTGGCAGGACCGTCTCGACCAGCGCCGTTATCGACCGGTCGTGGCTGTCGGCCCAGGTGCGTGTGACCGGTGGCAGCGGGTGGAACGCGACGATGTCCAACGGTGCGCCGTCGACCGTCGCAGCCACCACCGTCGCGGGTCGCGTGTCCGCCAACGGCACGACCTGCACCGGCCAGGCGTCTCGCGCCAGCACGACGGGAGGCGCCAGCGTCACATCAGCGCTGTCCGACGTCGGCAGCCGCGACAGGTCGTCGAGCCGCGCGTCGAGCTTGTCGGCGATGTCGGCGCTCTCCAGCAGCACGACGATGTCGGCGTCGGCCTGCGCGATGGTATGCGCGAAGCCGTCGACGTCACCGGCCCCGGGACCCGTGTTGTAGACAGCGATCCGCACGGTCCGCTCGGCCGGCGCGTCGACCGTCGTCAGCGCGACGGTCGGCGCCACGACACTGACGATCAAACCGATCGCGACGAGCAAGAACAGCAGTCCGGTCCGCCACCAGCCGACGTACAACAGGACGACCGCGGCGACGGTCGCGAGAATCGTCTGTGGCCAGCGCAGGTAGGTGACGAACGCCCATGGCCACTGCCCGCCCGACAGCAGGCCGGCGAGCACGCCCAGCGAGACGACGGCGGCCACGACCACCGCGATGCTCCCGGCCGCCTGCGCTCGCCGGCGTCGGGTCCGGACAGCACGACGCCGTGCCAGCGTCCGCGGCGTGACCTGCGTCCGGGTCACGTCGCCGCGACCGTCCGCGCCACGTCCGCCGCGCATGCGTCCACGTCGTCCAGCTCGCGTTCGATCGCGCCGTCGGGTGTCAGGAACACGAACACGACCCGAGCGACCCGCTCGCCGGTGGCGGCTGCGACCGCCAGCGCGTACGCGCCGCCCTGGGCGCGGTAGCGTTCGAGGCGGGCGTCGAGGTCAGCCGCCGACGAGGCAGTCTTGTAGTCCACGATCACCAGACCGGCGTCGGTGCGGTACAGCAGGTCGATGTAGCCCTCGAGCGTACGACCGTCCACCACTGTGGCGACGAAGGTCTCACGCCAGCGCGGGCAGCCGACCGCCTCCCGGACGCTCGGTGCCGACAGCGCCGCACCGGCCAGCTGCTCGACGGTGAGCTCCCGACCGATGACACCCTCGGCCGCGGTCTGCGCCGCAGCGGCGGCGGCAAGCCCTTCGCCGGTTGCCAGATCGATCGTCTGCAGCACCGCGTGAACGGCCCGGCCGATCGCCGTGCCGTAGCGGCCCTTCTGCCACGGTGCGAGGTCGAGGTCCCGGGGACGCTTGTCCGCACCGGCGACAATCTCGTCGTCGAGCCCGTGCGTCGCCAACAGCGCGACGTCGGTGGCACCGACGCTGCGGCGGCGGGCGCTGGTCGCCAGGACACGGGCGTGCTCGGCCTCCCACTCAGCGGGCGGCGGCAGTGGCGGGACGGGCGCAGGGGACGCCGCTGCAGCGGTGGCGGGCGGCGCGACAGCGTCGGAGGGACCGTGCTGACCGCCGACATCGGGCGAGGTGCCTGCGATCAGCTCAGCGTTGGTGCGCAAGGCGGCGCCGGCCGTCTGCCGCTGCTTGCGGTGCACCGACACGACGAGATGGTCGCAGGCCCTCGTGCAGGCGACATACAGCAACCGCAGCCGCTCGTGGAAGTCCATCTGCTCGTCGACCGGGCGGAAGTCCTCGAACTCGGGCGTCATCAGCGTCGAGCCGACACGCAGCCCCATCGCCTGACCTGGCGGGAACGACACCTGCACCCGCGTGTAGCGGCCACGCGGCAGGGTGGTCATGCCCGACAGCACGGCGATGGGGAACTCCAGCCCCTTCGACGCATGAATCGTCATGATCCGCACAGAGTCGTCGTCGGTCTCGGGCAGGATGGTCTCGGCGACCCGCGTCGTCTCTGACGCCTGCATGCGCGCCCACTCGACGTACTGTCGCAGCGTGCCGGCCTCGGCCGCACTCCACGCGCGCGCCTGGTCGACCACGAAGCGCAGCCGACGCCACATGTCCCGTGGGCGCCCGTGGGCGTAGGCCAGCTCGAACAGCCGCCGGTCGCGGACCAGGCGATCGAGCACTTCGGACGGCGCCATCCACGGCAGCTGCGCGTGCAGATCGCGAAGGTACGCCAGCGCCGCGACCACCGGGTGGTCGGCGGGTAGGTCGTCGCGCGGCGGTGCGCGCAAGCTCCAGGCACCGCGATGCTCGAGCCGGTAGGTCACCAGATCGTCGTCGCCGCAGGCGAACAGCGGCGACCGCAGCGCCGTGACCAGCGCCAGCTGATCGGTCGGGTCGGCGAGGGCGCGGACCGCCGCGAGCAGTTCGCGGACCTCGCGCGTCGAATACACCAGCGAGCTGGTCTCGGCGCGGTACGGGATGCCGCGCTCGTCCAGCGCCCGTTCGAGCGCCTGCAGCGACGTTCGGGCAGGCAGCAGAATCGTGATGTCGCCCAGCCGTGCCGGCCGCCACCGCTGCGTGCCGTCATGCGCCCGGTCGGCAACCGTCCAGCCCCGGGCGGCCAGCACGGTGTCGGCGACGTCGGCGGCCTCCCGCTCCCGCAGCTGCTCGGCCGTCGGGTCGTCGGAGTGTTCGCCACCGAGCAGCAGCACCGGCGGACCAGCGGTGGGACACCCCCGCCCCGGCGCCGCAGCGAGCGGCACGTACGCGGGTTGCGAGCCCGGCTCGTGCTCGATCAGGGAGCCGAACACGTGGTTGACCCAGTCGATGACCGGCGGCGCCGACCGGAAGTTGGTGATCAGTGACACGACCGGTTCGCCCAGCGTCTCGCGCGCCCGCAGGAAGACGTCGATGTCGGCACGCCGGAAACGGTAGATCGACTGCTTGGGGTCACCGACGAAGAACAACCGGCCAGGCTCCACCGCGGCCTCGGACCAGGGCACCTCGGACGCGTCGGGGTCGTCCGACGCGATGAGCACCGCCAGATCGACCTGGATCGGGTCGGTGTCCTGGAACTCGTCGAGCAGCAGCCGCCGGTACCTCCGTCGCAGCGCACGACGAACTGCGATCCCGTGGGCGGGGTCGCGGAGCAGTTCCCGCGCCATGACCAGCAGGTCGTGGAACTCCAGCCGGCCGGCGGCGCGGCGCTCCTGCGCCGCCGCCAACGTGAAGTCGGCCACCTCCAGTGCGATCCGCCGCAACGTCGACAGCGCAACGTCGCGCGCCAGCGTCGCCCGCGCCTCGCCGATGGCCGCAAGCCGCTCGACGATCGCCGCCTTGTCCCGCCAGTTGCCCTTCCGCCCCCAGCGGGTTCGAAACGACGGCCTGGGCGCCGCCAGCAGTTCGAGCACTTCGTACTCGTCGGACGCCGCCCGCAGGTGGCGGGCGTGGTCGGCGATCGGACCCGTGAGCAGCGTGCAGAGCCGATCGCTGTCATCCGAGCACTGGTCGCAGTCCCTGACCAGCGCCTCGATGTCGGCGATGATCGCCGCTGCGTCGCACGTCGGTGGCTGCGCGCGCTCCCAGGGCAGCCGCTGCTGGTCGGCCACCAGATCCCAGTTGTCTCCCATCACCGACGCCAGGTGCCGGACGTCGTCGAGCGTGATCCCGGCGCTCAGCGCCAGCAGCACGGCCCGCTCCAGCTGCGGGTCCGCCAGCAGGCGATCCCGGAACTGCCGCCAGCGGTCCTCGAACTCGACCTGGGAGGCCACCTCGTCGAGGACGTCGACGTCGGGCGGTAGGCGGGCCTCGATCGGGTGCTCGGTGAGTATCCGCTGCGCGAATGCGTGCAGCGTCGAGATCGCGGCCGCGTCGACCTGCTCCACCGCCGTCCGGAAGGTCGCGTCATCCGGGTCGGTGGCACGCTGTTCGGCGGTGAGCCGACGTCGAATGCGGTCGCGCAGCTCTGCCGCGGCCTTCTCGGTGAAGGTGATCGCGGCGATCTCGCGCATCGCGATCCCAGCCCGCACGAGCGCGACCACGCGGTCGACCAGCGACCGGGTCTTGCCGGAGCCCGCACCGGCCTCGACGAACAACGTGCGCCCGAGGTCGGTCGCGACGCGCTCACGGGCGCGTTGGTCGGGTAGCGCCGTCGTCACGACGATGCCGCCCGGGGTATCCCGTCGCGGGCCGCCCGCTGCCAGTCGGGGGTGGCGTCCTCGTGCGCGGCCAGCGCATCGGGGTCGACAGCCGCCAGGTAGTCGCGCAGCATCGGGTTGGTGCGGATGCGTTCCCACTGGCGGAACAGATCCGAGGTTCCCAGCCCGTCAGGGTCACAGAACACGCACTCGATGTAGCTGTTCCACGACGGCCCATCCGGCGGGCGCATGGGGAACAGGCCGTCGCCGATGCCGTCGGCGATCACCCGCAGAGCCGCGAGCAACCGCGCGACCACGTCGTCGGTCAGCCGGTACCCGATCCGGCGGCCGTCACCTCGGCGCGACACGAACCAGTACTCGGTGTGTACGCCAGCCGCGTCCGGATAGGCGGCTCGGACCGCCAGGCCGTAGATCGGCAACTGCAGCTTGTCACCGGCGGCGAGCGGCGCGTCGGCGCTCAACGCGCGAAACCGCTGGTCGCTGCCGGTCTTGTAGTCGGCGACGTACACGGTCCCGTCGGCGGCCATGTCGACGCGGTCGATGCGACCCCGGACGCGGATCGAGCGACCGTCGCCGAGCGCGATCACCAGCGGGTCCACGCCGTTCGCGAAGCCGAACTCGAGCTCGGCGGCCACCGGCGTCAACGTGGCCTCGCGACGTCGCTGGTCGTCACGGCCGACGAAATCGGCGAACTCTGCGACCAGCCGCTCACGATCGCGCCGCCACAGCAGCGGATGGCCCGTCACCCCCCGTGCGCGTGCCTCGCCCAGCGAGCGCTCAGCCAGATCACCCATCAACGCACGCGCCGGGGCGGGCCACGGCTCAGCCGGTCCGGGGGCGTCGACCAGCAGCGTCGTCAGCCAGCGATCCAGCACGTCATGGAACACCGATCCGCTGTCGCGTGCCGAGATGCGGAGCACCTCCTCGGGGTTGTCGACCGGTCTGACCCGCAGCACCTGGTCCATCAGGAACGCGTGCGGGCACGCTAGCCAGGCCTCGAGCGCGGACGCCGACGTCACCCGGTCACGCATCGCATCGGCGACCATCCTGGCCGCCCGGCCCTCGAGCCGGCCCGTGAAACGCCCGAACCTGCCGGCGGCGCGCTGACGCACCAACGTGACGGCGCGGCGCAGGTCGGCATCGGCGGCGACGATCGGATGGAGCGACAACCCCGACGCGCCATGAGCGCCGCTGGGCGAGATGTCCGCGAGGGCACGCAGCGCGTAGTCCTGCCGAGTCGCGGGGAACCCGCTGCGACGCACCCGCCCGGCGAACGACGGTACGACGTCCAGCCACGGTGCGTCGTGTGGCAGCAGCCGTGCACGGCCCGCCGAGCCGTCGACCTGCTCGACGGCGTCGAGCAGCCACCTCGACGGCGGGCGGTCGACGCTGCGACGCAGATCACCGCGCGGCTGGACCAGCACCCGCCGCCGGCGCGCACCGGCAAGCGCCGCCAGCAGGTGCCGGTGCTCGACACCGACCCGGTCGGTCCGTGGGCGCAGCTGGTCGGCGACCGTCCAGCGATCAGCGTCCGGCAGCAGCGAGTCCTCGCGCGGAGTCGTCGGCGCCACCCCCTCGGCGAGACCGAGCACCACCACCAGATCGAGGTCGACCCCCAACGCGGCGGCCGGGGTGCCGACCAGAACGCCGCGTCCCAGCTCACCGGTGCGGCCGAGGTCGTCGTCGAGCTCGGACTCCAGCGCCCGCCGGAACGTCGACAGGTCGGTCTCGGGTTCCACGACGTCCAGTCCGGCCAGGCGATCGAGCGCGGCCTCGACACGGTCGGCGGCATCGATCTCGGTCTGCGGCCACCCGTCACGCCGACGGTCGATCCACGTACCGAGCATGTGTCGGCACCAGGCACTCAGCGCCGGCCAGGTGCGCAGCCGCTCTGCACGACCCAGCGACGCCATCAACGACTGCACGGTGTCGGCGAGCTGCCCGGCCCTACGGGCGTTGCTGCGGCTGCGCTCCGCGCGCCAGGCCGGCGCGTCGACCTCCGGCGCGTCGGCCCGGCGCTGCTCGTCATCGGCGTACCGGCGCAGGCGTTCCACCCACTCGGTGCGGCCGTGGACGATCCCGGCGTCACGGGTGATGCGCTCCCACGTGCCGGCCGGCAGCCACCTGCCTCGCTGGTCGACGACAGGTGCCGACGTCAGCAGCCCCATCACCGACGGCCGATCGAAGTCGCGGTTGCGCAGGTCGAGCAGGTCCAGCAGCCAGCGGCCGACCATGCGATCCGTCAGCGGACGGACCGCGGCCCCGTTGCACGTGATCGTCGCAGCGTCGAGGTGCTCGTGGACGATCCGCGCGTACGGCTCGGCGCTCGGGTACAGGATCGCCATGCGCTCCAACGGCATGCCGTCCCGTGCGGCCGCGACGACGCAGGCGACCGCCGAACGTGCCTCCTCATCGGCATCCGAGACCGTTACCACCTCGACAGCGACATCCCCGCCCCCCGGCTCGCTGCGCTCGCCCTCACCCCGCACATCCCCGCCCCCCGGCTCGCTGCGCTCGCCCTCACCCTCCACATCCCCGCCCCCCGGCTCGCTGCGCATGAGAGACGACGGCGGCGGCGCACCGAGCCGATCCAGCGAGCGGACCACGTCAGCGTCAGCCTGCGCGACCCCGGTCATCCCGGCGACGACCTCGACCGAGGTCGCATCGGCGAGCGCACGCAGGAGGGCGGCCGCCGGCAACGAAAGATCCTCCGGCAGGTAGATCAGCACCGTCCCGAGATCGCCGATCACCGACGACCCGGCGACGAGCGCGCGTTCGGCCGACGCCATGAGATCGGCTTCCTCGTACCAGTCGGCGAGGATCAGCTCGCGGACCGCACGGTGGACCCGGACCGCCTCAGCCGAGCGCCCGCGATGCCGGGCGAGTATGTCCAGGGCGCCGGGAGTCAGCTTCGACAGCTCACGGTGCGCACGGACCAGCGCACGTTCGGTGGACGGATGGCCCGCGACCGGTCCGAAGATGCCGGGCGTGGTGCGCAACACCCTGCGGACCGCGGCGCCGATCAGCGGTGTGGACACCGGCCGCCGACCCGCGGCGGCCAGCGCCGGCGCACCGAGCAGCTCGGCCAGGCGGTACACGGTGAGCAGCGCCAGACCGGCAATCCCGCTGCCGCGCGACGTGACCGGCCCCAACGCGCCGGACGCAAGAAGGCGGCGGGTCGACACGCCGACGTAGTTGGTGGGCACCAGAACGCTGACCGGGTGCAGCGGATCGTCGGCCTTTGCCGCCGACAGCCGCGCGCGTAGCAACTCGGCCGCCGCGCGGCCGTACGGCGTCACGAACAGCTGGGGACCGGGCATGGCGACCAAGCATAGGCACCACGCCGCGGCGCCGGTGGCGACCCGCCCGCCCGGTCACGCCTCCGATCGCGAGACGAAGTCGAAGACCATGATGAGATTGCCGTCCCGATCGGTCACCTCGACGCGCGCGAGCTCGGCACGGTCGATCGAGCTGGCGCCGCGGACACGGGCGTTGCCCGACGACGTCACGCCCCACGTGCCGGCGCGCTCTCGGCGACCGTCGTCGGCGACCGCCCACAACACATAGGCGTCGCGGCGCGGGAGATCGGCCGCCTGCAGTTCCACGGTCGTCCCCCACTCCCAGGCGATCGCCGCGACCTCGCCGGTGGCCGCCGTCGAGCCCGCGGGCGCCGACGCCGCCGCGACGATCACGCGGTCGGGCTCCGACTCCCACGGTGCCACCGCGACGACGGCGGCCACCAGTGCGACGATGCACGCAGCGACCGCTGCGCTGCGCCAGCGCCGTAGCTGCGTCAGCAACGAGCGCTCGTGGTCCGCCAGCCTGCGGATCACGCCGTCGAGCAGATCCTGCGACGGGACCAGCAGATCGGCCTGTACCTCCCGCGCACTGACCCGCCCCAGCAGCCCGGGCAACGCGCTGAGACGCGCGAGCTCGTCGGTGCAGTCGCGGCACTGCGTCAGATGGTGCTCGATCATGCGGCGTTCGACCGGATCGATCGCACCCAGGACATACGCGCCCAACGACTCACGCAGCTGTTGGTGCTCGGGCGTCATCCGACCACCCCCATCTCCTCGAGCCTCAGCCGCAACGCGCGCAGTCCGTAGTACAGCCGCGACTTGACCGTGCCGTCGGGCACGCCGAGCAGTGCCGCCGCCTCGGCCACGGTGTGCCCGCGGTAGTGGCACGCCAGTATGGCCTCACGGTGGGCGAACGAGAGTCCCGAGAGCGCCTCGGCCACCTGCCAGGTCTCCAGCATCCGGTCGATGTCGTTGACCGGATCGGTCAAGCCGACCGACAGCGCGGAGTGCTCGGGACGCGCGTCGCGACGGCGGACACGGTCGATGATCAGATTGCGCGCGATCGTGAACAGCCACGCCGACACCGGCCCCCGGGTCTCGTCGTAGCGATCGCGGGCACGCCACGCGCGGACGAGCGTGTCCTGCACCACCTCCTCGGCGGCCTGGCTGTCGCCCAGCCGACGGTAGGCGAAGACATACAGCGGTCCGGCGTAGACGTCATGCAACGCCCGCACCGATTCCACTCCTGACGTGCCCACCGTCGTCTGGCTCCTGCGATCACGCGTCAGTAGCTGAGGCTGGCAGCCGCATCGTCACCGGTGATCCTCTGCCCGTCCGGCCCGACGACCCACCAGATGCCGCCGACTCCCTGCCCGTTGGTGTCACCGGCCGCCTGGTCTCCGGCGAAGTAGTACAGCGGCTGGCCGTCGTAGGTGACCTGTGCCGTGCCGTCATCACGCTCGGTGATGTCCAACAGGCTCTCGTCGACGCCGTCGCCGGCGGACACGTCGTCGGTCAACGGCGGCCAGTTCGCGGCGCAGTCACCGGTGCACGCGCTCGTCTGGTCGGTGTCGTTGTCGAACACGTACAGCGTCATGCCTTCGCCGTCCACCAGGATCGATCCGAGATCGGTCTCACTGACCTCGACCGTGGCCCCCGCGGCGGCCGCGGGCTCGGACGTCTCGGCGGGCTCGGACGGCACGGCTGCCGGCTCTGAGGATTCGGCCGCCGCGGGCTCGGATCCGGCCGCCTCGTCACCGGCGGACTGGTCGTCGGCGCTCCCACAGGCGGCGAGCACAAGCAGCGTAGCCAGCAGCAGCGCGAATCGTCGGGCGGTCATCGTGCACTCCTCATCGTGGTCGTCGGTAGGTACTACGGCGTTCACACCCGAATGGTTCACCCCCGGCCGGGATTCGCACTGGATCCGGTGCCTGACCGTGGCGGACGCCAGTCGTAGAGCGCGCCGTCGAAGGGAGCCAGGCGGCTCGAGATCAACGCGCGGACCTCGTCGACGGCCGCCCACGCACGGTCGACCAGCCACTGGGGGTAGCCGAACCGTTCGCGATGGTCGGCGAACTCGTGCTCGTCGAGCAGGCGTACCCCGCCGTCGGCCCACCATGACACGTCGAGGTCGAGGTCGACGAAGCGCAGGGTGCGGTCGGCCCACGTCGAGGGCAGCGCGATGTTGACGTAGTGCTTGTAGGGCCGCCAGTCGGCGGACCACGCGACCTCGAGGTTCCAGTAGCGGCCGAGCTCGTGGAGCCGCAGCACATGACGCGGCGCTGGCCGATCACCGCGATAGCTGCGCATCGGCGTGCCGGCGGGTGCCCACGCCTGCAGGCGGTCGCCGTGGTCGGCGACGACGGTCGCCCGGTACTCGTAGTGCAGCGAGCCGTCGTACTTCGTCGACGCGACGACGATGGTCGCGCCGGGATCCAGCCGCGCGCTGTGTACAGGCTCGACCACAACCACCTCCCTCGACACTGACATGCCCCCTACCCCGGTCTCAGCGCTGGTGACGCCGTGGCTCCAGCGCTTATTCCGCGGCCGTTCGGAGCGACGAGACGGGTGACGTGACCATCGTGCCTCGCGCAGGTGGGATCCCGGCCTGCCCCACGGGGCAGTACGGGCCAGTCACGAACCGGCCGACGAAACCGGCACACCAACGAGTGCACGAACCAGAGGGTCATGACGAAGGCAGCCACCAGCCACGTGGAGGACCGCTGGAACGCCAGACCGGTCCTGGCTGCGATCGTCCGCGGCGTGGCGTTCCTCGTGCCGATCGCGATGTCGACCGCGTTCGCAATGATCGTGACGGCCGCTCTGCCGTCACCGAGCTCGCGTGCCACGCAGATCACGATGTGGCTGGTGGTCGCCGTCGCGTCCACCGGTGTGCTGATAGTGACCGACGTCGCGGCACGGCGGATCCTGCCGCTGGCGGCGCTGCTCAACCTGTCGATCGTGTTCCCGGACGAGGCGCCTTCCCGGTACAAGATCGCGCGTCGTGCCGGCGGCGTCCGCAGCCTGGAGGCTCGGCTCGAGCAGGCGCGACGCCTCGGCGTCACCGACGAGCCAAGCAGGGCGGCCGGGCTCATCCTCGAGCTCGTGACCGCGCTCCAGCGCCACGACCGCAAGACACGCGGCCACTCGGAGCGTGTCCACCTGTTCACCGAGATGCTCGCGCAGGAGCTGAAGCTGCCCGATGGGGATCGCGACCGGTTGCGCTGGGCCGCACTCGTGCACGACGTCGGCAAGTTGACGGTCGCCGAAGACGTGCTGAACAAGCCTGCGAAACCCGACCCCGACGAGTGGGAACAGCTGCGTCGACATCCCAACGAGGGTGCCAAGCTGTGCGAGGCGCTGCGAGCCTGGATGGGCGACTGGTGGCTGGCGATCGAACAGCATCACGAGCACTACGACGGCAACGGCTATCCCCGCGGACTCGCCGGCAGCCAGATCTCGCTCGGCGCACGCATCGTCAGCGTCGCCGACGCGTTCGAGGTGATGACCGCCGCTCGCTCCTACAAGCATGCACAGACCGCAGCGGCCGGCCGCGAAGAGCTCTCACGGTGCGCCGGCACGCAGTTCGACCCCGCCATCGTCCGTGCATTCCTCAACATCTCGCTGGGTCGACTGCGGCTCGCGCTGGGGCCCCTCGCGTGGCTGGCCCAGTTCCCCGCACTCGAGAGTGTGATCCGCGCGGGCGGCCTGCTGCGGCTCGCGGGCGGGCTCCTGACCGCCGGCACCCTCGCCGTGCTGATCGGCGCGCCGACCCACGCAACCCCGACCCCCGCCGCGTCCGCCGGCGAAACCGTTGCTGACCTCGCCGACCACGCGACGCCCCCCGCACGCGAGCCGCGCGTCTTCGTCACGACCGACGAACCGGTTCTGTCAGTGCCGATACTGATTCCACAAGCCGATCCGTTCACGCCAGCGTCGGACCTACCGGACACTGCGGCGCCTGAGCCGAATCCGACTCCGCCTGCTCCGGTGTGGCCGACTCCCGCGAACCCCGTGCCACCATTCGAACCGCCCGAGGGCCCTCCCGTACCACAGCCTCCCGCGGAGACGCCGCAACCGCCTGACGAGCCGACGCCGCAGCCAACTGACGGGCCGACGCCCTCGGACCCGGTGGCAACGCCGCCGCCGGCGCCACCCCAGACCCCGCCGACCGCGGTTGCGGACGCGACCACCATGGCCGAGGACACGGTCGCCACCATCGACGTCCTCGCCAACGACACCGATGCCGACGGTGATGCCCTCGCGGTGACGTCGGTGACCGCCGGCGGCGCCGGCGCCACCGTCCTCAACGGCGACGACACGATCGACTACACCCCCGATCCCGAGGCGAACGGAATCGACAGCTTCACCTACGACGTCACCGACGGCGCCGCAACCGTCACGGCAACGGTCACCGTGACGGTCACCGCGGTCAACGATGCACCCAGCTTCACCCCAGGTGCGGACCAGTCCATCGCCGAGGACGCGGGCCCGCAGACCGTCACGAACTGGGCCACCGCGATGACTCCGGGGCCGGCGAACGAGGCGTCTCAGACCACCAGCTTCAACGTCGTCGCGGACGACCCGGCCCTGTTCGTGGCCGGCCCGGCCGTCGACCCGGCGACCGGGGACCTGACGTACACGCCGGCGGACGACGCGAACGGCACCAGCACCATCACGGTCGTCCTACGCGACAACGGTGGGACCGCCGACGGAGGGGTCGACGCGAGTGCACCAGCGACGTTCGACGTCGTGATCAGCCCGGTCAACGACCCACCGACGGCGTTCGACGACACTGCAGCCACGCAGGAGGACACGGCCGTCGTCATCGATGTGCTCGCCAACGACACCGACGTCGACGGTGACGTGCTGTCCGTGGCGTCCTACGACGCCGCCGGCATCACCGACGGCGCGCTCGTCGATCTGGGCGGCGGGAGCTTCCGCTTCACACCCGATCCGGACTTCTTCGGGA
Organism: Nitriliruptorales bacterium; assembly: GCA_024644015.1. Taxonomy (GTDB): domain Bacteria; phylum Actinomycetota; class Nitriliruptoria; order Euzebyales; family JAHELV01; genus JAHELV01. The sequence goes on from JAHELV010000024.1 coordinate 35,250, forward strand.
CGCAGACGTTCGACTACGTCGCCGCCGACCCGTCGGGCGCGACCGCGTCCGCGACGGCGACGATCACCGTGGTCCCCCAGCCCGACGACCCGATCGCCGCCGACGACAGCTACTCCGTCGCGGTGCTCGCCGTGCTGACGATCCCGGCGCCCGGCGTGCTGGCCAACGACAACGACCCCGACGACGACCCGCTGACGATCACGGCGAACACCGACCCGGCCCTCGGCCTGTTGACGCTCAACCCCGACGGTTCCTTCACCTACATCGGGGTGGTCCTCGGCGACCAGACCTTCACGTACACCGTCAGCGACGGCACCGGCAGGTCCGACACGGCGACCGTCACCATCAGCGTGCAGGCCGCCCCGGTCACGACGTCGACCTTCTACCTCGGCACGAGCGGCAGCGACCCCGACAACTACGCGCTCGAGGACGCGGCCCCGCCGGCGGGCGACCCTGAACCCGACCACGACAGCGATGGCAATCCTGGGCTGCACATCAACAACAGCAGCGGCAACGAAGACGACACCGACCCCACGAAGTACCAGCACTGGACCCGGACGTACAGCGCGCCGACGACGTACTCGGGCGAGGTGCGCCTCGCGTTGTGGAGCACGCCCGAGAACTTCGACGACAGCGACGACGGCCATTACCACATCTACCTGCACGACTGCGCGAGCGACGGCACCGACTGCAACCTGCTGTTGGAGACCGACTCGCACATCGACGACTGGAACGGCGGCGTGGCGGACTGGACGTTCAGGGAGCTGTCGCTCGGCAGCATCGACCACACGTTCGCCGTCGGGCGCATGCTGCGGGTGCGCCTGATGTTCGGGCACAACGCGATGTGGGTGGCGATGAGCCAGGACCGCCCGACACGGATCATCCTCAGCGACTAGCGGTCCCGGCGTCGACGTTCAGGGATCGCGCACGGCGCTTACGCATCGCGCCGTGTGCGCGACGGGCTTGTGGAAACGACCAACGCGCAGAGCGGTCCGACAACCCGTGACCATGGGACGCCACCGGACGATCCGCGCCGGCGGTTGAGGACGCGCGATGGCACGGGCACAGATCGGTAGGGCGGAGGGCCGGTGGCGAGCGAAGCCGGGCCTGGCGACGGTCGTCCGGACGGCCGCGTTCCTGGGACCGGTCGCCATGTCCGCCGCCTTCGCGATCGGAGCCGGCGCAACCTTACCGCCGGCACCGACCACCACGTCACGCATCGTGATGTGGCTGATCGTCGCCGCCGCGTCGACCGGCGTGCTGCTGCTGACCGACCGGGCTGCCCGGCGCCTGCTGCCGCTGGCGGCGCTGCTGAACCTGTCGATCGTCTTTCCCGATCATGCGCCCTCGCGGTACCGCGTCGCCCGCCGCGCAGGCGGCGTCAGAACCCTGCAGGCACGGCTCGAGCGGGCGCGGCAGCTCGGCGTCGAGCGCGAACCGGTTGCTGCGGCGGCGCTGATCCTCGAGCTCGTGACGGCGCTGCAGCATCACGACCGGCGCACACGAGGGCACTCCGAACGCGTGCATCTGTTCACCGAGATGCTCGCGGCGGAGCTGGGGCTGCCGGAGGCCGACCGCGACCGGCTGCGCTGGGCGGCGCTCGTGCACGACGTCGGCAAGCTGACCGTCCCCGCCGACGTGCTCAACAAGGCCGACGCGCCCGACCCCAGAGACTGGGAGCTACTCCGGCGGCACCCGGTCGAGGGCGCACGGCTGTGCGCGGCGTTGCGACCGTGGATGGGGCGCTGGTGGTCCGCGATCGAACAGCATCACGAGCACTATGACGGCAACGGCTATCCACGCGGCCTGGCCGGCAAGGACATCTCGCTGGGCGCACGCATCGTGAGCGTTGCCGACGCGTTCGAGGTGATGACCGCCGCACGCTCGTACAAGCAGCCCATGAGCGCGGTCGCGGGGCGGGAAGAGCTCGCACGGTGCGCAGGCACGCAGTTCGACCCGGACATCGTGCGCGCGTTTCTGAACATCTCGCTGGGCCGGCTCCGGATCGCGCTCGGGCCGCTTTCGTGGCTGGTGCAGTATCCCGCGCTCCAGGGCGCGATCCGCACGGAACACCTGCTGCGACTGGTCAGCGGCATGGCGGCCGCCGCGACCACTGCTGTCCTCATCGGCGCTCCGACGTCAGCGACCGACGGGCCGTCCCCGAACGCGGCCACAGCGGTCGCGGCGGCTGACCGGGCGGCCGGCCAGACGGGACGCCAGCCCCCACCGGTCGCCGCTGTCGAACCGCGGTCAGCGTCACGGGTGCCGCCCATCGTGGTCGCCGAGGACGCCCCGTTCACTGCCGTTCCGCAGGTCTCGGACCTCGAGATCACCGAGGTGGCGCCGCCGGCGACGCAACCGCTGCCTGCCCCGCCGGACGGGCCGGCGGCCGGGCAGCCCGCGTCCCCTCCACCGACACCGACCCGCGCGCCACCCCCCGCAACCACAGCGCCGTCACCCGCCGCGCCGACCGCAACGGCCGACACCGCGACGGTCGCCGAGGACGGCACGGTGACCGTTGACGTGCTGGCCAACGACCGCGACCACGACGGCGACCCGCTGCGCGTCACAGCCGTTGGTGTCGCCGGCATCGGTGCCGCGGCCCACAACGGCGACGGAACGGTCACGTACACGCCGGACGCCGACGTCCACGGCGTCGACACCTTCGACTACGAGATCACCGACGGGACCGCCCGCGCAACCGCGACGGTCACGGTGACCATCACGCCGTCGCCCGACGAGCCGATCGCGTCCGACGATCGTTACGTCGTCGAGCGCAACAGCCAACTGGTCGTCACCGCGCCGGGCGTCCAGGCGAACGACCGCGACGCCGACGATGACGTGCTCACCACGACGCTGCTGTCACCTCCGGCTCAGGGCACATTGGTGCTCAACGCCGACGGGTCGTTCACCTACGCCGCGAACGGCCCCGCTGGCGTGTTCTCGTTCACCTACGAGGTCGCCGACGGGACGGGACGGTCAGACCAGGCGACCGTCACGATCGACGTGGGGTCGACCGTGAACCACAGCCCGTTCTGGTTGGCGGGCAGCGGTACCGACGCCACCACATACGCGTTGACGACATCGCCACCTCCGCGGCAGAGTCCGGAGCCAGACCACGACGCCGACGGCAACCTGGGCCTGAGCCTCAGCGACAGCGACGGCACGGCGACCGAGACGGACCCGGCGGCGTACCAGCACTGGACCCGGACGTTCGGCGCGCCGACGACCTACTCGGGTCAGGTCCGGCTGGCGCTGTGGAGCACGGTCGCCGACTTCGACGGCACCGCAGACGGCCACTATCACGCCTACCTGCACGACTGCGCGAGCAACGGCACCGATTGCCGGCAGCTGCTGGCGACCGACGCGCACATCGACGGGTGGAACGGCGGCGTCGATGATTGGGTCTTCAAGAACGTGGCGCTCGGCAGCATCGACCACACGTTCGCCGCGGGTCGCATGCTCCGGCTGCGCCTGATGTTCAGGCACACCGCCATGTGGATCGCGACGAGCGGGAACCGCCCGACGCGTATCATCCTGACCGGACCGTAGCTGCTGGCTGCGCAGACGGCCCGATGGCTCTGCGAGCCGCGCGCCAGACGTCGGCGCGCACTGGCCGCACGCCACATCCGTGCAGGCGCAGGCCCCTGAACTGCGATGTTGCGAGCGCGCAGGCGCGCCGCTCGTCGGCCTGATCGGGCGGACGGCTGATGGTGCCCTATAGCTGTGTCATGCAGAGGTGGCCGCCCCAGTCGCACGCACCGCCACGCCGTCGCGGGGAGCGGGGCGGCGCCCGTGGGCCCCAGGTGCAGGCGCACCGGTCCGCCGCCGCCCGCCTGGCGACCAGTCCCATTCCGTGGTTGATCGTCCTCGTCAGCGCAGTGGCCGCGACACTGGCCACCCTCACGACGAGCGCCGCGCAGACGACGACGCGCGCCTCGCACACCATGCGGAGCGTCGAGCCACCGGCGGCCACGGTGCGGTCCCAGGATGCCAAGCCGGCAGCATTGTCGGCGGTCCGCGACGGCGTCTATCGCTACGACTTCGAGGACGCGGAGGGTGCGCTCGACGGCTGGACCGCAGCGGGCACCGCCACCCTCGGCATCGACGACACCGTGGCACGCGGGGGCAAACGGTCGCTGCGGCTGACACCGCATCCCGATCGAGCACGCCGCTACCTCGAAGCCAGGGCCACCATCGGCGACATCGCGGATCTGACATCGCTGCGCGGGGCGAGCATCACGTGCCGCATGCGTCCCAGCCGTGAGCTCCGTGCAGCCGCCAACGCCCATGCCGGCCTGGTCGTCGAGGACGCGGGCGCGGGGCTGGACTTCAGTCACCACGTCGTGCTCGCCGACACCGACCGTTCCTGGGTCCGCGTGTCGATGATCGTCGGGGCGACCGGCGAGACGGCCGTTGACGGCAGCACCGTGTTCCAGTCGGCGCGGTTCGACGGCGCGACCCCGGCGAAGCTCGGCGTCTTCGTCAACACCGATGACGCGGGGCCCCTGGCCGATCCCGTGCACATCGACAGCTGCGTCATCGATGCGTCCCTCGGCACCGTCCGTTCGAACGCGGACCGGATCGCGGCTGCGGCGGCAGCTGGACCGCACGCCGCCGGCCGCTATGACGGAGGCGTCTCCGTGCCCGAGGTGCCGGCGGCGGGGCCCAGCCCCGACACACCGGAGACTCAAGTCGTCGACCGCGAGGCGCGACCCGGCGACGACGGTCAGGACCGATTCCCCGACGAGCCGTCCGCCGGAGCGCCCGACGTCCAGCCGGGCATCGACGAGCACCTCGTCACGTACGACTTCGAGGCGTCCGATACCGCTGAGAGCCTCAGCGGATGGACCGCGTCGGACGGCGCGACACTGCGCATCGACGACAGCGTCGGCCGCCACGGCTCCCGCTCACTTCGTGCGATCCCCTCCCCCGGTGACGCCGGATACGTTGGCGTCGCGGCCGAGCTCGGCGCTCTGGTCGACGCACCGAGCTTCACACTGGGCGGGGCAACGATCCGCTGCCACGTCAACGCGGGCGTCGAGAACGCCGGGCCCGGCGCACACGCAGGTCTGGTGATCCTGGACGGTCACGGCGGCCTGGACTACGGACCAACGGTCACGGTGACCGACGGCGCCTGGACCGAGGTGTCGTTGACCGTCGGCGCTCGCGGCGAGCGCGGGCACGGTGGCGAGACGGTCGCACAGACCCCCGGGTTCGATGGGGACGCAGTCACCACGCTCGGCATCCACGTCGCCGCCGACAGCGGACCGATCACGCGCGTCAACGTCGACGACTGCGTGATCGACGGCGGTTCCTGACCCCGATCGATCCTCTGGAAGTGTTGGCGCTGTCAGTCCGGCAGGTCGCCGATCGCACGCAGCACGCGTTCGGGTGACACGCGGTGCGCGGTGCCCAGCGACTGTGCGAACAGCGCGACGCGCAGCTCTTCGATCATCCAGGCGATCTCCAACACGTCCGGCGCGGTGCGGCGCGGCGGTGCCAGACGCTCGAGCCGCTCACGGTACGCGCGCACGACCGTGACGATGTCGTCCATGCGGTCACGGTCACGATCGGGGTCCCGGGCCACGGTGTCGAGGCGTCGCCGCAGCGCCTGCAGGTACCGCGCCACGTCGTCGAGGCGGCGCACGCTCTTGGCGGTCACGAACCCGGCGTGCACCAGCCCGCGCAGCTGCGCGGTCATGTCGTTGACCGCCCGCCGGGTGCCGGGCACGTGCATGGCTGCCAGACGGTCGTCGATCTCCCCCGCCGTGGACAGGATCTGCGCGACGGTTGTGAGGACCTCGACCAGCGCGTCGTCGAGGTCGCCCCGCACGCGTGCGAGGAGTGCGGCGAACGCGTCGGCCGACCACACCGGTGCGCCGTGTCGACGCATCAGCTCGTCGACGGTGGCGGTGCGCACGTCGTCGATCAGCGCCGTGACGCTGCCGTGCGGATTGGCGGTCAACGCCAGCTTGGTGGCGGTGTCGAGCCGGCGGGTGACCTGCGCCACGGTCGAGCCCGCGTTGAGCAGCAGCAGGCGGCGCGTGCCTGTCCACATCGCCACCGTCTGCTCGCGCTGGCTGCCGAGCACGCGAACCGCGACGCGGTCACCGTCGTCGACCAGCCCGGGAAACCCGGTCAGGGCGTGGCCGTCGTGGTGTGCGGTGACCGTGCGTGGCAGCTCGCCGAACGTCCAGGAGGTCAAGCCACTGCGCTCGATGCCGGCGGCGTCGGTCAGGCGCGCGCGCAGCCGTGGTGCGAGTCGCTGCCGCAGCGCGGACAGATCGTCATCTGCAGCGATCTCGCGTCCGTCGTCGGTCACCCGGAACCGGACGCGGAGGTGGTCGGGGAGCTGCTCGGGTCGCCAGTCGCCCTCGGCCACCGTGACGCCGGTGACCTGCCGAACGGCACGGCTGAGGACGCCGAGCACCGGCCCCTCAGCGGGAGCGATCCGATCGAGCACGGCCCGTGCGGTGTCGGGAATCGGCACCAGGCGGCGCCGAACGTCTTTGGGCAGCGTGCGCAGCAGCTCCGTGACGAGTTCCGTACGCAATCCCGGGACCAGCCACTCGAACCTGGCCGGGTCCACCCGGTTGAGCGCGGCGAGCGGCACGTCGACGGTGACACCGTCGCCTGCGGCGCCGGGCTCGAACCGGTAGGAGACCGGCAGCACGAGGTCGCCGTGGCGCCAATGATCAGGGAACTGGTCGTCGTGGGCAGCGGTGCCGGCGCGGTCGAGGACGACGTCCCACGGCAGGTCGAGGAGGTGCGGCTTCCGCCGACGGATGCGTTTCCACCAGCCGTCGAAGTGGCGGGTCGACGTGACGTCGGCGCCGACGCGGGCGTCGTAGAAGGCGAACAGGGTGTCGTCGTCGACCACAACGTCGCGGCGTCGCAGCTTGTCCTCCAGCGCGTGCGCCTGTTCGATCCGTTGCCGGTTGACCCGCCAGAACTCGTGGTGCCCCAGCCAATCGCCCTCGACCAGCGCGTGACGGATGAACAACGCGCGGGCCTGCGCAGCGTCGACGGCCGCGTAGTCGACAGTCCGAGCGGTGACCAGCGGCAGGCCGTACAGGCGCACCCCCTCGTGCGCCACCGCCTGTCCGCGCCCGGCGTCCCACCATGGGTCGCTGTAGGCGCGGGTCACCAGATGGTCGGCCAGCTGCTCGGCCCACTGCGGCGTGATGCGCGCGACGGTCCTGGCCCACAGCCGGGACGTCTCGACCAGTTCGGCGGCCACGATCCACTGCGGCGACCGTTTGAACAGCACCGACCCCGGCTGGATGGCGAACTTCGCTCCCCGGGCTCCGCGGTAGTCGCGGCCGATGCCGTCGCGCAGGCCGATGTGTGACAACAGCCCGGCCAGCAGCGACCGATGGATGACATCGGGCTCGGCCCGTTCGTCGGTGCAGCGCATCCCCAGGTCACGGCTCACCCGGCGCAATTGGGCGTGCAGGTCCTGCCACTCGCGCACCCGCAGGTAGTGCAGATGCTCGGCGCGGCACAGCTTGCGGAACTGGTTCGACGACAGCTCGTCGCGTCGCTCGCGAACGTAGCGCCACAGGTGCAGCCACGTGATGAAGTCCGAGCTCTCGGCGGCGAACCGCGCGTGCAGCGCGTCCGCGGCCTGCTGCTCGCCGGTCGGCCGTAGACGAGGGTCCGGAATCGACAGCGCCGCGGTGATCACCAGGACCTCGTCGAGGCAGTTGTTGCGGTCGGCCTCGATCACCATGCGGCCCAGGCGCGGGTCGAGCGGAAGTCGCGAGAGCGTGCGACCGACGGGCGTCAGCGCCAGGGCGGCCGTACCGGTGTGACCAGGACGTGACCGTCGACGTGGCGCGGCATCCGGCGCGATCGCACCGAGCTCGTGGAGCAACGCCAGCCCGTCACGGACCTGGCGGCGGTCGGGCGGGTCGAGGAATCCGAAGTGGTCGATGTCGCCCAACCGCAGCGCCGCCATCGCCAGCAGCACCGACCCGAGGTTGGTGCGCAGGATCTCGGGCTCGGTGAACCGTGGGCGGGCGGCGTAGTCCTCCTGTGAGTACAGCCTGATGCAGACGCCGTCCGCCGTGCGCCCGCACCGGCCCGCGCGCTGGTCCGCGGACGCCTGGGAGATCCGCTCGATCGGCAGCCGCTGGACCTTGAGCCGTGCGCTGTAGCGGGAGATGCGCGCGTACCCGGGGTCGATCACGTAGCGGATGCCGGGGACGGTCAGTGAGGTTTCGGCGACATTCGTCGCCAGCACGATCCTGCGGCCCGGGTGCGGCTGGAACACGGCCCGTTGCTGGGCGGGCGCCAGCCGGGAGTACAGCGGCAGGATCTCGGTGTCGGCCAGGTCGAGGCCCGACAGCGCGTCGCCGGTGTCGCGGATCTCCCGCTCACCCGACAGGAACACGAGGATGTCGCCGGGCTCCTCGGCGGACAGCTCGGTGACGGCCGCAGCGATGCCGTCGGTCTGGTCGAGTGGTTCGGTGTCGTCGCCGTCCAGTGGCCGGTACCGCACGTCGACCGGGTACATGCGTCCCGACACCTCGACGATGGGCGCGTCGTCGAAGTGTCGCGAGAAGCGCTCCGGGTCGATGGTGGCGGAGGTGATGATCACATGCAGATCGGGTCGTCGCGGCAGCAGCTGGGTGACGTAACCGATGAGGAAGTCGATGTTGAGGCTGCGCTCGTGCGCCTCGTCGATGATCAGCGTGTCGTACGCGGCCAGGGCGGGGTCGGCCTGGATCCCGGCCAGCAGGATGCCGTCGGTCATGACCGAGACCAGCGTGTTGTCGCTGATGCGACGGTTGAAGCGGTACTCGTAGCCGACGGGTCCGCCCAGCTCGACGTCGAGCTCGTCGGCGATGCGTTCGGCCACCGTCCGTGCCGCGAGCCGCCGCGGCTGTGTGTGGCCGATCATCCCGCGTACGCCCCGCCCGAGCTCCACGCAGATCTTTGGCAGCTGGGTCGTCTTGCCCGAGCCGGTCTCGCCCGCGACGACGACGACCTGGTGCTCGCGGATCGCGGCGGACAGGTCGTCGACCCGCGCGGTGATCGGTAGCGCCGGCGGATAGGTGACCGGCGGCACGTTGCCACGCCGCCGCTGGATGTATCGTTCGGCGGCGTCGACCTCGTTGGCGACCGCAGCCAGCGCCGCTGCCCGACGTTCTGCGTCGTCGTATCTGTTCGCTTTGTTCAGCCGACGTCGCAGCCGTCGCTCGTCGCGCAGCGTGACCTGCGCAATTCGCGCGCGCAGATCGGCCACCGCCGCGGTCACGGGTCCTCCACTTCTCACCGTACGATCACGAGGCACGGCGCAGTTGGGCACCCTCGACGGTATCCGTCGCCGTGGCAGCACACCCGCGCCGCGCCCACGCGGGTGCACCAGCGACCGGATGCGGGCTGCAGCGCACCCACTCCACGGTCCCGCCCCCACGCGGGTGCACCAGCGACCGGATGCGGGCCGCAGCGCACCCACCCCACGGTCCCGCCCCCACGCGGGTGCACCAGCGACCGGATGCGGGCCGCAGCGCACCCACCCGCCAAGCCGCGGGTGCTGCTGCTCGCGGATGACCGTGCCGCACTGTGCCAGGGTGGGGTCGAGGCCCTGGGTCGAGAGGGATCGGACACACCATGGACGGAGACGCCGCTCGCCGAGCGAAGGATCGCAGGAAGCGCGAGGATCTCCTCGCGGGCCTTCGCCTGGAAGCGCGGCTGCGGGAGGCAAATCCGCCGCCTCCCGCGCGCGCGCAGGAGGAGCGCAATCGCCGGTACGACCGTATCGCCGCGATACTGCGCGACGTCGACGACGGCTCGCCCGCGGCCGGCTATGTCGATGCCCAGACGGCACAGCTGCTGCGCGGCGAGCTCGCGCGACTCGAACGCGCGAGGTCGGGTGATGACGCGGCGTCTGACGACGACGTCGTGATGCCGCTGGTGGCGGTCGAACGGTTCAACACGATCCTGTACTGCCGGCACTGGCGGCCGACCGTCAGCTTCTACCGCGACGAGCTACGTCTTCCGGTGATCGCCGAGTACGACTGGTTCGTCGAGCTCCGCATCACCGCCGGGTCGTCGCTGAGCATCGCCGATGCGGCGAAGGCGACGATCGGCGATGTCGGCGGCCAGGGCATCACGTTGAGCTGGAGGGTCACCGACCTCGCGGCGACGCGGCGGCGACTGTCGGATGGCGGACTCGAGCCGTCCGACATCCGGGCGCTCGGCGATGCCTCCGCCTTCTACGTCGCCGACCCGGAGGGGCATCGCATCGAGGTGTGGTCCGACGCCGGTCCCGACGTCTCCGCGTCGTGAGCAGCCCACGGACCGGCCGGGAAGGCGCGGACGGCTGGCGGGAACGGACGCGACACGTCATCTTCGAAGCCGACACGCCCGCTGGAAAGGCGTTCGACGTCGTCCTGCTCGTCACGATCGGCGTCAGCGTGCTGCTGGTCATGTTCGAGAGCGTGGGCGGCATCAGCCGGCGGTACCCGACGACGTTGCTCGCCCTCGAGTGGGTCGTCACGATCCTGTTCACGCTGGAGTACGTCGCGCGGCTGGCGACCGCCGAACACCCCGCCCGGTACGCACGCAGCTTCTTCGGAGTCATCGACCTGCTGGCGACCCTGCCCGTGTACATCAGCATCGTCATCCCCGGCGCGCAGTCACTGTTGGTCGTGCGGTCGCTGCGACTGCTGCGCGTCTTCCGCGTCTTCAAGATGGCGCACTGGCTGCGGGAGGCGAACTACCTGCTCGACGCCGTCCGCTCCAGCGCACAGAAAGTGATCGTGTTCCTGCTGACCGTGCTGCTGATCAACGTGATCGTCGGCTCGACGATGTACGTCATCGAAGGCGCCGCGAACGGGTTCGACAGCATGTTCCGTGGCGTCTACTGGTCGATCGTCACCATGAGCACAGTCGGCTTCGGCGACATCGCGCCACAGACCGGTCTCGGACAGGTGCTGGCCGCGGCACTGATGATCATGGGCTACAGCGTGATCGCCGTGCCGACCGGCATCGTCTCCGCCGAGATGACCAGCGCCCGTCATTCTGCCCGGCAACGGCGGACGTGCGCGACCTGCGGTCACGACGAGCCTGATCAGGCCGCCCGTTTCTGCCGCCGCTGTGGTGCCGGGCTCGACGTCGTCGCCGACACCCCCTCGACAGCTTCGGGCCTCAGCATGTCTCGACCTTCAGTAGAGGGTGAGGCATGACTCTGGGATCTTGGATCGAAGTGACGGAGACCCTTGCCTCCATCGTGCGGCCACTGCGGCCGTTCGACAGCTCTCAGTACCGGACACGTCACAGAATGTTTATCCGTCATCACGCCTCTGGAGGATGCACACCGCCGGTTCCGTGAGTAGCGTCGACCAATCGGTGCGTCAGCGGGGCGGGAACCGGCAGCGGCGCACCGGGTGGGGAGGCTACGCGGCTGTGGATGATGACAGGCGGGTCGAGGCGATCACGGCGACCGCACGGGGGGGTGGCGGCCGGCGGGTCGTCGGCTGCGGCGGTATGGGCAAGACCCATCTGCTGGACCGGGTGGCGGCGGCGCTCGGCGACACGGCCGTCGTCCGGTGGAGTCCCGCGATCGAGCCTGAGCCCGCTGCCGGCGGGGGCGTGCTCCTCGCAGACGACGTGCAGCTCGCCGAACCCGAAGGGCTGCGCGTCCTGGCGCACTGGCCTGCTGGCGTCGTCGCCACCCACCGGCCGGCGCGGCCCGCCGCCGAGCAGATCCTCGACGCCGTCGATGGCGCACCGCTGGTGCTCGAGCCGCTGGACGTCCGCACGGTGGCGGAGGTCCTGACCGCCGCCTGGGGCCAGTCGCCTCAGTCTTCGATCACCGAACAGATCCTGACCGCAACGGGCGGCGTGCCCCGACTGGTGCTCGCGATCGCGGGCACCGGACCCGTCGGCGAGATCGCCGGCACCGCCGCGCTCAGCGAGATCGTCCGTTCGGAGCGCCAGCGGCTCGACGACGACGCACGCGCACTGCTCGACGCCGCAGGCGTCCTGTCGGGTCTCGACGTGTCGGTCCTGGCGGCCGCCGCGGATCTTCCGATCGACAGAGCGACGGACGCCGCCGAGCAGCTCGCCGCCGCCGGCCTCACGCTCGATGCCGGCGGACGTATCGCCCCGGTGCTCGCAGCGGCGATCCGGCAGTTGGTGCCGGTGTCGGAGGTGACGGCCATCGTCGACCGCGCCGCTTCGAGCGCCGTGCGGATGGGCCATGACCTCACCGCGATCGCCGAGCACATCCGAGCGACCGGTGTCACGAGTCCCGCGGCTGCCGCGTGCCTGCTGGGCGCGGCACACCAGGTGCTGGAACGCACGCCCCATCGCGCACACGCGTGGGTCGAGGCCGCCGGTGACGGCGGCGCGGCCGCGAACGACGTCACGGCGCTGCGCGCCCTCGTCGCGTTTCGCCAGGGCGAGGTCCGCGACACCGTCACCGCCGTCGACGAGTTGCTGCGGGCCGACCCGCAGTGGCGCGACGGAGCCCTGAAGCGCGACGCCGTTGAGGCGGGAGCCGTCATGCTGGCGCGACGCGGCGCGTGGGACCGCAGTGCCGCGCTGGCCGCAGCGGTCGGGCCCGGCGCGGGCAGCGCGGTCGCCCTCGCGGCGATCTCGCGGCTGGCAATCGGCGACGTGCGGGGCCTGCGAGCGGTGGTCGAGGACGCCACCGGAACCACGTCACCGCAGTTGCGCGCCGCCGCCGCGACCACGCTCGCGCACGCGCTGCACACGACGTTCGCCGACGATCCGTCGCCCGCGCTGTCGCTGCTGCTCGAGGCGGCAGGACTGTACGAGCTGTCGTCGCCGACGGTGCGCCTACCCGTGGCGCCGCGCACCCTCGCGGGGCTCGTCGCCTGCCAGCTATGGGAGTTCGACGTCGCGGCGCAGATCCTCGCGGACCCTCCCGCGCAGCCAGACGACCCGCTGACCGCAGGTCGCCTGCTGCGCGCGTGGGTGGCGCTGCGCCGCGGTGACTGGGTCGCTGCGCTGGCAGAGGTGGAGCGGCACCGGGCAGCCGGACCGTCCGACGAGCGCGAGACGCTGGTGGCGTGCGCCGTCGAGGCCGGCGTGGCACGCCGGCGTGGCGACCTGGAAGGTATGGACGTGGCGTGGCGGGCGGCGCGGATGCTGCTGCTGCGGCTCGCGCCGGATCTTCTGGTGACACAACCGCTCGGCGAACTGCTCATCTGTGGTGCGCGGCTGGGCGACAGCACCACGGTCCACAACAGCCTGTCGGCGGTCCGCCGCCTCCTGGCGCGGGCCGACCACCCACCCCTGTGGACGCTGCCCGTGCTGTGGGACGAGATGCACATCGCGATCGCCCTCGACGATCTCGACGGCGCGCGGACTGCCGCACGCGCAGCCGCGGCGACGCCGCACGCGATTGGACGCGCCAGACCGGCCACGCTGGCCGCCCAGTGCTGGGTGGACGCGCTGGCCGCCCCGGCCGAGCCCGGCCGGGTCCGCGAGGCTGCGACCGGGCTGGCCGACATCGGTTTGACATGGGAGGCATCGCGGTTGGCGGGGGCCGCCGCCATCCGCCTGACCGATCGCAGCGCGATGCGTGAGCTGCTCCAGTTCGCGCGCGGGTTGACGGCCGAACGAACGCCGCAGCTGGCCGCCGCCACCAGCGACCTGTCGCCGCGCGAACGCGACGTCGCCGCGCATCTGCTCGCGGGGTTGACGTACCGCGAGATCGGTGGCCAGCTGTACATCGCCCCGAAGACCGTGGAGCATCACGTGGCCCGCATCCGGCGCAAGTTGGGGGTGAAGACCCGCGCCGAGCTGCTGCTGGCGCTGCGGCGCCACGTCGCGGTCGTCTAGAGAGACGCCCGCGGCCGGCCACGCGCCGCGCGTTCGTCGCCCGCGGCCAGGTCTGACAGGATGCCCTCACAGCTGCGGGCGACGATCGCCGTGACCTCGACCGTCGCCCTCGCTGCCAGCGGATGCTCGGCGCGGCTCCGCCAGCGTGCCCACGCGTCGAGCGCCGCCTGACGAACCACGTCGCCGTCCTGTCGTGCGCCCTCGTCCGACGACAGTCCCAGTCGGGTCAACGGATCGGCGCCGTATCCACCGAGCAGCCGCTCGGCCTCGGCCGAGGCCGCGTCGTCCAGCGCGACGGTCCCGGCACGCAGCGCGTTGAGCAACCGGGCCTCGGCGAACGCGTGGGTGCCGGTGACGATCTGCTCGAACTCGCGTGCAAGGTCGTCGCCGCCCCGGGAGGGGTGCGAGTACAGCACCGACGACAGCACCGCCAGGCCAGAGCGAGCCTTCAACAGATCGGCACGCCGCGCGAACTGGACGAGCAGGGTCTCGCGCAACGCCCCGACACCGCTGCGTGCCACCAGTGCGTCCGCGAGGGCCGCTGCGGTGGTCGCCTGCCCACTGCGGATCAGCGCCAGGCTCAACCGGATCCCGAAGACCCCCAGCCGGCACAGCAACGACCGCCGGACATCGGCGTCGAGGTCAGAGGGCGCGTCGGCCGCAGCGAACCGGTCGGCCGACAGCAGCAACCGGTCGAGCGTCTCGCGGTCGAGCGCGACCAGCGCGGCGAGGGAGCGGAACTCGTCCTCACGCAGCGTCGCACCGGTCTCCGCCAGCAGACCAGCGACGGGCAGCACGGTCTGGCACAGCCGCCGCACCTGCGCGTCCTGCCGGTACCGACCCGCGATCCGCGCCGCGGACTCCAACGCCGCCAGCCGTCCCGCACCGACCTCGTCGGCCCGGGCCAGGACGCCGACCGCGTTCATGGGGGCGGCCTGCGCGGCGACATCGTCGCGGAACGACTCGAGGAACCGAGCGTCCGACGCATGAAGATGCCGCATCAGGTAGCACACGGCGTCGGCGGCGCCCGGCCGATCGTCCGGTGCGAGGTAGGCGTGGGTGCGGGCCGACACCTCCGCCGACACTGAACCGATCCCCGGCGTGTCGATCAGCGTCAACGACCGCAGCGTCGCCGCGGGCCACTCCACGACCACACGGTCGATCGACGCCGGGTCGCGGCCCTCCAGGTCGATCGTCAGCGCCTGCTCGCCACGCCGGAAGGCCAGCGGCTGCGGTGCACCGTCGGCGGCGTGCGCCGAGACCCGGTAGGTCAGCCCATCGCGATACCACGTGATGATGCGCGTGCACTCGCGCGCATCGGTCGCGGCCAGCCGTTCGCCGACGAGCGCGTTGAGCAGGGTCGACTTGCCAGCCTTGACCTTGCCGGCGAGCGCGACCCGCAGCGGTTCGTCGATGCGCTCCCTGGCTGCGCGCAGGTCCTGTTCGGCGCCGGTGTCCGCGTAGCGCTCGCGCGCGCGCTCCAACAGTGCCGCGACCCGATCTCTGACGGCGCTGCCCTCGCCGGCGTTCATCGCCGATCCCCGTCGTCCGCGACCAACTGCAGGGCGGCGTCGCGCAGGCCGGCGATGCGGGCGAGCTCGGCGTCCACGTCGCCCAGGCGTCGGGCGCGCTCCTGCTGATCTGCGCGCACCGCCTGCTTGGCTGCGTCGAGCGCTTCGGAGGTGCTCTGCTGAAGGGCGACGGCCTGTTCGCTGAACACGTCACGCAGTGTTCGTTGCAGCCGGCGCAGACCGTCCCGGGCGTCCTTGCCCACCGAGAAGCCGACCTCGTCGACGTACGAGCGACACGCCTGTCTGGCCTGCTGCCGGCGTTGGTTGAGTGCGCGCTCCTTCTCGTCGCGGATCGCCTTGCGCCCGAGCACGACACCGAAGCTCAGCGACACCGGGTTGAACAGCCCGAACCCCATCACGCTGCCGATGATGCCCGTCATCATGACTCCGCCGTACGAGCCACGCAGCGCGGTGAGCCCCCTGTTGGCCAGGCTGGTCGCGCCCGCGTCCACCGGCTGGGCCGGACGGACCTGCTCCAGCCGGTCCAGCGGCACGTCGACACCGACACCGGCGAGCGGCGCGGCCTGCTGGTCGGCGAAGTGCTCGGCGACCCGGTCCGCCAGTTCACGTGCGCGCCGGGTCACCATTGCGTAGCTGGCGGCCACCTCGGTGTTGACCATGCGGTACAGCCACTGCTCGAGCTCGGCCCAGATCTCGCCAGGATCAACGTCGGCGACCGCGTCGTCGACCCGCGTGACGATCGCGCGCGTCCGCGAACGCAGGTCGTGATCGGCGTCGGCCGCCAGATCGGCGATGCCGTCCGACAGCGTCTGCTGCCAACGCGCGGCCCGGTCCCGCAGCTCGGTGGCGCGGTGCTGCGCGCGTTCGAGCTCGGCGATCAGCTCGGCCGACCGGTCCGGATCGGCCAACGCGTCACGTTCGGCACGGTAGCGCGCTTCGAGCTGATCGGCGACACCGGCGACCACGTGGGCGGCGGCCCGGCGCCCGAGTTCCGCGGCGTTGCCCGCCACGCCCGTGCGCAGGTACGCCAGCAGCGCCGGGTAGCCCGACTCGACGTTGAGCTCACGGTTGTTGTGTGCGGCCGCGAAGGATCGCAGGGGCGCCGAGGTGGCCAGCAGCTCGGCCCGCAGGCCCCGCGTCTGAAGGTGTGCGCGATCGAGGTCGGCCACCGTGCGCCACTGCGGATAGAAGTCGGTCTTGGTCAGCACGCAGGCGATCGTCGGGCACAGATCGCGGGCCATCTGGAGAAACGCCAGCTCGGACTCGGTCAGCTCCTGGGAGGCGTCGGTGCACAGCAGCACGGCGTCGGCGGACGGCAACGCGGCCACGGTCGCGGCGCTGTGGGTCGAGCCGAGGCCTCCGACCCCCGGAGTGTCGACGAGGACGAGCCCGGACGCGAGCAGGTCCCGCGGCATTCCGACCTCGACGGCCTGCAGGTTGCGCTCGTTGCCCGGGTTTCCCGTCTCGGAGACGAATGCGGCGACCTCGTCGAGTGCGATCGGCCGGCGCCGCGGCCGTCCGTCGGCGCCGTCACCTGCCCACAGCGCGAATGCCTCCGGCGTGGCGGCGTGCCGCACCACCGTGGGCACCGCCGTGGCGACATCGTCGTCGACGGGGCACACGGGGGCTCCGACGAGCGCGTTGACCAGCGAGCTCTTGCCCTGCTTGAACTCGCCGACGACCAGCACCCGGCTGACCGGGTCGGTCACACGCGAGCGCACCCGCTCTATCTGCGTACGCAGATCCGGGCGCTCGTACGCCGTGGTCGCGCGCTGCGCCAGATCGAGCACACCGATGACCGGGTCGTCACTGGCCGCGACGGTCTGCGTGGTGCGCACCGCTCACCCCCGATGGTTGCCTGTCGTAGAACACGGATGACGGCCGGTAGCGATCGCTGCCGGCCGTCGACCCTAGCGCGCGGTGGTCAGGTGGCCACCTGTGCGACGGTCATCCGTGGTGGGCGTGGTGGCCACCGCCGTCCTCCGAGACGTCGATCTCGACGTCGAGGTCGGTCTCCTCGTACGACTTGGTGATGGTGTCGTTGTCCTCGTCGTTGGTGAACGAGTCCTCGATGTCGACGTCCAGATCGGTGTCGACCGAGTGGTCGCTGTTGTCCTGGAACGAGTCCTCGACCTCGAGATCCAGGTTGGTCGAGCTGTCGGTGTTGCCCGAGTCCTCGATCTTGAGGTGCTTGGAGTGGTCGGACT
>JAHELV010000024.1:52912-60278 GCA_024644015.1 Nitriliruptorales bacterium
CGAGTCCTTGATCCGCACCGAGTTGTCGACCGAGTCGTCCAGGGCGACCTGACCGTCGCCGAAGTTCAACGCCGAGTCGTCGGCGTCGATGTCGCCTCCGACGAACTGCCCGTCGAAGTCACCGTCGATGACGGTCGAGTCCTTGGCGAGCACGTTGTCGTCGCCGGTCACGACGGTCGCGTCGCCCAGCTCGCCGGTCACGTTGCGGTCGCCGGCCACGTTGGTGACCTCGGCGTCCTCGACGTCGTCGCCCGCGACGATGCCGTTGTTGATGCCGGTGCTGACGCCTTCGACGTCGCCGCCCGCGGCGACCGCGCCATCGCCGGTGGCCACGACCTGGTCGAGGTCGACGTCGCCCAGCGAGTTGATGGTGGTCGTCACGTCGCCGCTGTCATCGATGTAGCTGTAGTTCTGTTCGGTGACGTTCTGGATGTTGTAGATGTGGCGGATGACCTCGTCGATCGGCTCGTCGGCGTGCTGCGACTCGGCCGCCGCGGCTCCGGCTGCGTGGTGCCCACCGTTGCCGCCACCGCCCTGGGCGCCGCTGGGGGCTCCGCCGCCCTGGTTGACGGCGAACGTGCTGCCGGAGTCGACGTTGGACACGGTGTTCATGTACTCGTAGATCGCCTGCTGGTGCACCAGCGGAAGGTCCTCGGCGACCAGCGGCAGGCACTCCAGCAGCGTCTGCGGGTCGACGTCGTCGAACCCGTGGTCTTCGAGCGCCCATTCGAGGTCGCCGTCGTAGTCGTCGCGGAACCCGCTGTTGGTCAGCCACTCGACGAGGAAGTCGTGCAGCGTGCCGTAGATCTCCTTGACACTCATCTGTCTACTCCTGTGTTTGATCGTAATTACGTAGTTGCCTCGGACCCGCTCTCGAGGACTGTCACGACCGTAGGAGCCCACCGCAGCCGTCGCGTCGGGGATGTGCCCCCTCCTTGCTGCGCGCGGTCGGGGTCGACACCCGGGGGCGGATAGGGGATCGCCGATCCGATTAGGGGGTCGATTAGGGGGACTCATGACATCGCGATCGGCAATGTTGAGGACGCGTACCGATCTTGTCGCGACCACCCTCGTACAAGCGGGGCGTGCCGGGGGCATCGGACGCGGGCAACTTCGAGGCGGGCAGTCACCAATGAGCGCAGCAGGCAGCTACCAGCTGGGCGTCGATCTCGGCACGACCTATACAGCGGCGGCAATCGCGCGCGACGGACAGGTCAAGATGATCGGTCTCGGCAACCGGTCGGCGGCGATCCCATCGGTGGTCCACCTAGCGGCCGACGGCACGGTGCTCGCCGGTGAGGCGGCCGATCGACGTGGCCCGTCGGAACCGGACCGCGTGGCACGCGAGTTCAAGCGCCGGATCGGCGATCCCACCCCCCTGCTGCTGGGCGGCACGCCCTACTCGGCGGAGGCGCTGCTCGGCACCATGCTCGACGCCGTGGTCACGCGGGTCAGCGAACTGGAGGGCGCGCGGCCGAGTCACCTGGCGGTCAGCCACCCGGCGAACTGGGGCCCCTACAAGCAGGAGCTGTTCGCCCAGTGCCTGCGCGGTGCAGACACTGGCGACGCCACTGCCCTGACCGAGCCGGAGGCCGCCGCGATCGCCTACGCTGCCAACGAACGCGTCGAGCCGGGCTCGCTCGTCGGTGTGTACGACCTGGGCGGCGGCACGTTCGACGTGGCGATTCTACGCAAGACCACTGACGGCTTCGCCATCCTCGGCCGGCCCGAGGGGATCGAACGACTCGGCGGGATCGACTTCGACGAGGCCGTCGTCGGTCACGTCCGCGGCGCGCTGGGTGGCGCGCTCGAACAGGTGGACGCAGCCGATCCGGCAGCCTTGCGGGCGCTGACCCGGTTGCGCCGCGAGTGCGTCGAGGCCAAAGAGGCGCTGTCGACGGACACCGACGCCATCATCCCGGTGCTGTTGCCCGAGGTGCAGACCGAGGTACGGCTGACGCGGGCAGAGTTCGAGCGGATGATCCGTCCGACCCTCGAGTCGACGATCGCCGCGATGCGCCGTGCGCTGGTCGCCGCCGCGGTCGAGCCGCAGCAGATCAGCGCGGTGCTGCTGGTCGGCGGCTCGTCACGCATCCCGCTGGTCGCCGAGCTCGTGTCGGGCGCGTTCGGCCGGCCGATCGCCGTCGACGCGCATCCCAAGCATGCCGTCGCCCAGGGCGCGGCGCGCACAGCGGCTCTGGTCACCACCGACGTGAGCCACCCGTCCCACGAGGCGCGGGTCATCCCGTTCTCCACGCCGGCGACGGCGTCGCAGGCCGCCGGCGCTGCGCAGCTCCATGACGCTGCCGACCTGCGGCCGACCGCCGACGCCGACACGGGCTCCGCGGCAGCGGCGGTCGCCGAGCGACCTCAGCGACGGTGGGACCGGCGGCCCTACGACGACGAGCCCGAAGTGCCGGGCTGGCTGCTCGAAGCTCGCGACGGTGGCCGACGCACCCGGCGACGCTGGTGGACCGGCATCGTCGCGTTCGTCGTGTTGAGCCTGCTGACCGTCGGTGCCGGCGCGTTCATGACGTCCGACCCCCGTTCGGAGGCGTTCGGAGACACCTGGACCGTGCGGGGCACGCCCGCCACCGAGAATCCGAACGACGGGACTGCCGATGACGAGGCTCCTGGTCAGGACGCCGGCGCTCCGCCGAGAACCTCCGGCCCATCGGCGCGCGACGACGACGGGACCTCCGGCCCGAGCGACGGCAGCGTGACGACCGCTGACACCCCCGCCGACAAGGTTGCCGACACCGGACACGACGGATCGCCGGCGACCGAAGGTGACCGGACAGAGCCGGGCCCCACCGCACCGCCGACGGAAGCCGGCGACAGCGGTGACCCGGCGGGCGCACCCACGGACCCCGGTCGCAGCGACCCGCCGCCCGACACGCCATCGGAGACGGCGGCTGACGCGGATGCCGCCGGCACGCCCGACGGCGGCGGTCCGGGCGGCTCGAAACGGCCGCCCGGTGCGAGCGAGAACCCAGTGGCCACGCCGCTGCCGACATCTTGACCCGCGGGCCTGCGGAGCCGTCGGGCTGGACGGCCGCTGAACAGCGTCGCGTCGCGGCCGGCCATCGAATCCCCGGTCACACCTCCGCAGCGTAGGGCGGTGCGGGATCGTATTGGATGTAGCGCTGGGTGGCCCGGGCGTGAGCGGGGTCGTGGATCTGTCCGACGAGCCACAATGCCATGTCGATGCCTGCCGACACGCCCTGGCTGGTGACCACCTTGCCGTGGCGCACCCAACGCGCGTCGCGGACGATCCGAACGTCGCCCTTGCGTGCGAACTCGTCCTCGAACCGCCAGTGCGTCGCCACGCGCTTGTGCCTGGCCAGGCCGCTGGCCCACAACAGCAGCGAGCCGGTGCACACGCTGGTCACCCACCGCGCGTCGAGGCCGACGGCCGCCAGCCAGGCCAGCAGATCCGCGTTGTCGACCTGCTCCCGCGTCCCTCGACCACCCGGAACGAGCACCATGTCCAGCGGCGGGTGATCGTCCAGCGTGTGGTCTGGCAGCACCCGCATCCCTTTGGCGCACGACACAGGGCCGGAGTCCTCAGCGACGGTGACGACCGTATCGGGCTCGAGACCCGCCTCGTCGAGCAGGAGCGCGGACGCGGTGAAGACCTCCCAGGGCCCGACGACGTCAAGCTCCTCAACACCGTCGAACAGCAGCAAGCCGATGGTGACCAGGATGGTCCTCCTCCCGCATCGTCGCCGGGCACATGACCCGGGAACCGGAGCACGGTGACCGCATGATGCCAGTCGGCCACGACGGCCGCGGCGCAACAGGCACGTGGCCGCCGCCCGCGGCCGGCAGCGTCAGCGGCGCTCGAGGCCCGAGAAGGACGCGGCGATCTCGCCCGCCGCACCGCTGGCGGGCAGGTCGACCGTCGCTCCCAGGTACCATTCGCGATCGTCGTGCGGGTCGAGCAGCACTTGTTCGACGCGCCAGATCGTCGCGTCGCCGTCGTCGAGCTGAAACAGCGCAGGCCCGCGCGCGTCGCCACCGACCAGGATCTCGTCGTGCTCGGCGAAGTACTGGGCGAACTCGTCAGCGAGCCGCGCCACCGACCAGCTGCGATCACCGGCTTGTACGAGGTCCTCGGCCAGACGGTCCCACGCTCGCGCGGCGGCCAGGTGCACCCAGCGGAACGCCCGGGTTCGCACCAGCGTACGAAACGCCCGCCGGTCGGCGGTGATGTCGTGGTCCTCCTCGGGCTCGACGCGAGACTCTTCGCGCACCACTGCATGCGCGTCGACTGCCTGAGGGTCCAGGAGCGCCTGCCATTCGTCGACCAGGCTCGAGTCGGTCGCCCGGATCACGGCGGCGAGCCAGTCGAGCAGGTCCTCGACGCCCTCGGTCTTGACGTCGTCGGGCACCGTGCGCTCCATGGTGCGCAGGCAGTCCGACAGGTAGCGCAGCAGGCGGCCCTCGCTGCGCTTGATGCCGTAGTGGCGGACGAAGTCGGGGAAGTCCATCGCCCGGTCCCACATGTCGGCGACGACACCCTTCGGTGCGATGTTGCGATCCTCGATCCACGCGTTGCGGGTGCGCCAGTCGTCGAACACGTCGTAGATCTGCTCGGCCATCGGCTGCGGCCAGCGGATCTTCTCGAGCGCTTCGATGCGCTGCTCGTACTCGACGCCGGCGGCCTTCAGCTCGTTCATCGCCTCGTCGCGTGCCTTGTCCTGCTGCCCGTACAGGATCGGCCACGGCTGGTCGAGCACACTCTCGACCAGCGCCAGCACGTACAGCGGATAGGCCTCGTCGTCGCGGTCCAGCGTCGGCAGGGCGTGCAGCAGGAACGGCGCGAGCGGCTGGTTGAGCGCGAAGTCCTCCTGCAGCTCGTGGTCGACGACGACCAGGCGCCCGTCGGCGTCGGGCTCGTCCAGGCGGCTGACGACGCCGGCGTCGCGCAGCGCCCGGTACAGCCCGATCGCCCGGCGTATGTGGGTGCGCTGGCGCTCCCGCGGCTCGTGGTTGTCGAGCAGCAGCGAGCGCGCCGCGGCCCAGGTGTCACCGGGCCGGTCGAGCAGCTGCAGCAGCATGCCGGGCGTGACCCGGAACGACGATTGCAGCGGTTCCGGTGGAGCCACCTGGAGCCGTTCGAAGGTGGCCTCGTCGTAGTGGATGAACCCCTTGGGTCGACTGGCGCGGCGCAGCTTGCGTCTGCGTTTCGGGTCGTCGGCGACCTTGGCCAGCGCGGCCTCGTTCTCGGCGACGTGCTCGGGCGCCTGACAGACGACCAGGCCCTTGGTGTCGTATCCCGCGCGCCCCGCACGACCTGCGATCTGGTGGAACTCGCGAGCGGTCAGCAGTCGGTTCTCGCTGCCGTCGTACTTGTAGAGGCGGGTCAGCACGACCGTGCGGATCGGCAGGTTCACGCCGACCCCGAGGGTGTCGGTACCCGACACGACGCGAAGCGCGCCCTGCTGGGTCAGCCGCTCCACGACACGGCGGTAGCGCGGCAGCATCCCGGCGTGGTGGACGCCGACACCGTTGCGCAGCAGCCGTGCCAGATCGCGCCCGAACCCCGACGTCAGCCTGGCGTGGACGAGCTCGGCGCCGACCGTCTCCTTGCGGTCGTCCGACAGCTTCCTGGTGACCGAGGCGATCGCGTTGGCCTGGGCCACCGCGTCGGACTGGGTGAAGCTGACGATGTACAGCGGTGCGGCGTCCCGCGCCAGCAGCCCGTCGATCGTGTGGTGCAGCAGGCTGCGGTGATACTCGAACGACAGCGGCACGGGCCGTTCGGCGTCGGCGATGACCACGGTGTCGCGCGCCGTGCGCCTGCTGAGGTCGTCTGCCAGGAACGTCATGTCGCCCAGCGTCGCCGACAGCAGCAGGAACGCCGACTGTGGCAGGTTCAACAGCGGCACCTGCCATGCCCAGCCCCGGTCGGGGTCACCGTAGAAATGGAACTCGTCGAGCACGACTGTCTCGGCTTCGGTGCGGTCGCCGTCGCGCAACGCGACGTTCGCCAGCACCTCGGTCGTGCAGCAGATGACCGGCGCGCCGGCGTTGAACGACGAGTCGCCGGTCATCATGCCGACGTGCTCGGCACCGAGCTCCGCGCACAGGTCGAAGAACTTCTCGCTGACCAACGCCTTGACGGGTGCGGCGTACCAGGAGCGGCCGCCGCCCGTGATCGATCGCGCGTGCGCCGCCAACGCCACCAGCGACTTGCCCGAGCCAGTCGGCGTGGACAGCACCACGTTGCTGCCGGTCAGCAGCTCGAGAATCGCCTCCTCCTGGTGCGGGTACAGGGTGAACCCGCGCTCCGCTGACCAGTCGGTGAACGCGTCGATCAACGCCTCGGTCGCGGCGGGCGCGGCGGGCAGGAACGACGACAGCGGTGCAGGCATGGCCGCCAGTCTGCCGCACGCGGCGCACCGGGCCGGCCCGACCACGATTCGGAGCCCCATGGGAGACGCAACCGGTCACCCGCCCACCGGCCTCGCTGGCTGTCACACCTGGAAGGTCTTCGACGGTCGCCGGTCGGTTCGACGGCGCCGGCCTGCGGTCACGGAAGATGCTGGTGGCGCTACTCGCGATGCTCGCGATGCTCGTCGCGGGCACCACGACGGCCATGGCCTCCGACACCAGCGGCGCCTCGACGGCACAGTCGTCCGACGACGGGACATCCGACGCCGACGTTGCGCTGTTCAGCCAGTTCCGCGCCTATGTGAACGGCGCCACCTGGTCGTAACCGCGGGCTCAGCTCCAGGCCACCCGTCGCTGGGGCGACCGAACACCGATGACCGACGGCCGGGCGAGCCCGGGCAGCAACGCCTGCCCGGGCTCGACCCTGTTGCTGAATGGCAGTCGACGCCGTCAGTTGCTACGGCTGTACCGTCAGCGCGCGCGGCGTGAGTGACGCAGCTGCCGGCCGAGACAAGGGAGGTCGCGCGCCGGGACCGATCACCGTCCTCGTCGTGCCGAACGGGCGCCGAACGGACCTCCGCCAACTGACGTCCCCAACCCGAGGACGTACCCGAAGTCGTACCAGTTGCCGCTGTTGTGCACCTCGTAGATCGTGACCTGATCCGTGAACAGCGAGATGAGGAAGGTCACGGGCAGGATGAAGCCGTGCCACAGGCCGAGCCAGAATCCGGCGACGACACCGTTGTCAGCGGCGATCCCAACGTCCGGGTTGGGTCCGGGGGCACACCCGGTCAGGGCGAGCACCAGCAACGCCGTCGTCGCACCTACTCGCAGGTAGCTCATTGGTGACCTCCGATGCGGCTTCAGCGCTGACGACGTCTCCAGGAACGCCGCGCGTGAGCCCGCAGGGCCGATCGTAGCTGTCCCGGCTTCACCGCGACTGTGCGTAGTCGTTTCGGACTATCTC
>JAHELV010000061.1 GCA_024644015.1 Nitriliruptorales bacterium
CGGGATCGACTCGCTGTCGCTGAACCCCGACGTCGTCGTCCCCACCCGCCAACGCGTCGCCGCACTGGAACAACAACGCCCACAACCGTCAACCCAGCCAGACACGAACTGACAGCAACCCCGACGAGCCCGCGCGGCCGGCCGCCGACTGACGACCGACCGTGGTCCGCGCAGGTTCGCCTTGCGTGTCAATAGGTGCTGACGTTGAGCAGCGGGCCCGCCGACGACGACGCGGCGGAGTCCTTCAGCGCCTCCTCCACCGCCGCCGGGCCACCGCTGTTCGAGCTGAGCCACAGTGCGGCGCCGCCGGCCACGTGTGGGCTCGCCATCGACGTGCCGGACATCGTCGTGACGCCTCCGTTGACCGCCAGGGACTCGATGCTCACGCCCGGCGCCCACAGATCGACGCATGGTCCGTAGTTGCTGAAGGACGCCCGGTTGTCTGATGACGTCGTGGCTCCCACGGTGACGACGCCGGGCTCACCACCGACCCTTGCGGGGGAGTAGCCGCAGGCGTTGGCGTTGGCGTTGCCGGCGGCGATCGCAAAGAAGACACCCCTGACCACGGCACCGCGCACGGCGTTGTCGAGCGTCGTGCTGGCGGGACCGCCGAGGCTCAGGTTGGCGACGCGCGTGCCACCGCCACGTCCGGCGACGTAGTCGATGGCGGCGATGACCGCGCTGTAGCGGCCGGTCCCGTCACAGCCGAGCACCCGCAGGGCCACCACCTGGGCACCGGCCGCGACGCCGATGACGTCGGTGCCGTTGTCCCTCGCCGCCGCGGTCCCCGCCACATGGGTGCCGTGGCCGTTGCAGTCCCTGTTGCGACCCCGTGTGAAGTTGCGGGAGCCGACGACGTTGAGGTCCGGTGAGGTCGCCCCGCTGTCGAGCACGTAGACGGTCGCGCCGGTCGGCCCGTTGTCGCAGCTGCCATCGGCGATTCCTGCGGAGCCGCTCAGCAGCGCGCCGACGCGCTCCACACCCCACGGCACGAGTTCGGTGTCGTCACACGGTGGGTCGGGCTCGGGGGCAGGAGCGGAATCACCGCCGCCGGGTCCACCGCGGTGGCCAGGCTTGTGGTGGAACGCGACAGCGGTGTGGTCGGGCTCGATGGCCGCGACACGGGCGTCGTTGCGCGCGCGTGCCAGCGCCTTGCGACTCATCGCGGCGGCATAGCCGCGGACCGCGGTGTCGTAGAGGTGACTGACGGAGGCGGCGCCACCCCGGGCGTGATCGGCGGCGACCCGGCTCGGCTGTGCGGCCCCGGGCTTCAGCGTCACGATCCAGCGTCCGGCGGGACGGTCCGCGGGCGGCCGGGCGCCGGCCGCCACGGGGCTGGCACCCACCATGCCGAACACGAGCGCGAGCGCGACAAGAACCCGGGTGAAGCGCACATCGTTCCTTTCAGCCGTACGCGCTGAGACCCTACGCAACGCCGGCCGCTGACCGAAGTCGAGCGCCCATTCGTCCAGCGCCTGTCAAGGACGTGGTGTTCAGCGTGACCGAGACGTCATAGGAAGCGCATCCGTCGATTTGATGATGTGGCTCCGCAGGCCGGCTGTTGTGTGCACCGGGAGCCGAGCGACCACGTTGGGCAGCGCAGTGGTCGATGCGACGGTTTGGCTCCCCAGCGTTGGGAGCCGGGAGACGGGACTAGGGGGCCGGTTGGAGGGATCCGTCAAGCTGGCGGTACACGTGACCGGCGGCGATGAGCGTGACCGCCGACGTGACCAGCACGCCGACGAGCAGCAGGAGCAGACCCACGATGTTGATCCCGATGGCGGCCAGGCCGAAGACGAACAGCTGTCCGCGATGACCGCTGGTCAGTTGACTGCTCGCGCGCAGCGCGTCGATCGGTGGCAGCTGCTTGTCGACCAGCGCCCACCCGTAGAGACCGAAGATCAGCGCGACGAAGATGCCGGGGATGATCAGCAGGACGAGGCCGATTCCGAACATCAACGAGAAGAGCAGTGAGGCGATGATGTAGGACACGAGCGTCGCGCCGTTCGGCAGCAGCGACTGTTCGGAGATCTCGCCTCCGTCGATGATGCGAAGGGCGAGGGTGATCCACACGACGGCGACGAGCTGTCCGAGGAAGAACGACAGCACAGACCCCAGGAACTGGACCACACCTGTGGTGTCGTTGAACAACCAGTTGACGCTGCCGGTGACAACCCACACTACGAGCGCGACGACGAGCAGTGGACCGATGTTGCCCGTGAAGCCGCGCCATCCGGCGCGGAACGCCGCGGCGACGTCGAGTGACGGTGATGGGGTCCCGGTCACGCTCGAGTCCTTCGCTATGTCGTTTGGCGACAATGCCGACAGCCGCGCGGGTCACTGTACCCCAGCGGGGCTGAACTCCGGCGCAGCAGCGACGGCCGTGGCGACCGGATCCGGCCGCTCGTCGGTCTCGTCGACGAGGACCGCGCGGCCGACGACACCGCGGGCGTCTCGGACTGCCTGACGGGGCGACGGTAGGACAGCCGCGGTCGCTGGTCGGCCGCGGGACCGGCGGCCCCGTCACCCGTCGTGGGCGCCGGCACTTGTGCGGAACTCGGCCGCTGTGATGCGGTAGCGGAAGAACACGCCGTCGGTCTGCCGGGGGGTGCCCCACCACCAGCCGACGCGGCCGGCGGATGCGATCGTGACACCGCCGTAGGTCCGCTCGTCGTCGAAGTCGCCGCCGAAGGGGTGGGCGCCGGCCGGGTGGTCGTCTGGACTACCCCAGCGCTGCAGAGACAGCTCGCGCAGCCGGCCATCCGGATCCACGGTCACCGTCACGTCGGCAGACTGGTCGCCCACCGGCAGGGTGACGGTCGCGCGGGTGTCGTCGACCGCGGTCCATCTGGCGCCCATGGCTGGTACCAGGGCCTGGGGCAGCCACGCGACTGTCTCGGCGGCCAGACGACCCGCTGCGCTGCGGTCGATGTCCGAACCCGACTCGCGGGCGACCGGCATCAGTCCCCAGAGCCGGAAGTCCAGCGTGCCGCGTCCGTCGATGAGCGTGTCCGCGCCCGTGATTACAAGCGGGCGTCGGCCGACCCGTGGCGCCCACACGAAGCCCGTGCCGGCTGCGATCACCTGTCGTGCGCGGAACGGCATCCACCGTCGTAGGCGGATCTCGCCCGCCATGTCGAGTAGCACGTTCGATGCCAGTGGGACACCGGGTCGCAGTGCGTGACGCAGCAGCCGGCTCGCGGGCGCCGGCAGTTCGTCGACGTGGGCCGGGTCGAACGCACCGGCCGGCTCCGGCGGTGACGCGAGGCGCCGCCAGGTCATGCTGCGGGTCGGGTCCATCGCTCACCATCCTGCTCGGCGCTCCGGTCGGCGCAACAGTCGGGTCGGTCACGACAGCCCACACCACACACTGCTGCCGGCGGGCGCCGAGCGGCGATCGTCACCGACGATGCCGACGCGGAGTCTCGGGTCGTCGTGTGCCGTTGTGCTGGGCGAGACTAACGGAAGGTCGAAGATCATGGCCGGAACGAACATGTCACCACTGGGCGCGGTGGTCGGCGGAGCGATCGCCGGCGCGCTGGGGACGCTGGCGATGGACCTGGTGTGGTACCGGCGCTACCGACGCGGCGGCGGCACCAGCAGCTTCACCGACTGGGAGTTCTCATCTGGTGTGGACAGCTACGAGCAGGCGGCGGCGCCGGCACAGGTCGGCCGGCGGGTGGTCGAGGGACTGTTCGACGTGCAGCTCAAGCCGCACACCGCCGGGTTCACGACCAACGTCGTCCACTGGATGACGGGCATCGGCTGGGGCGCTCTGCACGGTCTCGTCGTCGGCTCGACACCGTCGGCGGGTGCGCGGTTCGGGCTGGCGACCGGGACGACGGCATGGCTCGCAAGCTACGTGGTGCTGCCGCTGGCGAAGCTGTACAAGCCGATGTGGGAGTACGACGCCGTCACGCTTGGCAGGGATCTGTCGGCGCACCTGGTGTTCGGGCTCGGTACCGGGGCCGCGTTCCGCGCGTTGACGGCGTACGGGAGCGGGCAGGCCGGATCACCTGCCGGCGTGCGCTGACGCCGGAACCGCCGACTCGTCGGTCACCGTGTCCGCGAAGTTCACGGCACGGGAATAGCAGTCCGAGAGTTCCTCGGGCTCGATGCCCAGCTCGTCGCAACCGGAGGCCACGTCGTCCCATGCGCCGTGTTCCCACGCGATCACGAGCTGCAGCGCCTCCCACAGCATGCCCTCGTGCTCGAGCAGCGCGTTGCGCACCTGATCGGACAGCGGCACCAGGTTGACCGTGGTCGCCAGGTCGGCGCCGATCAGCAGCGGTACTCGCGAGTACATGCCGGTGAGGAACAGATCGAACTGTGAGACGTCGCTCGGTAGGAGACCGGCGAGTCGTTCGCACATGTGCGCGCGGAACAACGCCGAGACAAGCAGCTGCTGGTTGCTGCTCTGACTGACGGTGACCAGGCTGTTGACCGTGACCCAACGCCGGACATCGCGCTCTCCCATCGTGACCAGGGCCTGCTGGATCGCGGTGATCCGGTCGCGCCACGCGAACGCGGCCGAGTTGATGTAGCGCAACAAGCGGTCGGTCAGCGCCACGTCGCTCTTGATCGCCCGCTCGACCTCCGCGAAGTCGATCGGGTCGCGAGCGACGGCATCCATCGCCGCCAGCACGCCGAGGCGGGTCCGATCGACCGTCCGGCGGGTCATCGTGACCGGCTGGCTCAGAAAGCTGCCCTGGAGCAGTTCGAA
The DNA here is from genome assembly GCA_024644015.1 of Nitriliruptorales bacterium. Lineage (GTDB taxonomy): Bacteria > Actinomycetota > Nitriliruptoria > Euzebyales > JAHELV01 > JAHELV01. The sequence continues at coordinate 4,724 of JAHELV010000061.1, forward strand.
GCCGAGCGCGACCGCCTCCGACTGATCGTCTCGGGTCTCGACATGGCTCGCGAGCAGCCGCGTGCGGCCGGCGAGGCGGGCCGCGAGCTCCCGACGCGCGACACCCTGCGTCGCGCGGAAGTCCACTCTGATCACATCCGCGACGTCCGGCAGCCGGTCGTCGACGGTGACGTCACCCACCGGTCCTACCGCGATGACGTATCCGTAGTCGGAGAGCATGGCACATGCGGCCATGATGTCGTCGTCCACGTCCCTGGTGTTGAGCTCGACGACCAGGCGGTGGGCGGGCACGAGCAACGGCGAACCATCGAGGAGCATCGCGGTCGGGAACCGGACCCAGGCCGGATGACCGGCCGTCAGCTGCGATCCGGCCTCGACCAGGACGTGGTCTGACAACAGCCGGCTGGTCGCGGCGACGGCATCGGTCGTGACCACTTGCGCGGCTGCGCCGTCGCGGTGCAGCAACTCGTAGCCGACGACGCGCTCCCGATCGTCGAAGATGGGCTGTCGTGCAACGAAGATCTCCACCGCGTGCCGTTCCTGTTCGGGTTGTCGTCCGTGCACCCGCGCGCGGAGGCCGCTGCGCATGCGCTTGTGCGGTCACCTTCATTGCAGGTCGGCAGCATCGACCCGCGGATGAGGGTTCAGGGCCTGCGCCGCCGAGTGGTCTGCGCCGACGCTGCGGTTTCGTCGTGAACCAGTAGCGTGAGCCGGGTTGACCACGGCACACGACTCCCCGCTGCGCGGTCTGCTGCGAAACCCGCTGTTTCGCCGCTGGGCGGTCGCAAACCTGTTCGCGCGCATTCCGCTGACGATGAACCTGCTGGCCCTGGTGCTCGTCGGCGAGGCCGCCACCGGCTCGCTGGCCACCGGGGCAACCTTGGCGGGCATCCTGACGTTCACGAGCGGGCTGCTGGCGCAGCCGCGCGGGCGCCTGCTCGACCGCATGGAGCTGCGAAGCGGTCTGCGCCGCGACCTTCTGCTGTCGGCCGCGGTGGTTGTCGCGCTGGCCGTTGCCGTGACCGCCGGCGTCCCGGTATGGGTGCTGGGCGTGCTGTCCGCCACGGTCGGCGTCGCGTCGGCCGCGCTGCTCGGCGGGTTCCGCGCGCTGCTCGTGCCGACGGTCACCGCCGCCGAGATCGAACCCGCGAACGCGCTCGACGCGGTCTTCGTCGAGGTCGCCTTCGTCGCCGGGCCCGCGCTGGCAGGCGCGGCGGCACTGGTAATCGGTCCGATCGGCGTACTGTGGCTGCAGGCGTCGGCATTCGGGATCGCCGCGTGGTTGCTGAGCGGGTTGCCGACGCGACCGCCGGTCGCCGACCTGTCGCGGGCCGGTCCCGCGCCCCTGCGCACGCGTGGCGCGACCAGCGTGTATCTTCTCGCGTTCGGGCCGGGTCTCGCTCTCGGTGCATGGGAGGCCACGATGCCGGCCCGCCTGGAGGCGTTCGGGTGGGAACCGGCAGCGGCGGGCCCCCTGCTGGCGTTGACGGCGCTGGGCAGCGGGCTGGCAGGGCTGGTGGCCGCGAACCAGCGTGATCCGCTGCGTCACGGACGGATGCTCGCCGCAGTGCTGTTCGTCGTGTTCGCCGCCGTGCTCGTGCCGACGGGTGTCGCGCCGACGATCGCGCTGCTGAGCATCGCCCTGTTCGCGGTCGGCGTGCCGATCGCCCCCCTCAATGCGCTGGCCGGTCTGGCACTGCAGCGCATCGTGGCGGCACCTCGTCGGGCGGAGGGTTTCGCGCTGTACCCGGCGATGATTCTGATCGGTGCGGGCAGCGGTCAGGCGCTGGCTGGCGTGGCCCTACGCGTGCTGTCGCCAGGGGCGCTCATCGTGGTCGCGGCACTCGTGCCGGCCTCGCTGGGCGCGATCGTGGCCGCCGCGATCGTGCGCCGGCGTGTGCGCGGACTGCCGCCGGGGGTCGGGTACCCACACGATCCGCTCATCGCCGACCCCGAGGCATACATCTCCGACCGCGCTGCTTCGTAGACTTGAGCGTCACGCAGTCGTCGGACGACGGAACTTGGAGGCGCCGATGAGCGGTCCGGTCGAACCGAGGGACGCGGCATGCGAGGACGAAGCCCTCGCGGGCGTCGAGTTGCGCGAAGGCCGGCAGGCGGCCGTCGGTGGCATGCGGATCGCCCGCGTGCTGCCGACAAAAGGCCGTCGTACCGTCGGCGCGTGGTGCTTCACCGATCTGATCCTGCCCGCCGACGCGCTGGAGCCCGACCCCATGGAGGTCGGCCCGCATCCGCACATCGGCCTGGCGACAGTGACATGGCTGCTCGACGGTGAGGCGGTCCACAGCGACTCGTTGGGCTCCGAGCAGTTGATCCGCCCGGGGCAACTCAACCTGATGACGGCCGGCCGCGGGATCGCGCATGCTGAGCTCGGTGCCCCTGCACCGCTGCGCGGTGTGCAGATGTGGATCGCGCAGCCCGAGCGGACGCGGCACGGCGACTCGGCCTTCGAGCATCACCCGGACCTGCCGCGCATCGTCCTGGACAACGCCGAGGCGGACGTGCTCGTCGGTACGCTCGGGGATGCGACGTCGCCGGCGCGCGCGGACACGCCGCTGGTCGGCGCCGAGATCACGCTGCGGCCGGGAGCGACCCGCATCCCGACCGTCGACTCGTTCGAGTACGCCGTGGTCCCGCTCGAAGGCAGGATCAAGGTCGGCGCGGACATCGTCGAACACGGATGGGTGGCGCTGGTGCCGCCAGGGGCCGCCGATCTGCCGCTCGATGTCGGTGCTGGCGGTGGGCGCTGCATGCTGCTGGGGGGTGAACCGCTGGGCGAGCAGGTTGTCATGTGGTGGAACTTCGTGGCACGCGATCGTGATGAGATCACCGCCGCATGGCGGGCCTGGCAGGACCGCGACGACGACCGGTTCGGTCCTGTTCGATCGCAGTTGGACCGCATGGACGCACCTGCGCCACCCTGGCACCGCTCGCACTGACGCGCGGCGAGAGCCGGCCGATCGTCAACGCGCGACCGCAGCCGCACGGCTCGCCTGCAGCCGGCGTATCGGTGGCTGGGCTGTTGGCAGTTCGGGCACACTGGCAGGGGCGCGGCGTCACGCGTGGTGGTCGCCGGTCGAGGAGGCAAGTACACGATGACGACCATCGGCGTGGCTGCGGCCAGCCAGATCGCTGCTGACGCCGGCGCGGCGATGGTCGACCGGGGCAACGCCGTCGATGCGGCGCTCGCCGCGGCTGTCACGTCGCTGTGCACCGAACCGGGCATCATGTGCGCCGGCGGCAGCGGCTTCGTGACCGTCTGGCCGCCCGACGGCGCCCCGGTCGTCATCGACGGGTACGCCGAGATCCCGCGTGGCGACGGCCGGGTCCAACTCGGTGACGGCATCCACGTCGCCGAGTTCGACTACGGCGGCATCATGACGCAGGGGGTCGGCTACGGGTCGGTGGCCACACCGGGTGCGTTCGCGGCGCTCGGGGAGGCGTCGCGACGGTTCGGCCGGCTCCCGTGGGATCGGGTGCTCGAGCCGGTGACCGGCTGGGCGTCCCGGGGGTTTCCGGTGTCGCGTGGCGCTGCGACGTTCCTGCGCTCGACATACCCCGCCATCTACGGATGGCAGCCCGAGAGCGTCGCGTTGCTGGCTGGCACCGACGGCGAACCTGTCCGCGAGGGCGACATCCTGCACGTGCCACATCTCGCTGACGCGCTGCGCACGATCGCGGCCGAGGGCGCAGCCGCCTGCTACCGCGGCACTGTCGGCGCGACCGTCGGCGCATTCGTGCACGATCGCGGTGGTCTGCTGACGCCGGAGGATCTGGCGTCCTACGAGCCGGTCGTCCGCGACGCCGTAACGGTCGAGTTGCGCGACTGGACCGTGGCGACCAACCCCGCACCGGCCATCGGCGGTGTGTGCATGGCGGCCATGCTGCTGTTGCTGCGGGCGCGCGCCGGAGGGGCGTGGGACACCGCGGCCGCGCACGCCCTCGCACAGATCCAGGACGCGGTGCTGAGCTACCGTGCCGCACGACTCGACGGCGCCGGCGTCGGTCCCGATGCGGTGGCTGCGGCGATGGCGCTACTCGCGACAGCACGCGACGGCGACCTCGAAGCCCTCCTCGGCGCGCCGTCGACGATCCACACGTCGGCGGTCGACGACGACGGCTGGGCGTGTTCGGTCACGGCGTCCGGTGGGTACGGCTCCGGCGTGCTCGTGCCCGACGTGGGGATGTGGCTCAACAACTCGCTCGGAGAGTTCGATCTCCACCCCGAGGGCATCGCCGGCCTGCCGCCCGGGTCCCGGCTGGCCTCGAACATGGCCCCGACCGTCGCCCGCGGCCCCGACGGCGCGGTCCTGGCGATCGGCTCGCCCGGCGCCGGGCGCATCACCACGGCCGTGGCGCAGGTCCTGTACCACCACCTCTACCTGGGTGCCGACCTCGACACCGCGGTCCAGCGCCACCGGTTGCACGTCGAGACCGTCGGCGACCGCCGGGTGATCACCTACGAGCCCGACGTGCCGATCGGCGCACCGATGGACTACGAGACGCGCCCGTTCGGCTGCTCGCACATGTTCTTCGGCGGCGTGACGGCCGCGCGGTGGGACCCGGCCTCAGGAGTGGTCGCCGCATCCGACCATCGACGCGGCGGCGCCGTCGCCGTCGTCGAGAGCTGAGATCGGCGCCCGCGCCGGGATCCGCCTCCGACGCGACAGCGCCAGACGCCGACGGGCGCGAACTCCAGCGGCACGTCGACGCTCGCGGCCAGGGCCTACCGGCGGTCGTCCTGCAGCGCGTCGAACACCCAGATCAGGGCGGTCGCGCCTGGGATGACCCACTGCATGACACGCAGCCGGCCCATCGCGGCGGCGATCTCGTCGGGCGTGTCCGAGATCGGAACGACGGCGGTGGCCACGGCGACATCGCCACCGCGGATCACCTGACGACCCGACCGGCCGGACTCCAGCGTCGCGCCGATCGCCACACCGGTGGCCAGCAGCCGAACGACCGCCAGCGGTTGATCGCGACCGATCAGCGGCCCGGTGGGGCCCCACCGGGTGCGCCCGGCCAGTCCACCGAGATGCGCGGCGATGGCCACGGCGGCCAGCGGGGCCCAACGGAACCAGCCCGCGTTGGCGACGCGGATGCGCTGGGTCGGATCGTCGACTTCGCGCGTCGCGGCGTTGAGACCGACCGCGCCCATCGCGCCGCCGCCGAACCACGCCGCCAGTCCGACGTCGTGCGCGATCCGTGCGGCGGCGGCCAGCGTTCGGGTCCGGCGGCTGCGCGGCGCGTGCGTCACGGTGGCGCGACCGGGTATGACGCGCGTGTGCAGAGCGACCATGATGCCCGCAACGCTAGCAGCCCCCTGCCCGCGTCACGTTCGGCGGCCGATGAGCTCAGACGCTGGCTGCGCGTGCTGTTCGTCACGAGCGTCCGCTATCTGTTCACGCGGGTCCCGCTGTATCGCCGCGACCGGACATCCGAGGCCGGATCGCTCCCGGACTTCGAACGAGATCTTCCCGGCGGTCCGTCCACCGTCCAGCGGGTGGCCGACGGCACCGGCGCGCTGTACCACCGGCACTTCTGGATCGATTTCACCGACGCCGAGCTGGGCCCCGAGGAACTGATCTCCACGCTGGCCGACGACCTCAACTCCGCCGCGCCAGACGAGATGTCAACGTTCGAGCGCGACGACGACGAGCGCTCCCGGTCGCTGCAGGTCGGCGCCGAGCTCGTTGTCCGCCTGCCGGGTCCGTGGGACGGCCCCGTGCGGGTGATCGACCGCACGCCGACGAGCTTCCGGTTCGCGACGCTCGCCGGGCACATGGAGGCCGGGGAGATCGAGTTCCGTTGCGGTCCCTCGCCGTCGGGGCGACAGCGGTTCGAGATCGAGACGTGGGCCCGGAGCGGGGACCCCAGGTTCCGCGTGCTCTACGACACGCTGCCGCTGGCACGCGAGGCGCAGGCATACATGTGGTCGCACTTCTGCACCCGGGCGCCCAAGCTCGCCGGCGGCATCGTGATGAGCAACGTCGCGGTCAACACCGAGCGGTACGACATCGGACCGTGGCTGGGTGTCGCGGCCGACCGGCGCCCGGCGGTCACCGCGCCGGTGTCAGGGCGCGCCACACGCGCCCTGCTCGAACTGCCCGGCCGGCCCTACAACTTCGATCCCGATGACGTGGGGACCCACGCGTGCGAGGACGGCTGGCACAGCGACGACTACCGCGTGACGCTGCCCCGTGAGGCGCCTGGTCCGCCCGTCGACGGCGGCTCGTGGACGGTGGCCCGCGAGCTGTGCGAAGCGTACGCGTTCGCCGACCCCGGCCTCGTGCGGGCCGTCTACTTCGCCGACGTGTCGCTGGGCGAGCGTGAGATGCTGCTCGAGGGCCGCTTCCTGTTCCTGCGCTTTCCGCTTGGTGTGCGGGTGGGCGAGGTGGTCGACCGCAGCGACGTCGTCGATGGTCGCCCGCTTCGGTGCTGGGGGTGGAACTACCGGACGCTGGCGGGGCACCTCGAGCGAGGTCAGATGGACTTCGAGGTGCGCAAGTGGATCGACACGGGAGATGTCGAGTTCCGGATCCACGCCTGTTCCAGCCCGGCGCACATCCCCAATCCCGTCCACCGCTTCGGGTTCTGGATCTTCGGCCGAACGCTGCAGGTGCGGTTCGCGCGCCGGTCGGTGGCGCGGATGCGGCGCCTGGTCGAGCGCCGCGTGCCACAGCATCAGGACGCCGCCTGAGCGTCCTCGCGCCTATCGGCTCGCGGCCCGCCGGTACTGGCGGATGGACAGCGGAACGAAGACCGCCAGGATGATGACGACCCAGACGAGGGTGTAGACCACGGGGTGCTGCAACGACCAGACGTCGGGCGGCACGAACTGCGGGCTGGTGTTGCCGAACAGCTCCCGCGCCGCCAGCGTCGCCGACGACACGGGGTTCCAGTTGGCGAACGTCCGCAGCACCGGGGGGAAGTTCTCCGACGGCACGAAGGTGTTCGCGATGAACGTGATCGGGAAGATCGCGATGAACGAGGCGTTGTTGACGACCTCCGGGCTCGGCACCAGCAGTCCGATGTAGGCCATGACCCACGAGATGGCGTACGCGAACACCAACAGCAGCAGGAACCCGCCGAGTGCCTCGAGCGGCGAGGTGCGGATCCGCCAGCCGATCAGCAGGCCGGTCGTTGACATCACGACGATCACGATCACGTTGTTCACGATGTCGCTGGTGGTCCGACCGACCAGCACGGCGGAGCGGGACATCGGCAGCGAGCGGAAGCGGTCGATGATGCCCTTCTGCATGTCCTCGGCCAGCCCCGCGCCGGTGATGGTCGCGCCGAAGATCACCGTCTGGCAGAAGATGCCGGCCATCAGGAATTCGCGGTAGTTGACGCCGGGCACAGCGATCGCGCTGCCGAACACATAGCCGAACAGCAGCACGAACATGATCGGCGACAGCGTCGTGAACACCAGCAGGTCCGGGACGCGCTTGATCTTGATCAGGTTGCGCTTGGCGACGACCGCGCCGTCCGCGAACGCGTGGAGAAGGCTCGTCATCGTTTCGCCTCCTCGGCGGTCCGCCGCGACGCTGCAGCCGTGTCGTCCGTTTCGTCGTCCTCACCGGTCGAACGGCCGGTGAGCGTCAGGAACACGTCGTCCAGCGTGGGGCGGCGCATGCCGGCGTCCAGCAGTTCGACACCTTCGGCGTCAAGTCGCCGGAGCGCGGCCATCAGGGCCGACGCGCCAGTGCTGACCGGCGCCGTCAGCCTGCGACCGCCGTCTTCGGCGACGACCTCGCCGGCCGCCACGCCGGCCAGCGCGGCTCTGGCCGCTTCCAGCTGGGACGGTTGCGAGACGACGAGCTCGATACGCTCACCGCCCACCTGTCGCTTCAGCTCGTCGGCCGTGCCGTGCGCGATCTCTCGCCCGCGATCGATCACGATGATGTCGTCGGCGAGCCGGTCGGCCTCCTCGAGGTACTGCGTGGTCAGCAGCACCGTCGAGCCCCGGCGGACGAGCGTGCGTATCACGTCCCACATGCCGGTCCGGCTGCGGGGGTCCAGCCCGGTGGTCGGCTCGTCGAGGAACAACACCGTCGGCTGGGCCACGAGCGCGGCCGCGAGGTCCAAGCGGCGGCGCATGCCGCCGGAGTAGGTCTTGACGGGCCGGTCGCCGGCGTCGGAGAGGTCGAACTGGTCGAGGAGCTCGCGGGCGCGGGCGATCGACCGGCGACGTCCCAGGCGGTACAGACGGCCCACCATGTCGAGGTTCTCGAAGCCGGTCAGGGTTTCGTCGACGGCCGCGTTCTGTCCCGAAAGACCGATGCGTTCGCGCACGCCGGCCGGGTCAGCGCACACGTCGATGCCCGCGACCTGTGCGTTCCCCGCATCCGGTTCGAGCAGTGTCGTGAGGATTCGCACGGCGGTCGTCTTGCCTGCGCCGTTGGGACCGAGCACCGCGAGGACGGTGCCCTCCGGCACCACCAGGTCCAGCCCGTCGAGCGCCACGACATCGCCGTAACGCTTGACGACTCCTGATGCCACGATCATCTCATGCATCGTCTGTTCCACACTCCGCTGGCGCCCCGACGCTGACCGCGGCCGGCGGGCGACCAGACCTGAGCTGACAACCATATCTGCAGCGGGTGCGCTGACGACCCGTGGCCACGCGAACGCGGTTGACCGGCAGGGAATGCTGGCTGTTGTTGAATGGTTGACGTGAATGACGCCAGTGCGGGGTAGGCTGGTGGCGTCGCGCGGACACCGCTTGCCGATGCCCGGTCCGCGGGACGGCCGCGGGAGCTCCACGTTGTGGTTAGTGGTGGTGCACCCGCAGGTCAACCGTTGGCTCGACCTCACCGACAGGGGGAGGGGCCGGGCCGGGTGCGGCGGCGTGGCCGGCTGGCGTCGCTGACGGGCACTGAAGCGCGGCGCGGGCGGACCGGGTCGCAGCTGGCGACGCGCCGCGGGTGCCAGCGGGATCTGTAGGTCGTGACCGGCCGGACCGTGCTGGCCGCGGCGCCAATGGAGCGCGAAAGAGAGAGCCATCAGCACGAACACATTGATCAAGTCGCTGAGCCTGCTGGAGGTCAAGACCCTCGCCCAGGCGCAGCTCGACGGGATCGCTTCTGACGACGACCTCGCGACTCTCGAGGCGCACGAAGACGACTGGGTCGTCGCGCTGCACGAGTTGCGGTCCGAGGTGCTGGCGACGATCGATCACGTGTCCCACAGCGTGACGGGACCCGAGCGTGCGCTGGTGCTGGGCGACTTCGACGACGAGCGCTCGCGCATTGAACGGATGTTGACGGAGCTGACGGACGAGACGTTCGACGAGCCAGCTGTGCCGGCCGGCGGACAGGGCCACCAGCCCGACAGCGAAGCTGAGGCATCCAGGACCGGCACGGCGCAGCTCCAGCTGTCATGGGACTCCGGTCACATCGTCGCCTGGTCGGCCGGCGACCGCGTCGCGAGCGAGCCGCGGGAGACGGTCCTCGAGCGGCTGGGCGCAGCGGGCGCCTCGGTCGACCGCTGGGTGCCGCACGATCCGGTACCGCTGCCCGACGGCTCGAAGGCACCTGCGGTGTCGGCGCCGGTGCACAGCAGCCTGGGCTGGCTGGTCTCGCTCGGCGCCGGTGGTGATGACGAACGCGGAGTGAGTGTGACGTGGATGGGGCTGGCCGCCGCGCTGGCGGTCCGGCTCGTGTCGCGCGGCCGCGCGGTGCCGCAGCTGCACAAGGTGGGCGATGCCGCTGGAAACCGCTCGCAGTTCGCGGTCCATTGGGAGCCGGCCCTGATCGATCACGCCGAACTGTCGGATCTGACCACCGCGATGCCGGGCACCGTGGCCGCACTGGAGCGGCAGCGCGACGCACGCGCGGTCACTCAGATGGTCGTTGCCGGCTTCGTCGACGCGATCTGCCGTGACGGGGCCGGACGTGTCGAAGTACCGTCGCCACCGCCTCAGCCCCGTACCGCGTCCGACGTCGCCGAGTCTTTGCTGTGCAGGCTCGACGGAGCGACGTTCGAGGCCCCGCACCAGCAGGGCATCGAGATCAGCAGGGGGCTGCGGACCTGGGCGGCCGGCGCCACCGGCGCCCTCAAGATCACGCTCACCGTTCAGCTGGACCCGCCTGACGACGGCGATGCATGGTTGGTGCGTACCCTGACGGACGACGACGGCCGCCCGGACGTGACCGTCGAGGCGGCGATGTCACGCGCCAGCCACAAGCGCAAGGAGACCCTCAAGCGCGAGCTCGAGCGCCTCGAGCGCTTGTATGCGCCGCTGATGCGCAGTCGCGATTCGCGCAGAGGCCAGGTGGTCCTCAGCCAGGACGAGGCGTGGGATCTGATGGCCACCTACGGTCCGGTGCTGGCGGCCGCAGGCTTCGACGTGCGCGTGCCACCGCTGTCCCGCCGGAAGGCCACGCCGTCGCTGCGGGTCACGTCGATCGAAGCCGAGACCGCCGTCGGAGCTCAGCAGCTGACCAGCGTGCGCTGGTCCGCGGTCTTCGACGACGTCGAGCTCAGCGCCGACGACATCAGGCGGCTGGCGACGGAGTCGCGCCCGATGGTCAAGTCCCACGGACAGTGGGTCGAGGTCGATCACGCCGATCTGGAGGCCGCCGCGGATGCGCTCGCCGAGCGTGCCGGCCGGACCCGCATGACCGGCGCTGACATGCTGCGCCACGCGTTGGGTCTGGACGGTACGGCGCTCGGCCGGTCGGTCTCGGTCGCCGGCGACGGCTGGGCGGCCGATCTGCTGCGCAGCGCGACCGAGATCCCAGAGCATCCGCCAACCCGCCCGACCGGGTTCAACGGTGAGCTCCGCGGCTATCAGGCCAACGCCCTTGCCTGGCTCGACTTCCTCGACAACGCAGGCCTCGGTGGATGTCTCGCCCTCGACATGGGACTGGGCAAGACGCCGACGGTGCTCGCCCACCTGTGGCAGACGATGGGTCGGGGACCGGCGTTGGTGATCGCGCCCAGCGCGGTGGTCAGCAACTGGGCCGCCGAAGCGGCGCGCTTCGTGCCCGGGCTGCGCACGGTCATCCACCACGGGTCTGATCGGGTCGACACCGCCGACCTGGCCGCCGAGGTCGCCGGCGCCGACGTGCTCGTGACGACGTACGGTACGGCGGTTCGAGACATCGACGGCCTCGCGGATGTGCAGTGGGGCAAGGTCGTCCTCGACGAGGCGCAGGTCATCAAGAACCCCACCAGCGTCACCGCCCAGCAGCTGCGCAGGCTCGGTGCCCACAACCGGATCGTGCTGACGGGCACGCCGATCGAGAATGGTCTCGGAGACCTGTGGGCATTGATGGACTTCGTCAACCCCGGTCTCGTCGGTGACCGCGCGACGTTCGTGTCGCAGATGCATCAGGTCAGCCAGGCGGACAGCCGCGCCGAGTCGGCGCTGCGCACGCTCAACGGCGTGCTGGTGTTCCGCCGCACCAAGGCCGAGCCGGTCATCGCCGCCGAGCTTCCGGACCGCATCGACAAGCTCAACCACTGCCCGATGACCGCGGAGCAGATCGGGCTGTACCAGGCGGTGCTCGACGAGTTGGTCGCCGAGACCGCAGACGACGAGCTCGGCAACAAGCGCAAGGGTGCGGTTCTGGCGGCGATCACGGCGCTCAAGCAGATCTGCAACCACCCCGACGCCTACACCCGCGACGGCGGTCGGCTCGATGGCCGCTCCGGCAAGCTCGCCCGGCTCGAGGAGATCACCGACGACGTGTTCGGGGCCGGCGAGCGGATGCTCATCTTCACCCACTTCGCCGAGTGGGGCGAGAAGCTCGCCGCGCACCTCAGCGAACGCACCGGCGTGGCGATCGCCTGCTACCACGGTGGGCTGACGCGCGGCACCCGCGACGAGATGGTGCGCGACTTCCAGCAGGGCAGCGGCCCCGGCGCGCTGGTCCTGTCGCTCAAGGCCGGCGGCACCGGGCTGAACCTGACGGCCGCAAGCCACGTCGTGCTCTACGACCGTTGGTGGAACCCTGCGGTCGAAGACCAGGCCCGCGACCGCGCGTGGCGCATCGGGCAGGACAAGACGGTGATCGCCCACCGGCTGATCTGTCCGGGCACGGTGGATGAACGCGTCGAGGAGGTCGTTGCCGGCAAGCGCCGCATCGCCGACCTCGCGCTGCCGAAGTCGAGCTCGATCGACGACCTCGACAGCGACCAGCTGCGGCGCGCGCTCGGCATCGACGGCGACGCCCTGCTGACCGACGAGTACGCCGAACTGGTCGCCGTTGGAGGTGCAGCGTGAGTGCACGAAACCGCAGCCGCCGCAGGCGAAGCCGCTCCCGCAACTCCGGTTCTTCCCAGCGCGCACAGCGTCGTACGCAGCGCTCGGACGCCGCCGCGTTCTGGGGTGATCCAACCGACCTCCCTGCGGTGAAGAACGAGGTGCGCATCACCGCCGAGCCCGACGCGGTGCCCCGATCCCTGGGCCAGCCGCCGCTGCCGGGTCACGAGAACGTCGCCGAGCACTACTTCGCTGCGGTCTACGACCGCGCGGTGACGACTGCCGGAGCGCTGGCGGCGGCGGGTGGCATGATCGATCCCGACACCCTCGCCGACGAGCTCGGCCAGTGACCGCTGCCCCTGGTGGGCGACGCCCGACGGCGCGGTCCGTCAGCGCGACCCTGCCCGGTGTCGTGCTGGTCGGCATCGCGGCAGCGTTGTGGGGGACCGACGGCTTGTTCCGCCGTGGGTTGGCACTCGAACTGCCCGCAGCAACCGTCGTGGCGTGGGAGCACGCGATCCTCGTCCTGCTGCTGGCTCCGTTCCTGGCCCGCGCGTGGCGGGTGTGGCGTGCGCTACCCGCGAGTGACCGGGTCGCTGTCGCGGTCATCGGCTTCGGCGCGTCTGCGATCGCGACCACGCTGTTCACCGCAGCGTTCCGCTACGGCGACCCGGTGACACCGCTGTTGCTGCAGAAGCTGCAGCCACTGGTCGCGGTCGCCGGCGCACATCTGCTGCTGGGGGAGCGGCTCACGTCGCGCTACTGGTGGTTCCTCGTGGGCGGTCTCGGGGGCGCCTGGCTCATCACCTTCTCCGACCCGCTCGGGGTCACCGCGCCCGCAGCCACCGCCGGTGCGTTCGCCGCCGGAGCAGCCGTGCTGTGGGGACTCGGGACCGTGCTGGGTCGCGGTCTGGCGACCGAGGTGCCGTTCACCGAACTGACCACCCTGCGCTTCGCGTTCGGGCTGCCTGCGGCGGTCGTGATCGCCGCAGCGGTCGACGGCCCTGGTGCGCTCGCGATCACCGGCGCCGAGGTCGGTCCGCTGGTCGCGCTGGCGCTGGTGCCCGGTCTGGCGGGGTTGTTGTTGTACTACCGCGGGTTGCGTACGACACCGGCGTCGGCGGCGACCATCGCCGAGCTCACCTTCCCGCTGACGGCGATCGCGCTCGGCGCGTTGGTGTTCGGTTCGACGCTGACCCCGACCCAGTGGCTGGGTGCGGGCGTGCTGGTTGCGACCATCACCGTGATGGCGCTCATGGCCCGGCGCGGCAACCGGGGTGTCGGTATCGAGCAGCGCGAATCGGCCGTCATCGGTCGCGACGGGCCGCTGTCGCAGCCCGAACCGGCCGGTGCGAGGTAGGTGCGCACAACCCGGGTTCGACCAACGATGTCACGTTGGCACTGATGTCGAGCGTTCGATCCGGGACCGCAGCGACTCGGGTACGGCGACCGCTTCGGGCATCCGTATCGGTGTGATGGATACCGCGCCGTCGCGGACCGCTTCGGCGTCGGTGCCATCGAGCCTGTCGGGTTCGCCGACGGTGACGAACCCGTTGCGGTAGCGGCCGGCCCCGATCGGTCGGAACAGCCCGCCGTAGCGCATCCGTGCGATGCGGGTCAGCCGCCTCGGTGTGTCGGGCGTCGCGTCGAACGGCAGGTTGACGCTGACGACGTCGGCGGCCTCGAACAGCCCGCTGTCGGCGACATCCGCCAAGATCGTTGCGCACGTCGCCGCCAGCGCGGTCCATTCACGGCGGGCGGCGTCGGACCACGCGTGCCGCCGCCAACGCTGGTAGTCGCGGCCGCCGGGGCCGGCCGAGAAGGCGATCGCGGGCAGTCCGCTGATCCAGCCTTCGATCGCGGCGCCGATGGTGCCCGATGACAGCATGAAGGCGGTGCCGTGGTTGAGCCCGATGTTGATGCCCGACACCACCACATCCGGTGCGGGGTCGCACACGACGTGCACCCCCAGTTGGGTCGCGTCCGCGGGGTAGCCGGTACAGGTCGTGACGACCCGACCATCCCGACGGACCGTGCTGGTCGCGACTTCGCCGGTCCGTGAGATGGCCTTGCCGATCCACGACCGCTCACGATCGGGCACCACCGCCGTCACGTCGCCGATCGTTGCCAGCGCGTCGGCGAACGGCAGCAGCGCCGGCGAGTCGACGCCGTCGTCGTTGGTCAGCAGCAGATGCGGCATGTCGCTGGTGGCTCCTGCGGTGGATGTGCGCGAACTGACAGTGTGTCGCGGCGGCCTGGACGCCGC
>JAHELV010000115.1 GCA_024644015.1 Nitriliruptorales bacterium
GAGCGACGACGGAGGACCCATGCCAGACGGAAAGCCGAACATCGTTGTCATCTGGGGCGATGACATCGGTATGACCAACGTGAGTTGCTACGGCGACGGCGTGATGGGGTACCGCACTCCCAACATCGATCGGCTCGCCGACGAGGGTATGCGGTTCACCGACTACTACGGCGAGCAGAGCTGCACAGCCGGGCGGGCGGCGTTCATCACCGGGCAGAGCGTCTTTCGTACCGGGCTCAGCAAGGTCGGCATGCCGGGCGCCACCCTTGGCCTGCAGTCCGAGGACCCGACGATCGCCGAACTCCTCAAGCCCCACGGCTACGCCACCGGTCAGTTCGGCAAGAACCACCTCGGCGACCGCGACGAGTTCCTCCCGACCAACCATGGGTTCGATGAGTTCTTCGGCAACCTGTACCACCTCAACGCCGAGGAGGAGCCCGAGCACCCCGACTACCCCCCGGCGGACGACTACCCCAACTTCCGTGAGAACTTCGGGCCGCGCGGGGTCATCCACAGCCACGCAGACGGTCGGATCACCGACACCGGCCCGCTGACGAAGAAGCGGATGGAGACGATCGACGACGAGACCGGAGCCGCGGCCGCAGGCTTCATCGAAGCGCAGCACGCAGCCGGCACCCCCTTCTTCCTGTGGTTCAACACCACGGGCATGCACTTCCGCACGCACATCCGCGACGAGATCCGTGGCCAGGCGGGCCGCTGGCAGTCCGAGTACCACGACGCAATGGTCGAGCACGACAAGCACGTCGGCGTGATCCTCGACAAGCTCGACGAACTCGGCCTCGCCGACGACACCATCGTTGTGTACGGCACCGACAACGGGCCGCACATGAACACCTGGCCCGACGGCGCGATGACCCCGTTCCGCAACGAGAAGAACTCCAACTGGGAGGGCGCCTTCCGGGTGCCGTGCCTCGTGCGCTGGCCGGGTCGGATCCCGGCCGGGGTGGTGTCGAACGAGATCGTCAGCCACATGGATTGGCTGCCGACGTTCCTGGCGGCGGCCGGCGATCCCGACATCAAAGACAAGCTGCTCACCGGTCACGGTGTCGGTGACAAGTCGTTCCGGGTGCACCTCGACGGCTACAACATGCTGCCGTATCTGACGGGCGACGAGGAAGCGAGCCCGCGGGAGGAGTTCTTCTACTTCTCCGACGACGGCGACGTCACCGCGCTGCGGTATGACAACTGGAAGCTGGTCTTCATGGAGCAACGGCAGGTCGGCACGCTGGCCATCTGGGCCGACCCGTTCGTACCATTGCGGGTGCCGAAGATGTTCAATCTGCGCACCGACCCCTACGAGCGTGCGGACCAGACCTCCAACACATACTGGGACTGGTTGATCAGTCACGCGTTCCTGGCCGTGCCAGCGCAGAAGATCGTCGGGGACTTCCTCGCGACGTTCGTGCAGTACCCGCCCCGGCAGAAGGCGGCGAGCTTCACCGTGGACCAGGTGATGGACAAGCTGCTCGCCGGCATCGGCAGCACGTGATCGCGGGTACGGCCATACCGTGACCACGCGAGCGCAGGACGACACCGCGGGGCCGGCGGGCGCGCCACCGGCCCCCGACATGGCGTGGGTGCCGGACGGCACGTTCCAGATGGGCTCTGACCGGCACTACCCGGAAGAGGGCCCCGCGCACGATGTGCACGTCGATGGCTTCTGGATCGACCGCCACCAGGTGACCACCGCGCAGTTCGCCGAGTTCGTGGACGACACCGGGTACGTCACCGTTGCGGAGCGCCCGCTCGACCCGGCCGACTACCCAGGGGCACCGCCCGAGAATCTGGTTCCCGGGTCGATGGTGTTCAGCAAGACCGGCGGTCCGGTCGACCTGCGTGACCAACGCAACTGGTGGGCCTGGACGCCCGGTGCCGACTGGCGCCATCCCGAGGGACCCGGCAGCTCCGTCGACGATCGTGGGGACCATCCCGTCGTGCACGTCGCGCACGAGGACGCGGCGGCATACGCCGACTGGGCGGGCAGAGCGCTGCCGACCGAGGCCGAATGGGAGCGGGCGGCCCGGGGTGGCCTCGACGGCGCCGAGTACACGTGGGGCGACGACAAGCTGCCCGACGGAACGCCGCCAGCGAACTGGTGGCAGGGAGCATTCCCGTGGCGGAACACGCTCGACGACGGCTACGAACGCACGGCGCCGGTCGGATCGTTCCCGCCGAACGGCTTCGGCTTGTACGACATGGCCGGCAACGTGTGGGAGTGGACCGACGACTGGTTCGTGGCGCAGCGCCCGCCGGCCGGCGAGTGCTGCATGCCCCGCAACCCCCGCGGAGGCGCCGAGGAGGACAGCTACAACGTGCACCAGCCGCAGTTCCGGATCCCGCGCAAGGTCGTGAAAGGCGGCTCGTTCCTCTGTGCCGACAACTACTGCATGCGTTACCGGCCCGCCGCCCGCCAGGCACAGGACATCGACAGTGGGATGAGCCACATCGGGTTCCGGTGCGTCGTCAAGTCGGACGGCGTGGCGCCGCAGACCGACGAGTGAAGGAGAGCATTGTGGAACGAGACATTCGGGAGTTCGGCCCGATCGACTATGCGATCTTCGAGTTCCCGGGAAGCCGGTTCAACGGGGCGATCGCGCCGAACATCGTGGACCTCGTCGACCGTGGCCTCATCCGTATCCTCGACCTGGTCTTCGTGAAGAAGGACGAAGGCGGGTCGCTGGAGATCCTCGAGCTGTCCGACATGGACTCCGACGAGATCGGCGGCATCACGCTGTTCGAGGGCGACCTGACCGACCTACTGTCGCAGGAGGACGTGGAAGCAGCGGGGGAGGTCATCGAGCCGGGCAGCTCAGCGCTGTTCGCGGTGTGGGAGAACACCTGGGCAGCTCCGCTGGCGACCGCCATCCTCGAATCCGGAGGCCAGCTCGCAACAACCGGACGCATCCCGGTCCAGGACGTGCTGGCCGCGCTCGAGGCTGTCGCGGCCGTCGACTGACACCGCCCACGACACCGAAGGAGAAGCACATGCCTATGAGACGACGACCTGCGGGTCGAATGGTCCGAACGATGGGACGCACCGCCGTCGTTGCCGGCACCGCCACTGCGGTGTCGGGCCGCGTCGCGAGGCGACAACAGCGACGCGCGATGCCGGAGCAGAACGACATGTACGCGACGCAGCAGCCGGTCGCGCCCGAGCCTGCGCCCGCTCCTGTTGCACCAGCACCGCCACCCCCGGCTGCCGCGCCCGCCATGGCCATGGACGACAAGCTCGAGGCGCTGGAGCGGTTGGCGTCGCTGAAGGATCAGGGAATCCTGACCGACGAGGAGTTCGCGGCCCAGAAGGCCAAGATCCTCGCGGGCTGAGCGCCAACCGCTGCCCGCCAGGTCGGCTGCTGTCATGAGCGCTGACGGCGGCAGGGTCGCACGCACCGACGATCGCGGTCCATCCGGTCGACCGCTGGACGGCCTGGCGGACGCGTTCCTCGCAGAGCCGTCCGATGTCCGGCGTCGCGACCAGTTCGTCGCCGGCCTCGCCCGCGGACTCCCATCGTCGGTTTCTGCGCGCGTCAACCGGGCGCTCGACGCCCTCGCAGGCGACGACGCAGTCGATCTGCAGCGCCTCGTCCCCGCCGTCGTGCACGTGGCGTGCCAGGAGCCGGCAGTGCAGCGCGCGCTGCGCGCCGTCGGCGATGTCGGCGAGTTGACGTCCGACGACATCACCGAAGAGCTCTATCGTCCGCTGTCGCGCCCGCTGCCGCTGCGGCTCCTGCGCGACGCGGTGGTCGCGCACGAGGACGTCGAAACGCTGCTGACCGCGCTCCGGCGCCGTTGGCTGCTGGCGGCCGTGGCGGACGAGCGGATCGTGTGGCCAGGTCACGATCTGCTGGCAGCGGTCGCTCTGCAGATGCTGACCACAGAGTGGGTGTTCGACGAAACACCCGCGGAAACCCACGCCGTTCGAGACCTGCAGACCACGCTCCATGTGGCGGGCATCGTGCCCCTGGGCAGCGCTCGCAAGAACCTGCTCATCTATGCCCTCTACCGCCCGCTGGGGTCGGTGGTACGCGAGGCGCCAGCAGCCGTCGATCACACGAAACCGGCGGCGCTGGCCGAGCTGTTGCGACGCCATCTCGTCGAACCCGCCGACGAGCGTCGCCTCGCGGCGCGCCTGCCCCGGCTGACCCCGATCACCGATCCCGTCTCCGTTCGGGTGCAGGCCCAGTACGAGGCGCTCCCGTATCCACGCTGGCACACCGTTGCCCGCAGGTCGCCACGGCCGGTCGGCGAGCTGATCGCGCAGGCGCTGAACCGCCCGGATCTGCGAGAGTCGCTCACCACGCGAAGCCCCCGCGTCCTGATCGCCGGGTGCGGCACCGGGCGGCACGCCATCAGCGCCGCCAACCGCTACGCCGGTGCCCGCGTACTGGCGATCGACCTGAGCCTGGAGGCGCTTGGATTCGCCGCCCGCCAGGCACGCCGCCTCGGGGTACGCAACATCGACTTCGCGCAGGCCGACATTCTCGAGCTCGCAGACCTCGACGACCGCTTCGACGTCATCGAGTCCTCAGGGGTGCTCCACCACCTCCGGCAACCCGAAACGGGCTGGCAGATCCTGCGCGGGCTCCTTCGTCCGGGTGGCCTGATGAAGATCGCGCTCTACAGCCGCAGCGGGCGGGGCGTCCTGGACCCGGTGCGGGACCAGATCCGGTCGGCCGACATCACGCCGACGATCGACGGGATCAGATCGCTGCGACGCGCGGTTCG
>JAHELV010000001.1:0-9933 GCA_024644015.1 Nitriliruptorales bacterium
GCGCTGTGCCGTCCGCGGTCCTCGACCCCGCGGAGCGTCAGCTGTGCCAGGCGTTCGACCGAGCGGTCGCCGGCCGTGCCGTGGAGCCGCACCCACAGGCGGGTGAGATCGTCGGGGACGGTCGTGTGGCGCGAGACGACCGCGGCTGCGAGTGCAGCGCAGGGCGCGGCGATCGGCGTGGGTGTGAACAGCAGCGAGGAGGTCGACACGTCGGGTCGGGTCAGCGCAACCAGGAACAGCACGATCGCCATGGTCGCGCCGGTCACGAGGCCGGCGATCGCGCCCGAAGCGGTCATGCCGCGCCACCAGATCGACAGCACGATCACCGGCGTCAGCGCCGAACCGGCAACGGCGAACGCCCACGTCACCATGGTCGCGACGGCGGACGGAAACAGCGCGGACAGCGCCGTGGGCTCCAGTTGCAGCGCCACGGCCGCCGCGATCGCGGCGGTGGCGGCAACCGCCAGTCGCCCTGCGAGGACCACCTGTGCCTGCGTCGCGCGGCGGTTGATGACGAACGCGAAGACGTCGTGACCCCATGACGCGGCCGCCGCCAGCAGCAACCCGGCCATCGTCGAGATGACCGCAACCAACGCGGCGACCGCGATCACCGTGAGGCCCGCGGTCCCCGCACTCAGCCGTCCGAGCACCAACATGGCGTGCTCCGGGATGCGCAGCACGCCCTCGACCGTCAGCGCGCCCAGCCACGGCGCCGGGTCGGGAACTGTTGAGATGACGCTGCGAGCCGCGGTGCCGAGCATCACCGCCAGCATGTAGAAGACGCCCGCCGCGCCGAGCACCCACACGGTGGTGCGCCGGGCCTGGCGGCCCGACGGGCTGGTGAAGTACCGGTTCATCACGTGCGGCAGCCCCGCAGTGCCCATCGTCAACGTGACCAGCAGCATCGTCTGACCGATCAGCGAGTAGCGTGCGCCAGGCTGGTCGAAACGCGCCGCGGTCTGCGGCTGCAGGGCGCTGGGCTCGGTCTGCAGCTGCCACTGCCCGTCGACGACCGCGGGATTGCGCAGAGGTTCGCGTCCGAGGTCGGTGACCGCGTCGGTGTAGTGGAAGCCGTCACCGACCACCGCCGCCGCCAACCACACCAGGACCGCCATGAGGAACACGAACTGCAGCGCCTGCGTCCAGGTCGTACCACGCATCCCCCCGAAGGCGACCAGCCCCGCAATCGTCGTGGTTGCGATCACGACACCGGTCGCGTAGGCGTCGAGGCCCAGTAGACCCGAGCCGACCATCAGTTTCCAGGTGATCCCGCTCGCGACGGCCTGTGGTACCAGATAGCTGAGTGTGACGACCTGGACGACGGCGACGGCGGTGAACCGGACGGGCTCCGACGCGAACCGCCGCCCGAGGAAGTCAGGCAGCGAGAACTGCCCGAAGCGGCGCAGCGGTGCCGCGACGAACAACAGCACCGGGACGAACCCGGCGGCGAAGCCCGCCGCATACCACACCCCGTCCAACCCCGACACGTAGACCGCGGCGGCGACGCCGAGGAACGACGCCGCCGAGAAGTAGTCGCCGCAGATGGCCAGCGCGTTGGTGATGACACCGACCCGCTGGCCGGCGAGGTAGAAGTCGATGCTGGACGCGCGGCGTGGTCGGACGGCCAGCGCGACAGCGACCAGTGACAGACCCGCGAGCGCGAGTGACAGCGCCGCGATGTCGATCGTCACCGCGGCGCGCCACGTCTCGAGATCACGATTCGCTGTCGGGCCGGTCGTTGCCGGCCGGCGTTCCCAGCATCCGCTGTTCGACGCTGTTCGCCAACGACGCCGCGCCGAGGCCGAGCAGGAAGAAGAACACATACAGACCGGCGCCGGCCACCACGAACCCGGTCGCCCAACTCGACAGTCGGCTGCTCGGCCACCACCCCGACGCCAGTGTGCCGACGGGGATCAGCAGCATCCCGCCGATGAACACGATGACGTAACCGATCGCGATGCGGCGCTGGGTGCGGAACACGGCGTCGACCTCTGCCGCGGTGTCGAACTCGTCACGTCCGACCGGGTCATCCACGTTCGGTGTCACACTGCAGCAATGTAACGCCCCGCCGGGGTCCGGTCACCGCCCCGCAGAGAAACGACGCAGCATTTCGATGGCGGCGAGCAGTGCGACGCCGCCGGAGATCCATACGAGCACGAGTCCCGGACCCGGAACCCACGCCGCACCCAGACCAGGCAGACGGCGCAGCGCCCACACCAGGTCGTAGGTTGGCAGGATCAGTGCCGGCACGGCCAGGATCACCGCGTGGGCGAGCACCACCCGCCACCGCCGCCACATCGCGCCCGGTAGCGCGACGACGCCGGCGTAGAAGGTGATCATCCTGGCGCCGCCGCCGAGGTCGCCGAGAGGTGTGGGTATCCAGGCGAGGAAGCTCGCGACGGTGGTGATCAGACCGGCGATCAACAGCATGACCTGCGGACGGCCGACGTAGGGCCACCTGGCGCGGCTGACCGCGGACGCGCCGCGCGGCGTGCTGTCAGCCATCCATGACTACGCTAGCGCGCCGTGGGCCGACAGCCGGTGACGTAGCCCCAACGGTCGCTGATTGGCGGTGAGCGGTGCCGGCGACCGCCCGAGCGGCGCCGCCGTCCCGCGGATCGTGGCCGGACGGCCGTTGACCAACCCGTTCGCACCGTCCGCCGATCAACGCTTGATCGCGTGTGCGCACCTGCGGTTCGCTCCGGGTACAAGGCAGCGTACGCGTAGCGAGCGAGGGGAGAGCGGCCGCCATGGACGAATCACAACGTGAGCAGTACTGGCGCACGAACCTGAGGTTGATGACCGCCCTGCTGTCGGTGTGGTTCATCGTCAGCTTCGGGTTCTCCATCCTGCTCGTCGAGCAGCTGAACAAGATCGTGGTCCTTGGCTTCCCGCTCGGATTCTGGTTCGCCCAGCAGGGGTCGATCATCACGTTCGTCATCCTCATCGCGATCTACGTGTGGCGCATGGACCGCCTCGACGACGATTACGGCGTCAGCGACCGCGGACCGACCGACGTGAACCGGTAGGAGCCGACGTCATGGACCCCATCTTCCTGTGGACGCTCATATTCGTCGTCCTGACCTTCAGTCTGTACATCTACATCGCCTACCGCAGCCGCGTCTCGGACACCGAGGGGTTCTACGTCGCCGGGCACGGCGTGCCGGCGATCGCCAACGGGGCCGCGGTCGGTGCCGACTGGATGAGCGCTGCGTCGTTCATCTCGCTGGCCGGCATCGTCGCGTTCTCGGGCTACGGCGGTTCGGTGTTCCTCATGGGGTGGACCGGTGGCTACGTGCTGCTGGCCCTGCTGCTGGCGCCCTACCTGCGCAAGTTCGGCAAGTACACGGTGCCCGACTTCGTCGGTGACCGTTACAGCGAGACCGCACGGCTGGTCGCGGCGATCGCGGCGATCTTCGTGTCGCTGACCTATGTCGCGGGCCAGATGCGCGGTGTCGGCATCGTCTTCAGCCGGTTCCTCGGACTGGGCATCGTCGGTGGTGTGATCCTCGGCATGGTCGTCGTGTTCTTCTACGCGGTGCTCGGTGGCATGAAGGGCATCACGTGGACGCAGGTCGCGCAGTACAGCGTGCTCATCGTCGCGTACCTGATCCCGGCCGTGGCGATCGCGTTCACCCTCAGCGGCAACCCGATCCCGCAGATCGGCTTCGGCGAGATCGCCCAGGAGCTCAACGGGGTGCAGGCCGACCTCGGGTTCGCCGAGTACACCGCGGCGTTCACCGACCCGTCCCGCAATCTGCTGAACATGATCCTGATCACCGCGGCGTTGATGATCGGCACCGCGGGACTGCCGCACGTCATCGTGCGCTTCTACACGACCAAGACCGTGCGTGATGCCCGCGCGAGTGCGTTCTGGGCGCTGTTCTTCATCGCGCTGCTGTACACGACCGCCCCGGCGATCGCCGTGTTCGCGAAGTCGAACTTCATCGATGACGTCAACAACGTCGCCGTCGACCAGTTGCCGCAATGGGTCAGCGACTGGCAGGACGCCGAGTTGATCACGATCAACGACAAGAACGGTGACGGCATCATCACGTACTCGCCCGGCGAGGCGGACGACCCCGAGAGCGCCAACGAGATCACGCCGGACCGCGACATCATGGTGTTGGCCAACCCCCAGATCGCGGGACTGCCGGCGCCGGTCGTCGGCCTGGTCGCCGCCGGCGGACTGGCGGCCGCTCTGTCGACCGCGTCAGGTCTGATGCTGGTGATCTCGTCGTCGGTCGCCCACGACTTCTACTACAAGCGTCTGCGACCTGACGCCTCCGAGGACCAGCAGCTGCGGGTCGCGCGGATCACGATGGGGTTCGCGATCCTCGTGGCAGGCTACTTCGGGGTCAACCCGCCGGGTTTCGTCGCCCAGGTGGTGGCCTTCGCGTTCGGTCTGGCGGCCGCGACCTTCTTCCCGGTGATCGTGCTGGGCATCTTCTGGAAGCGCACCAACGCCGCCGGTGCGACCGCGGGCATGGCGGTCGGTCTGATCTTCACGGCGACCTACATCTTCGCGACGGTGCCGGCGGACGCGGGTGCGTTGTTCTTCGGCGCACCGAGACCGTTCGACATCACGCCCGAGGGCATCGGGACGATCGGTGCGATCCTCAACTTCATCGTCACGATCACGGTGTCGAAGATGACCGCACCACCACCACAGAAGATGATGGATCTCATCGAGGAGGTTCGGTATCCCGGAGAGGCGCCGGTCACCAGGGCGCACTGATCCGGGATCGTCAACCAACCGGGAGCGGCCGCGACTGCATGAGTCGCGGCCGCTCCGGTCAGGATGACGAAGAGATCGCTATGCGATTCGAGCGGATGAAGGAGCCGAAGCACCATGACCGATGCCGCCAACTCGGAGCACACGTTTGCTCCGTCACGGGATTTCGTCAACCAGGCCAACGTCAACGATCCCGGCGTCTACGACGAGGCCGAGCGGGACCCCGAGGCCTGGTGGGAGTCGCACGCGCGCCAGTTGCGGTGGACGCGGGAGTGGGACACCACGCTGGAGTGGGATCCGCCGTACGCCAAGTGGTTCCTCGGCGGCACGCTCAACGTCAGTGACAACTGCCTGGACCGTCACGTCGAGGACGGCTACGGCGACAAGGTCGCCTTCCACTGGGAGGGCGAGCCGGGTGACACCCGCACCGTCACCTATGCCGAGCTGCTGTCCGAGGTGTCGACCTTCGCCAACGCGCTCAAGGGACTTGGAGTCTCCAAGGGTGACCCGGTCACCATCTACCTGCCGATGGTCCCCGAGCTGCCGGTCGCGATGCTGGCGTGCGCGCGCATCGGTGCGCCGCATTCCGTCGTGTTCGCCGGCTTCTCGGCGCAGTCCGTCGTCGACCGGGTCGAGGACGCGAACTCGAAGGTCCTCATCACCGCCGACGGTTCGTACCGCAAGGGCAACATCGTCCCGCTGAAGGAGTCAGCGGACAAGGCGATGCAGGGTACCGACAAGATCGAGCACTGCGTCGTCGTCAAGCGCACCGGTGAGGACGTCGCGTTCACCGAGGGCCGCGACGTCTGGTACCACGACCTGCTGGACGGCGCCGACGACGACTGCCCACCCGAGGAGATGGACGCCGAGGACACCCTGTTCCTGCTGTACTCGTCGGGCACCACCGGCAAGCCGAAGGGCATCCAGCACACGACCGGGGGCTATCTGACGCAGGCGGCGGTTACGCACCGGCTGGTGTTCGACCTCAAGCCCGACACGGACGTGTACTGGTGCGCAGCCGACATCGGCTGGATCACCGGGCACACCTACATCGTGTACGGCCCGTTGGCCAACCGGGCGACATCGGTCATGTACGAGGGCGCCCCCGATCATCCCGACAAGGACCGGTTGTGGGAGATCGCCGAGAAGTACGGCGTCACGATCCTCTACACGGCCCCGACGGCGATCCGGGCGTTCATGAAGTGGGGTCCCGAGTACGTCGAGCGCCACGACCTGTCGACGCTGCGCCTGCTCGGGTCGGTCGGCGAGCCGATCAACCCCGAGGCGTGGCTCTGGTATCACGAGCACATCGGTGGTGGGAACTGCCCGATCGTCGACACCTGGTGGCAGACCGAGACCGGCGGCATCATGATCACGCCGCTGCCTGGCATGACCGAGACCAAGCCGGGTGCGGCCATGCGCCCCTTCCCAGGCATCAAACCGGTGGTGGTCGACGACGAGGGCAACCCCGTCGAACGTGGCGAGAGCGGGCTCCTGACGCTTGCCCGGCCGTGGCCGGGCATGCTGCGCACGCTGTGGAACGACGACGAGCGGTACGTCCAGACGTACTGGGCGAGGTTCGGCAAGGCCATCTACTTCGCGGGCGACGGCGCGCGCCTCGACGAGGACGGGGACATCTGGCTCCTCGGCCGGGTCGACGACGTCATGAACGTGTCGGGTCACCGGCTCTCGACCGCTGAGATCGAGAGCGCGCTGGTGTCGCACGATGCGGTCGCCGAAGCGGCGGTGGTGGGACGGTCCGACGCGCAGACCGGACAGGCAGTGTCGGCGTTCGTCACGCTGCTCAGCGGTCAGCACAGCAGCGACGAGCTGCGCAGGCAACTGCGCGAGCACGTCGCGGAACGCATCGGCAAGCTGGCCCGGCCGGCCGAGTTGATGTTCACCGACGACCTGCCCAAGACGCGCTCCGGAAAGATCATGCGCCGGCTGCTCAGGGACATCGCGGAGGGCAACGAGATCGGCGACGTCACGACGCTGGCGAACCCGACGATCGTCAAGCAGATCCAGCAGGAGGCGCAGACGGCGCGCTCCTCGTAAGACGTTTCCGGCACGCAGCCGGCCCCGTGGGCCGCACGGGGCCGGCTGCGTGTCCGGCTCGGCTCGCCGGCCCGAGCCACGTGCGCCGCTCGTCCGGGCTGCCTACGATGCCAGGCAACCCTGCGAGAAAGGCGAGAGCGTGGTCCGAGCGTTCAGTGGCATCCAGCCTTCGGGAACCCCCCACCTGGGGAACTACCTGGGGGCGTTCCGCCGCTGGGCCGACCAGCAGCAGGCGGACGACCTCTACTGCGTGGTCGACCTCCACGCGATAACCGTGCCGTACGACACGCAGACACTGCGCGCGCAGACCGTCGACCTCGCAGCGTGGCTGCTCGCCGCCGGGCTCGACCCCGATGTGTGCACGTTGTTCGTGCAGTCACACGTTCGCGAGCACACCGAGCTCGCATGGATCCTCAACTGCGTCGCGACCACGGGCGAGCTCAGCCGGATGGTCCAGTTCAAGGAGAAGTCCAAGGGGCAGGAATCCGTCAGCGTCGGGCTGTTCGACTACCCGGTGCTGCAGGCGGCCGACATCCTGCTGTATCACGCCGACGAGGTGCCGATCGGCGACGACCAGCGCCAGCACCTCGAGCTGTCGCGCGATATCGCCCAGCGGTTCAACCACCGCTTCGGGGAGACGTTCACCGTGCCCAGGCCCACGTTCCCGCCGGTGGGTGCGCGGATCATGGACCTCCAGTTGGTGGACAACAAGATGAGCAAGTCCGAGACCTCGCCACAGGGGACCATCGACCTGGCGGACGACGCGGACGCGACCACACGCAAGATCATGCGGGCCGTCACCGACTCGGGCAGCGAGGTCCGCGCCGCACCCGACAAGCCCGGCGTGACCAACCTGCTCGACCTGCTCGCCGCCGCGAGCGGCGCGTCTGTCGATGAGCTGGAGCGACGCTACGAGGGGCAGGGATACGGCACCTTCAAGCGGGACGTCGCCGATGCGGTCAATGACGCGCTGCGGCCGGTGCGCGCGCGGCACGCCGAGCTGATCGCCGACCCCGCCGCGCTCATCGGCCTGCTGTACAAGGGTGCCGACCGTGCCAGGGAGATGGCCTCGGCCACCATGGACACCGTCCGCGAGCGCGTCGGGCTGCTGCGGTGAGCCACCCGACGTGCTCGTGGCGAAACCGCCACCGGTGAATCTGGTCAGCGTCGAGCGGGCCCGCGTGCGCTACGCCGACAAGGTGGTGCTCGACGACATCAGCGTCGGCGTCGACGACGGTGACCGGATCGGCGTGATCGGACGCAATGGCAGCGGCAAGTCGACCCTGCTCCGGGTGCTCGGCGGCGTGCAACCTCTCGACGGGGGCACGGTCGTGCACGCCAGACGCGTGACCGTCCAGCTCGTTCGTCAGGAGCCGGAGCTGCCGCTGGGGGACACGGCCCTCGCCGCGGTGCTCGACGCCGACTCGGCCGCCGGCCGTGTGTTTCGTCAGTTCAGTGCCGACCCGTCCGACCCTGGTCGGACGGCCCTGATGGACGCTCACGGCCTGTGGGACTTCGAGCATGTCGCCCGCGCCCTGCTCGACCGCTTCAGCGTCGCGGCGGATCGACAGATCGGTCAGTTGTCCGGCGGCCAGCGGATGCGTGTGGCGCTGGCGCGCGGGCTGGTGCACAGCGACGTGGCCGCCAGGACCGGTGACGCCGTCCCGCTGCTCATCCTCGACGAGCCGACCAACCATCTCGACCTCGACGTGATCGAGTGGCTCGAGAAACGGCTGGGTTCTCAGCGGGGCGCGGTGGTCCTGGTCACCCACGACCGGTACCTGCTGGACCGCACCGCCACGCGCATCATCGAGATCGCCGACGGCACACTGCACACCGAGCACGGCTCGTACGCCGACTATCTCGCGAACCGGGTGCAACGGGCGCAGCGCGCGGCCGCACGTGAGCGGCGCCGACAGCACCGGCTGCGGACCGAGCTGGACTGGCTCGAGCGCAGTCCGCCCGCGCGGACCAGCAAATCGAGGGCGCGGATCGAGCGGGCAATGACCCTGCTCGAATCCGAGCCGGCGTCCGCAGGTGGCGACGTGCGGATCGACCTGCCGGCCCGACGGCTGGGCAGCAAGGTCGCGACGCTGCACAACGTCGGCCGGCGGTACGGCGACACCGCCGTGCTCCGTGGCGTCACCGTCGGTGTGCAACCGGGATCGCGCATCGGCGTGGTCGGCCCGAACGGCAGCGGCAAGACCACCTTGCTCCAGCTCATCGCGGGCCGCCACGAACCGGACGAGGGCAGCGTGCGGTTGGGCTCGACCGTGCACGTCGGCTGGTACGACCAGCACACGATCACCCCGCCTGCGCGGCAACGGGTCGTCGATGCCGTGGCCGAGGTGGCGCTCGAGACGACCACCGTCGACGGCATCACGCTGTCGGCCACTGCGCTGCTCGAACGGTTCGGATTCGCGACCGCGACCCAGCAGGCCTATGTGTCGGAGCTCTCCGGTGGCGAGCGACGCCGCCTCGAGCTGCTGCGCGTGCTGGCGACCGCACCCAACCTGCTCCTGCTCGACGAGCCGACCAACGATCTCGATCTCGACACGCTCGCGGTGCTCGAGACGTTTCTCGAGACCTGGCCCGGTACGCTCGTGGCTGCCAGCCACGATCGGTTCTTCCTGGACCGCGTGTGCCGGCAGCTGTGGTCGATCGAGCCCGACGGCTCGGTTCGTGATCATCCAGGCGGGTGGAGCTCGTACCGTGCGCGTCAGGTTGCGCGGCCCGATGTTCGCTCGCCGACGTCGAATCGGCCGCCAACGGGGCGTGCCGAACGGCGGCCGTCACGCCCACGCGCCGGCAAGCTGTCGTACAACGAACAGCGAGAGCTCGACGAACTCGAGCACATGTTGCCGGCGCTGGAGCGGCGCCGCGACGCTCTCCACGCCGAGCTGGTTGACGCTGCCGACGATCATGTCCAGGCCGGCGAGCTCGCCCGCGCGCTCGACGAGGCGGTGGCGCAGATCGACCGACAGGAAACCCGCTGGCTCGAGTTGCGACTGCAGACCGAATCCACGACATCGGAGCGCATGTGATGCCTCATGTAGCGTCAGCGATAGGCAGTTGTGATGCCTCATGTAGCGTCAGCGGTAGGCGCCCGGTCTGTGCCTCATGTAGCGTCAGCGGTAGGC
>JAHELV010000001.1:10033-32597 GCA_024644015.1 Nitriliruptorales bacterium
ATCCACGACATCGGAGCGCATGTGATGCCTCATGTAGCGTCAGCGATAGGCAGTTGTGATGCCTCATGTAGCGTCAGCGGTAGGCGCCCGGTCTGTGCCTCATGTAGCGTCAGCGGTAGGCACTCAGGATGAGCCTCACACAGCCGCTCGTGTGGATCGATCTCGAGATGACCGGCCTGGATCCCGATGTCGACGTGATCGTCGAGATCGCGACGATCATCACCGATGGCAGCTTGGAGCAGGTCGAACGGGGGCCCGATCTCGTGATCGCGGCACCGGATTCGGCGCTCGACGGGATGGCCGACGTCGTGCGGCGGATGCACACGGCGTCCGGGCTGCTCGACGAGATCCGTTCGGTCGATCGCGGTGTCGCCGACGCCGAGGCCGTGACTCTGGAGTTCGTGCGTGCTCACGTTCCGGATCCTGCACTCGCGCCACTGGCCGGCAACACCGTCCACGCGGACCGCATGTTCCTGCGTCGCTACATGCCGACGTTGGAGGCGTACCTGCACTACCGCAACGTCGACGTGTCGACGTTGAAGGAACTGGCGCGCCGCTGGCGACCGCAGCTGCTCGACGAGGCTCCCGACAAGCAGGAACGCCATCGGGCGCTCGACGACATCGTGGAGTCGATCGAGGAGTTGCGCTTCTACCGCAACGCGTTGTTCGGTGGTGACGACGTCGCCCAGGCGGGGTGTTAGGCCTCGATGACGGTCGTGCCGGCCCAGCGGTCGTGGAACCCTCGGCCGACCGGCTCGTCCTGGATGGCGGTGATCAACGCGGCCAGCGGCACCGCGAAGTTGAACAGGACTCCGACCAGCGGCACGAGCATGCCGGCGAAGAACAGCACGCGTCTGGTGGATGTCGCGCGCAACGTGGCACGGGTGCCGTCGACCATGATGACCCTGATGCCCAGCATCCGCTTGGCGACGGTCTGTCCGAACGCTGCTTCGAGCAGTGCGAAGTACAGCAGCGCCACCACCGATGACACGACGCCCGCGATGTACGCCTGGTCCTGACTCATGACCTCGGCGGTGCTGGATACGAGCCCGGAGCGCACGCCGATGACCACGAGCGCCACGTTGACGGCCAGCAGGTCGAGGATGTACGCGCCCACCCGCTTGCCGAGGCTCGCCGCGCGAGGCTTCGCGTCGCGTGGGGCCGCATTCGCGCGATCGGTGATCGGCTGCTCCGGGCTGACTAGACGTACCCGCGCAGGTGTGCCGCTTCGGCAACCTCCGAGATGCCGATCGCGAAGGCCGCGCGACGCAGCGTCGTCTCGAGATCCTCGGACCGCTCACGCACCTTGCGGTACGCGGTTCGCATGTACCTTCCGAGCTGCTCGTTGACCTGCTCCTCGGTCCACTTGAACTCCTGGATGTTCTGCGTCCACTCGAAGTAGGAGACCGTGACACCGCCCGCGTTTGCGAGCACGTCCGGGATCACGGTCACCCCGCGATCGGCCAGGATCGAGTCGGCGACCGGTGTGACCGGATGGTTGGCCGCCTCGATGATCGTGCCGGCACGAATCCTGTCGGCGTTGAGGTGGTGCACGACCTCGCCGAGCGCGGCGGGGATGAGCACGTCGACATCGAGCTCGAGAAGCGTGTTGTTGTCGATCGGCTCGGTCGACTCGAACCCGGCCACCGTGCCGGCTTCGGCCACGTGCTTGTCGAGCATCTCGATCGACAGCCCGTCGGGCGCGTAGATCGCGCCCGAGATGTCGGACACCGCCACGATGCGGTAGCCGCGTTCGGCGGCGATGCGCGCGGTCCACGAGCCCACGTTGCCGTAGCCTTGGATCGCGACTGTCAGGTTCTCGGGCTGCCAGCCGTGTTGCTCGGCCGCCGCGTCGAGGACCATCACCACGCCGCGGCCAGTCGCTGCGTCGCGACCGTGGGAACCGCCCAGTGTCAGCGGCTTGCCGGTGACGATCGCCGGCTCGTGGCCGTACGATCGACCCCAGGTGTCCATCATCCAGGCCATGGTCTGCGCGTTCGTGTTCATGTCGGGGGCCATGATGTCGCGCTTCTTGCCGACGATGTAGCTGACCTGCGACATGTAGCGCCGCGTGAGCCGTTCGTTCTCGGGGCGTGACAGCGTCGAGGGGTCGACCTGCACGCCGCCCTTGGCGCCGCCGAACGGCACCTTGACCACGGCCGTCTTCCAGGTCATCAGCGATGCGAGGGCCCGCACTTCGTCGAGGTCCGCGGCCTGGTGGAATCTGACACCACCCTTGTACGGGCCCCGGGCGCCGTTGTGCTGCACGCGGTAGCCGTAGAACGTGTCGACCCGGCCGTCGTCGCGGCGGATCGGCAGCTGCACTCGTATCTCGCGATACGTACCGTTGAGCACTTCTCTGGTCGGATCGTCGATACCCAGTTGATCGGCGACGTCGTGGAAGAAGTACTGGACGGCCTCGAAGGGGCTGAGGTCACTACTGGGTTCAGCCACGGCTCTCCTTGCAGCGTTTCTGGTCGCCGGGCGACGTCTGTCGCGTGCGTCTGTCGCGCGCCTCAACTAGTGTGCCTGGTGTGCACAACGTTGGTGGCTCGTCCTCGCCGCGGCACCGCGGCAACGCGCTTCGCATGATCGACGCTCGGCGAATGGAGCACAAGACCGTCATACGTGCCACGGCAATCGCGCCGATGGTGTTACAAGGTCGTTGGCAAGTGCGCGTGCACGCGCTAGAACTGAACACCTGACAAAGGGCTCAGGGGGCCTGTTGGCATGTCCAAGTGGCTGCGTTACCTGCTCATCGCCCTGCTGGTCTACTTCGTGATCGTCTACCCGACGGACGCGGCAATCTTGACGCGGCAGGTCTTCGAGGGTGCCGTCGCGCTCTTCACTGGCGCGGCGCAGTCCGTAGCGGCGTTTCTGCGAGCCATCGTCGTGTAACCACATTCACCCTCTGTCCATGACCTCGGCGCGCAATGACAGAGACCGCTCAAGTCGGGCTCCCAGACCCGACGCCATACCTATTGCCTGACGAAACCGTTCGCCTGGTCGTTCGCCGACATCACCCGATTGTCCTGGCACCGGCCGCGATCGTCGTCGGGTTGGTCCTCGTCGCCGTCCTCGCGGGGTTGCTGCTCGGGGCGCCGACGTCGGGCATGATCGCCGCCGCCGGTGTCGTGGCCGTGATCGCACTGCTGTACTTCGCCTACCGCTACATGCACTGGTCCCGCACCGTGCTGGTGGTGACCAACAGGCGGCTGTTCCAGTACGTGTCGCTGGGGATCAAGCGCGTGACCGTCCTCCCGGTCATGCGCCAGTCCATCGTGTTCCGGCAGTCGCCCTTCGGACGCGCGATGGGCTTCGGGACGGTCCAGGTCAAGATGGCCAACGGCAGCGTGCTCTACAACTTCGACTGGCTCGCGGACGCCCCGAGGTTCCGTGACGAGGTGACGAACATCGCGGCGTGACCGTGACGCGGCGGTGAGCGGACGTCACCGTGACCGTTACCGGCGACCGCCATCGTGCACCGCGAGGCCGCCGGCGCGGCACAGCGTCTCGACCGCCGCTCTGGGCCGGCTGGGGAAGCGCAGTTGCGTCAGCCGGGGCGCGGCGATGAGGTTGTCGAGGAAGCGCCGAGGCGTGAGTGGGTCCGAGATCGCCCGATCGAGTTCGCGCAGTGGCGCGCACGCCAACGCGTGGCGCACGGCGCCCGCGGCGGCGGCCTGGTCTGGTGGAACGCTCCCGACGGCTCCGTAGCGGCCCCACACCCAGGACAGCGGCAGCGGCTTGTCGTGGCCGGGGCGCCTGCGCTGCTCGAGGCGCTGTCGTGCAGTGTAGGGGTCACCGAGCCCGAGCCGGTCCAGTACGTACACCTGTGGACCGGCGGCGGCGCTCGCCAGACCGACGGCGCCGGCTTCGTAGACGACGGTCGACTGTGCATCCGCGGCGAGCGGGTGGAGTTGCTCGTCGACGATCAGCGTGCGTCGCCCGCCGGCGGCCAGGCGCGCCGCGCGCAAGCCCCGTGTCACGCGCGCATACTCGCGGAAGTCGTCGAGCGTCACAGGGTTGGCTTCCGCCGCCTTCTCGACGTAGAACGCCCGCTGGTCGGAGATGCCGACGGCGGGCCGCTCCGACGCAGCCGGCGCGCGCAGCGCGACCGCCGACAGCACGGCCCAGCATGTCAACATCGCTATGGCGGCGGAGTCGGTGGCCGAGCGCATCCGAACGAGCGCGACAGGTGCGAGCAGCGCAAACACCGAAGGCAGCAGCATCCGTGCATGCATGAAGTCGCCGCCACCGCGGACGACCGCGACGCCGTACGCCACGCCACCGACGATTGGCGCGAGTCGGGCGATGCGCCGTCGCCGATCGCCGTCATGGAACGCACGCGTGACGGCCAGCCAGCCGACGGCGGCAAGTGGCAGGCCGAGGGCGTACGGCGCCACGAAATCCACGAGGTACCACCAGCCCTGCGGCCAGTTCGAGGTGGTCGCCTCCTTGGCGAGCAGGGTTGTCGGCACCAGCGTCGCGTAGTAGCCGGCCCTGGCTACCTCGACGGTCAGGGGCACGGCGATCGCTGCCGCGAGCAGGCCGGCGAGGGTGCGCATGCCCCGGCCGGCGCACAGCACCGCGACCGCGAGGCCGAACACGACCGAGAAGACACCGAAGTCGGGCCTGATGACCGGGCCGAGACCGATGACCACGGCGACGGCGACGGGCGTGCCCGCGGGGCTCCGTTCGATCGCGAGCCGTGCAACACTCCAGCAGCACAGCCCGAGCCACGCCGTGCCCAGCCCGCTGTCGAGCCCGGACGTTGCGTAGTCCCACGCCGGTGGCAGGCCCAGCCACAGCAGCGCGCCCGCGGGCACGAGGCGTCCGTCGTCGCGCTGCGACAGCAGATCGGCGCCGGCCATGGCGAACACCAACCCTACGACGGCGAGCAGCAGCCCGATGATGACCGCGAGCCATTCCGCGGGCACCGGGAGACCCGATCGTGCGACCACGAGTATCGCGAGCCACAGCGGGCTCGTGACGGCCTCGACCCGCTCACCGATATTGAAGACCGGGCCGTGTCCGGCCAGCACGTTGTCCACGACACGGAACACGATGAACGCGTCGTCGCCGTTCCATCGCCGCGCCCATCCGGCGGTGAGAAACGCCACCGTGACGAGCAGGGTGACCGGCTGGAGCGGCCGCAGCCATCGTGGCGACCCACGGGTCGCGTGCCGCAGCCGTCGCAGGGTGGCCGGCATGTCGATACGTGCGGCTGACATCGCGGTCGCGGACCTCATCCGGTTCATTCGAACAGCGCGCGTCCAGGGATGTGCGTGGTCTCCGCGCAGGCCGCGGACCTACGCGCCGTTGCTGCTGAACCTCGAACGCAGGTAGTCGCGGTTCATCATCGCGATGAAGTCGATCGAGATCTCCTTGGGGCACGACGCCTCGCACTCGCGTACGTTCGTGCACGAGCCGAAGAACTGCTCCATGGTGTCGACCATGTTGGCCACCCGCTCGAGCTTCTCGGGTCTGCCCTGCGGAAGCATGTTGAGCTGCGAGACCTTGGCGGCTGTGAACAGCTGTGCCGCGCCGTTCGGGCACGCGGCCACGCACGCACCGCACCCGATGCAGGTGGCCGCGTCCATCGCACGGTCGGCCGTCTCCTTCGGGACGGGGATCAGGTTCGCGTCGGGCGCCGCGCCGGTCGGGACCGAGACGTAGCCGCCTGACTCGATGATGCGGTCGAAGGCGCTGCGATCCACGACGAGGTCCTTGATCACCGGGAACCCGGCGGCCCGCCACGGCTCGATCGTGATCTCGTCGCCATCGGAGTACTGCCGCATGTGCAGCTGACAGGTCGCCGTGCCGCGCTGGGGACCGTGCGCCCGGCCGTCGATCATCACACCGCACGATCCGCAGATGCCCTCGCGGCAGTCGTGCTCGAACTGGATCGGTTCGATGCCGTCGGCGATGAGCTGTTCGTTGACCTGGTCGAGCATCTCGAGGAACGACATGTCCTCACTGATGTCTGCGGCGGTGTAGCTCTCGAAGCGGCCGGCGTCCGTCGGGCTGTTCTGCCTCCACACGTGCAACGTGAGCTTCATGGGTTTGGTCTCTGCCTTTGCTCTTGACCTGATCTTCGAGGTTGGGTCTTGATCTTCGGGGGGTCTCCGGGGGGCGGCAGCCCCCCGGAAGGGAAGGCGCGAAGCGCCGGTTATTTGTAGCTGCGCTGGCTCAAGGCGACGTACTCGAACTCCAGCGGCTCCTTGTGCAGCGTCGGTGGCCCACCGGCATCGTTGTGCTCCCACGCGGCGACGTACGAGTAGTCCTCGTCGTTGCGCAGCGCCTCGCCCTCAGCGGTCTGGTGCTCCTCGCGGAAGTGCGCGCCGCACGACTCGTCGCGGTCCAGCGCATCGATGCACATCAGCTCGGCGAGCTCGAAGAAGTCTTCGACGCGTCCCGCCTTCTCGAGTGACTCGTTCAAGCTCGCGTCGTCGCCGAGCACCCGCACGTCGGCCTCGAACTCCGCACGCAGTGCTGGGATCTCTGACAACGCCTTCTCGAGCCCCTCCCGGTTGCGCCCCATGCCGCAGTAGTCCCACAGGATCTTGCCGAGCTCACGGTGGAACCAGTCGACGGTGCGGGTGCCACCGATCGACAGCAGCTGGTCGATCCGCTCGCGTACGGTCTTCTCCGCCTGCTTGAAGGCGTCGTGGCCGGTGTCGACCGGCGCTTGACCCAGCAGTGGTGAGAGGTAGTTGCCGATCGTGTACGGCAGCACGAAGTAGCCGTCGGCCAGTCCCTGCATGAGTGCGCTCGCGCCGAGGCGGTTGGCGCCGTGGTCGCTGAAGTTCGCCTCGCCGATCACGAACAGGCCGGGCAGGTTGCTCATCAGGTGGTAGTCCACCCACAGTCCGCCCATGGTGTAGTGGGGCGCGGGATAGATGCGCATCGGGACCGCGTAGGGATTCTCGCCTGTGATGCGCTCGTACATCTCGAACAGGTTGCCGTACTTCTCGGTGATCGCGTCGGTGCCGAGACGGTCGATCGCATCCGCGAAGTCGAGGTAGACGCCGTTGTGCTTGCGTCCCACCCCATGGCCGGAGTCGACGCGCTCCTTGGCGTTGCGGCTCGCGACGTCGCGGGGCACCAGGTTGCCGAACGCCGGGTACCGTCGCTCGAGGAAGTAGTCGCGCTCGCTGTCGTCGATGTCGCGCGGGGAGCGGTCGTCGTGGGGCTCCTCGGGCACCCAGATGCGGCCGTCATTGCGCAGCGACTCGCTCATCAGCGTCAACTTGGACTGGAAGTCCTCGCTGGCCGGGATCGCCGTCGGGTGGATCTGGGTGAAGCACGGGTTCGCGAGGTACGCGCCCTTGCGGTACGCGCGCCAGATCGCCGTCGCGTTGCACTTCATCGCGTTGGTCGACAGGTAGAAGGCGTTGGAGTAGCCGCCGGTCGCCAGCACGACGGCATGCGCGCTGTGGGAGGTGATCTCACCGGTGAGCAGGTCACGGACGACGACGCCGACGGCGCGACCGTCGACCACCACCAGATCGAGCATCTCGACCCGGTTGTGCAGCGTGACGGTGCCCGCGTCGACCTGTCGCGCCATCGCCTGGTAGGCACCCAACAGCAGTTGCTGACCGGTCTGTCCGCGGGCGTAGAAGGTGCGCGACACCTGGGCGCCGCCGAACGAGCGGTTGTCCAGCAGGCCGCCGTACTCGCGGGCGAACGGCACGCCCTGCGCCACGGCCTGGTCGATGATGCTCAGGCTCGCCTGCGCCAGACGGTAGACGTTGGCCTCACGTGACCGGTAGTCGCCGCCCTTGACGGTGTCGTAGAACAGCCGGAACACGCTGTCGCCGTCGTTCTGGTAGTTCTTCGCAGCGTTGATCCCGCCCTGTGCGGAGATCGAGTGCGCGCGGCGAGGGGAGTCGTGGAAGGTGAACACGGTGACGTGGTAGCCGAGCTCGCCGAGCGTGGCGGCGGCGGAGGCACCGGCCAGGCCGGTACCGATCATGATGATCTCGAACTTGCGTTTGTTGGCGGGGTTGACCAGCTTCATGTCGAACTGGTGCTGGTCCCACAGTGACTCGATGTCACCCGACGGCACCTGACCGTCGAGTTCGGACCCGAGCGTCACGGTGCTCATGTTGCTCGCCACGACGTGCCTCCTATTCGACGATGCCGAGCAGCACCGCGAGCGGTACCGAGATGAACCCGCCGATCGTGACGACGGCGAACGCGGTGGCGAACACCCGGCGCCAACGGTTGAACCGCGGCCGGCTGA
This sequence comes from Nitriliruptorales bacterium, assembly GCA_024644015.1. Classification (GTDB taxonomy): domain Bacteria; phylum Actinomycetota; class Nitriliruptoria; order Euzebyales; family JAHELV01; genus JAHELV01. Next base: position 18,279 of record JAHELV010000001.1, read on the forward strand.
CGCCGAGGCTCTGGAAGAGGCTCCACGCGCCGTGGTACAGGTGAACACCGAGCGCGAGGTTGGCCGTGATGTAGAACAACGCGACCACGGGGTTGGACAGGCTGGCGACCGCGTTGCGGTACACCGACCCGCGCTCGAAGCCCGGGTTGAACCAGCCCCAGGTGAAGTCGGCGAGGTGGTAGCCGATGAACAGCAGGACGATGATGCCCGTCCAACGCATCGTGCGGGCCGCGAAGTCGGCGGCGATGTAGTCACGCGATGTCTGGTACTTCACCGGCCGCGCCCGGCGGTTGATCACCGTCAGCGCGTACGCGGCGTGCACGTGCAGCACCAGCGCCGCGATCAGGACGAGGCGGATGCCCCAGAGGGCCACCTGGTGTGGAAGGATCGGATAGAGCAGCGACTCACGCAGCCACTCACCGTATGCGTCGATCGACTCCGGACTGATGAAGATCTTCAGGTTGCCGATCATGTGCCCGAAGATGTAGGCCATGCCGATCACGCCGGTGATCGCCATGACGTACTTCTTGCCGAGTGCCGAGCGGTAGAACTCGAATGCCCACGTGCTGTACCGCACCGCTGCGGGGCGCTTCGCTGTCGCCTGCTGTTCTGCTGGGGTACGGCTGTCGGCCCGCGGTGGCTGTTGCGTCGTGGACATCTGAGCGCTTCCCCGATCGGCTCGCGTCTGCGGTGGTCGACGGTGCCAGTCTAAGCTACGCGCCTGCGGCACGCCCCACCCGGATGGTTGGTGAACGTATCATCTGCTTGACGTACCGAGCGGAGTGGGACGCCACCTTCTGCGCGGCCGGTCGGGGGGTGTGGGTCATCGCACCGCGCTGCCCGACCCACGGGAGTACGACGACATGACGACCGAGCACGGGACCGCGTCAGGGATTCCCACCGCTGCCGTGTACCGGCCCGACGACGTCGCGGACCTCGAGTACGCGGATCTGGGCGACCCGGGCACGTTCCCCTACGCGCGCGGCGTGTACGAGACCATGTACCGGGGCCGCCCCTGGACGATGCGCCAGTACGCCGGGTTCGCGTCGGCGGCGCAGTCCAACGCCAGGTACCGCTACCTGCTCGACCAGGGGCAGACGGGGCTGTCGGTGGCATTCGATCTGCCCACGCAGATGGGGTACGACTCGGATCACCCGCTGGCCGCGGGCGAGGTGGGCAAGGTCGGGGTCGCCATTGACTCGCTCGCCGACATGCGGGTGCTGTTCGACGGCATCCCGCTCGACGAGGTGTCGACGTCGATGACGATCAACGCGCCGGCGGCGATCCTGCTGCTGCTGTACCAACTGGTCGGCGAGGAGCAGGGCGTCGACGTGGCGACGCTGCGAGGGACCGTGCAGAACGACGTCCTCAAGGAGTACATCGCGCGGGGAACCTACATCTTCCCGCCGCAGCCCAGCCTGCGCATCACCACCGACACGTTCGCGTACTGCAAGGCCGTGCTGCCCGCGTTCAACACCATCTCGATCTCCGGATACCACATGGCCGAGGCGGGCGCGACCGCGGTGCAGGAGGTCGGGTTCACGCTGGCGAACGCCATCGCATACGTCGACGCGGCCGTGGCCGCCGGTCTCGACGTCGACGAGTTCGCGCCACGGCTGTCGTTCTTCTTCGTCGCCCGGTCGTCGCTGCTCGAGGAGGTGGCCAAGTTCCGCGCCGCGCGCCGCCTGTGGGCGCGGATCATGCGCGACCGGTTCGACGCCCGGTCGCCGAGATCTCAGATGCTGCGGTTCCACACGCAGACCGCCGGTGTCCAGCTGACCGCGCAGCAGGCGCAGGTCAACCTCGTCCGCGTCGCGATCCAGACGCTGGCGGCGACGCTCGGCGGAACGCAGTCGCTGCACGCCAACGCGTTCGACGAAGCGCTCGCGCTGCCCAGCGAGGCGGCCGCCCGCCTGGCCCTGCGCACGCAGCAGGTGGTGGCGCACGAGACCGACGTGGCGCTGGTGGCCGATCCGCTCGGCGGCAGCTGGTTCATCGAGTCGCTGACCAACGAGATCGAGGCCGAGGCCGCCGACCTGATCGCTCAGGTCGACGCCATGGGTGGCGCGGTGGCGGCGATCGAGGACGGCTTCCAGAAGCAGCAGATCGAGCTGAGTGCGTACGAGCACGTGCGCCGCGTCGAACGCGACGAGCGCATCATCGTGGGCGTCAACCGGTTCACGATCGACGAGGATGTCGAGCCGGAGTTGCAGCGGGTCGACGACTCTGTGCGTGCCGACCAGGTCGCGCGGGTCCGACAGGTGCGGGCAGAGCGGGATGCTGCCGCCGTGCAGGTGGCGCTCGATGACCTGCGCGGCGCTGCACGCGGCGACGACAACCTGTTGGTCGCCATGCGCGAGGCGCTGCGCGTGATGGCGACGGTCGGCGAGGTCTGCGATGTGCTGCGCGATGAGTTCGGCAGCTACAACCCGCCCGCGGGCGTCTGACAGCCTCCGGGGGAACGCAAGCGGCTACGCTGCGAGCCACCCGCCAACGAAGAGCCTGTCGATGCACCTGTACGTGATCCGCCATGGCCAGAGCCTGGTCAACCTGGCCGACTGGGAGCACGGCAACAGCGACGAGGGGCTGACCGAGCTGGGACGGCGGCAGGCCCGCGCGGTCGCCGGTCGCATGGCGGACGAGCTTGACGCCGTCCATGCCGTGTACTCCAGCACCATGAAGCGCGCGAGCGAGACGGCGACGCAGGTCGGCGCCGCGCTGCGCATGCCCGTCAGCTATGACGATCGCATCCGTGAGATCGGCAACAACCAGCTGGACCACGCGCCCTGGCCCGACCTGCCGACCCACTACGGCGACTTCCTGGCGACGTCACGCCCGTTCGCCTCGGTGACCCCCGCGATGGACCGCGGTGAGTCCCTGATGCACTTCCGGGTCAGGGTCGGATCGTTCCTCGAGGACCTGCTGGCGAGGCACGCGGGCGAGACGGTCGTCGCGGTCGCGCACGGTGGCGTCATCGACGTCGTGTTCGACCACATGTTCAACGTCGGTCCGTGGCGCCCCTGCCAGATCTGGACCGACAACGCCGCCGTGACCCACGTCGAGGCGATCGACGACGTACGCGCCACCGGCGACGGCCCCGAGCGCTGGCGGCTGCACCGCCACAACTGCGGCGCCCATCTGGAGCGACTGCCTGCCGCCTCGGCGGTGCCCGCTGAAGGCGAGCCGCCGGTGACCGACCGGTGACCGCCACGCTCGGCCGGGCGGTGGCGCGGTGACCGGCGCCGTCGGTGTGCTGCTCACCGTCCTGCTCGTGCTCCCGGTCCCGCCGGACGGGTTCGCTCCGCGCCCGCCACCGCTCGACACGACCGCGGCGGGCTTCGCGTTCGTCGACGAGCCGGGGCCGCGCGCGGGCAAGGGCAGACCGCGCACCTACCGGCTCGAGGTCGAGCCCGAGACCGGCGTGGACACGCGGCTCTTCACGTATCAGGCCGAACGGATCCTGAACGACGAGCGAGGGTGGACCGGTGCCCGCCCATGGACGCTGCGGCGCGTCCGCCGGCGGCCTGACATCCGCGTCGTGCTGGCAACGCCCGCCACGGTGGACCGCTTGTGCGCCGAGGCCGGCCTCCGTACGCTTGGACGCCTGTCATGCTGGAACGGCCGCGTCGCCGCACTCAACGCCGCACGCTGGCAGGAAGGGTCGGACGGCTTCGACGGATCGCTGCGACGCTATCGCCGGTACGTGCTCAACCACGAGGTCGGACACGCACTGGGACAGCGGCATCGGCTGTGCCCCCGCCGCGGTGCGCGTGCGCCGGTCATGCAGCAGCAGACGTTGGGCACCCGGCCGTGCCGGGCGAATGGCTGGCCGGCATTGGACCCGTGACGGGCCCGCCCGCCTCCTCGTCGAGCCGGTCCGCGCGCACGGACGGCATGCGGCCTCGTCGTCGCCGGAACCGCGCCATGATCGAGCGGGATCACCCATGGACGTCGACGCTGTCCTAGGCTGCGCGACGACGAGTGACGAGAGGTCTGCATGCACATCGTGATCATCGGAGGCGGTCCGGCGGGCTACGAGGCGGCGCTGGTCGCCGCCGAGCATGGCGAGGATGTCATCGTGGTGACGTCGGAGGGTCTCGGCGGCAACAGTGTGCTGTGGGACTGCGTGCCGTCCAAGGCCCTCATCGTGTCGGCGGACGCGATGGGGTGGATGCAGTCGGCCGACCGGCTCGGTGTCCGGCTGGGCGACGGGACCGGGATCCACACGGGCTCGCAGGTCGACATGGCATCGGTGATCGACCGTGTGGCGCAGCTCGCCCGCGACCAGTCGTACGACATCACGACGAAGCTGAGCCGTGCGGGCATCGAGGTCGTGCGCGGCCGCGGCCGGCTGACCGGACCGACGTCGGTCGCCGTCGACGCGGATGACGGTGGTTCGTACGAGATCGACTGCGACATGGTGCTGGTGGCGACGGGTTCGGACCCGAGGATCCTGCCGTTCTTCGAGCCGGATGGCCGGCGGGTGTTCACGGCGCGTGAGCTGTTCTCGCTGCGCGAACTGCCCGAGCGTCTGATCGTCGTGGGTTCGGGCGCGACCGGTGCCGAGTACGCCAGCGCGTTCGCCCGCTTCGGCAGCGCGGTCCACCTCGTGTCCAGCCGCGAGCAGGTGCTGCCCAACGAGGACCCCGACGCGGCCCTCGTGATCGAGGGCAGCTTCGAGGACTGGGGGATGATGATCCACCGGGAGCGTCGCGCGGTCGCCGTCGAGGTCGCCGGCGACGGGGTTCGCGTCCGCACCGAGCTGTCCAAGGACGGCGAGGTGGTCGAGGGCCGCGGTGAGTGGATCGAGGGCTCACACGTCTTGTTCTGCGTCGGGCAGGTGCCGGCGTCGGGCGATCTCGGTCTGGCCGACCTGGGCGTCAAGGTCGCGGACTGGGGTGCGATCGCGGTCGACGGCGTCAGCCGCACCAACGTGCTGACGGTCTATGCGGCGGGCGACGTGACCGGCGGCATGATGCTCGCGAGCACCGCGGCGATGCAGGGGCGCAACGCGATCTGGCACTTCCTCGGCCGCAGCGTGCAGCCGCTGCGTGCGGACGTGATCTCGCGCTGTGTGTTCACCGCGCCGGAGGTGGCGTCGGTGGGCATCCCGACCGCGCGGATCGCCGAGTACCCGCCGGGCGCCATCGAGAGCGTCACGCTGCAGTTCCAGAGCAACCCACGGGCCAAGATGACCGAGCACACGGGCGGCTTCGTGAAGCTGCACGCCCGGCGCGGCTCGGGGACCGTGCTGGGTGGCGTGATCGTGGCCAAGGGCGCAAGCGATCTGATCACGCCACTGAGCGTCGCTGTCCGCAACCGGCTGACGGTCGAAGAGGTGGCCCACGCGTTCACCATCTACCCGTCGATGGCGGGTTCGATCCAGGAGACCGCCCGTCTTCTGCTGTCTCGTCAGCCCGACGAGGCCGTCTACTAGGCCGCCTCCCGGTTCCGGCCGGGAGACGGCCTCGCGCTGTCGGCTCGTGTCACGGTGGGGGCTGCTCGGTGCGGTGACGGAGGTCGTAGCGCTCCAGATCACGCTCGAACTGTGACCAGCTGACCGTCGGCACCTTGTCGGGCTGCTCTCGTGCCGCCCAGCGAAAGAACAGCACGGCCATGACCGTCCAGACGATGGCCCCGCCGACGATCTTGAGGCCAAGACCGGCGATCTGCTGGTCGACCACCGCGTCGAGCGACGGGACGGCACGCGGTGCAAGCTCGTACAGCCGGTAGAGCGGGAACCGTGAGAAGGTGAGAAACGACGCCGGCACGGTCGGCAGGATCGACAGGCCGAACAGATACAACAGCCGCATGGGGTCGCCGAGTCCCCCGAGCTCGGGAAGCGGTCGCAGCAGCGGCACCCACATGATGATCGACGCGACGAGCCAGGAGATGTCCAGCACGAACGATCCGGCCTGGGTGACTTTCAGCGTGTCGACCACGAGCGGCAGCTGGGTGGTGACGAGCATGACGTTGAACAGCAGGAACGCCACCCACGGAATGGTCGCGATCTGGACGAACCGCAACAGGCGCCCGCGGTGCTCGGTGTCGCCCCGGCGGATCCGTAGCAGGCGACGCAGCATCCACGGAGGGGTGCCGAGCAGCAGCAGCGGCGCAACCCCGAAGGTCAGCAGCAGCGTCCGCAGGGCGGCGACGCTCGCGAGGTAGCCCGCGCCGAGCGGGCCGAGCGGCCAGTCCGACGACACCACCAGCAGTGCGAGGGCGGCACCGAAGCGCCATGCGTAGTGCGCCGTCGACGGTGCACGTTCACGTCGGACGTCGGCCGTGTGCCGCCGCACGGCGTACGCGTACATGCCGCCGAGCGCCGCTACGAGCAGCCACACCCCGATCAGCGGTCGATACTCCCACCGCCACGGCTGTCCAAGGGTGCCCGAGCACCACCAGCTGACCTCCGCAAGGCTCAAGACCAGTCCTCTCGCAGCAGCTTGGGCAGATCCTCGACCCATTGTGACTGCCGCGTGCCGAACGGGTACGCGATCCTGGCGATCCCGCCGCGATCGAACGCCAGGACCTGCGACGGATGGCCCACCGTGTAGCGCTCGCCGGTACCTTCGATCACCGGCTCGGGGAGGCCGAGTGCCGTCACGACCCGATCGACCTCGTCCTGCGTCGCCCGCAGCCCAACGAAGGAGGCGTCGAAGTTGGCGAGGTAGTCGGCGAGTACCGCTCGGTCGTCGCGCGCCGGGTCGACGGTCACGAACACGACGTTGAGCTGATCGGGACGCACGACGCTGTCGTCCAGCGCCGCGGCGATGTTGGCCAGGTGCACGGGGCAGATGTCGGGACAGGACGTGTAGCCGAAGTACACCAACGTCGGGCGCTCACGCATGGCCGCACGCAGGTCGAACGGCCGGCCTCTGGCGTCGGTGAACGTCTGTGCCGGCATCGCCCGGGTGCCCTCGACGGCCGTGCCGTTCCAGCCGGGCGCGAACTCGCCCCCGTCCTGCGCCGCGTGCAGCGTGGCGGTCGTGGTGGTTGCCGTGCACGCTGCTGCGAGCGAGAGCATGACCAGCGCGAGCAGCAGCCGGAACGCCGGCAACGACGTGGTGCGTGTGCGCATCACCCGCGACTGTACGGGCTCACAGGTGCCGGCGCCGCCGTCAGACGGCTCCGGGTGCTGCGCCGGTCGCGCGCAGCACCCGCGCCAGGGCGTCGGCGCACATGTCGATCTGCTCGTCGGTGATCACCAGCGGTGGGCACAACGCGAGGGTCGCGAGTCCGATCGGCCGCACGATCACACCCTCGTCGAGCAACGCCTCGCGGGTGTCGACCGCGCTGGTGCCCGGGTGCAGGCCGACCCCGAAGACTGCGCCCGCGCTCCGGACCTGTTCGACCAGGCCGTCCCCGACGAGTCGCTGCAGGCCGGCCCCGAGGCGCCGGCCGACGTGGAGCGCGCGTTCCAGCAGGCCTTCTCGTTCGGTGATCTCGATCGCCGCGAGGCCGGCGGCGCACGCCGCCGGATGGCCACTGTAGGTGTGGCCGTGCCGCAACACGGTCGCCGGGTCCTTCGCCAGGACGTCGGCCACCGCCGGCGCCACCACCACGCCCCCCAGCGGCTGGTAGCCGGAGGTCACCGCCTTCGCGAAGGTCGTCAGGTCGGGCCGGACGCCATAGTGCTGGGAGCCCCACCAGGCGCCCAGCCGGCCGAACCCGCAGATGACCTCGTCGCAGATCAGCAGGGCGCCGTGCTCATCACACAGCCGACGGACACCTTCGAGGTATCCGGGGACCGGCGGGTACACCCCGGGCGCGCCGACGACGGGCTCGGCGATCACCGCTGCGATGCGCTCGCCCTGCGCGGCGAACAGCGCGGCCAACTCGTCGAGATCGTCCTTGCCGACCTGTATGACGTCGGGCAGCAGCGGTCCGAACCCCTCCTGGTTGGCGGGCAGTCCCGTCGCCGTGAGACCTCCGTACGTCACGCCGTGATAGCTGGGTCGGCGGCTGACGATGATCGTCCGCTGACGGTCCCCGGCGAGGACATGGGTCAGGCGCGCGATCTTGAACGCCGAGTCGACGGCCTCCGAGCCACTGCTGGTGAAGAACACACGCGACCCCGGCTCGGGTGCCAGCGCTCGGATGCGTTCGGCGAGCGCATCCGCAGGCGGCGAGGTGAACCGCTCGAACGCGTGGTACGCGCCCAGCACGCGCAACTGCCCGGCCACCACGTCGGCGATCTCGCCGCGCCCGTAGCCGACGTTGCAGTACCACAGGCTCGCCATCGCGTCGATGTAGGCGTTCCCGCGATCGTCCCAGACCGTGGCGCCGTCGCCGCGGACGATCGCGACGAAGTCCCCGCCACCGGCCGCGGGCCGTGCGAACGGATGCAGGAAGGCGGTGGGGGCGTTGGCGGTCACGCCAGCGCCTCGGCGACGGTGGGGTGCACGATCTCGCCGTTGCGGACGTTGAGGGCGCCCGCCAGCTGCGGCGACTCGGGGTCCGAGAGCAGAGCCAGCAGCCGGGGTGTGACCGCCGCCGACAGGGCACGGCTGGCCGTGCGCGGGTACTGGCCGGGCACGTTGGTGACGCAGTAGTGCACGATCTCCTGTTCGACGTACGTCGGTTCCGACAGCGTCGTCGGCCGGGCGGTCTCGATGCAGCCGCCCTGGTCGATCGCCAGGTCGACGATCACCGATCCGGGACGCATCGCCGCCACGTGCTCGCGGGTCACGACGACCGGGGCCCGTGCGCCCGGCACGAGTGCCGCTCCGATGACGAGGTCGGCGTCGCGGACCGCTTCGCCGACCGCCCCCTCGTTGGAGGCGACGGTCGTCGTGACGTCGCCGTCGTGCGCCGCCTCCCCGAGCCGTGCGAGGTCCACGTCGACGCCGATCACGACCGCGTCCAGGCCGCGCGCGCCGCGTGCCGCGAGCCCGCCGGCCACCCCCAGCCCGACGACGACCACACGCGCCTGGGGGACGCCCGCCGCCCCACCGATGAGCACACCCGAGCCGCCCAGATGGGCGGCCAGGTACGTCGCACCAGCGATCGGCGCCGCGCGGCCGGCGATCTCGCTCATCGGCGCGAGCAGCGGCAGCGTGCCTCTGTCGGTCAACGTCTCGTAGGCGTACGCCGTGACACCCGCGTCGGCCAGCGCCGTCGCCAGGGCCGGCTCGGCCGCCAGGTGCAGGTAGGTGAACAGTGCGAGATCGTCCCGGAAGAACGTGAACTCCTCGGGCTGCGGCTCCTTGACCTTGACCACCAGGTCGGCGCCCCAGGCCTCCGCCGCGTGGCCGACGATCTGTGCACCGGCCTTTTCGTACTCGGCGTCCGCGAAGCCCGCCCCCTCGCCTGCGCCCGCCTGGACGAGCACCCGGTGGTCCCGGCGGACCGCGGCCGACACCGCGTTGGGGTCGAGCGCCACTCTGCGCTCGCGGTCCTTGATCTCGGTCGGAAGGCCGATCAGCATCGGTACGCTCCTGTCATGCAGGGATGGAGCCGGGTCCGCCGGCGGGACGGCTCGGCGCGGGCGCCGACCGGTGCTCGTCCAGGCGGGCGCGGGACTCGCCGAGCACCTGGTCGAGCACGTCGACCAGCTCACCGAGCACGGCTCGGTCGGCCACCAGCGGAGGCGAGACCTGGATCACCGGCTCGTCGCGGTCGTCGGCGCGGCAGATGAGCCCGAGCTCGATCATCCGGCGCGACACGAAGCCGCGGAGCAGCTGCTCGGTCTCGTGGTCGTCGAATCCGACCTTGCGGTCACGGTCCTTGACGAGCTCCAGCGCCCAGAAGTAGCCCGTGCCACGTACGTCGCCGACGATGTCGTGCCGCTCGTACAGCTCCTGCAGTTGATCGGCGAACCACTGCTCGTTGCGCCGTACGTTGCCCAGCACGTCATCGGCTTCGAACACCTCGATGTTCGCGCTGGCCACAGCGCAGGCGACCGGGTGCCCACCCCACGTCGACCCGTGCAGGAACATGTCGGTCGGCTCCTTGTTCAGCGCGCGTGCGAGCTCGCTGCGGAACACCATGCCGCCCAGTGGTGCATAGGCCGACGTCACGCCTTTCGCGAACGTGATGATGTCAGGCATGTAGCCGTACTTCTCGGCGCCTGTCCACGTCCCCAGCCGCCCGAACGCGCAGATCACCTCGTCGGAGACGAGCAGCACGCCGTGGCGGTCGCAGATGTCACGGACGCGCTGGAAGTAGCCGTCCGGGGGCAGGAAGCAGCCGCCGGCGTTCTGGACCGGCTCGAGGAACACCGCGGACACCGTTTCGGGGCCGGCCTCCACGATCGCCTCCTCGATGGCACCCGCAGGATCGTTCGTCTGCGGACGGTACGCATTGGTGTTGGCCACGTGGATGTGGCCGGGGACCAGCGGCTCGAACGGGTCCGACAGCGATTCGAGTCCGGTCACACCGAGCGCGCCGAGCGTCGTGCCGTGGTAGGCGTAGTGGCGGCTGACGGTCTTGTACCGCTGCGGTTCACCGCGCGCGGCGTGGTACTGACGCGCCAACTTGAGCGCCGACTCAACCGCCTCGGAGCCCGAGTTGACGAAGAACGCATGGTTCAGATCGCCAGGGAAGCGTTCGGCCAGCTGCGTGGCGAGATCGATCGCCGGCTGGTGAGCGGTGGCCCAGTTCGTGGCGAACGGCAGCCGCGACATCTGCGCGGTCGCCGCGTCCACCAACTCGGTACGGCCGTATCCCACCTGCACGCAGAAGAGCGCCGACAGCCCGTCCAGGTACCGGTTGCCTGCGATGTCCCAGACGTAGCAGCCCTGACCGTGGTCCAGCACGGGCACCGACGGCTCGGGTCCCATCCAGTCGGCTGTCCTGGTGAAGTGCAGCCACAGGTGGCCGTCGGCCAGGGTGTTTGGTGTCGCCATCTCGTGCTCGATCCGCAGTCGCCGCAGCCGTCGTCGCTCACAACTCGATGTTGCTCATGACGTGCTTGATGCGGGTGTACTCCTCGAACCCGTACATCGACAGGTCCTTGCCGTGGCCTGTGTGTTTGAACCCTCCGTGGGGCATCTCGGCGACGATCGGGATGTGGGTGTTGATCCACACGCACCCGAAGTCCAGACCTTTGGCCATGCGCATCGCGCGCCCGTGATCGGACGTCCAGACGCTGGCGGCGAGCCCGTATCTGACGTCGTTGCCCCAGGCCAGCGCCCGCTGTTCGTCGTCGAAGCGCTGCACGGTGATGACCGGGCCGAAGATCTCGGTCTGGATCATCTCGTCGTCCTGGAGCAGGTCGGCCACGACGGTGGGTTGCCAGAAGTAGCCGCCGCCACTGTCGGCTGTCGCTGGATCCCCCGGCTGATCGAGGTCTGCCCTGGAGCCTCCGGTCACGATCTGGGCGTGGTCGGGCCTGCGTTCGAAGAAGCCCGCCACGCGGGCGAGTTGATCGGCGTTGTTCAGCGGGCCGTAGTCGACGCCGTTTTCGTACGGCCCGCCGGTGGTGGTCTTGGCTGCATGGTCTGCGAGCGCGGCGACGAAGTCGTCATGGATGCCCGGGCCCGCCAGCACCCGCGTGGCCGCTGTGCAGTCCTGGCCTGCGTTGAAGTAGCCGGCACCCGCGATCGTCTCGGCTGCGGCCTCGAGGTTGGCGTCGTCGAAGACGATCACCGGCGCCTTGCCGCCAAGTTCGAGGTGGACCCGCTTGAGGTCGGCGGCGGCCGCCTCGGCCACCTGCATGCCGGCTCGCACGCTGCCGGTCACCGACACCATGTCGGGGAGGTCGTGTGCGACCAGGGCGCGGCCGGTGTCACGATCGCCACAGACGACGTTGAAGACACCCGGTGGCAGGAACTCGGCCATGATCTCGGCCATCATGACCGTGCTCACGGGCGTGGTGTCGGACGGTTTGAGCACGACCGTGTTGCCGGCCGCGATCGCAGGGGCGAACTTCCACACCGCCATCATCAGCGGGTAGTTCCACGGCGTGACCTGCGCGCAGACACCGACCGGCTCGCGGCGGATCATCGACGTGTGGCCCGACATGTACTCGCCGGCCGCGCGGCCCTCGAGCACACGTGCCGCGCCCGCGAAGAAGCGCAGCTGGTCGCACGCGGGTGGCAGTTCCTCGTCCAGGGTCAGCTGATACGGCTTGCCGGTGTTGTCGCACTCGGCGCGGATCAGTTCCTCGCCGTGGTCCTCGAGGGCATCGGCGATCCGCAGCAGCGCGAGACTGCGCTGGGCGGGAGTCACCTCGCGCCAGGTGTCGAAGGCTCGCGCCGCTGCCCGGCACGCGGCGTCGATGTCCGCCGGCCCCGACAACGGAGCCCGCGCGTACTCCACGCCCGTGGCAGGGTTGGTCAGCGGCGCTGTCGCGCCGTCGCTGCTCGGTCGCCGCTCGCCGTCGATGAAGTTGTGCACGCTCGTGTCGGCCACCCGTGCTCCTGTCTCGTCCGTGGGCGTCCACACCAGTCTGCATCGCAATCAGACATGGACCGGCGGCGCGGTGGTCGCCGGCAATCGTGGGACGTCGGACCCGCGAGCCACAGCGTACGACGACCTTCGCGGCGAGCGCAGCAGACCGGCGGTGGCCGCACCGCTCGTCGGGCGTGCGGGGTGCTCACGTGCGGCGGGGCGCAGTCGAGCATCCGCGCCGGCTCAGCCCGCCAGGCCGACCAGCACGGAGGTCAGTGCGGCCACCAGCAGGACAAGGACGACCTCGATCAGCCCGAGCCGGCGCAGACGATCACCGATCGGGTGATCCGGATCCGCCCGCAGCAGCGGCACCGTCACGAAGTGGTTGTAGGCGCCGATCCCGCCGACGACTCCCACAACGGCGACCTTGGCCACGAGGACCAGACCGTACGGCGTTGACCACAGTGCGGCGACGTCGGCCAGCCGTACGGCGGCGAGTGCGACACCCGCGGCGCCGGCCAGTGCCACGCCGACGGTGGCGACGACCGAGAACCGGGTGGCGATGAGTCCGGCCTGCAGCGGCCGCCCCGCGCGTCGCCGCGCGGTCAGCGTGACGACGAGCGCGAGCAGCCCGCCGCCCCACATCGCGGCCGCGGAGACGTGCGCGATGACGGCGGTGAGCGAGATGCTGCGTGGCGCCGCCGTTGCGGCATGGCCGACGAAGGCGAACGATCCGACCAGCAGCAGCGCCCCCAGGATCGCCGAAGGCGTCGAGCGCAGCCGTCGCCCGGCCGACGACGAGGGCGCCGGAGGCATCCCCACCGGAGGCGGGTGCACGTCGATCGCGGCGCCCGCGATCGGTGCCACGGCAGCGCGCAGCGACCGCCGCAGCGTGCCCATCCCGGCGACCAGCAGAGCGGCGCCCACGAGGCGCATCACGGTGCCGGTGGCGTACGTGCCGGTCAGTGTCGACGGGATGCCCGAGAGCGCTGCCGACCACCCGCCCGTGGTCCGGGCGGACCGCACCAGCACCTGTGCGAGGACGACCAGCCCCGCCACGCCCGCCAGACGCGCGCACAGGCGCGTCAGGCGGCGGGCCTCCCGCCGGGTTCCGTCCCATACGCCGACCAGGAACACCAGCATCCCGACGGCGCCGAGCGCCGCGCTGTAGAAGACCGCCCGCAGCGCCTGGTCCAGCCGGCGAATGCCCGCCAGCGGATCCGCGGCCAGTGCGGCATCCAGCGTGACGGACCGTCGGCTGACGGCGACCGCCGGCCGTTCCTGCGCGCCACCGCCACGTTGCACCGTGGCGCGGTCGGCCGACACCGGCGCGACGAACTCCGGCGCGACGACGGCGGGCGCGACGACGGTGAAGACGAACGTCCCACGAACGGGGTGGGCGTCACCCGACCGCACAGCCCACCGCACCCCGTACGGTCCACCGTCGAGTGGCTGCCTGGGTCTGACCGACACGACCTCGTCCGCGACGGTGGCAGCAACCGCGACCGCCGCGCCGGTCTCGTCGAGCACTTCGACGCCCGCCCCTGCGAGCTCGACCGGTTGGTTGAACGCCAGCGTCAGCTCGCTCAGCGGCCCGTCCACCGACTCGTCCGGCGACGGCGTGCTCGAGACCAACCCGGTGTGTGCCCATGCCGGCGCCGCGAGCGTGAACAGCACCGCACACGCGGTGGCACAGAGCGCCACGCGATATGACACGCAATGCCTTTCGCCGTGATCGCGGCGAGGTGCAGCCTCCGCCTTGGCGCCGCCGCGCCGGGTCATGAGTTGACCAAAGGCAGGCTAGCGCATGCGCGGGCGACGATCGCACCCGGGCGTGGCCGGTCGGAACCGGTAGTGTCAATTGTGCGGAGCGTCGGGTTGGTTGCACGCTTTGTGATTGTGATTCTTCGAAGCGTGGTTTCTCGACGACAACTGCTTCAACGGGCCGTTCGATTCGTTGATCTGCGAACGGGCCGGTAGGGT
>JAHELV010000001.1:32697-45447 GCA_024644015.1 Nitriliruptorales bacterium
TGTGCGGAGCGTCGGGTTGGTTGCACGCTTTGTGATTGTGATTCTTCGAAGCGTGGTTTCTCGACGACAACTGCTTCAACGGGCCGTTCGATTCGTTGATCTGCGAACGGGCCGGTAGGGTCACTCGCGGCGGCTGGTTTGTGTATCAGCGGGCGGGTTCTGACGCGTTGACACTCCGTTGAACCAGCGTCACAGGCTGGGGCGTCGCGGCCACTGGTCGCGCAGTTCACGGAGGTCGGTGCACCGTGATGTTCATTGGTACGCGCGTGTCCACGATGGGTCTTGCGGTCGCGACACTGCTCGTGCTCGGCTTGTCAGGCGTCGTGGCCCCGAGTCGCGCGGACGCACAGGTGCCCGACGAGGACGCTCCGCCGGGGCCGGTGATCGAAGGTGCCGACAGCGCCCGGGAGGTCGAGCGCGCCACCGAGGTCACCGGTGACTCCGACGCGCACGTGACAGGCGTGTGGACCGACCCGGTCGAGTGGCCGCTGAGTGCGATCCACGCGGTCGTCCTGCCCAACGGCAAGGTGATGACCTATGGCACCAACGGTGCGGGTACCAAGCTCAACGCGTTCAAGTACGACATCTGGGACCCCTCGGCGGGTCTGACCCCCGGGAGTCACACGACACTGCCGGTGAAGACGAGCACCAACCTGTTCTGCAGCGCACAGACGGTGCTGCCGTGGAGCGGGCAGGTACTGATCACCGGCGGCGACGAGAACGGCCTGCCCGGCGGCTCCCAGTTCGACGCCGTCAGCGACGTCAACCTGTTCGACCCCGAGAACCAGACGGTCACCCGGATGGCCGATTCGACATCCCGGGCCCGGTGGTATCCGACGGTCACCACACTGCCCAGCGGCGCGATCCTCGTGCACGGCGGACGGCTCCAACGAGCGCCGGCGACACCGGTCCTCCTGCCCGAGGTCTACCATCCGTCGAAGGGCTGGCGCCGGCTCACCACCGCAGAGTCGTCGAGCGTGTACGGCGGCGGCCGGTGGTGGTATCCCCGCAGCTGGGTGGCGCCCGACGGCAACGTGTTCATCGTGACCAAGGGCACGAAGGCACTGTGGTCGCTCGACCCGTCGGGCTCCGGGTCGCTGCGTCAGGTCGGCACCTATCCAGGGTCGAGCACCAGCAATGCCACGCCCGCGGTCATGTTCGACGTCGGCAGGATCCTCATCACCACGGAGGCCGGTACGGCCTCGGTCATCGACATCAACGGCCGCACGCCGAAGATCACCCCGACCGACGCGCTCGACTCGTACCGCGGCTGGTCCGATGCCACGGTGCTCGCCGACGGTCAGGTGCTGGTGACCGGTGGCGCGAGCGAGCGCCAGAAGCTCGAGCGCGCGGTGTACTCCACGGAGCTGTGGAACCCCGAAACCGGCAAGTGGCGCACAGGCGCCTCCGCGAAGAAGGCGCGCCTGTACCACTCGACGGCGATCCTGCTGCCCGACGCGACGGTGCTGACCGCGGGTGGGGGACCGCCCGGGCCGGTCGTCAACCTCAACGCCGAGATCTACCACCCGCCCTATCTGTACAAGAAGGACGGATCCGGCGAGTTCGCCGACCGCCCGACGATCGCGAACATGGGCACCGTGCGTCGCGGCGGCACGTTCCCCGTCGACGTGGGCGGCGGCCAGCAGATCTCGAAGGTCGCACTGGTGCGCACGGGGTCGGTGACGCACAGCTTCGACATGGACCAGCGCTTCATGGAGCTCGACTTCCAACAGTCGGGCAACCGCCTGACGGTCTCGGACCCGCGGGACGCCAACGTTGCGCCGCCCGGCCAGTACATGTTGTTCGTCATCGATGATCAGGGTGTGCCGTCCGTCGGTGAGCTGTTCCGGCTCGGCGCGGTCGAACCCCCGGCCAGCGCTGCTGTGCAGACCGGCACCCTGGCGGTGGCCAACACCGCTGTGGGCGGGGACTGGATCACCGCGACGTTCACGCGGCCCTTCGCGCGGCGGCCGATCGTGACCGTCGGTGCGCCGTCGCGCGGCGGCTCCGACCCCGTCGTGGCGCGTGTGCGCAACGTCACGAAGACCAGCTTCCAGGTCAAGCTCGCCGAGTGGGACTACGACGACGGTGAGCACATGTCCGAGACGCTGTCCTATCTGGCGGCCTTGCCCGGCAGGCACACCCGCGGCAGCGTGACCATCGAGGCCGGAGCGATGACCGCCGCCGACGGCCTCCGCAACGTGCGCTACGGCACGGCGTTCAGCTCGACGCCGATCGTCCTGACCCAGGTCGCCAGCGACTTCGACCCGGCCCTGGTCACCACGCGAGTGCAGGACGTGACCGCGGCGGGCTTCGACGTGCGCATCCAGGAACAGGAGGCGGCCGTCAAGGCCGGACAGACCCACGGGCAGGAGACGGTCCATTACATCGCACTCAGCACCGGTACCGGCAAGGTACGTGGCCAGCGCATGAAGGTACGGCGCATGGGCATCAACACGACCCACAAGTGGCGCGACATCTCCTTCAAGGGCACCTACGCCGATCCGGGCCTCATCGTTGCGGCGCAGACGTCTGAGGGTGGCAACCCGGCAGCGCCCCGCTACCGCAACCTCACCAGTCGAGCCGCGCAGGTCCACATGGACGAGGAGAAGTCGTACGACAGCGAGATGCGGCACGGCGCCGAGCGTCTCGGTTGGGTCGTGATCGCGGCCAAGTAGCGCCGTAGCCAGGCGGGTGCGGTCAGTCGAGTTCGATCCTGCCCAGCATGCTGCCCTGCTGGACGACGTCACCAGCGGCGGTGTGCACCGTGATCCTGCCCGCGCGATGGGCTCGCACGTGGTTCTCCATCTTCATCGCCTCGAGCACGAGCACGAGGTCGCCCTCCTCGACCAGCGCGCCCGACTCGACGGCGACCTTCACCACCGTGCCCTGCATCGGTGCGACCAGGGTGGCGTCGCCCGCCCGCCCCGGACCCACAGCCCGCCGGTGACGGCGTGGTCGTCCGTCGGCGCCGTCAGGTTCGTCGGCGAACACCGCCACCCGCACCGAGCGGCCGTCGACTTCGACCGTGTAGGTATCTGTCGGTTCTGGTCCGCCGGCGGAAGGCGGCGCGGTCGGTTCGGCGGGCAGCGTGGTGAGGTCCCACTCGTGCTCGACGCTGACCGTCGACATCGCGCCGTCGATGAAGTCGGGATGCGCCAGCGCCAAGCGGTGGAACGGCAGCGTTGTCGGCACGCCTTCGACCACGAACTCCGCGGTTGCCCGCAGCATGACCCGCCGCGCCTGCTCGCGATCCGCTCCGTGGGCGATCAGCTTCGCGAGCAACGAGTCGTACATCGTCGGCACCTCGAATCCGGCGACCACTCCGGAATCGACCCGCACGCCGGGTCCGGACGGCGGATCCCACCGGGTGATGCGGCCGGCCGCAGGCGAGAAGTCCTGCGAGGGGCGCTCGGCGTTGACCCGCACCTCGATGGCGTGCCCGCGCAGCGCGATGTCGTCCTGCCCCCACGGCAGTCGCTCGCCGCCGGCGATACGCACCTGCCAGTGGACCAGGTCGATACCGGTGACCAACTCGGTCACCGGGTGCTCGACCTGCAACCGGGTGTTCATCTCGAGGAAGTAGAATTCGCCGTTCTCGTAGAGGAACTCGACGGTGCCCGCGCCCGTGTAGTCGACCGAACGGGCGAGCGCCACCGCTGACCGCCCGAGCTCGGCGCGGACGGCGTCGTCGAGGCCCGGCGCCGGCGCCTCCTCGATCAGCTTCTGGTGCCGGCGCTGGGTCGAGCAGTCACGCTCTCCGAGGAACAGACAGGTGCCGTGGGTGTCGGCGAGCACCTGGGCCTCGATGTGACGGGGTCGCTCCAGGTAGCGCTCGATGTAGACCTCGTCGCGACCGAACGCGGCGGCCGACTCACGCCGCGCGGCTGCCAACGCATCGACCAGCTGACGATCGGAGCGTACGACCCGAAGGCCGCGGCCGCCCCCGCCGAAGGCGGCCTTGATCGCGACGGGATAGCCGTGCCGATCGGCGAAGGCGCTGATCTCGGCCGGGTCGTCGGTCGGCTCGTCGGTGCCGGGGACCAGTGGCACCCCGGCGGCGGCGGCGCTCGCCCTTGCCTGCAGCTTGTCGCCCATCCGGGAGATGACGTCGGGTGCCGGGCCGATCCACACGCGGCCGGCGTCGACGACCGCTCGTGCGAAGTCGGCGTTCTCGGACAGGAACCCGTAGCCGGGGTGGATCGCGTGCGCACCCGAGCGGTCGGCCACGTCGAGCACACGAGCGATGTCGAGGTAGCTGTCGGAAGGCGGTGCCGGGCCGAGCAGGAAGGCGTCGTCAGCGGCGGCCAGCCAGGGCGCGTGGCGATCGGCTTCGGAGTAGACACCGATCGTCGCGATGCCCAGCTCCCGGCACGCACGGAACACGCGCCAGGCGATCTCTCCGCGGTTGGCGACCAGGACTGACTCGACCGGCGGGCCGGCTGTGCGCACAGCGACAGCACTCCTTCCTCGTATGCGGCGGACACCGGCATGCTACTGGGCGCCCGCGCCGCACCGGCACCGCGCCGACGCGGCACCGGCGGCTACAATCCCGACGTCGTCGGCCGCGTCCGGAGTCGAGCGTTGGCCGATCCACACGACCCAGCGAAGCGAGGACTGCATCCGATGGCTCGACTGCTGCACGTCTGTGTGCTCGTCACAGCAGGGCTCCTTCTCGCCGGTTGTCTCAGCTCAGAACCCAAGACGGCCGAGATCGACCAGGTCGCCGCCGTGCAGCGGGAGGCCCTGCAGGCCACCGAAGGCGCCGGCGGTGGTGGCGGCGGCGGCGCGCCGACGGCGGAGTTCGTGGCGATCGACATCGCCTACGAGCAGGCGCCGAGCGAGGTGCCCGCGGGACCCGTCGTGGCGACCCTGCAGAACAACGGGGCGATCGAGCACAACGTCGTGATCGAGGAGCTCGACGATCGCAAGATCCTCGACGCGCCCGGGGGCGGGTCCGACCGGGCCGAAGTCGAGTTCGAACCGGGTGACTACACGTACTACTGCGACATCGCCGGGCACCGCGCCGCCGGGATGGAGGGCACGCTGACCGTCAGCGGGTGACGCCCGGTCCCCGCGCGGCGTATCAGTACGCCATGAGGCGCGCGGGGTTGTCGATCGGCTGGTGGCCGCAACCCTCGAGCCGCGCCGCCTGGATCCAGCGCGACTGCTCGACGTCCTCGGAGACCGCCGAGCGGGAGCGATGCTCCGCGAGCGCCGCGACGATCGCGCCAAGCTCGGGCGCGGTCGGGTGACCCGACGTCACGACGAGTCGCTGCGCAGCCATGCGCGCATCTTCGCACACCGCCGCCGCCTGGCCTGCAGGTCCGGCCTGCGGCCACGCACGGGATGCACCCGCGTCCACGGGCGGGATGTCGTCACAGCGGGATGTTGCCGTGCTTGCGGGGTGGTCGCTGCACCCGCTTGGTGCGGGCGAGGTGCAGCGCCTTGATCAGCTTGGGACGGGTCTGTGACGGCTCGATCACCGCGTCGAGGTAGCCGCGCTCGGCGGCGCGCCACGGGTTCGCCAGCTCGTCTTCGTACTCCTCCACGAAGCGGGAGCGTGAAGCCTCGACGTCGTCGGCGTCGGCGAGCTCCCTGCGGTGGAGGATGTTGACCGCGCCCTGTGCGCCCATGACCGCGATCTCGGCGGTCGGCCAGGCATAGTTCATGTCGGCGCCGGCATGCTTGGACCCCATGACGTCGTACGCGCCGCCGTAGGCCTTGCGCAGGATGACCGTCAACTTGGGGACCGTCGCCTCGCAGTACGCGTACAGCAACTTGGCCCCGTGGCGGATGATGCCGCCCCACTCCTGGTCGGTGCCGGGCATGAACCCGGGGACGTCGACGAACGTCACGACCGGGATGTTGAACGCGTCGCATGTCCGGACGAACCGTGCACCCTTCTGCGACGACTCGGTATCGAGGACACCGGCCAGGTGCATCGGTTGATTGGCGACCACTCCGACCGAACGGCCGTCGAGGCGTGCGAAGCCGACCACGATGTTGGCAGCCCAGTGCGGGTGGACTTCGAAGAACTCGGCATCGTCGACCACCCGTGACACGATCTCGCGCACGTCGTACGGCGAGTTGGGCGTATCCGGCATGAAGGTGTTCAGCTGTTCATCGATGGCCTCCGCGTCGGTCTCCGACGGGACAACCGGGGGATCTTCGAGGTTGTTCTGCGGCAGATACCCGAGCAGGAAGCGGATGTCCTCGATGCAGGTCCGCTCGTCCTCGGCCGCGACATGCGCGACGCCCGAACGGGTGCTGTGGGCCATGGCGCCGCCGAGCTCCTCGAAGCTGACGTCTTCACCGGTCACCGCCTTGATGACCTCCGGGCCGGTGATGAACATGTGAGAGGTCTCACGCACCATCAGGACGAAGTCGGTCATCGACGGCGAGTACACGGCTCCGCCGGCACAGGGGCCCACGACGGCCGAGATCTGCGGGATGACACCCGACGCCTGGACGTTGCGGAAGAAGATGTCGCCATAGCCGCCGAGCGCGACGACGCCCTCCTGGATGCGCGCGCCCCCCGAGTCGTTGAACCCGATCATCGGCACGCCCATGCGCAGGCACATGTCCATGACCTTGCAGATCTTCTCCGCGAAGACCTCCCCGAGCGACCCGCCGAACACCGTGAAATCCTGGCTGAAGACACCGACCTGACGTCCGTCGATCGTGCCGTATCCGGTCACGACGCCATCCCCGGGGATCCGTCGGTGCTCGAGTCCGAAGCCGCTCGCGCGATGCACCGCGAGGCTGTCGAGTTCGACGAAGGAGCCGGTGTCCAACAGCAGATCCAGGCGCTCACGCGCGGTGAGCTTGCCCTTCTTGTGTTGCGTGGCGACGGCCCGTTCGCTTCCCGCGTGCTCTGCCTCCTCGACGCGGCGGCGGAACTCGGCGAGCCTTGCTCTGGTTGTCTGCGTCAACGCGCGCCCCTCGTGTCGGTGTGACGGCAACCTGCCGGGTGCCGTACCGGATGATGCGCCGTGCGATTGTGCCGGTTCGCGTCAGCGACGATCGTGTTGTCTGCGACTGTCGCGTCATGCTGGGCATCACACCCTAGACGTACCGAGAGCCAAGATGACCGACCGCTCACCGCCTGGGCGCGTCCTGCAGCGGCTCGTCGCCGGCCCGACGCTGGTGTCGCACGCGCTGTGGTACGACCGCATCGACTCGACGAACGCCGAGGTCGTCCGCCGCGCCGGCAATGGTGCAGGAGAGGGGCTGCTGGTACTCACCGACGAGCAGATCGCGGGCCGAGGCCGCCTGGGACGCAGCTGGCAGGCACCTGCGGGAACATCGTTGATGGGCTCCTTGCTGCTGCGCCCGCAGGCGCCCCTCGCACGGGTCGCGCTGCTGCCCCTGCTTGTCGGCCTCGCGGTGGCCGAGGCGTGCGAGCCGCTCGTGCCGGGCGCGCAGCTCAGCCTCAAGTGGCCCAACGACCTGCTCGCCGACTGTCGCAAGTGCGCGGGAATCCTGGTCGAGGCCCCGAAACGACACACGGTCGTGGTTGGGATCGGCGTCAACGTCGACTGGCGTGGTGTCGAGCGGCCCGACGAGCTGGCGACGGCGGTGTCGCTGTCCGAGGTCGGCCGCGGTCGCGTGGACCGCTGGGCGTTGCTGGCGGCGCTCATCGAGCGACTCGACCGGCGGTACCGGGTCTGGTGCGAGCAGCCGCGGCACTTCCTGCCGGCCTACCGGGAACGGTGTGCGACGCTGGGCGCCGAGGTCCGTGTCGACCAGGTCGATGGCACGTCGGTCACCGGCACGGCGGAGCGGATCACCGACTCGGGTGCGCTGGTGGTGGTCGGCGCGCACGGCAGGGCGGTGCTCCAAGCCGGCGCTGTCCACCACCTGCGTCACAACTGAGCAGCCGCCGCGCATGCGTCGCACGGCCGGGCACGCGTCCGGCCCGCCGCGGGCTGCGGCGGGCCGCTCGCACGCCGGTCGACGCGGATCAGGCCGGTTCGTCCTCGAGGACGAAGGTGACATTGACGTTCACCTGGTACTGCGTGATCCGGCCGTCCTCCACGACGACACGCTGCTCTTTGACCCACGCGCTGGACACGCCACGCAACGTCTGCGAGGCACGCGTGATCGCCTGCTGGATCGCGTCCTCGAAGCTGGTCGACGACATGGCGCTGATCTCGGTGACGCGGGCGATGGACATGCGGGTTCCCTTCGGTCGTTGGTATGAGTAGCGTCACCATCCCCGGACCAGGGCCGCTCACTCCTGCCCTGCCGGGCACGCTGTCGCGCTCAGGAGAACCCCTCGTCCGATACGGCCGGGCGGGGGTCGCCCGTCAACCGTCGGAGCAGTGCAACGCCCTCCTGCGGACCGATCGCCAGGAGGCGATCGCCGACCTCCAGCCCGCGACGGCCGCGGGGCCGGTAGATCCACCGTCCGTCGCGGTGGATGGCCAGCACGTACATGCCGGTCTCGGTCTCGAGCGTCAGCTCCTTGAGGCTCCGGCCCTCGGACTCCGACCCCGTACGCACCTGCGCGTCGGTCACGATCTCGTCGGCCTCCGCCAGGGCGGCCGCGATGACGGGGTGTGGCACGTCGTCGGACTCGGCGATGCGCGTCATCTCCAGAGCGGCGTCGGCGATGCGCTCGCTGGACTGGCCGATCTGCATCAGCGCACGCAACTCGTCGATCTCGTCGTCGCCGAGGTCGCTTGCCGCGCGCAGCACCCAGCGCTGCAGCTCGTAGTACAAGTCGTCACAGCGGTCCTCCAGCCGGCCCACCTCCGCGGCCAGGCCGGCGTCGCGGAACAGGATGGACGAGTAGGCCATGCCGACGGCCACCTCGGCGACGTTCTTGAGCTCCACCAGCAGGTCGACGGCGCGGTCGAGGTTGGACAGCCGGCCTTCGTGCGCCGGGGGTCCGAGCCCGAACGCGTCACCGCCCGCGAGCTCGCGCACCAGGTCGACGCCCTCGGGGGGGCCCTGGAGGATCAGCACGTCGCCATCAGCCAGCACGAACTCGCCGGACGGGCCGTAGACGTAGTCGACGTCACGGCGCAGCGCGATGATCCACATGCCCGTCTCGCTGGGCAGCATCGCATCCGCCAGGGTGCGGTTCGCCAGCGCGTTGCCCTCGCGCAGCTTGACGCGCGCCATCACCTCCTCGGCGTGTCGGAGGTCGTCGCGCAGTTCTCCCGGGACGCCCAGGTCTTTCAACACCACGCGCGCGATGTCCTCTGCGGCGTCGGCAATCTCCTCCATCGAGTTCGCCATCCCGAGGATCCCCGCCATCGCCTCGGCGTCCTCGGGTGAGCGGCTGGCCAGCATGCAGACGATGCGCATGTCGTAGACCGCCTCGTCCATGCGCTCCTCGAGGTGGATCACCTCGCGGGCCAGGTCGTCGTCGTCGAAGAACACCGCCGCGTAGGCCAGGTCCACCATCAGCTCCGACGCGTCCTTGGCGTCGGTCAGCAGCTCTTTGAGGTTGCGCATCTACAAACGACCTACCGCTTCGTCGTCCGTCGCGGCCGCCGTCGCCGCATTCGTCACGAGTGATGAAGGCATGTCAGCCAAGTCCTACCAGAGAGATACCGATCACGAGACACAGGATTCCGAGGAAGTCCATGCTTGACGTAACGATCGGAATCGATGAGTTGTCGGGGTCCAATCCGTAGCGGTACGACGCCGTCGCAGCGTAGTACGCCACGAAGAACAGCAGCGCGGTCGCCACCAGTCCGCCGATCGTCAGCCCGACGACCAGCTGCCATGCCGGGGGAGCAGCGATTCCGAACAGTCGCGCCCCCACCCACGTCGACAGGCCGACCACTGTGAAGCCGATCACGCCGAGGACGAACGTCAGGCTGCCCTCCAGCGCGGCCTGCGGCCCTGGTGCGCGCTCGGGCTCTATCAACCCGACGTGCAGATGGGACGACAGGCGCGCTGACAGGATGCCGCCCAGCGCGCCGGAGGACGCGATGAATGGTGGCACCGCGACCAGCAACGCGGGATCGGCCACCAGCGTGTCCAGGCGCGTCTCGAGCACCGTGCCCGCCAGGACGCCCATCACGGCGGCGTACGCGAGCACCGGAAGACTCTCGCGCATGATCCGGCGCGTCAGCGCGCTGGGGTTGCGCAGGCCGAGCACGGCGGCTCCGATCGCGGCGGCGATGAGCACGCCGCCGAGCACGATGTGGACGACGGTGTTGCCCAGCAGCAGCACGCCGAGCAGCAGGGCCGGCAGCGTCGAGATGTCGGCGGTCGCGGTGACCACCGGCGTCCCGATGGCGTCCATGTCCCAGCTGCGGGCCTCCGCGGTCCGTGCCAGCGCAAGGGTGACCGCGAGCACGACGACGCTGGCGCCCAGGGCTCCCACCGTCGAGACGATCACCAGTTGCAGCACGTCGATCGTCGGCAGACCGAACAGGGCCGACGCACCCCACGCGATGCCGGCGGTGGCGACCGCCGTGATCAGTGACAGCAGGAGCGCCGCCTCGACGTTGGCGGCGGTGAAGCGGCCGCGGCGCAGGTTGGTCGTGAACTGCCCGGTCAGCATGCCGGTGCCCAGGCGCGCCGCCAGCGCGCCGAAGATCGCGCCCCGCATACCGATCGCGGACGGCACGAGGACCAGCAGGCCGGGTGTCTCCTCCAGGACCTCGTCCATCTCGCCGAGGATGATGCCGGCGAACAAGGTGACGGTGACGCAGATCGTCAACGCGGACACGCCTTGCCGCAGGGTCCCGCGCTCGCTCGACCAGTGCGACAGCAAGCTGCGCACGACACGTCCGAGAGCGCCAAAGCGATCCACAAGCCCTGGAGTCTAGGTGGCACCCCGCTGACGGCGGTCGAACTCCCGGCCGCTGCGCAGCCTCGGCTGCGCAGCGCGCCGACCCGCCCACGGAGCGGACGTCGCCAATGCACCCCGCGACGTGGCCCTCGCCGTGCCGGTACGCTGCGGAGCAGACACCGGGGAGGTTGCGGCCGTGCCAGATGGCTATGAGCTCACTGATGAGCACCTGTCGTTTCGCGAGGTCATCCGGGAGATCAGTCGCGACAAGATCGCGCCGCGTGCCGCTGAGATCGACGCGACCGGCGAGTTCCCGTGGGATGTCGCTCGGACGCTGGCCGAGAACGGCCTGCTCGGCCTGCACATCAGCGAGGAACACGGCGGATCCGGCGCCGACACGCTGACGTTCTGCATCATGGTCGAGGAGATCGCCCGTGTCTGCGCATCGTCGTCGGTGATTCCCCTGGTGCAGAAGCTGGGAAGCATGCCGCTGCTGGTCGCAGGCAGCCAGGAGCAGAAGGCGAGGTGGCTACCGGCGATCGCCAGCGGGGACGATCTCGTCTCGTACTGCATCTCCGAGCCGGACGCGGGGTCCGACGCCGCAGCGATGCGCACGACCGCGGTCCGCGATGGCGACCAGTGGGTGCTCAACGGCACGAAGGCGTGGATCTCGATGGCCAGCGCGTCGTCCGCCTTCAGCGTGCTGGCCAAGACCGACCCGGATGCCGGCGCCAAGGGCGTCAGCGCGTTCTACGTCCGACGCGACGATCCCGGCTTCTCGGTGGGCAGGGCCGAGAGCAAGCTCGGCATCCGGGGCTCGCCCACCTGTCAGGCGTACTTCGCCGACTGCCGAATCCCAGCTGACCGTCTGCTGGGCGACCGGAACCGCGGCTTCACGTACGCGATGCAGGCGTTCGACCACACCCGTCTGGTCGTCGGAGCGCAGGCGGTCGGCATCGCGCAGGGCGCGATCGACGCAGCCAGCACGTACGTCGCCGAACGCCGGCAGTTCGGCAAGCCGGTGGGCGCCTTCCAGGGCGTGCAGTTCATGCTGGCCGACATGATGACCGAGACCAGCGCGGCCCGGCAGCTGGTGTACGTCGCCGCTGCGAAGGCGGATCGCGGCGACGACGACCTGACCTTGTACAGCTCCATGGCCAAGCTCAAGGCCGGCGACGTCGCGATGCGCGTCGCGGTCGACGCCGTCCAACTGCACGGCGGCTACGGCTACACCACCGACTATCCGGTCGAGCGGTACCTGCGCGATGCCAAGATCACGCAGATCTACGAGGGGACCCAGGAGATTCAGCGCCTGGTCATCGCCCGTCAGCTGCTCGGGCGGTTGTCGTGACCTCATGTAGCGCCAGCGGTAGGTCGTGTGACGTGACCTCATGTAGCGCCAGCGGTAGGTCATCGGTCGTGACCTCAGCCAGCGGTAGGTCGCGGTCGTGAGCACTCCGCGCGCCAGTGAGATCGTGTTCGCCAGGACGATGGAGATCACCGACTCGAACGCGCTCGGCAAGGTGCACGGCGGGGTCGTGATGCGCGCTGTGGACACGGCGGCGGGGACGGCGGCGGCCCGCCACTGTGGCCGCGTGTGCGTGACGGCCGCCATCGACGGCCTGTCGTTTCTCGAGCCGGTCGATCTCGGCGACATCCTGATCGTCAAGGCGCGCGTCAACGACGTGGGCCGCACGTCACTGGAGGTCGGCGTCCGGGTCGAGGCGGAGCCGTGGCGGGGCGGGGAGCGGCGGCACACGACGAGCGCCTACCTGCTGATGGTCGCGCTGGACGACGATGGCAAGCCGACGGAGGTGCCGCGGTTGACACCCGAGACCGCCGACGACCGCCGACGGCAGCAGCACGCAAGGATCCGTCGTGAGCTGCGGACCGAACGGCTGCGACGCCTCAACGAGCACCCGGGCGAGGAGCGAGCGTAGCGAGCGGTGGGTGGGGATCTGCCGGGCGAGGAGCGAGCGTAGCGAGCGGTG
>JAHELV010000001.1:45547-74815 GCA_024644015.1 Nitriliruptorales bacterium
CCGGGCGAGGAGCGAGCGTAGCGAGCGGTGGGTGGGGATCTGCCGGGCGAGGAGCGAGCGTAGCGAGCGGTGCCTCAACGCCGGTTCGGTTCGTCGGCGGCGTCGAGGGCGACGACGGTGAACTGGTGCGGAGGGTCCACCAGGGCGTCGAGTGGGCCGGCGACGGCGGTGACCCGCTCCGAAGCGAGGCGCTCCCACCGCGGCGGGCGGGCCGCTGGGCGCTCGGCGACCACGCTGCCGCCGGCGACGATGGTTCCGGCGAGCAGCGCGAGTGCGGCAACGTGGTCGATGGGGACGGCGACCGCCACCCTGGGCCGCTCACCGAGCGTCTCGGACCACGCGATCGCGCGGGCCAGGACGTCGCGGTGCTGCAGGGTGGCCGTGCTCGTGGCGATGGCGGGCGCGTCCGGTTCGACCGCGGGACCGTCGTAGTCGTCCGCGTAGGCGTGCACGTCCTCGCCCAGCAGCACCAGGCCCTCGCGGTGGTCGACGGCGCCGATCGGCTCGGCACGCAGGCCGTCGCCGACGACGAGCAACGGACCGTTGGGATGGCGACCGGCTCGCCTCTCGTGGCAGCACACCACAGCGACCGGCGATGGGGCGGCGGTGTTCGGCTGCAGAGCTGCGCCGATCTTCCAGCATGCCAACGCCAGCACGACGCCCGTCCAGTGCCCGTCGAGGTCGATGGCGACGTGGTCGCCCGGGCTCAGCGCGAAGTCCTCGACGAGCAGGTTCGCGGTCTTGTTCGCCCAGTTGTCGGCGGTCGCGTAGGACAGCTCCGTGCGCGTCCCGGTCATGTCGTCGTACATGGTCAGCAGCGGTCGATGCTGCCGGCTCCTGACCTGCGCCGCGATCATGTCGGGCATCGTGGGGCCTGGAACAGGATGGTCCATCGGGGCTCCGTTCAGCGACGGCGGACGTGCTAGGTTCGGGCGATGCGCCCACCGGCGGACCGCTTGATTGCGGTGTCCGGGAAAGCGGTCGACCTCCCGGCGTGAAAGGCGATCGGCTGTCAGACTTCTTCGATATGCGACACGATAGTGGGTGGCTGCCGGCGGCCGGCCCACTGCCGCGTCGCCGCCGCGTGGGAGACGTGTTTCGGCGGGCACTGACCGTGGTGGTGTTCTTCGCCGTCGGCGTGGGCCTGGCGGTCGGCGCGTTGGTCTATCAGGGTCGTCACGAGCTGCTCGGCACCCGCATCGCCCTCGACAACCTCGGCCAGCCGCCAACGTCGGAGGCTGCGTCCGAGCTCGAGGGGCTCAGCACCGCGCAGACCGTGCTCGTGGTCGGGGACGACTCGGGCGACGAACTCAGTGCGGAGTTCCGTGACATCGGGGCCGGCGAGCGCCAGGGCCACCGCACCGACACGATCATGGTGCTGCGCATCGATCCCGTGGGCAACAGGGTCACGGGCATCAACCTTCCCCGCGACCTGTTCATCCCACTGTGCGACGGCTCGCGCCAGCGGATCAACGCCGCGTGGTACGTCGGGGGTGCGGACTGTCTCGTCGAAACCGTCCGCGACTTCGCGGGGATCCGGGTCGACCACTACATCCAGGTCAACTTCGAGGGCTTCGTCAAGATCGTGAACGCCGTCGAGGGCGTGCCGATGTACATCGAAGAGCCGATGAACGACCCGAAGGCGCACCTCGACCTGCCCCAGGGGTGTGTGGTGCTCGACGGTCGCACCGCGCTGGGCTTCGTGCGCACCCGTGCCGACAGCGATTTTGGTCGTATCGCGCGCCAGCAGCGGTTCATCAAGGAGTTGGCCGATCGCGCGACCAGCCTCAGCGTGCTTGCCAACCCCGTCCGGCTGTTCCAGACGGTCGACGCCATTGGCGATCTGCTGGTCGTCGATGACGGGCTCAGCCTGGGCACGATGCGCGAATTCGCACTTACGATGCGCAACGTTGACTCGGGTGACATCACGATGGGCACGATCCCGACGGTGACCGACAGCAGCAGCGGCGCGTACTACGAGATCCCGATCGAGTCGCAGACCGACGATCTGCTCACGGCCTTCAGGAACGGGACGTTGCCGCAGTACCTCGGTGAGGAGTCCGACGTCGGTCCGTCCGAGTCGGCGTCACCCGCGCCGACGCCGAAGATTGCGGTCGACGAGTTGTCGCCGGTGGCGATCCGCAACGCGTCGAACGTCGAGGGCCTGGCGGCGAGCACGGCCGAGGCGCTCTCGGATGCCGGCGTCGAAGTGGCCTCGATCGCCGATGCAGACCGCCCCGAACCGGATGGGGTGGTGATCGCGTACGCGCCGGGACAGCTGACCGAGGCCGAATCGCTGAAGGTCGCCGCGTTCCCCGACGCGGTGCTCGAGCAGGACCAGTCGGTCGACGAGGTCACCGTGATCCTCGACGGCGACGTGGACCCCGGCGGGATCGACGTCGCCGGCACATCGACACCCGAGCCGGAGGCGCGGCCAACGGCACCCGAGCGGCCGACGTACAAGAACGCCGAGCCGGTCGAGGGACAAGACTGCTGATGCGTCCGCGCACTCACACCGCACCAAGGTCGGCGAACAGCGCGCGGTAGCGCTGACCGTTGCGCCGCCACGTTCGCTCGGCGGTCACCCAGTCCCGCGCTGCCGTGCCCAACCGCGCTCGCGCGCCCGGATCATCGAGCAACGGCTCGACCGTGGCGGCCAGGCTCCGCGCATCCTCGGCGGCGAACACCAGGCCGGTCTCACCCGGTTCGATCAACTCACGCAACGCGGGCACGTCGCTGCACACCACCGGCCGCTCCAGCGCCATGGCCTCGAGTGGTTTGAGCGGCGTGACGGTGCGCGACACCCGGTCGTTGGTGCGCGGAACGACGAAGACGTCGATCTGTGCGTAGTAGCGCTGCACGTCCTCGAGCGGCACACGGCCGGTGAACCGGACGTCCGCGGCCAGCCCGAGCAGTCGGGCGCTGCGCTCCAGTGCCGCCCGTTCCACACCGTCTCCGACGATCAGGCCGCGTACCCTGTGGCCGCGTGCCCGCAGCTGCGCGATCGCCTCCAACAGGTATCCGATTCCTTCATAGCCGACCAGGCTCGAGACGTAGCCGAGCACCACGTCGGTGCTGTCGAAGCCGAGGTCGGCGCGCAGCGCCGGGTCGGCGGGACGCGGGACGAACTGGTCGGGATCGACGGCGTTGGGGATGACGACCACGCGGTCGGCGTCGGTGCCCCGGGCGATGATGTCATCGCGCATGGCCTCGCACAGCGTCACGACCCGGTCCGCGTGTCGCATGCACCAGCCCTCGATCGCCCGCGTCCGACGGTACCGGTCGGATTCGGCGGCGGTGTCGCCGTGGCGTGAACGCCACGTCTCCTCGAGGAAGCCGCGCACCTCGTAGACGACGGGTAGGCCTGTTGCGGACCCGAGGGCGAGGGCGGCGCGGGCGTTGTCGAACGGCGAGGTCGGTTGCAGCACCGCGGGACGGTACCTGGTCAGCAGTGGCGACAACCGTTCGACGTTGGCTTCGATCAGCGCGCTCGCACCGCGACGGGCCAGTCCCTCCGCCGGTAGCCGGTGGTACGTGATGCCGTCGACCACGTCGGCAGGCGCGGCATCGAAGACCCCTTGGAGCACGGGGAAGCCGGCCCGGGTCACCATTACGGGGTCCAGCCCTGCGGCGCGCTGGGCCTGCGCGACGCGGTGCGTGCGCACGGTGTAGCCGGCCACCACGTGGGGCAGCGAGTTGTTCAACAGGTGCAGCACCCGTCCTGGGACTGGGCGAACCGCGGCGGTCCGTGGTGTCGCCGGCCGCCAGTCGGGGTCCACGGCCCGCAGCAGTGCGGTCGTGCGGGTGTGCTCGACCTGCGCGCTGTGGCTACCGGCGGTCGCGGCGTGCGCCAGGTCGCGGAGGCCGGCACGCAGGTCCCCGCGCCCGGCGAGCGCGCGTCCGCGTGCCTCGAGCATTCCGGGCGTCGGGGCGGCGTCCGCCAGCAGCGCGAGGGCCAGCGCGGGTGCGCCGGCGTCCGCCAGGACGCGCGCCAACACGACGCGTTCGCACTGGCGCGCGTGACGCAGCCGCGCGGCGATGAACGCGTCGAGCCGCTCGTCGGGCCCCAGATGCACGAGGGCGAACCCGGCGACGATGGCGGCGGCGGTGCTCGTCGGTCGACGACGCAGGGCGCCGCCGGCCCACGTGTGCAGCCATCCCGCCATGCGGACCCGCCGGCCGACGGGCACAGCGGCTGCGAGCTTGACCAGCACCCACGCCGGATCGTGGCGGACACGCCACGCCACCAGGCCGGCCGTGACGCGCGGGGCGCGCAGCAACCGGCGCGCGAACGCCGAGACCATGGTGGGCATGGGGCGGACCTCGGGCTGTGAGGGATCGGTCTCGCAGTCTGCCACGCTACGACCAGCTAGCCTGCAGTTACAGCTCGTCATGGCTGCAGCCGGGACAGCTGTCACCTCTCGACAGGCCGGGGACACAGATGGGTCACGAGATCCTGCACGTCGTCGGTGCGCGCCCGAACTTCATGAAGGCCGCTCCGGTCATCAGCGCGCTCGATCAGCGCCACGTGCCGCAACGGGTGGTCCACACCGGCCAGCACTATGACCCCGCGATGTCGGACGTGTTCTTCGTCGAGCTCGGGCTGCCCGAGCCGGACGTGAACCTCGGCGTCGGGTCAGGCTCGCACGCCCGTCAGACGGCGGCGCTGCTGACCGGCCTCGAGGACGAGCTCACCGAACGGCGTCCTGCCGTGGCCGTCGTCTACGGCGATGTCAACTCGACGCTGGCTGCCGCCCTCGTCGCGGCCAAGCTGCACGTCGACGTCGCCCACGTCGAGGCAGGTCTGCGCAGCTTCGATCCCACGATGCCCGAGGAGATCAACCGCCGGGTGACCGACAGCCTTTCGACACTGTTGTTCGTGACCAGTCCCGAGGGCATGGCGCATCTGGCGCGGGAGGGCGCAGACCCGTCCGCGCTGTATCTGGTCGGCAACCCCATGATCGACACGCTGCTGGCGAACCTGGACCGCTTCGATCCGGCGCGGATCACCACACGGCTGCGCCTGCCGGCGGAGTACGCGGTGTCGACCCTGCACCGCCCGGCGAACGTCGACGATCCGTCGGCTGCCCGGGCCGTCGTGTCGGCGCTGGCGGAGGTCGCGGCGACGCTGGCGGTCGTCGTGCCGTTGCACCCGCGCGGCCGCGCTGCGCTGAGACGCGCAGGTCTCGATGATGCGGCGGGTGTCCACGTCGTCGATCCGCTGGGCTACATCGAGTTCCTGTCCCTGGTGCGCGGTGCCCGCCTCGTGGTGACCGACTCGGGTGGCCTCCAGGAGGAGACGACCGTCCTCGACGTGCCATGCCTGACGCTCCGTCCCAACACCGAACGACCGATCACGGTCACGCATGGCACGAACCGTCTCGTCGCGGCCGGTGAGGTCGCCAAGCAGGCGGCCGCGATCCTCGACGGCGGCGTCCGGTTCCCGACCGTCCGCCCACCGTTGTGGGACGGCCGGGCCGGTGCCCGCATCGCCGACGTCATCGCGGGCGCGGTCGCGTGATCGCTGCTCGGCGGGCACCGCGTCCGCACAGCGCACTGCGCCTCGGGGGTGCGGTCCGATGAGTTCACCTGATGGTCATCGGGTGCGACAGGCGGTCGTCCCGGCGGGCCGTCGGCCGGTCGTGGCGCATACTGTCAGCGCGACACGGACGCAGGTGAGGGCGAGGACGATGCTGGAGGAGGTCACCCGGACCTTGCAGGTCGACGGCGTGTCCGAGGCCTCCTGGCCACACGTGTCGGTCGTGATGGCGGTGCGCAACGAGGCGGGTCATCTGCGGGAGTCCGTCGGCGCGGTGCTCGCGCAGCGCTACCCCGGGCGACTGGACGTGACCGTGGCGGTAGCGCCGTCGACCGACGCGACCGCGCAGATCGTCGCCGACCTGCAGCGTGACCCGCGCGTGCGGTCCGTGGACAATCCAGCCGGCCAGACCGCGGCCGGTCTCAACGCTGCGATCGCCGCGTCGACGGGCGACGTCGTCGCGCGGGTCGACGGTCACGCGGTCATCCCTGCCGACTACGTCCGCTGCGCTGTCGAGATCCTGCACGCCACCGGCGCGGACAACGTGGGCGGCATCATGGCCGCCGAGGGGCAGACGCCGTTCGAGCGGGCGGTCGCGGCGGCGATGTCGTCGCGGTTCGGCGTCGGCGATGCGAGGTTCCACTACGGGGGACCGCCGGGCGCGGTCGACACCGTGTACCTCGGCGTGTTCCGGCGGTTGGCTCTCGCACGCGTCGGGGGGTTCGACGAGCGCCTGGTACGCACGCAGGACAGCGAGCTGAACCTGCGCATCCGCGCGACCGGAGGGATCGTCTGGTTCTCACCGGAGCTGCGGGTCCGGTACCGTCCGCGTGGCTCGTTGCGGGCGCTGACCAGGCAGTACTACGAGTACGGCCGGTGGCGCCGTGTCGTAGCCCGGCGCCACCCGGGCTCGTTGCGGTGGCGGCAGGTGGCCGCGCCGGCCACGGTCGCCGCCTGCATGGCGGGGCTTGCGGTCGCTGCAACCGGTCGCCGCTGGGGTCTGGTGCCGCTCGCGGGGTACGCGACCGGGGTGGCAGTGGCGAGCGTCGCCGTCGGACGGCGGTTGCCGCCCGACATCGCTGTTCGGCTGCCAGCGGTCTTCGCCGCGATGCACGGCGCCTGGGGCGTGGGCTTTCTTACGAGCCCCCGACAGCTCGGCGACGACTAGACACCCGATCCTTATACTCATCAATACGATGAGCAATAAGTTGATCACTCTTAGCAAGACTTCTGTAGACATCACCGCGGACCGGCCCGCGGCGTCGCGCGTTGCGGAGGTCTCGGCACGACCGGTCGATCGCGCCGTGGCGCTGTTCTCGTCGGGTTACTGGACGGCGGGCGTGATCGGGTTGGGGTACGTCGGGTTGCCGTTGGCGGTGGCGGCGACGTCGGCCGGCCTGGGATGCATCGGGTTCGACGTGTCAGAACGGCTCGTCGACCGGTTGGGCTCCGGTCGCTCGCACGTCGGCGACGTGACCGACGTCCGGTTGCGGGCCGCGTTGGCGGGCGGGTTGGACGTGACTTCGAGCCAGGCACGGCTCAAGGACGCCGACGCGTTGGTGGTGTGCGTCCCGTCCCCGCTGGGACGCAACCGCCAGCCGGACCTGTCGTTCATCGAGGCGGCCGCAGCCACGGTCGCCGAGGTCGTCACACCGGGCACCCTTGTGGTGCTGGAGTCGACGACGTACCCGGGAACGACCGAGGATCTGTTCGTCTCCGCGGCGACGTCGTCGGGGTTGGCGCTGGATCACGACGTGTTCGTGGCGTTCTCACCCGAACGCGTCGACCCGGGCAACGCCCGCTCGACCGCCGACATACCCAAGGTCGTCGGCGGGGTGAGCGCCGCGTCCGGCGCGGTCGCGGCCGCGGCGTACTCGCGGCTGGTCCCCGCCGTGCACCAGGTCAGCTCGGCGCGGACCGCGGAGATGACGAAGCTGCTGGAGAACATCTACCGGGCGGTCAACATCGGGCTCGTCAACGAGATCGCGCAGCTGGCCCACCAGCTCGACATCGACGTGTGGGAGGTCATCGACGCCGCAGCGACCAAACCATTCGGGTTCCAGCCGTTCTACCCCGGCCCCGGCGTCGGCGGCCACTGCATCCCGTTGGACCCGCAGTTCCTCGCCTGGCGGGCAAAAGAGGCCCGGTTCGCGACCCGCTTCATCGATCTGGCCGACCAGATCAACACGACGATGCCCGACTACGCCGCCGCGCGCATCACCGACCTGCTCAACACTGTCGGCCGCGCGGTTCGTGGCGCCCGGATCGGGCTCGTGGGGGTCGCATACAAGCCCAACGTCGCCGACGACCGCGAATCGCCCGCCTGGGACCTCGCCGCCATCCTCGCCGCCCGCGGCGCAGCCATCACCGTCTACGACCCCGTCGTGGGAGCCGACCGCATCACCCGCCGCGGCTACCACCCGGCTTCGACCGTCGCCGACCTGGCCGACACCGACCTGGCCGTCATCGCCTGCGACCACGACACCATCGACTGGCACGCCATCGCCGCGAGCGCCCCCCACATCTTCGACACCCGAGGCGCCTATCACCATCGCGGCATCACCCATCCCCACATCACCACGCTATGAGCGCCCGACCCGGGACCGCGGCGCGCGGCGTGTGCCCGGATCCTCGGCCGGTCCACAGGACCCGGCGGCGCAGCGCTCCACGGTCGGAGGACGTTCGCCCGCACAAACCGGACAGTGCGCGCGGCGGTCGCACGCCCGGCGGGGCCGGACACACCGTCCTCGTGCTGTCGACGGTCCACCAGGCGGATGATCCGCGGGTGCGGGTGCGCACGGTAGGGGTGCTCGCGCAGCGCTTCGCGGTCCGGTACGCCACGCGTGGACCGGCGCCGAGCGATCAGCGCGACCACAACTGGGTGGAGCTGCCGGGCAGCCGCGCGCGCCGCCACGCCGCCGGCGTGATCGAGGCGTTCCGGTCCGACGTCGGGCTCTTGTCGGTGCACGACCCCGAGTTGATCCCGCTCGCGCTCGCCGTCAGCGCCGCTCGGCGCATCCCGGTCGTCGTCGATGTCCACGAGGACGTGCCGTCCCAGCTGCTGACAAAGGCGTGGATCCCGCGGGCGCTGCGCCCACTGCTGTCGGCGGTCGCAGCGGCACTTCTGCACCTGGCGGAACGTCATGTCGCCATCACGTTGGCGGAACCCGGCTACGCGCGGCTGTTCCGGCGGCGCCACCCCGTGCTGCCGAACTACCCGTTGACCGGTCAGCTGCCGGCACCCGCGCAGCCCGCGGGCGACGTGGTGTACGTCGGCGACATCACCGAGGCGCGTGGTGCGATGTTCGCCATCAAGGTGGTCGCGCGGATGCGCGTGCCGCACCGGCTGCGCCTGATCGGCCGGTGCTCGCCGTGGCTGCGAGCGCGGCTCGAGGGGCTGGCGCTCACCCACGGGGTCGAGCTCGACCTCCCCGGGTTCATGCCACACCACGAGGCGATGGCAGCGGTGTCGACGGCCGCCGTCGGATTGTGCCCACTCGAGGATCAGCCGAACTACCGTCACTCGCTGCCCACAAAGGTGCTCGAGTACCTGTCGTTGGGCGTGCCGGTCGTGGCGA
This sequence comes from Nitriliruptorales bacterium, assembly GCA_024644015.1. Taxonomy (GTDB): domain Bacteria; phylum Actinomycetota; class Nitriliruptoria; order Euzebyales; family JAHELV01; genus JAHELV01. Next base: position 54,665 of record JAHELV010000001.1, read on the forward strand.
GCGACCTGCCCGGGACCGCCGCAGTCGTCGCGGGACGGCCGGGCGTCCAGCTGGTGGCGCCCAGGGACGTCGATGGCTGGGGCGCCGCCGTCGATCGCGCCGTCGGCGATCCGGCCTGGCGTGCCGACGCCATGCGCGCGGCCCACGACGTCCGCGCGCAGTTCCGCTGGCCGGCCGAACGGCTGATCGCCACCTACGCCACCCTGTGGGGCACGCCGCGCCAGGCACCCGATCACGCGCTCGCGGGTTAACGTATGGCCGGTCGGACGGCGGCTCGTTTCTCCGGTGCGCACGCTGTGTCCGCACTGTCGCCCCGGCACCACACGACGCACAGGGGTGGATCGTCTCGATGACAACGTCGCGCTACGAGGACCTCATCCCGCTCGGGCGTGCGCTGCCGCTGCCGCTGTACCTGCGGTCGCTGTGGGAGCGGCGGCAGTTCGCAGTCACCGTGCCGCTGGGGGAGCTGCGGTCCCAGCACATGAACACCGTGTTGGGCAACGTGTGGTATCTGCTCAACCCGATCCTGCAGGTCGGCGTCTACTTCCTCGTCTTCGGTGTGCTGCTCGGTACCGACCGGGGGGTCCGCAACTTCATCACGTTCCTGGCGATCGGGGTGTTCAGCTACGGCTACCTCCAGCGGTCGATCGTCGCGTGCGCGTCGTCGATCGTCGGCAACGAGGGCCTCATCCGGTCGCTGGCGTTCCCGCGCGCGATCCTGCCGATCGCGGCAGTGGTCCGCGAGAGCATCGCGTTCGGCTCATCGGTCGTGCTCATGGTCGTGTTGTCGGCGCTGACCGGCGAACGCGTCACGGTGAGCTGGCTGGAGCTGCTCGCGCTCGTGCCGCTGATGTCCGCATTCGCGCTGGGCATCGGCTTCGTCCTCGCGCGACTGACCGATCGGCTGCGCGACGTGCGCAACCTGCTGCCGTTCGTCTTCCGCATCACGTTCTACCTGTCGGGCATCATCTACGCGTTCGACGTCGTGGTCGCCAGCCGGGGCCACGGCGATGTCATCGAGTTGCTCGCACTCAATCCGTTCTTCACGTTCGCGACACTCATGCGGCACGCGCTGATGTCGACCTATGCCGTCGACCCACGGGTCGCACCGTGGCTGTGGCCGTCGGCGCTGGGGTACGCATCCGCGTTCCTGGTGGCCGGCTTCCTGTTCTTCCGCGCCGCCGAGCAGCGGTACGGGCGTGGCTGAAACCGGCATTGCCCGCAGCGATGTCGCCCGGGCGCCCCACAGACTGACCGCGCCGCAGCCCGCGGTCACCGAGTGGTCGGCGCAGGATGTGCGGCGCCGCCACGAGCTCGTGGACGCGCAGGCCGTGAGGCTGGGTCCGCCCACGCCGACGCGTGCGCAGCGCCGAGCGTGGCGGCAGCGCCGTACGGCCGTCGACTCCCGCGTGACCGTGGTGGTCGACGACGTCCACGTGACCTATCGGGTCTTCGAGGACAAGCGGCCGCACGTCCGTGACGCGTTCACCGGGCACGCGTACCGCAGGTACCGTGAGATCCACGCGGTCCGCGGGGTGTCGTTCGAGGCGCGTGCTGGCGAAGCAATCGGCATCATCGGCCGGAACGGCTCGGGCAAGAGCACACTGCTCAAGGCGATGGCCGGGCTGCTGCCCGTCGACAGAGGACGGATCCTGGCGCACAGCGAGCCCTCACTGCTGGGCGTCGGCGCCGTGCTGAAACCCGAGTTGTCGGGCCGACGCAACATCATCCTCGGCACCCTCGCCCTCGGGCTGGCCAAGCGTGAGGCGTCCGAGCAGGTCGACGACATCACAGAGTTCGCCGGTCTCGAGGACTTCATCGACCTGCCGATGCGCACGTACTCGTCAGGCATGAAGGCCCGCCTGCACTTCGCGATCGCGACCGCCGTCACGCCGGAGATCCTGATGATCGACGAAGCGTTGGCGGTCGGCGACGAGGTCTTCAAGCGGCGCAGCGACGAACGCATCCGTGAGCTGCAGGACGCCGCGGGCACGATATTCGTCGTGAGCCACGGTCTGGACGGTGTCGTCGACACGTGCACGCGGGCGCTGTGGATGGAGGCGGGCACCGTCGTCGCCGAAGGTGATCCCGCCGGCGTCGTAGCGCGCTACCGCGCCCAGATGGCCGATGAGGTGCGGCGCGACACCACGCAGCGCCGCGGCGCGCGGATGCGGAGGGCCACACGTGGTCAACGCTGACCGCATCTCCGAGGTCTACAAGGGCGAGATCTGGACGACATCGCAACAGCAGCGGGCGCGCGACCGCATCGACTGGCTGGTCGGCCACGCCACCGGCGACGTCCTCGACGTCGGCTGCAGCCAGGGCATCGCAGCGCTGCTCGTCGCACGCGCGCGCACCGACGGGCAGGTCGTCGGCGTCGACAACGAGCCGGACCGCCTCGTGTACGCCAGCGCCGACCGCGCACGGGAGCCGGCCGAAGTGGCGGCCCGGGTCACGTTCCTCGCGGCGTCCGGGTCGGCGCTGCCGTTCGCACGCGAGCGCTTCGACACGGTGCTGCTCGGCGAGGTCCTCGAGCATCTGGAGAAGCCCGACGAGGTGCTGGCCGAGGTCGGCAGGGTGCTGCGTCCCGGGGGCGTCGTGGCGATCACGGTGCCCTTCGGGCTGAGCCCGCACCACGATCACCGCCAGACGTTCTACGCCGCCGACCTGCTGGACACCGTCGCGACGCACCTCGCGCCCACGTCGATCGACCTGGTCGACCGCTACCTGCGGCTGACCGCGACCCTCGGTGACGCCGATACGGCGCGCCGCGCCCAGCTGCTGGCGGCCGTCCAGCCCAGCGCCGACCGCGTGCTGCTCGACGTCGAGCGCGCCGAGCTGGCGGCCCGGGCGGAGCGGCAACAGCTGGACCTGCTGTCGCACGAGCTGGCCCTACGGTCGCGTGCGCTCGAACGCCGTGAGCGCGAGGTCGCCCGGCTGCGCACCGCGCTGGAGCGGGCCGAGGCCCGACTGGTGTCATTGGGAGCACGGCAGCGTGAGCTGGTCCACCAGCGCGACCGGTGGCGCTGGCAGTTCGTCAGCCTCAGGAACCGTCGGGCGGTCCGCGCACTGGTGGACGTCCGCCGTGCGGTGCGCAGCCCCCGCAACATGCTCTCGCTGCCGCTGCACCTCGTCCGGACGCTGCTCGGTCCGTCACCCCCGGCCGTACCGCGCCCGCAGCAGGTCGACGTCGCGGACCGCACGCCGTCGCGGCAGGCGCCGGCGGAGCAGCGCCGCCGGCTCGAGCTCGAAATGAGAATGCTCGCGCCCCCACCGCCGGTGACACTCCGCGACCTGCGCGTCGCAGCGGTGCTCGACACGTTCAGCGAGTCGGGGTTCGGCCCCGAGTGCGACCTCGTCACCTTCCGGCCAGACAACTGGGAGGCCGTGCTCACGCAGCAGCCGCCCCACGTGCTGTTGGTCGAATCGGCGTGGAAGGGTGGCGGCGGTGCCTGGCAGTACCAGGTGGGGACCTACAGCCACGCCGAGTCGGTCGGTCTGCCGCATCTGCAGGCGCTGATCCGATGGTGCCGCGGTCGGCAGATTCCCACGGTCTTCTGGAACAAAGAGGACCCCGTCCACTTCGGCAGGTTCACACAGGCCGCGCAGCTGTTCGACGTCGTGCTCACGACCGATGCCGACTGCGTCGAGCGCTACCGGTCGCTGCCGAACCTGCGCGCCGGCGCGGTCGACGCACTGCCGTTCGCCGCGCAGCCGACGCTGCACAATCCGGTGGTGCTCGAGCCCCGCGACGCGGTCCCGGTGTTTGCCGGCACCTACTACCGCAACCGGCATCCGCAGCGGCGCGCCCAGCTCGAGCTGCTGCTCGACGCAGCCCGACCGCTCGGTCTCGCCATCTTCGACCGGACGTTCGGCGAGCAGGATGACGGCGTCGGGTTTCCCGAGCGCTTCGCGCCGCACATCCGTGGTGGGCTGCCCTACGACGAGATGGTCGCGGCCTACCGCCGCTACCGCGTGTTCCTCAACGCGAACTCCGTGTCGGCGTCGCCCACCATGTTCTCACGTCGGGTCTTCGAGCTGCTGGCGTGTGGCACGCCGGTCGTTTCGACGCCCAGCGTCGGCATGGACCACCTGTTCGGGGACATCGTCGCAGCCGTCGACAGTGCTGCTGCGGCCAGGGCGGAGATACAGCGGCTGCTGACCGACGACCGGCACTGGGAGACCCGCAGCGCCGCGGGGCTGCGGCGGGTCCACGGCCAGCACACCTACGCCCACAGGCTCTCGACGCTGGCGGGCCTCGCCGGCTACGCCATCCCCGCGTTTGGTGACGAGCGCGTGGCGGTCTGCGTGCTCGGCGACGGCGTCTCCGCTCAGGCCATCGACGCGATCGTGTCGCAGAGTCAGCGCCCGCACGAGGTGCTCGTCGGTGCCGCCGGCGGCGCGCCGGTGCCGGCCGGCGTCACTGCCGTCGGACAGGACGCGGCACGGCCGCGCAGCGAGCGGCTGGCCGAGCTGGCCGCCACGACCAGTGCACCGTGGGTGCTGATCGCCGGAGTCGGCCAGACCTACGGACTTGACCACCTGGCTGATCTGGCGGTCGCTCGTCGCTGGACCGCAGCCGACATCATCGGCGTCGGCACCGACACCGACCGCGCCGATGGTCCGCTGGCGCACCGCCACGTCCGGCGTGTGGCGCCTGATGGTGCGCTGGTCCGACGCGCACTCGTGGCCGAGCACGGGTGGGACGACCGCGACGGTGGCGCGACCCAGGGCCGCCTGGCTGCGCTGGGCGCCACGTTCTACGCCGTCCGCGCCTGACATCTGGCGCGCTGGTGCGCTGAGACTGCAGCCAGTCGGCCGCGCACGCGATGTGCGTGCGGTGGGTGCACCAACGCTGCGTTCGCCGGGTGCCCATGGAAGACTGCGATGTCGGTGCTGGGCAGGCCAAGGAGGAGGCGTGCGGTCGATCAGGATCGCGGTGTACGGGGACGTCAACCTCAACATCATCGACGGATCCGCGATCTGGCTCTCCTCACTGGTGCAGGTGCTGAACCGTATCGAGGGCACCGAGGTCACGGTGCTGCGCAAGGCGCCCGAACGCCGGGACCTCGTGACCGCGGAGCTGGCCGAGCTGCCGCGCGTCCGCGTCGTCGGGGCGGCATCCGCCGCGCCGCTCACACCCGAGCAGGCGCTCGACGAGCTGGAGCGACTCGACGATCGGCACGACTTTGACATCGTCGTCCTGCGGGGCTACGCGCTGGCTCGCCAGGCGGTGGCGCGCCCGCGCCTGGCCGGGCGCCTCTGGATCTACCTGACCGACATCCCGCAGGACCCGTTGACGCTGTCGGAGGCCGACCGCGCCAGAATCTCTGACATCGCCGAGCGCTGCGATCGGCTGTTGTGTCAGACCGAGCAGCTGCGTAGCCACCTGGAGGCCATTGCTCCAGCGGCCGCCACCAAGTCCGTCCTGTTGCCGCCGATGGTCGCGCCGGTCTTCAGCGAGGTCGGCGATGCCCGAGCGGCCACCGGCGGACGGGTGCGCCGCCTGTTCTACGCCGGCAAGTTCGCGCCGGGCTGGGGTGTGCTCGAACTGGTCGCCGCCTACGCCCGGCTGCGTGCACGGCACCCTACGCTCGAGTTGCACATCGCCGGGGACAAGGTCCACGATCCCCCCGACGAGCCAGCGTTCAAGTCGGAGGTCGAGAGCGCGCTGACGTCCACCGAAGGACTGGTGTGGCACGGCGGTGTCACACGTGCCCGGGTCGCCGGGCTGCTCGGCGACGCCGACGTCGCCCTGTCGGCGCGGGACCAACGGCTCGACAACAGCCTCGAGCTGTCGACGAAGCTGCTCGAGTACGCCGCGGCAGGTGTGCCGGCCGTGTGCAACCGCGTGCCGCTGCACGTCGATCTGTTCGGCGACGATCACCCGCTGTTCGTCGACGGGCTCGACGACCTCGAGATCGTGCTCGACAAGATCATCTCCGACCCGCAGGAGTGGCAGCGTGCTCGTGCGACCGGCCGGCAGGTGGCGACCGAATTCGGCTACGACCGCGTCGCCGAGCGTCTTGGACCGCACCTACGCCGCCGTGTGCCCGACGTCGTGTCGCCGGGCGCGCGGTCGCCGCGTGTGCTCGTCGCCGGCCACGACACCAAGTTCTTCGACGCGATCTCCACGCATCTGACGCTGTGCGGTGCGGCGGTGCGCTTCGATCGCTGGGCCGGACACGCACTGCACGACGAGGCCCGCAGCCGGCAGCAGCTGGACTGGGCCGACGTGATCATCTGCGAGTGGGCGCTGGGCAACGCGGTCTGGTACTCACGGCACCGCCGGCACGGTCAGCGGGTCATCGTTCGGCTGCACCGCATGGAGCTGGAAACCACGTTCCCCCGGGACATCGCCATCGGCAGCGTCGACAGGGTGGTGGTCGTGTCCGAGCTGTTCCGCGACAAGGCCGTCGCGCAGCTCGGGTGGCCCAGCGAGCGGATCGTGGTGGTGCCGAACTGGGTCGACACGCTGCTGCTGGACCGGCCGAAGCTTCCCGGCGCCGAGTTCAATCTGGGGCTGCTCGGCTGGATCCCGCACCGCAAGCGGGTGGACCGTGCGCTCGACGTGATCGAGCGTCTCGCGGGCGCCGACAGGCGCTGGCGGCTGTATCTGGGTGGCAAGCTGCCCTGGGAGCTGCCCTGGGTGTGGAAGCGACTCGACGAGCGTGAGTATCTGACGGCGCAGCTCGACCGCATCAGGCGCTCTCCGGTTCTGCGGCGTGCGGTGAGCATCGACGGCAACCAGACGAACGTGGCCAGCTGGCTGCGCAAGATCGGCTTCGTGCTCTCGCCCAGCGACGACGAGTCGTTCCACCTCGCGCCCGCCGAAGGCATGGCGTCCGGTGCGGTCCCCGTGATCTGGCCCTGGGACACCGCCGCCCAGGTCTATGGCCGGCGGTGGCTGTGCAGCGACGGCGACGCGGCCGCTGAGGCGATTGCCTCGGTCGACTGGGAGTCCGAACGGCGGGTCGCGCAGCGCTACGTGCGCGAGCGCTACCCGCTGGAGCCGGTCGTCGCGAGCTGGGCGGAGCTGGCGCTGCATCCGCTGAGGGCCGCGGCGTGACGACGCTGCTGGAGCCACTGCGCCTCGAGCGCCGCGCGCCGCAGGAGCCGGCCAACCCACGCGTGCTGCACGACTGGCTGCTGATCGTCGGGCTGGTGGCCTTCTACGCCGCCCTGCAGAGCGCGTTCGTGCACCATCCCATCCTGTCGGACCAGATGCACTACCTGGTCGATGCGAACACCCTGCCCGACATTTCGTTCCCACCGCACCACGGGTTGCGGATCGGGCTGACCATCCCGGTGTGGTTGTTCGTCCAGCTGTTCGGCTACAGCGAAGCGGCGTACTACGCGGTGCCTTACCTGACGATGGCCGGGTTGATCATCGCCGTCTACTGGGTCGGACGCCTGATCGACTCGCGCGCGGCCGGCGTGATCTCCGCGGTGCTCGTGGTCGCCAATCCCTACGTCCTCGACGACGCAAGCCAGCTGCTGCCCGACCTGCCGGCCGCCGCGCTCATGACTGGCGCCGTCGCGCTGCTGCTCTGGCAGTGGAAGCGGGTGCCGAGGCCCACGAGGATCGACCGGACGGACCGCATCGTGCTGGTCGGCGTCGGGCTGCTGCTCGGGTGGTCGTACCTGGTGCGCGAGTTCATCGTGCTGTGGTTTCCCGTCGTCGCGCTCATCGCCGTGGTGCTGCGGCTGCCGCGGAGCTGGTGGCGACTGATCGCCGCCGGTACGGGCGCCGCGTTCGCGTTCGAGCTGCTGTGGGGGCTGATCTTCTTCGGCAACCCGTTCGCGCGCATCTGGGCGGCGCTGCACCAGCCGGCGTCCGAGGCGTGGCGTGTCGCGCAACGCACCGAGCTCATCGCTGCGGGGGACATCCCCAACACGCACGTCGGCATGCTCACGGCCATGCCGCGCAACGTCGTGGAAGCCGACGCCGGCTGGATCCTGGCGCTGCTGTTCGTCGTGCTGGTCGTCGCCGCGCTGGTGATCCGGTCGCCGAACCTGCGACTGCTTGCGGTGTGGACGGTGATGCCGATCGTCCTGCTGACCCTGGTGATCCAGTTTGCCTGGCTGTTCGACAACCGGATCCTGCGCGCCGAGAAGCTGCGGTACTGGCTGCCGGTCGTGCCGCCGCTGGTCGTCGGTGGTGTCGTCGCCGTCCTGTCGCTGGCTCGCTGGCTGGGTGGCGACACGGGTCGGCGGGTCGGGATCGGCGTCGCGGCCGCCATCGCGCTTGTCAGCCTGGGGCTGACCGGCGCCCATCTCGATGAGGAGCCCGGCTTCACCCGCACCGGCAACAACCAGTTCCTCGAGCTGCGCGAGTGGCTGGCGACCAGCGGGCAGACATGCAACATCCTGTGGATCGACGACGACCAGTGGCGCGCCAGCTCGCGCTGGGTGCCCATGTACGTGCGCACCTTCTGGGGGCGGCCGATCTGGCAGGGTGAGCTGCGATCCCTCAACACCGGCGACGACTTCCGCGACATCTCCGAGCTCGAGACCGGCGCGCTCCTGCGCTCGCGGATCGCGCTCCGGCGGCGCAACCTCGAGGGCCTCGCGACCCCCGACTACCTGCAGGATCCACCGAGTTCATGGCGGGTGCTGCTGGCCACGAACCGCGACGTCGTCCGCGTGCTCGGTGTCGGGGGCAGCACCTGCGCGCGTCCCTGACCGGTCACGAAGTCCCCGGTGGCCGCCGACGGTGCCGTGCGTGACGGAGCCGCTGTGGCCGGGATCGGTCGTGAGACGCGGGCACGGTGTGGCCCGGGCCGCTCGCTTCCGACGCCTGCTAGTGCGCGCCGTCCGCCGCGATCGGCGGTTCGTCCGGGCGGTCGAGCGGTGCTGCGGGCCGGGGCGATGGCTGTGCATCCGGCTCGCCGGTGGCCGGCTCGCCGGCGCCGTCCGGCGTTGGCAGCGGTGACGGGCTGGTGGCGGGCTCCGGTACCGCGCTGGGATCGGGGGAGGGGCTCGCGGACGGCTCCGGCAGTAGCGTCACCGTCGGCTCGGGCGGCGTGGCGTCCTCGGGCGCCGGTTGCGCCTGCGGATCGATCGGCGCGGGCGGCAGGTCCTCGACGGGCAGCGCGGCGTCGGCGCTCCCGGTCTCCTGCTCGTCCCTCGAGTTCTCGAGCTGTTCGACCTCACCGGCGAGCTCGTCGCCGGCCAGAGACGATGCCGCGTCGAGGTGCTCGTGGAACCGCTGCGACAGCGATGGGTCCAGTGACTGGTCGGTGTCGGAGCCGATCGCAGTTGCCTCGCGCAGGCGGCGTTCCGCGAACCGCAGCTCGAGCCGCGCCGCCTCGACGTCATCGCCGGCGATGGCCACCATCGCGCGTTCGACGACGTGCTTGATCGGGTAGAGGCGCTGGCCGGGCAGCGCGGCGCTGGCGGCACCGGCGGTGCCGGCGAACAAGGTGAACGCCACCGCTACCGCTGCCGCGATGCGGCCCCCCACAAAAGGGTGTCGTCGTGCGCCGCCTTCGAGTGCCCGGCCGGCGGCGGCACGGATGATCTGCGCGCCGCGCCGCTGTGAGAAGACGGGTCGCTCGGACGGGTAGGCGGCCTGGAGTGCAGCACGAACGAGACTCTCGTCGTCGTAGTCGAGGTGCTGCACGTCCACGGCATGTCCTAGAGCGAGCTCACCATCACATCTCTTTCCAGTGAGTCAGTCGTCTCCAGTGCGACGAGCGGTACGGTCCCTCGGCGAATATGTCGTGCGAGCGTCGCGATGCCACGGTGCTGGAGGGCCCGCACGGCGCCTTCGGTCTTGCCGATCACGGCGGCGGCCTCGGGTGCCGACAAGCCGGCGATCAGACGAAGCCGGAGGACGTCGGCCTGATCGGGGGACAGCTGCTCGAGGGCACTGCGGATGCGCTCGAGCGTGTCGCGACCCTCGACGGTCTCGGCCGGGTCGCCGTCGGCGGTCAGTTCCTCAGGTGGCAGATCGGTCAGTTCCTCGTCCGGGCGGCGGGATCGGGCCCGCAGGTGGTCGATCACGTTGCGTTGCGCGACGCGATACAGCCAGCTGCGGATCTGGAACGGTCCGCCCTCGAGGCGTCGGCACCCACGTACGAGCTTGAGGAACGTCTCGGTGGCGAGATCCTCCGCGAGCTGCGTGTCACGGACCTGAGAACGCAGGTAGGCGGTCAACGGCCCCGAGAGCACCCGGTACACCTCTGACAGCGCGTCCGGATCACCGCGACGCACGCCGGCGGCGACCTCGTCGTTGAAGGGCTGATCGGTTCCCGACACGTTGCTCCCTCACCCATCGAACGGATAACCGCCCGTGATCTAGTGACAACGCTGAGTACCGTAGACCGTTGGACTGTTCGCTGTGACGGGGCACCACCAATCGTGCAGTCTCAACCTCTAGTTGAGCCTTCATGTTGTGCCACAGGTGTATGCGCGGGGCGCACGATCCATGGCATCGATACACATCAAGAATCACGAAACTGCGCTTGAGTGATACGCAAGGTAAGGAGATGAAATCTTTCTGTATCGCCGTGCACTCAGCGCAACGGCCTCTCGACCTCGTCGAGCCTGGTGTTGTTGCAGGTCAGTCAACTGCTGAGAGTGATCAAAAAACTCCGTAACGTTGACATGAATCCCAACGTCGGAACTTCACGACGTCGGGCTTTGGGCCCGCCGAGACCAGGCTGAGGAGGCCTTGCATGACATTGGTAGACCGCTCCGTGCGGCGCCAGTTCACCGCAGCGATGGCACTGGCGATGGCCCTTGCCCTCCTGCTGAGTGGAACGGCGCTCGCGCAGTCGACGTCGGCGGCTGCGGCCGTCGTGATCGACGACTCCTGCAATGACGTGCCGGACGCCGGCTTCCCGGACGTGTCCGACGCGATCGCCGACGAGATCAACTGCCTCGCCGCCTACGGCATCACGCAGGGCAAGGCGGACGGCACGTACGACCCGAACGGCAACGTCCGACGTTGGCAGATGGCGCTGTTCATCTACCGGCTCGTGAGCGCGGCAGATGACCAGCTCGCCGCGGTGGACCTACCCGACCCCTCGGACCAGGGCTTCACCGACATCGACCAGCTGAGCCAGGAGGCGCAGGACGCCGTCAACGTGCTGGCCGCGATCGGCGTGGTGCTCGGCACGACGACCACGACCTACTCGCCGTTCGACAACATCCGGCGTGACCAGATGGCCTCGTTCATCAACCGGGTGCAGGGCTACATCCAGGAGCAGCTCGGCGGTGACCCCGACGGCTTCCCGAGCAACTCCCTGCCGTTCCCCGACGTGTCGGACAGCAACGTCCACCGCGACAACATCTCCGGGCTGTACGGCGTGGGCATCGTCCAGGGCTTCGTCGACGGCAGCTACGGTCCCGGCAGCAACGTCACCCGCCGCCAGATGGCGTTGTTCATCATGCGCCACTTCGAGGTCAACGTCGACGCCGACGTGCTCACGAGCCTGTTCCCGGCCGCAGCCGGCCCGCTCGGTGACTTCATCGACGCACCGGAGCTCCAGACCGTGGCGATCGACAACACGGACGAGGGCGACAACGAGGCGCTGCTGGTGTTCCACTTCGACGAGATCGTGGTCAACAGCGGCGACCCCGACCCCGGCCTGTTCCACATCGTCGATCCCACCGGCGCCGTGACCAACGCGACGAGCGCCGGGCGCGACAGCGACGACCTGGACCAGGTCAATGCCATCTTCCCCCTCGACGAGGTCGAGAACGCGACCGCGGCGGCGGTGTCCTACCACGCCGTCACCGATGTCGACGACGGGCTCCACAGTCCTGAGGCGGCGTTCCCGCTGCAGAGCGTCGACATCGCCCCCGGCGACACCACGGGTCCGGACCTCATCGGCGTCGAGAACTTCGACAACAGCGATGACACGGTCGACTTCGTCTTCGACGACGATGTGTTCAACCCGGGTGCGGCCGACAGCTCCAGCTTCCACCTCGTCCAAGAGGGCGGTGTGGTGCTCAGCGGTGACGTCGCCGCCTACTCGATCGACGACGACACCGTCACCGTCGACTTCACTGGTGAGAACATCACCGACGACGTCGCGGCCGAGACAGTGCGCGGCTACGTCGAGGCCGGCGCGGTCGAGGACGGCGACGGCGACGCGAACCTGCACCGGACCGTCGACGTCAACAACGGCGGTATCTCCGACGACCCGGACCTCGAGTCCTTCACGGTCGACCCGGCCAACGACGAGGCGACCTTCGTCTTCGACGAGAACGTCGTTGGCGGTGACGCCAACGTCGACGAGACCCTCTTCGAGCTGCAGCTGCTCGACGGCACCACCATCGCCGGCGACGACTTCGACAGCGTCTCCGGCGACACCGTGACGATCGGCTTCCCGGGCTTCGGCCCAAGCACGGTGGTCGCGGCCTTCGTCGACGAAGACGCGGTCCTCGCGAGCGCTGACGGTGACGGCAACGAGGAGGACAGCGGGATACGCGGTCTGTCGTTCGACGCCGGGGACACCCTGGCGCCGAACCTCGAGTCGGCGAGGGTCAACAAGAAGAGGAATGTCAGCGGCGACGTGACGTCAGTGAACCTTGAGTTCACGTTCGACGACGACGTTGATGGCCTCACGGCAGGTAGGTTCGTCGCCTACGACGAGGACGGTACCCGCATCATCGCCGACGCTGTCGGCGGCGACAACTGCACCGCCGACGACGAGATCGTCGAGTGCGAGGTGCTGAGCGACTTCGACCTGTTCGAGGACACCGCTCTGGCGGGGATCGTGAACGATGCGGTCGACGACGCCGACGGCTTCCTGAGCCACCCGGAGAGTGCGACGGTCAACTAGGCACCAACTGTTGACTTGATGTAGCTCTTCAGCACGGGCCCCGGCATCGCGACAGCGGTGCCGGGGCCCGTCGCGCTCCCGCGGCAAAATGCGCGGTCCGGGCGCGCTTGATCCCAAGGGCCGGACGACCACTCCGTCCCGCCCGTCGGTCGAGCCCACCTACCGCTACGTGCGCAGGTGTTGGACGAACCAGTCGGCGGCGGCGTCGGCAGCGAGGTCGAAGTCGTCGGTGTAGGCGTCGTAGTGGCTGCCGGGCAGGATCTCGAGCCTCTTCGGTTCGTTGGCGCGGGCGAACGCGGCGATTGCGAACTCCGCGGGCGTGAGGTGGTCGCCGCGCGCCACGATCATCAGCAGTGGCGTCGGGCTGATCCGCGGCACGTAGCCGCCCGGCTCGTACTCGGTGAGCATCTCGACGCTGCGCATGGTGACCTGGTTGCGCCACGACGGCGCCCGCTCCTCGTGGGTCGTCATGAACCACTCGTACGAGTCGGGCGTCGGCAGCGCCGCCGGCGCGCTCGGGTCAGCGTCGACGACCGGCACCATCGTCGGATCCTTGCCGGCGAACCGCGCTCGGCGGTCGTCGTCGAACTGGGTCCGGACGTCGGCAAGGAAGGCGGACGACACCAGCGCGCGGAAGTTGTCACGGCCGCTGACGAGTGGCACCTGCGATACCACGCACGTGACCCGTCGGTCCACCGCACCGACGACGAGCGCGTGTCCGCCCGAGTAGTCCGAACCCCACACGCCGATGCGCTGTGCGTCGATCTCGTGGCGCCTCTCGGCCCAGGTGATCGCGTGCCGATAGTCGCGGACCTGTGCCCACGGGTCGATCTCCTGCCGTGGCTCGCCGCCGCTCGCGCCGAAGTTGCGGTTGTCGAACACCACGGCCGCCAGGCCCCGCGAGACGAAGTGCTCGGCGAAGCGGTCCAGGTACATCTCCTTGACGGCGGAGTAGCCGTGGGCCATCACGATCGCCGGAACCGGTCCGTTGCGCTCATCAGGTGCGTACAGCCAGCCACGAAGGGTGACGCCCTCGGCGTCGAACTCGATGTCGGACCGCATTGCCTGCCCCTTGCTCGCCGGATGACGCTGAACCTAGGGCGACGCGAGGGGACGTGTCGACACCAATGGCGTCGGCGCCCGGCGTGGTCGGCGTGTCCAGGGCGACGCGGTTGCGGGCGCAGTTCCTGTGTGACAACTTCGCCCGCCCGGGCCGGCCGCTTGCGAGCGTCATCCCCATACCTGTCCATGCCTCTTGATGCGTCGGCGCACACGCGATAGCATCGAACGTATGTTCGATACAGAGACCGCGCGAGATGGTGACCCGTGTGTCACGATCACTTCGGCGGTCGATCAGCTCGGGGCTGAAGACACGGCCGCGTTGGACAACGCCGCGCAGCTCGCGCGGCTCCGGGCGGTCGGGCGGCTCGCCGACCGCCTGCGGGCCGAACAGGTGCGGCTGTTGGCGGCGGCGGAACGATCTGGGGCGCTGGCCGACGACGGCGCGGCGACAGCCGCGGCCTGGCTGCGACACAACACCACGATGACCGCGGCGCAGGCGTCGGCGCATGCCAGGCTCGCGCGTCGCCTTCGCGAACTGCCGACGATCGCCGCGGCGCTGGCCGACGGTCAGATCGGCATCGCACACGCCGTGGCGATCGATCGGTTGGCGGGCGACGTCGGCGTCGACCAGGTCGGCGCCGTCCAGGCCGAGCTGGTCGAGGCCGCGGTCCGACTGCGCGACGTGCGCGAGTTCCAGCGGCTGTGCATCGGCTGGCGGCACGCGCTGCGCCCCGATCTGCTGGACCAGGCCGACGATCGCGCCCACGACGCCCGCCACCTGTCGCACGCGTCGACCATCGATGGGCAGTTCCACCTCAACGGAGCGTTCGACGCCGAAGGCGGTGCGACGATCGCCACCGCCATCAACGCGTTCATGACACAGGATCCACCGGACACACCGGCGGACGCACGCCGCACCCCGGGTCAGCAGCGAGCCGACGCGCTCGTCGAGATGGCACGGCGCAGCCTCGCCGTCGCCGGCGATGTCGCGGGCGAACGGCCGCAGGTCGTGACCAGGGTCGAGATCGATCCAACGACCGGTCGGCCCGGTCCGCGTCCGGCCGAGATGGACTGGGTCGGCCCGATCGGTCCCGCCACCCTCGAACGACAGCTGTCGGACTGCGCGCTGGTGCGGATCATCGTCGACGGCGACGGTCAACCACTCGACGTAGGGACCTCGACCCGGGTGTGGCCGACGGGCATGCGTCGGGCGATCGCCGACCGCGATCGACGCTGCCGCTTCCCCGGCTGCGACCGGCCACCCCCCTGGTGCGACATCGATCACATCCACCCTGTCAGCGAAGGCGGCCCGACGGCCGTCGCGAACGGCATCCTGCTGTGCCGACATCACCACCGCGCGAAGCGACGGGACGGCTGGTGGCCGACACTGCAGCCGGACGGAACCGTCGACTGGGCACACGCCGACGGCCGGACGCGCACCGCTCCGTCACCCGGTCAGATCGACGATCACATCGACCGCCTGAACGGAGCGGCCGAACGCGCGGCGACGTGCACCGGCGAGACAGCGCCCCCCTACCGGGCTGGGGCGCATGTGGCGGACCGTCGGTCACACGCAGACCTCGTCACACGTGACACCGCCGGTGGCTACGACGTCGAGCGGCCACACGACGTGCATCCGGCAGCCCGCAGCGGAGACCCGCCCGCCGCGGCCGTCAGTCGAGCAGCGTGGTCCCGGGTCGGTAGGTGGCCCACGCGAACCAGAACGTGTCGACGTGGGGGATCGCGTCGAGGCGCTCACCGGCCAGCGGGCCGTCGATGCCCTCACCCAGGATGTTCCACGTTGTGCCGGTCTGGTCGTCGACGAAGCGGTCACCACGCCGTGCGAACGACAGCACCCGGCCGTCGCGCTCGGCACGGAACACGCCCGACGCTCCGACGTCGTCCCCCTGCGCCACCGCGCGATCGCCCAGCGCCGAGGCGGTACCGGGTGCATGCCACAGCGTGACCGGCCGGCCGTCGAGATCGGCCGCCAGCACGCCGACACGGGCCAGCTGGTCCGTAGCGACGGCCAGCGACGCACCGCCGTCGTTGACTCCCACGATCCGGCGCATCGCCGCCGTCCGGGCGTCCGGGTCGCCGACGAAGAACCCGGTGAGTGGTGCGTCCCGTTGGTCGTACGCGCCGTACGGGTTCTCGCCGTACGGTCGATCGACCCCGGTGTCACGGCTGAGCACGCCTGCCCCCGGATGCGCCATACGGAAGTCACGCCACGACACGGTCGACACGGGCAGGAGATCGAGCTCGGCGCCGACCAGATCGCCGACGACCGCGCGGCCGTCGAAATGGGTCCACAGGCTCTCGGTCTGCCGGTCGTACATCACCATCGCCGACTGGTACAGCGCGCCGGACGTGCCGAACTCCAGCAGCCGCCCGTCGACGCGCCGCTCGAACGCGACCGCCGAGTTGCACAACGGGCAGTAGGTGACGGCGACCGGTACACCGCTGATCGTGTCGTTGACGATCTCGTGCCACAGCATGATCTGTACCGGATACGCGCGCACCTGATCGCCGACGCGCAGCGCCAGGACCGGTTCGGCGTCAGCGATCCAGTCGACCTCACCGACCGGCTGGAACACCGGGTCGTCGATCGACGGGATGCCGTCCGGTGGCGGGCCGCCCGACACGATCCGGTCGCGCGGGATCAGGCTGGTGGGAAACCTTTCGGTATCGAGCTGGCGGGGAGGCAGCGCCGAGTTGTCGACCGGGCGTGGCTCGTTGGCCAGCCGGCGCATCCGCCGGATGATGGCGTCCGGGTACTCCTCGATTTCCTCGGATGGGGCTGCGGCGGACCGGTTCTCGGCGGACGGTGATGCAACTGGGGTCGTCACGGACACGCTCCTCGGGCTCGTGCAGGCGGCCAGGACAAGGCCGAACGCGACGACGAACGACAGTTTCCTAGCCATACCTGTGGCAACCGGACGACCGGGGTCGGGATTCCCCAGGGGTCACATGACGGACAGTCAACGATGCGTCGTCGGTCCACAGCCGCGTGCCCGCGCGACGACGACCGCGGGCACCGCGGCGGCCATCCGTATACTCCCCACATGCTGCTGTCGTCCGCGCCGCTGCGGCCCGCGCAGGTCGTGGCCGTGGCCCGTGGCGGGGAGCGGGTCGACGTCGACGGGCGGGTGCGCAGCACGATGGCTCCGGCGCGTGCTGCGGTCGAGCGTGCGCTGGCTGACCGTGAGGTGGTCTACGGCGTCACGACCGGCTTTGGTGCGCTCGCGGACACGGTGATTCCGCCCGAGGACGCCCACCATCTGCAGCACGCGCTCGTTCGCAGCCACGCGGCCGGCATGGGGCCGCCGGTCGAGGACGACGTCGTGCGCGCGATGATCCTGCTGCGTGCGCGCACGCTGGCCGCCGGGCACTCCGGCGCACGGGTCGAGGTCGTCGAGGCGCTCGTTGCCCTGCTCAACGCGGGCATCCATGTCCACGTGCCCGAGCACGGCTCGCTCGGCGCCAGCGGTGACCTCGCGCCAATGGCGCACGTCGGCGCCGTGCTCACCGGCGAGGGCTGGGTCCGCGGCGACGGCGACCGGCCCGCCGACGCGTCGGGCGCGCTGGCAGGGGCCGGGCTGACCCCGTTGGATCTGCGTGTGAAGGACGGCCTGTCGCTGTTGAACGCGACGGAGGGCATGTTGGCGATGCTGGTCCTGGGCATCGTCGATCTGCACCGGCTGGCGGACACCGCCGATCTGACGTGCGCGCTGTCGGTGGAGGCAGTGCTGGCAACCGACCGGCCGTACGCGCAGCAACTGCAGGACCTGCGACCCCACGCCGGCCAGCAGACGTCGGCCGCGAACCTGCGGCGCTGGCTCGAGCGCAGCCCGATCCTCGCATCGCATCGCCACTCACGTCACGCGGTCCAGGACGCCTACTCGCTGCGGTGCGCGCCACAGGTGCACGGCGCCGCACGGGACCTCATCACCTTCGGCGAGCGGACGCGCGACATTGAGCTGGGCGCAGCGGTCGACAACCCGGTGGTGCTCGACGACGGCAGGATCGAGTCGTGCGGCAACTTCCACGGCCAGCCGCTCGCGTTCGCGCTGGACACGCTGGCGATGGCGTCGGCCGAGCTCGGGGCGATCAGCGAGCGCCGCACCGATCGACTGCTCGACCGGTCCCGGTCGCACGGGCTGCCGCCGTTCCTGGCGAGGCAGGCGGGGGTCGAGTCCGGATTCATGCTGGCGCAGTACACCGCAGCGTCACTGGTGGCCGAGAACCGCCGTCTGGCGGTGCCGGCGAGCACTGACAGCATCCCGACGTCGGGGATGCAGGAGGACCATGTGTCGCTGGGCTGGTCGGCGGGACGGAAGCTTCGACGCTCGTTGGACAACCTTGCATGCATCCTGGCGATCGAGCTACTCACCGCCGCCGCCGGCGTCGAGGCGCGCGCGCCGCTGATGCCCGGACCACGCACCGCCACGGCGATCCGGAGGCTGCGTGAGCACATCCCGCCCATGCCCACCGACCGGTTCCTCGCCGCGGATCTGGATGCCGCCCGCCGCCTGGTCGAGGACGGCGAGCTGTTGACGGCGGCCGACACCGTCGCGACCTAGGAGACCGAGATGGAGTGCCGAGGCTGGCTGCAGGAGGCGGCACTGCGGTGCCTGCGCAACAACTTGGATCCCGAGGTCGCCGAGCGACCCGAGGACCTTGTGGTCTACGGTGGCTCCGGCCGGGCGGCGCGCGATCACGCGAGCCTCGCGGCGATCGAACGCAGCCTGCGGACGCTGGGTGATGACGAGACGCTGCTCGTGCAGTCAGGCAAACCGGTCGGGGTGTTTCGGACGTTCCCGCACGCGCCGCGTGTGCTGATCGCGAACTCGCTCCTGGTGCCGGACTGGGCGACGTGGGAGGACTTCTGGCAGCTCGAGGCGCAGGGTCTGACGATGTACGGGCAGATGACCGCCGGGTCGTGGATCTACATCGGCACGCAGGGAATCCTGCAGGGCACGTATCAGACGTTCGCGGCACTCGCTGAACAGCGGTACCGCAGTGACCTGACGGGCCGGCTGGTCCTGACCGCCGGGCTCGGTGGCATGGGCGGCGCCCAGCCGCTGGCGATCACGATGAACGGCGGCGTCGCCTTGTGCGTCGAGGTCGACCCGGCGCGCGCGCAACGACGCCTCGAGACGCGGTATCTCGACGAGGTCGCCGACGACCTCGACGACGGGCTGGCCCGCGCGCAGGCCGCCGCCGCCGCCGGCCGCGCGCGGTCGGTCGGCGTGATCGCCAACGCTGCGGACGCGTTCCCCGAGCTGTTGCGGCGCGGCGTGGAGATCGACGTCGTCACCGACCAGACATCCGCGCATGACCCGCTCAACGGCTACATCCCGCACGGCCTGACCCTCGACGAGGCCGTGGACCTGCGCGGCAAGGACCCTTCTGCGTACGTCCGGCGCGCACGGGCGTCGATGGCACGCCACTGTGAGGCGATGGTCGGCTTTCAGCGCCTGGGAGCGGAGGTCTTCGACTACGGCAACAACCTGCGCGGCGAGGCGCGGGCGGGCGGTTTCGACGACGCCTTCGCCTACCCGGGGTTCGTGCCCGCATACCTGCGACCGCTGTTCTGCGAGGGCAAAGGCCCCTTCCGCTGGGTGGCGCTGTCGGGTGATCCGGCGGACATCGCGGCGACCGACCGGGCGCTCGTCGACGCGTTTCCTGATGACGAACCGCTGCAGCGGTGGCTGCAGCTGGCCCGTGAGCGTGTCGCGTTCCAGGGCCTGCCCGCGCGCATCTGCTGGTTGGGCTACGGCGAACGCGCCGAGGCGGGCGCTCGCTTCAACGACCTCGTTGCCAGCGGCCGGGTCACCGCGCCGATCGTCATCGGCCGCGACCACCTTGACAGCGGATCGGTCGCCTCGCCGTACCGTGAGACCGAGGCGATGGCGGACGGCAGCGACGCGATCGCTGACTGGCCGATCCTCAACGCGCTGCTCAACGTCGCCTCGGGGGCGGCGTGGGTGGCCGTGCACCACGGCGGCGGCGTGGGGATGGGCAAATCGATCCACGCGGGAGCGCAGGTCGTGGCCGACGGCACGGACGACGCGGCTGCGCGACTGGACCGCGTGCTGACGAACGACCCCGGGACCGGCGTCATGCGCCACGCCGACGCCGGCTACGCCCGCGCCCACGAGGTGGCCCGGGACCGCGGCGTGCACATCCCCATGGCACAGCCGTAGGCCCCCGGGTGTGTGTGCCTCATGTAGCGGCAGCGGTAGGCACCTGGGTGTGTGTGCCTCATGTAGCGGCAGCGGTAGGCACC
>JAHELV010000001.1:74915-128850 GCA_024644015.1 Nitriliruptorales bacterium
GTCGTCACCGGCATCGGCCGGCTGGTGAGCCACGAACCGTCGCAGCCGGAACAGGGGCCGCTGTCGCTCGTGTGTGCAGCGGGGCGGGTCGCGTGGATCGGGCAGGGCGGCCCGCCTGAGCAGGCGGGCGGGCAGCGCCTCGATGTCGCCGGCCGCTGCGTGATCCCTGGGTTCGTCGACAGCCACACCCATCTCGTCTTCGCCGGAGACCGCCTCGGCGAGTTCACCGCCCGCCTGGCGGGGCGGCCGTACGAGGCGGGCGGGATCGCGACGACGGTGGCGGCCACGCGGGCAGCCGCGCGGCCGACGCTCGAGAACACGGTGCGCGGGCTGGCGGCCGAGGCGCTCGACGGCGGCACGACCACGCTGGAGATCAAGTCGGGGTACGGCCTGACGGTCGACCACGAGCGGCGCCTGTTGGAGGTCGCCGCCACGGTCGAGGACGCCGAGCTCACGTTCCTCGGTGCGCACGTGGTCCCAGCCGAGTTCGCGGCGGACCCCGACGGCTACGTCGCGCTCGTCTGCGGCTCGATGATGGAGGCGTGCGCGCCGCTGGCCGCGTGGTGCGACGTGTTCTGTGAGCGGGGTGCCTTCGACGCCGAGCAGAGCCGCGCCGTCCTCGAGGCGGGCCGCCGTCGCGGGCTCGGACTGCGCGTGCACGCGAACCAGCTCGGCCACGGTCCCGGCGTGCAGCTGGGGGTCGAGCTGGGCGCAGCGGCCGTCGATCACTGTACGTTCCTCGACGACGACGACGTGACGGCGCTCGCGGCGTCGTCGACCGTTGCGACGCTGCTGCCGACGGTCGAGCTGTCGACCGACAGCCGGCCGGCGCCGGCGCGCCGGTTGCTGGACGCCGGGGTCGACGTGGCGCTGGCGTCTGACTGCAACCCGGGGTCGAGCTACACGACGAGCATGGCGTTGGTCATCGCGTTGGCGTGTCAGCGGTACCGCTTGACACCGGCTGAAGCGGTGCGGGCGGCGACGCTGGGCGGTGCCCGGGCGCTCGGTCGCGACGACGTCGGCCACCTGGGCCTCGGCGCCGCGGCCGACCTCGTGGTGCTCGACGCCCCGGACCCCGGCTACCTCGCCTACCGGCCGGGTCTGGCGCAGGTGTACGCGGTGGTGCGGCGGGGGCGCGTCGTTCGCCGGCCTAGCGCACGCGTACCCGCGTCTTGACGGTTGCCGAACCGTAGTTGCCCAGCACCGTGCTGACCTCGGTGTCGCAGACGTTCTTGGTCGCGCGGGCCCACACCGTCACCCAGTGCCAACCGCCGGGCTCGACCGACTCCGACAGGCCCGTGCGGGACTTGCTCGGCGCGTTGCCGTTGTGCCAGCAGTACACCGAGTAGTCGTACGCCACGGTCCGGGCGCGCTTGTAGACCTTGAAGCCGATCTGGATCTCCGACACGTCGCGGCCTCCGACGTACAACGCACTGAACGAGTTCTGGCCCTCGCCTGCATGGCCCTGGGCCTTGGCGGTCCCGAGCGTCCGCCATGTCGCGGCCGATGCCGGCGCGGCGAGCACCAGCACGAGTAGAAGCGACAGGGTCATTGCATGTCGTCGAACCTTGGTCATCGCGATGCCTCCCGCGCAATCGTCGGCCGCAGCTCACCAAAACGCCGTCGATCGGCATGCTGCGCCAGCGGCGATCCGTCACGTTGACTTCGTGGGCCGCTCGATCCGCTTCAGGCCCCGCGATGACCGCCACGCCGTGTCATACACGATCACGTGCCTGTGGCCAAAACCGGACGACGGCGGCCAGGGCACCGACCGCGACGCAGGCCAGCGCGTCGACGACGAACCGGTAGCGCGGCTGCGCCCAGAAGACGACCGCGTAGACCAGCCAGTTCGCGGCAGCGAGCCCGACGACTCCGGCCCATCCCCGCCGCCACACGCTGAGGATCGCGAGTCCGGCGAGCCCGGCCCACAACAGCCAGCGTGACGTGACACGCGCGAGAGCGATGGCCGGCCCGCGGAGCGCGAGATCCTCGCGCGCCACGACGCGGCCGCGGTCGGCGTCGACCCGCACGGTCGAGTAGTGGGCGGCGTAGTACGACGGCGCCAGCAGCGCACGCGTTCCGCGGTGCACGGTCGGCAGCCAGTGCTCCGGGTGCTGTCGCACGTACCGCAGGCCGTAGTGCCAACCGAGGTCGTTGCGGGTGATCTCGTCGGTGATCAGCAGTGGCAGCGGCAGCGGCGTTCGCCAGCCATAGCCGCCCGGCGAGTGTGCGAGGTAGAAGTTGAACCCGCCCGTGGTGGTCAGGCCGGCGCCGGGGCCGACGATCCGTTCGTTGCGGATCACCCATGGCAAGACGATGAGCAGCGCCGAGACGATGGTGATCGCCGCGGCGGTCACCGCCGATCGAACGCCGCCGACCCGCTTCCGTCCCGCCGCGACGACGAGCGCGATGACGGGTAGGTATGCGAGCGCCTCGCCGCGGGTCAGGATGGCCGCGCCGACCAGCAGTCCGGTCGGCAACGCCGGACGCCACCGGCTCTGGTGATCACCCAACGCGGTGCCCAGGGCCGCGAGCACCAGGACCGCCAGCAGGTGTTCGGAGGCCAGCACGGGCGCGAACGTCACGAGGGCGGGTGCGACCGCCGCGGTCAGCGCGGCGGCGGTCGCGGCGGCGCGCTGCCCGAAGACGCGCCATGCGACCCAGTAGGTGAGGCCGATCTGAGCGACCGAGACGGCCGCGGTCAACGCGCTCAGGGCGACGACGTCGCGGTTGATGAGCGCGCCGGTGGCCAGGACCACGGGGTAGGCGGGCAGGCGCCAGGCCGACGGCTGTCCGACGCCGAACACGCCGGCGTCGACCAGTTCGAGGGCGGCATGAAGGTAGTGCTTGAAGTCGCTCACCGGCTCGGGCCGGGCGTACGCGAGCCAGGCGAACCGCAGCACCGCACCGACCGCGGTGGCGGCTGCGGCGCCCCGGTGACCGGACCCGCCTCGGGCGACGTCGACGCCGGCTCGGAAGGCGCGTGCGAGGGTTGCCGTCGGGTGTGCGATCGACGTCGCATCAACCGTGCTGGTCATCGCCACCCTCGACCGCGTGCGCTGTGTGCATGAACTCGAGGCGAAACCGGGCACGTGCAGAGCCGCACAGGACCGTCACCACACTGCCTGCCACGGCATTGTGATGACTGTGTGCCACCTTCCGACTCGCCTCCGTGGTTATGCTGCCACAGAGGAGGTCACGCACGGGCTGTGAGGCCTACAGGACACGCCCAGAGGGGACCGGTGTAGAAGCCATGGACACCATCCACATCTTCCTGGGCACGAAAGCCCAGTACATCAAGACCGCTCCGTTGTTGCGGTTGCTCGTACAGCGCGGCCTCGACTACCGGCTGATCGACTCCGGTCAGCACGCCCGGCTGAGCGCGTCGATGCGGGTCGAACTGGGTGTGCGCCGGCCCGATGTCGTGCTCGGCGGTGTCAACGACGTCACGTCGATCGGCGGTGCGATGGCGTGGTCGGCGCGGATCGGCCGCCGCCTGTGGTCAGCCCGCAGCGTCCGTCACGACATCTTCGGCAACCGTGGCGGTGTGTGCGTGGTGCACGGAGACACTCCGTCAACATTGCTCGCGGCGTTGCTGGCCCGGCGGGCGGGGCTGGCCGTTGCCCACCTCGAGGCCGGCCTGCGGTCGCACAGCCTGCGTCACCCGTTCCCCGAGGAGGCCATCCGGCTGATGGTCATGAGGTTGTCGACCCGCCTGTTCGCCCCGGACCCCACGGCAATGGACAACCTGCGGTCGATGGGCCTGGCGGAGCGCGCGGTGCTGTTGTCGGGCAACACGGTCATCGAGGCGCTCGACGAGTCCCTGCACCTGACCCAGCCGTCCCACGGGCCCGCGATCGTGACGATGCATCGCGTCGAGAACCTGACCAGCCG
Source organism: Nitriliruptorales bacterium (assembly GCA_024644015.1). GTDB lineage: Bacteria > Actinomycetota > Nitriliruptoria > Euzebyales > JAHELV01 > JAHELV01. The sequence continues at coordinate 78,810 of JAHELV010000001.1, forward strand.
ACGCCGTGTCGAGCGGCTCACGGCCACGGTCGAGCGGCTCGCGGCGACGATGCCGGTCCGTTTCGTGTTGCACACGCCCACGCAGGAGACCCTGGCACGAATGGGGTTGCACGAACGGCTGACAGCGGCCGGCGTCCAGATGATCCCGCTCGTGTCGCATACGGATTTCGTCCACATGCTCGCGGCGGCACCACTGGTCATCACTGACGGTGGCAGCATCCAAGAGGAGTGCGCGCTGCTCGGCGTGCCCACGATGCTGTGGCGTGCCCGGACCGAACGTCCGGACGGCATCGGCGCCAACGTCGTGCTGTCGGGTTATCGGCCACGGACCATAGAGGAGTTCGTCGGCGAACCCGAGCGGTACCGTCGCAAGCCGCGCGACCTCGACGACCGGCCTTCCGAGCAGATCCTCGACGAACTGCTGACGCTCATCGCCGCGCCGGCCGCACTTGTGGGTCTGCCGGCCTGACCACCACGGGGGCGGAGGGGCTGCGCGACACGCCCCAGCCGAACGCCAGCGCGTCTCGCAGGCCGATCAGCGCCCGGAACGCCGCGGCCACGATGATGAGCGGTCCGTCGGCCCCGCCGACGAGCAGGGCTGCGACGGCCACCTCGAACGCGCCTGCGCCCTGAGGCGCGATGGGGGTCAGGAAACCGATGGCCCATGCGACGAGGAACGCGCCGGCGACGACCGACGGCTCGGGCAGATCGAGCCCGAACGCATGCAGGTACACGGTGAACGTGGCGGCCGACAGCAGCCAGAACGCGGTCATCCACGCGACCAGCGCACCGTGGTCGGGCCACGACAGCGTCGGCGCGGTCGCGCCCCGCCGGCGTGCCAGCCAGCTGAGCACGCGGTTGAGGACCGGCGGGGCGGTCACGACACCGAGGGTCACGACCCATGCCACGCCTGTCAGCTCGCGACCCGGCAGCCGACCGGCGACACCCAGCAGGGCGCCGCCGAGCCCGAGGCTGATGAGCACCGTCAACACTGATTCGAGCAGCGCCGTGACGGCCAGCGCACCCAGTCCGACGCCGGTCGCGCGCAGCATCGCGCCACGGCTCATCGTGTACCACACGCTGCCCGGCAGATACCGCGCGGGCACGCTGCGCGCGGTCACCGCGAGCGCGGTGGGCCAGCGGACGCGGTAGCCGGTCGCGTCGAGCGCGCGGACCCAGAACGACGCACTGAGCGCGAGCTGGCCGAAGCTGAGTGCGAACGCCACCACCAGCAACCACGGACGGTCGACGCGTGCGAGGTCGGCCAGCGCTTCACGATTGCCGGCCAGGACGCGGGCCAGAAGCGCCGCCAGCAGCGCCAGCCACACGATGCGCGCCCCGCGCAGCCAGCGCGAGGGCCGCGCCGTGACGCCGGTTCGGCGGTCACCACGCACGCGCGTTCCGATGGCAGCGGACCCGCGCCGCCCGCTCACGCCCGCGCCTGCGCGGTTGCGAGCACGTCGTCGAGCACCGAGTCGTTGACCCGCTCCCGCTCGCGAAGGCCGCCCAGGACCGCCGGAAGCCCGCCGGCGTGGTCGGTCACGTGCGCCGTGGCGGCGCCGAGCCGGTCGAGGTCGCCAGAGCTCCATGCCAGCAGCTTCGCGGCAGGCCCCATCGCGTCGGCGAGGTCGGCGAGCTTGGGGTCGTAGCCGATCAGCGTGGCCGGCCGTCCCGCCAGGACGGCGGCGATCGCCGCGTGATACCGCATCGCGACGACGACGCGGCTGGCCGCGATGACGGCGATGACGTCCTCGGTGGGTGGGCTGAGCAGGGTCGCCGGCGCGACCATCCGATCGGCGACGCGCTCGTGCAACAGGTCGTCGAACCCGGGCTGCATCGCGACCAGCCGCACGGGCAGGCCCAGGCGTCCAGCGGCCTCGTCCAGCCCGCGCGCGAGGCGCGCGACCATGTCCTCGGCCGTCGCGTCGGCGCGCGGACGCATGCCCACCGGCAGCCGGCCGCGCGCCGCGCGCCAGGGGCGCAGGCACGCGCAGATGGTGTCTTCGGCCGCGACCTGTGGAACGGGTAGGGACAGCGCCAGATCCGCCGCCAGACGTACGTTTCCGACGCCGATGGTGCGCAGCAGGTCGACGGACCGCTGGTCGCGCGCGCTGATCGCCACCGGGCCGCGTAGAGCGAGGCGTACCTGCTCGCGGCCCAGCGCGGTGTGCAGCGGGCCGGCGCCGATGCCGATGACGGCGCGTGGGGTCCCGACGGCTGCGGCCAGCGCCATGCGCGACAGGTGGTAGGGCAGGTTGAACGGCGACGTCTGATCCTGGAGGACCCCGCCGCCACCGAAGATCAGCGCGTCGCTGGAGCGCACGGCGCGCGTCATGGCGTACAGCGACGCGTGGCTGACGCGTGCGACGTCATCGTCCGGGCTCACGGTGGGCCTTGTGGAGATCGCTGTCACGTGCGTTCCGCGCGCGAGCAGTTTGCGGCGAAGCGCGGCGAAGATCAGCTCGTCGCCAGCGTTGGCCGAGCCGATCCAGGCGGCCACCGTCACGCGCACGCGGGTTCCCCCTTAGCATCAGAAAGTAGTCCTAGCATCACCTTGAGTGTTTCCTTTGAGGCGGGCGGTGTCGCCGACAGCGAGCGTTGGCCTCTGACTGAGCGACAGGACTCCACCATGCACGCGCGGCTGACCGGCTGGCAACGCCTGGTGATCTTCGCCACGGCATTGTTCAGTCTGGCCGCCGGCGTGGTCGTCGCCTTCGCGGACGCGGGGCCCGTTCGCCGGCCCGGCGCCCGCGTCACCCCGGTACCCGAGGTGCGCGACGACGGCACCGCCGTCGGGACGCGTCGGCCGAAGGTCGATGGGATCCGCTCGACCCTCAACGATGTCGGTGCGATCCCGGTCTCGGCCGGTGAACCCGCGGTGACCGTGACCTACACGGTCGAGCGGCCGGCGGGCGACGCCGACATCGTGACGACCCGGGTTCCTGACGCCGCCCGGGCCGACGCGCTGGTCGACGAGCTCGCGTCCCGGCCGCGGGTGGCCGCGGCCGAGATCGACACTGTGTTCGCGGCGCTCGGGACCGACCCCGAGCGCGGACGGCAGTGGGGTCTGGACCTGCTCGAGGCCGACGATGCGTTCGAGCACGGCAACGCGTGCGGGCAGACGATCGCGGTCGTCGACTCCGGCGTCGACGGTGATCATCCCGACCTGCAGGGCATCGTGCGGACCGGCAAGAACATGGTCAGCCGCGGCATCGGCGCGACCGACCGCAGCGGTCACGGCACTGAGGTCGCGGGCGTCGCGGCGGCCGGGTACCACAATGGCAGGGGCATCAGCGGCATGGCCCCGGGTGCGCGTGTGCTGCCGATCGGCATCGAGGACGCCGCCGGACAGATGCGCGCGAGCGATCTGGCGCAGGCGATCAGGTACGCGATCCGACACGACGCCACGGTCATCAACCTGTCGCTCGGCGGTCCGGTGCGATCGTCCAACGTCGAGTACTGGCTCGAGCGGGCGAACGAGGCGGGCATCGCGGTCATTGCCTCGGCTGGCAACGCGTTCGCCAACGACAACCCCACGATCTGGCCAGCGGCGTCGCCGTGGACGATCGCGGTCGGTGCGGTGGCCCCGACCGGCGTCTGGGCGCCGTTCTCGAGCACCGGACGGTACGTCGATCTGGTGGCACCCGGGGTGGCGGTCCTCACGACCGCGCGGGGCGGCCACTACGTTGCCGGCAACGGGACCTCGCTGTCGGCCCCGTTCGTCACGGCTGCGGCCGCGATGTTGCGCGCCAAGGACGGCGCCCTCACGCCGACGCAGCTGCGCCGCCTGCTCATCGACAGCGCGACCGACGCTGGACCGGCGGGCTGGGATCCGCGGTTCGGTCACGGTGTGGTCGACCCCGGGGCGGCGCTCCAGGCGATCGCCGGACCGCCCGCACCGTGCTTCAGTGACATCGACGACCTCACGCTGGCAGACCAGATCGAGCGGCTCGGCCTCGCCGGGATCACCGACGGCTGCGCCGTCCGGCGCTTCTGCCCCGCGCAGGCGGTCACGCGGGGGCAGATGGCCACCTTCCTGTCGCGCACCATCAGCCAGCCGACAACGGATGCCGACTTCTTCACCGACGACGATGCGAGCCCGCACCAGACCGGCATCAATCGCCTTGCGCTGGCCAACATCGCCCGCGGCTGCTCCGGTACGCGCTTCTGTCCCAACACGCCGGTCACGCGCGGGCAGATGGCGGCCTTCATCGCGCGGGCACTCGACCTGCCGTCCGCAGGCGTCGACGCGTTCGACGACGACGCGCACAGCCTGCACGAGGCGGCGATCAATGCGCTGGCGGCGGTCGACATCACCGGCGGCTGCGACGTGGGCAGGCCGGAGCAGTTCTGTCCCGATGCGACGGTGACGCGCGCGCAGATGGCCGCGTTTCTCGTCCGCGCGATGGACCACGGCTGAGACGTGCGCGACGTGCCCCGCGGACGTGCGTCACCCGTGATCTCGGCGCTGCTGGCGGCATGCCTGCTGCTCGCAGTGCCATCACACGCACGAGCAGTCGTCGGGCGGCCGATCGACGTGCCGACCCCGTCGCCCGCCGTGCAGATCACCGGATCGGGCTGGGGGCACGGCGTCGGGATGAGCCAGTACGGCGCGCAGGCGCAGGCGCTCGCTGGTTGGGGCGTCAACCGCATCCTGCGGTACTGGTATCGCGGCGTCGAGATCACACGCACGCCAGACAGCGACAAGGCCATCGTCGTCGGCATGGCGACCGCCGCGACCCGGCCCGACGTCGTGGTCGAGGAAGGCGTCGGCCAGTGGCTGGGCTGCACGACCAAGTGCGAACGCCTGCTCGGGCCTGCAGGACAACGCCTGACGCAGACCCCGGAGGCCGGCCCGTGGACGGTGGTCGCGACCACCGGTGGCCGCCTGGCACTGCGCCGTGGTACCGAGGTGCTGTGGGAGGGCCCGTCCACGATCAGGCTGCGGCTGCGGTTGAGCACCGACGACAGACAACGAGACGTCGCCCGGGTGCTGCGCACCCGACATCGCTGGGGGTCGCTGGAGTTCTCGACATCGGCCGCGGCTGAGTGCAGCGCGCCGCAGTTGTGCGTGACCGCGCGCGTGCCGTCGGTCGAGCGGTATCTGCGCGGAATCGCAGAGATGCCATCCAGCTGGGCGGCCGCCGCGCTTCGCGCACAGGCGACCGTCGGCCGGACCTACGCCCTCCGGATGCGTGCGGGCGGATTGCGGCCGTCGTGTCGCTGCCACCTGCTGGCCAGCCCGGCCCACCAGGCGTACGCCGCACTCGACAAGGAGGAAGGCTTCTCGGGCGACCGGTGGGTCGCCAGCGTCGCTGCGACCGCCGGCAGGGTCGTGCGCCACAACGGCGCACTCGCGGGCACGTTCTACTCGTCGTCGCACGGGGGGCGCAGCGAGCGGATCTCGGACAGCTACGCCTACAGCGCCCCGGCGTCGGCGTACCCCTACCTGCGCAGCGTCGCTGATCCGTGGTCGTCCGACCCACGGGCAGGCAATCCGTACGCGCGGTGGACGCGGGCGGTCGGCAACGCCGCGTTCGCCCGCTACGTCGACAGGCGCCTGGTACGCGTCACCGGTGTCACCATCCGCTCGCGGACGGCGGGCGGCACGCCCGAGGAACTCGTCGTCAGCGGCCACGACCGTGCCGGCGATGCGCTGACCACGACGTTCTCCGGCGTGGACGGCAAGCAGGTCGGCGACCACAGGGTCTGGATCGCCGGGGCCGAGCTGAAGCAGCGCTTCTCCCTGCGGTCACAGCAGATCAGCCGGATCGGGCTGGCGCCGTTCAGCGACGACGACGGCAACGCCCATGAGTACACGATCGCCACGCTGGCGGCGGCCGGTGTGGTGACCGGCTGCGCCCCCGACCGGTACTGCCCGGGCGCCCCGGTCAGCCGCGCACAGACCGCGGCGCTGCTCGCCCGCGCCCTGCAGCTGCCGTCGCCGGGCAGCGACCTGTTCGTCGACGACGACGGCAGCGTGCACGAGCGGGACATCAACGCCGCCGCGACCGCGGGTCTCACGACCGGCTGCCGCCCACAGCGATTCTGCCCCGGCCGCAGGCTGCGTCGGGGTCAGATGGCGTCCTTGCTCGCCCGCGCGTTGCGACTGCCGGCGGCGACGAGCGACGCCTTCAGCGATGACGACGCCACGACACACGAGGACAACATCAACCGCCTGGCAGCTGCGGGCATCACCAGTGGCCGGCCCGACGGGGGGTTCCGGCCGAACGGCTCGGTGACGCGCGCGCAGCTGACCTCGTTCCTGGTGCGGGCGCTGCGATGGGCGGCCGGGCGCTGAACGTTGCGCATCCGACCACGACGCGGAGAACGCCGTACTCCCAACGACTCTTTGACACTCCGGTGGTCAGCGGCGGGAACGGTCAAGGGTGCGTCGCGACGGCCGACGTCGACGGCATGCGAACACTGCGCTGCACACGTCACCCGCGCTCGGCAGGGGGACCCCGCGGCTGCCGCCGCACGTGGCCCGCACAGCTGCTCGTCGTCACCATGCTGGCCGTGGTGCTCACGCCGACAGCGGCACTCGGCGCGCCGCGATGGGCGCCGCAGGAGCGCCAGTTCCTCGAGCTGATGAACGAGGCGCGCCGGTCGCGGGGCCTGACCGAGCTGGTGGCCACGCCCGCCGTGGCGTCGGTGGCACGCAGGTGGTCGAAGACGATGGCGGCCGACGGCGACCTCCGTCACAACCCGAATGTCGGCGATCAGCTGACGATCCGGTGGACTCGGTGGGGTGAAAACGTCGGATGGGCATCGAACGCGAACGGCGGCGACCTCGCGAAACTCACCGCACGGCTGCACCGAGGCTTCATGGACTCCGATGGGCACCGCGCCAACATCCTGGGGGCGTTCAATCAGGTCGGTGTCGGGGTGGCGCTGGACGGCTCAGGGACGATGTGGGCCACCATGGTGTTCGTCGATGGTCCGCTCGACACGGTGGCGCCCGAACCGAAGGGTCTCACTGACATCGCCGGCACGGCACACCGACGAGCCATCACCGCGGCGTGGGAACGTGGGCTGATCGATGCCTGCGACGGCGGACGTCGCTTCTGCCCGCGGCGCCACGCCAGCCGGGCGGCCGTCGCCACCACCGTCGCGCGGATGCTGGAACTCGAACCGAGCGCGACCAAGCACTTCGCCGATGTCAGCGGTCGCAGCCACATCAACGCGCTGGCAGAGGCAGGTGTCGTGAACGGCTGCTCGACACGCCGGTTCTGCCCGGAACGCGCGGTCACCAGGGCGCAGCTCGCGTCGATGCTCGTGCGTGGGCTTGCGGATCTCACACCGGTCGACGGCGACCGGTTCGCCGACCTGCCGCCGGGCTATGTGCACGCCGCGTCCATCAACGCGCTCGCGGAGGCCGGTGTCACGCGGGGGTGCGACGACACCCGGTTCTGCCCGACGACGAAGGTGACCAGAGCGCAACTGGCCAGCTTCGTGATCCGCGCGCTGGAGCGCTAGATGTGGGGGGCTACGTTGGGCGCGACGACGCCGACCCCGATCGGCTGCACACCGTGAGCCGAGTGAACGCGAGGAGTGTCGACTCGATGGATCAGCTGTTCGAAGCCGCGCCGGTCCGCCCGTCACACGAGGTGGAGTCCGCGGACTTGGCGACTCCGCTGGCGGCCCGCGTCCGCCCGTCGATGCTCGACGACGTGATCGGTCAGGAGGAGCTCACCGGCCCCGACACGCCGCTGCGCCGTGCGATCGAGCAGGACACGTTGCGCAGCATCGTGCTGTGGGGCCCGCCGGGTACCGGCAAGACGACGCTGGCCAGGGTGATCGCGGCATCGACACGATCGGCGTTCGTCGAGCTGTCGGCGGTGACCGCCGGCGTCAAGAACGTGCGGGAGGAGATCGAGCACGCACGCACCCGGCGCACGTCGGCACGCCGTGGCACCGTGCTGTTCATCGACGAGATCCACCGCTTCAACCGTGCGCAGCAGGACGCGCTGCTCCCCGCGGTCGAGGACGGTTCGGTCACCCTGATCGGGGCGACCACCGAGAACCCGAGCTTCGAGGTGAACGCGCCCCTGCTGTCGCGCAGTCTGCTGTATCGCCTCCAACCGCTGGGTGACGCGGCGGTGGGACAGGTCATCGACCGCGCGCTGGTCCTGCCGACGGGCCTGCCCGGCGTCGAGCTGGAGACTGAGGCGCGGGCCGTGCTGATCGCCGCTGCCGACGGTGACGCGCGCGTCGCGCTGACGGGGTTGGAGGCGGCGGCCGAGGTCGCGGACGGCCCGGCCGTCACCGCGACCGACGTGCAGACGGCACTGGGGCGGCCGCACCTGCGCTACGACAAGGCCGGTGACGCGCACTACGACCAGAGCAGCGCGTTCATCAAGTCGCTGCGCGGCTCGGATCCCGACGCGGCCGTCTACTGGCTGGTCAGGATGCTCGCCGAGGGGGAAGACCCCAGGTTCCTCGCGCGCCGCATGATCATCATGGCCAGTGAGGACGTCGGCCTCGCCGATCCCACGGCGCTGACCGTTGCGTCCTCGGCCTGGCAGGCACTCGAGTCGGTCGGCCTGCCCGAGGCGCGCTTCGCACTGGCCCACGCCGCGTTGTACCTCGCGCTGGCGCCCAAGTCGAACAGCATCGCCGTCGCTCTGGCCAATGCGGACCGAGCCGTCGAACGGCTCGGCAACGCCGAGGTCCCCGCGCACCTCCGCGACGCCCACTACAAGGGGGCGCAGCGGTTGGGGCACGGCGCGGGCTACCGGTATCCCCACGACGATCCCAGCGGATGGGTGGGTCAGCGCTACGCGCCGGACGGACTGGAACACGGCGACCTGTATCGGCCGGGTAGCCATGGACTGGAGCCCGAGCTCCAGGCCTGGTACACGCGGGAGGCTGCTGCCCGGGCCGAATGAGCACGCGCAACTCGTCAAATTCCGGCCCAGATATCTACCAAGAGTAGTTTTCTCACTACGCGACCCGCGCGAACGTCGCACGACACCCGCATCACCGGTTGACGGTGCCCACGTCTGGAAGCATAGTTACACGGGTGGAGTTTCATTCGTGTGAGGGTATGCCGCGCATCAGATGACCCGTCGTGGGCCGACGCGCGTCGGCGGATGCACTCGGGTGACAGGGGAACGTCGTGTTCATCGAACCAGTGCCGTGGGCGACCGAGGCGAAGTGCCTGAACGCCGACCCCGATGTCTTCTTTCCAGAGAAGGGCGGCTCCACCCGGGAAGCCAAACGGATCTGTGCCGAGTGCACGGTCCGGGACGAGTGCCTCGAGTACGCCCTCGAGCACGACGAGCGCTTCGGCATCTGGGGCGGCATGAGCGAGCGCGAGCGTCGCAAGCTGAAGCGCCTGGCCTCCTAGACAGGTCGGATTCGCCGGCTCCGATGCCACCGGCTAGGATGCTTGAGCTTACGGCTCGGTTGTCCGAGCGAATCTGCCCCTGGGCGCCACACCCCCATCCATGTCGTTCACAGATGCGGTAACCAAGCCCCGACTCGGGGTGGTCCTCGTGGTCCACAACGGGCTGCGGTGGCTGCCGGTGATCCTCGGCACCATTGCTGACTGGCGCATCGCCGGCCTCGAGTTGATCGTCGTCGACAACGCATCCACCGACGGCTCCGGCGATCTGCTGCAGTCACGCGTGACGGCCGATCGCCTGATCCGCCTGGACACCCCCCACTCGTTCGGCGAGGCGGTCGAGGTGGGCCGCACCCATCCCGCGCTGCGCGACGCGCCGTTGCTCCTGCTGCTGCACGACGACCTGGTCATGACGGTGGATACGGTCGCCACGCTGGTGGCGACCATGGAGGCCGACCCCGAGGTCGCCGTCGCAGGACCCAAGTTGCGGGAATGGTCCCAGGAGCCGCTCGTCCAGCAGGTCGGCCAGACCCTCGATCCGTTCGGGCGGTGGGCTAGCCAGCTGGACCCCGGCGAGGTCGACCAGGGGCAGCACGACGAAGAGACCGACACCCTGTTCGTGTCGACAGCCGGCATGATCGTCCGGTCCGACATCTTCACCGAACTGGGCGGGTTCGACCCGCGCATGACGTTCGAGCGCGAGGACTTCGACCTGTGCTGGCGTGCCTGGATCGCCGGATACCGGGTACGGGTCGTGCCTCTGGCCGTCGGATACCACGTCAACGCCGGCGAGCGCGGCGCGCGGCCGCTGGGTGACGACCGTGCCAACGAGGTCATGTACCTGACCGAGCGGCACACCCTCGCGGCGCTGCTCAAGAACTACAGCATCGGCCGGCTGGCGCTGATCGTGCCGTTCGGCACGCTGCTGTTCCTCCTGCGCGCGATCGGCTTGTTGCTGACACGACGCGTGGGCGCCGGCAACGCCGGGCTCAAAGCGGTGGGCTGGAACCTCGCGCAGCTGCCCACGACACTGGCGCTGCGGCGTGGCGTCCAGCGGCTGCGTCGACGTACCGACAAGGATCTTCGCCCGTTGTTCGCAAGCCCGTGGGCGCGCCTGCGCGACTACGGCGAGGCGATCGGCACGTGGCTGTCAGGTGCCCGTACGCCGCGGTTGCTGGAAGACTCCACGGCCCCTGCGGTTCGTCAACCGCAGTCGCGCACGCTCGCGGCGTACCTGCGCGCGCACCCCAGCATGATCGTCGGGCCCGTTCTGCTCGTGCTCTATCTGGTCGGCGCAGTGCGCCTGCTCGGTGGCGGGCAACTCGTGGGCGGGCAGGTGCTGCCGTGGCCGGACCATGCGACGGACTTCGTGCGCACCTACGTCGGACCGTGGCACGGCGATCCGATGGGGTCGTGGTCGTTCTCGCCGCTGATCCAGCCGGTACTCGGCTTGCTGAGCTATCTCGGCCTGGGCTCCGCGTGGCTGGCGCAGCGCATCATCGTGCTTGGCATGCTGCCGCTCGCGTTCCTGCTGACGGTCCGCGCCGGGCGCCTGCTGTCGACGCGCATGTGGCCGCGGCTGCTGGGTGCGACCGTCTACACGTTGAGCCCGCCCGTGCTCGGCGCACTGGCCAGAGGTCGGTTCAGCGAGTTGCTGCTGGCAGCGCTGCTACCGGGCCTGGTCGTCCTCGTCGTGTGGAGCGCCGACTACCGGCGAACACCCAGCGAGGGGTGGCGAGCCGCGGCGCTGATGGCGCTCGCGCTGGCCATTCTGTGGTCGGCGGCACCGGGCGCGTGGATCGTGCCAACGGGGATCTGGCTGTCGGGTGTGCTCGTCGCGGCGGCGTCCTCGTCGAAGCGCGGTGCGCTGCTGCGCACCGTCGTCGCCGCGCCGCTGGCCCTCGTCGCGCTGGCGCCGTGGCTGTACGACGCGGTGCGCTCGACCGGGGGAGTGATTCCGCTGGCACCGTTCGAGCCCGTAATGGCCGCGCGTGCCTTCCTGATCGCCCCCGACATCCTGCCGAGCCTGTCACCTGTCGGCGAGCTGTCGGCCGCGCTGGTCACGGCGGGGGTGGTCGGTGCTGCGCTGCTGCTCACCGGTCGCGGCCGTGCTGCTGCGGTCGTGGTCCTGCTCACCGTCATGACGGTCTGGGGGCTGCTCACATGGGCGTACGGGTACGTGGGCTCCACGGTCACGTGGATCCCTGCCCTGCTTCTGCCCAGCGCGCTGGCGCTGGCCGGTCTCGCGACGCTCGCGGCACGCAGCATCACCGACCACCTGCGGGCCTACAACTTCGGGCTCCGCCAGTTGCTGGCGGCAGGCTGCGCGGCGGTCCTGGTCGCCGGTCTCGGCGGTGGGCTGTACCGCCTGGTGACCGACCCGTGGTCGGGTGTGCGGATCGCCAACGACCTCGTCCCCGCATTCGTCGCCGCCGACGGCGACCATGTGGGGCCGTACCGCATCCTGCTGCTCAGCGAGGGCGACGAACGGCTCGCGTGGGACGTCACCGATGACAGCGGTCCCTCGATGCTCGAGTTCGGGACGACGCCCAGCGAGACGTTGACCGAGGCGTTCTCGCGAGCGGTCGCATCGATCGGGCTCGGTGATCCGCGGGCGGCCGGTGACCTGGCGCTGCTCAACGTCCGCTACGTGGTGATCCACGACCGCGACGGCAGCGAACGTGTGGCACGAATGCTTGCTGGACAGCCCGATCTCGAGCCGCTGCCGTCGGGTGCAGGTCAGATCTTCGAGGTCGCGACATGGTTGCCGCGGGCCGTCGTGGTGCCCGCCGACGTCGCGGACACCGCGGACGATGCCGCACAGCTTGTCAACACCAAGGCGCTGGAGGAGTCCGGGTTGCGCCCGACCGCGCCGGGAACGTACGACGCGGACGTGCAGCCAGGCTGGCTGCTGTTGTCCGAGGCGCCGTCGCAACGGTGGAACGTCCAGGTCGACGGGCAACCCCTGGCTCGGGCACGTGGCGTGCCCGGCAATGTCTACGAGGTGCCGCGGGCGGGGCGGCTCGAGGTCACACCGGGTGGGGAGTCGCGACACCTCGTCGTCGTCCTGATCCAGCTGCTGGTGGTCATCGCGATCGTGTCGCTGGCGCTGCGGCCACCGCGGAGCGGGGCGGCCAGGCGGGACATCGACGATGTGCACGTCGGGCCGTACCCCGCGCCGATGCCGGGTCCGGCGGCCCGCGCGGCTGCCGCCGCCACCATCACCGGTGACCTGCGGTAGGCGGGGGACACATGAGCAGGCAGATCGCCATTGCCCTTACGGCACTCGCCGTCCTGATCGGCGCGACTCTTGCCGCCGACCGGGTGGTCGCGTCGCCCTCGGCACCGTCGGCGACGTTCACCGAGCAGGTCGACGTCAGCAGCGGGACCTGGTACTGCGTGCCGCTCGCCCGTGACGGCGAGACCGCGACGCTGACGATCGCCGCCGTCGGGGACGACGGGTCGCGGGTCTCGATCCAGAACTTCCGCGACGGTGAGGCCACGTTCGAGGACGCCCGCCGTGAGTTGGCGCGCAACGAGACGGCCGAGCTGCAGATCGACGGCGGTGACGCGCCGCCCGCGGTCGTCATCCGCTGGCGTGGCGGACCGGTGGTGGCATCGTGGACGGTCGATGCCGACGATTCACAGCGCCTCGGCGCGTCATGCTCGCCGAGACCGGCGCCCCGCTGGCTGATGAGCGGAGCGGTGACCACCGTCGGTTCGAGTTCGCGTATCTTCCTGTTCAACCCGTTCGAGACCGATGCGGTGGTCCGGGTGGCCTTTGCAACACCGGAGGGCAGGGTCAACCTCGTGTCGAGCGAGAACGTATCCGTGCCGGCGCGGCAGGTGGTTGCCGTGGGCATCAACGAGCTCCAGCCCGAACAGCCGGATCTGGGGGTCATCGTCGAGGTCGAGGCGGGCCGCGTGATCGCGACGGGCCTGCAACGGTTCGGGCAGCCCGATCTGCCGGAGATCCAGCTGGAGGGCGCCGAGCTGCCAACCGATCCGACAGCGCCGGAGGGTCGCACGATGCTGCACGCGGTGGCCGCCGATGCGACCTCATCGGGATTCGCGTACGCCGCCTCCGGCGAGCGGACCGCATCGTGGATCACCGTGCTCAACCCCAACCGACGGCCAGCACAGCTGTCCGTGACCGCCAGCGATCAGATCGAGGGCGGCGTGGTGACGCAGGAGCTCACCGTCGGCCCCGAGAGCGTCGCCCGGATCGATCTCGACGGCGTGTCATCGAAGCCTGACTTCGGTGTGGTCCTGCGCTCCACGAACGACGTGACCTTCGTGGCCCAGCGGTTCACGGCGCTGACCGGCGGCGACCGTTTCGTCAGCTCGTCGCCCGGCGTCGGCAGGATCGATCCGATCAGTGCACAGGCCGCTGCCGCGGACGGCACAGCGCCCGAGTTGGCGCTCTTCAACCCGGGTGACGCCGTGGCGACCGCGTTGATCACGGTCGGCGGCGCCGCGCCGGACGGCTGGTCCGATCTCGAGCTCGGGCCCGGCGAGATGCGGCTGCTGCCCTTCGCCGAGGCCGGTATCGACGGCGGCGCGCCGATCACGGTGGCCGCGGATCAGCCGCTCTACGGTGCCTTGCGCCTGTCTGCCGCCGACAGCCGGGCCAGCAGCCTGCTGACGCTGCCGCTGCTGCCGGCGAGCGCGTGGTCGGGCTCGTTGGAAGCGCTGACTCCGGAACGGGATCGTACGCTGGAGACTCGTCCCGTCGACTTCCCCGTGGGGCAGGAGGGCTGACGTGTCGGTGACAGTTCGCCAGGAACGACCGTTGGGTCGTCTACGGTTGGCGCGCGATGAGTGATCTCGTTCGGTGGTGCCAGCGGGCCGGTTGCGTGCAGCCGGCGTCGGTGACGTTGTCATTCCGCTACGACGCGCGGCAGGCGTCGTTGGTCGACCTGTTGCCCGAGAAGCATCCCGCCCTGTACGACATCTGTGGGGCGCACGCCGATCTGCTGATCGTGCCGCGCGGATGGGAACGGCTGGATCGGCGCACGCCGGCTCCGCTGCCGGAGGAGGTTGCCGACGTCGATGGGCCGGCCGCAGGCGACGATCCACGAACGGACCGCTACGCCGCACTGACCGCTGAGCTGCCCCGGCTGGCTGAGGCGTGCGGGCTCACCGTGCCCGAAGGTGGCCCGGTCGCGTCGCGGGTCGCTGCGCACGCCGGCGGACTGCCGCGGGCCGGTGATCGCGCGGTACCGGAGCGCGCCTCGTCGGCAGGCGGTCCGGCCGCCCGGGGGCGAGCGCACCTGTTCGAGCCGGTGACCGAGGCACTGCTGCCCGACGACGTCCTCGAGGGGCAGCTGCAGATGCCCATCGAATCCGAGCCTCACGGCGTCGTGGTTGCCCTGACCCGCACACGCAACAGCTGAGCGGCAGGCCGATCATGGTGCAGTCACAATCACTGACGTCGCTGGAGCGCATCGTCAAGGCGTACGACATCCGCGGCCTCGTGCCCGACGAGCTCGACGCTGACGTCGCGTATCTCATCGGTCGGGCGGCGGCGCTCGAGTTCGGCGCCCCCAACATGCTGGTCGCAAGGGACATGCGCGCCAGCTCCGACGATCTGGCCGACGCGGTCATGCGCGGTGCGCGGGCCGAGGGGGTCACCACCATCGACCTCGGCCTCGCGTCGACCGACCTTCTGTACTACGCATCAGGTCACCTGCGCCACCCCGGGGTGATGATCACCGCCAGCCACAACCCCGCGGGCTACAACGGGTTGAAGCTGTGCCGCGCGGGCGCGGAACCGGTGTCGTTGGACACGGGACTGGCACGCATCAGAGACTGTGTCGCGGCCGGCGAGTTCGGTGGCGCAACCAGATCGGGTTCGCACCGGGAGCTCAACCTCGTGCGGTCCTTCGCCGCCCACGTGCGGGGGTTCGTCAACCGCGCCTCGTTGCGGCCGCTCCGGGTCGCGGTGGACGCGGGCAACGGGATGGCCGGATTCGTCGTGCCGCCGGTGTTCGACGGCCTGCCGTTCGAGCTGGTGCCGCTGTACTTCGAGCTGGACGGAACCTTCCCGAACCATCCGGCCAGCCCGATCGAGCCCGAGAACCTGCGTGACCTGCAGGCTCTGGTCCGCGCGGAGTCGTGCGACATCGGAATGGCCTTCGACGGCGATGCCGACCGCATGTTCTGTGTGGATGGGAACGGCGACGCGGTCTCGCCCTCGCTGATCACCGCCATCATCGCCCAGCGCCTGCTGGAGCGTGACCCCGGCGCGCCGGTCCTGTACAACCTGATCTGCTCGCGCATCGTGCCCGAGACGATCGTACGTGCCGGTGGCGTGCCGATCCGCACCCGGGTCGGGCACTCGTTCATCAAGTCGGTCATGGCAGAGACAGACGCCGTGTTCGGCGGTGAGCACTCGGGCCACTACTACTTCCGTGACAACTTCCGTGCCGATTCCGGATTGATCGCCGCGCTGGTGCTCCTCGAAGCACTCAGCGTCCACGGTGGCAGCCTCGCCGACATGGTCGCGCCCTATGACGTCTACGTCCAGTCGGGCGAGATCAACAGCGAGGTCGCCGACCCCGCGGCGGCAGTCGACGCGGTGGCCAAGGCCTTCGCCGGGCGTGGCGAAGCGGACTACGCTGACGGTCTGACAATTGTGGCGGAAGCGTGGTGGTTCAACCTGCGTCCCTCGAACACCGAGCCGATGCTGCGGTTGAACGTCGAAGCTGGCGACGAGACCACGATGAAGTCCGTCCGCGACGACGTGCTCGCGCTCGTCCGGTCGTAGCCCGGTCGCTCGCCGGCATCCGCGGGCATCGCACAGGAGGAAAGCACCTTGGCCGTAGACCAGTCGCTGATCGACCTGCTGATATGTCCGGCATGCCACGGTGAGATCGTGTACAAGGACCGCCGCAAGGTGATCATCTGCACGCAATGTGAGTTGCAGTACCCTGTCCGCGAGAACATCCCGGTGATGCTGGTCGAAGAAGCGACGCCGCCGAAGAAGTCAAGCCGGAACGCCTGACGATGAGCGAACCTGTGAAGACGGACCTCGACGGCGGTGTCGACCTCGACGAGACGAGCCACTACAGCCGGGTCGACCTCAGCGACGCGCTCGCCGATGTCGAGGGCGCGGCCTGGCAGTGGGACGACGCACGACGCATCGCGCTCGACCTCGATCTGACGCTCGCCGAGCAGGTGTGCATCGTCGGCATGGGCGGTTCGGGAATCGCCGGCCACATCCTGGGCGCGTTGGTCGCGGAGCGGCTCGACGTGCCGCTCGTCGTGCATCAGGGGTACGGCCTGCCCGGCTTCGTGGGCCCGTCCACACAGGTCATCGCCCTGTCCCACTCGGGCAACACCGAAGAGACATTGGATGCCGTGGCGCAGGCCGAGGCACGCGGCGCGCGGATCGCAGCCGTGACCACCGGCGGCCGCCTGGGTGCGCTCGCCGAGCGCAACGGCTGGCCGGTCGCCGTCGTGCCGGCCACCGCTCCACCGAGGCACAGCCTCGGGTGGCTGCTGGTGCCGCTGCTCGACGTGTTCGGTCTCGGCGGGCAGCTCGACGACGCCGTCGCGGCGCAGCGTCGCGCGGTCGCCGCCTGCGGACGGCACATCCCGCGGCGGGACAACCCGGCCAAGCGGCTGGCCGAGCAGCTGGCCCAGGTCGACTTGGCCGTCGTGTGGGGCACACAGGGCCTGGGTGCGGTCGCGGCACGTCGGCTCGCCGCACAGCTCAACGAGAACGCCAAGCTGCCGGCCTACGCGGCTGCGCTGCCCGAGGCCGACCACAACGCGATCGTCGGCCACTGGCTCGATCAGCGTGCGCCACGCAGCGCCCTTGTGGTGGTGCGCGACGCTGCGGGGGAGCACGAGCGGGTCGCGAAGCGGGTCACTCCATCCCTGGACGTCGTGGATCGCCACTTCGCATGGACCACCGAGCTCGCCTCGACCGGCGAGGCCCCGCTGGCGCGTGTCGCGGAGCTACTGGTGCACGTCGACCTGATCAGCGTCTACACCGCGCTCGCGCGTGGCGAAGATCCAACGCCGATCGAAGCGATCGACCGGCTCAAAGCGGTGCTGGCCTGATCGGCCACTCACGCGCCCCTGCGCCGGCTGACGCAACGGCGTAGCCGCATGTCGTTGAACGCGCTCGAAGCGGTGCTGCGCGCACGTCGCACCGACGCGCCTCCAGGTTCGTACTCGGTGACACTGGTCACCGATCCCGAACGGGCGGCGCGCAAGGTGATGGAGGAGGCCTACGAGGTCTGTGCGGAGCTGACCCGTCCCACGATCGACCGGCGACGGACGACCGAGGAGGCGGCGGATCTGTTGTTCCATCTGCTGGCCGCACTGGTGTCGGTCGACGTCGCGCTGGCCGACGTGCTCGCGGAGCTCGAGGCACGCCGCCAGGAGGCACCCGACAGGAGACAGCAGTCATGACGCCACCGTGGATCGCCGTGCCGTCGCGCGGCCGCCTGCGGACCCGCACGCTCGAGCTGCTGGGCGACGCCGGGTATCCGACGTCGATGTTGCACGGCAGCGAGTCGATCGCTCGACTCGACAGCTTGTCGTTCATCGAGATGCGCTCCCGGGACGCGGCCGCCGCGCTCGCCGCCGGTCAGGTCGACGCCGCGTTCATCGCGACCGATCTGATCGCAGAGCACGATCTGCGCGATCTGCCGTCGCTGCCGCTGGGCTTTGCGCGCTCCGAACTCGTGCTCGCCAGTCGAGACGACGACGGTCGGATCACCGCCGACGATCTTGCCGGCTGCGCGGTCGCGACGCACCTGCCACACCTGTCGACCAGCTTCTTCGCCGACCGCGGCATCGACGCGACGGTCGTCGAGCTGGGCGGGTCGCTGGAGGGCGTGTGCGCCGCCGGCATCGCCGATGCGATCATCGACCTGCGCGAGACGGGGACCAGCCTTGCGCGCAATCGGCTGCGCGTGCTCGAGGTCATCACTGCGTGTGAAGCGCAGTTCGTCCGCCGCGCGGACACGCCGGTGCTCGACGACATGGCGCTGCGGCTCGGGGCGGCGATGGCCGCGGGCCGGCATCGGTACGTCATGCTGCACGTCGAGCGCGAGCAGGTCGACAAGCTGCGGCACCTGTTCCCCGGCCTGGCCGCGCCCACGATCCTGCCGCTCGCCGGTCGAGACGACCTCGTCGCCGTGCACTTCGTGGTCGGCGCCGACGAGCTGTGGGAGCGGCTCGGTGACCTTCGCTCTCTGGGCGCCACGGGCATCGTCGCGTTGACGCCGCAGGCGATCCTGTAGCGGTCGCGCCGGATCCACAGGCCGCCGGCCCGCCGCTGGCGCTCTGCCGCGGTGTCGGCGCACGCTGGACGCGATGGCCGTCCCGCTGCTCGATCTCGTGCTTCCACAGCTGTGTGCGGCGTGCGGTCACCGGGGCACCGGACTGTGCCGCGACTGCCGCCGCGCCGCCGACGCGCTGCGCCTGCCCGACGGCGAGCCGGTGCGTATCGGCCCCGCAGTGATGGCCGTCGCGGCCTTCCGGTATGACGGCGTCATCGCCCGCGCGATCCGGACAGTCAAACGACCGGGTCACCACGCTGCCGCCGGGCACCTTGGGACGCTGCTGTGGACCGAGATCGGCGACGCCATCGGTGGGGCGTCGCGGTGGCCCCGGACGTGGGTGCCGTCGACGCGATCGCGCCTGCGCCATCGCGGCGCTGACATCCCGCGACTGCTCGCCGGTCCCGGCGCGGTCCGGCTGCTGCGTCGTGTCCGGCAGCGCAACGACCAGACCGAGCTGACCGCGGGTGAGCGTCGTGCCCTGCCGGTGGGTGACTTCCGATCCGGCTATGCCGTTCCACCGCACGTAGTCCTGGTTGATGACGTGCGGACGACCGGTTCGACAGCAACGGCCGCTGCCAGCGCGCTGCAGGGCGCCGGCGCGGCGCGCGTCCTGGTGGTGAGCCTTGCCGCTGTCGACCCTCCGCGGGAGTTGCCGCAGGTTGTATCGTGATGATCTGTACTATGAGTACACAGATCAGCGATATGGCCGCGAGCTTGCTACTCTTGGTAGTTGTTCAGTCAGAGTTGTATGACTGGTCCAGTTGTGCCAGCGGGCGTGTGGCAGTCTAGTCAATGTGTGCACCGTTCGATGGTCGTAACCAAGGTGGGTTGACCGCATGTCCGAGGCGGATACCGGCGACAACATCAGAGTGCTCGTCGCCGACGATCACGCGGTGTTTCGTCGGGGGCTCGAGATGGTGCTCGCCAGCGAGGGCGACATCACCGTCATCGCCGAGGCGGACAACGGCCGGGAGGCCGTCGATCTCGCGGTCGAGTTGTCCCCTGACCTGATCCTGATGGACGTCCGCATGCCACAGGTGTCGGGCATCGAGGCGACGCGCGCGATCAAGGAGCAGCTGCCGGACGCCAAGATCGTGATGTTGACGATCAGCGACGAGGAGGACGACCTCTACGAGGCGATCAAGGCCGGCGCAAACGGCTATCTGCTCAAGGAGATCTCGATCGACGAGGTCGCCGACGCCGTCCGCAGCGTGCACGCGGGCCAGTCGATGCTCTCGCCGCCGATGGCGACCAAGCTGCTGGCCGAGTTCGCCGCGATGGCACGCAAGGGCAAGGCGGAGCAGGAGCGGTCGACGCCGCGGCTGACCAACCGCGAGATGGAGGTCCTGACCTACGTCGCCAAGGGCATGAACAACCGCGACATCGCCCGCGAGCTGTTCATCTCGGAGAACACCGTCAAGAACCACGTCCGCAACATCCTCGAGAAGCTGCATCTGCACTCGCGCATGGAGGCGGTCGTCTACGCCGTCCGGGAGAAGCTGCTCGAAATCACCTGAGCGATCGCGGCTGGCGCCGCCGGCGGGCCACACGGGCCGCGTCGTGCACCTCCGGACCTACACTGGGGTCTTCCGCTGCGAAGGCTGACACGCGATGTTCCAGAAGTTGCTGCGCATTGGTGAGGGTCGCCGCCTGAAGGACCTGTGGGGACATGCCCGCGAGGTCGAGGCGCTCGAACCGCACTACACCGAGGACAAGATGACCGCCGCCGAGCTGCGCGGTCAGACCGCTGTGCTGCGCCGCCGGCTGGCTGACGGCGAGGACCTCGATGGCATCGCCTTCGAGGCGTTCGCGGTCGTGCGTGAGGCGGCGCGCAGGGTCCTCGGGCAGTTCCCGTACCCCGTGCAGGTCCTCGGTGGCTTCGTGCTCCACGACGGCGACATCGCCGAGATGCGCACCGGCGAGGGCAAGACGCTGACGGCAACCATGCCGGTGTACCTCAACGCGCTCGCAGGACGTGGCGTGCACGTCATCACGGTGAACCCGTACCTGGCTGCACGTGACCGTGACTGGATGGGTCGGGTCTACGGGTACCTCGGGCTGCGGGCCGGCCTGGTGCATGCAGGGCAGACGCGCGACGACAAGCGCGCCGCGTACGCCGCCGACGTGACATACGGCACCAACAGCGAGTTCGGCTTCGACTTCCTGCGCGACCACATGGTGCTGCGGGTCTCCGACATGATGCAGCGTGGTCACGCCTACGCCATCGTGGACGAGGTCGACTCGATCCTGGTCGACGAGGCCCGCACCCCCCTCATCATCTCCGGCCCCGCCGAGCAGGCGACGGCCGACTACGAGCTGTTCGCGAAGCAGGTCATGCCGCGGCTGCAACGTGATGTGCACTACGAGGTCGACGAGGGCAAGCGCACTGTTGCCGTCACCGAGGAGGGCACCGAGAAGGCGGAGCAGCTGCTCAAGCAGCTGCGCGGGATCGAGAACCTGTACGAGTCGGTCAACACCCCATACATCCACCACCTGCAGCAGGCGATCCGCGCCAGGGAGCTGTACCGCAAGGACACCGAGTACATGGTCGAGGACGGTCAGGTCAAGATCGTCGACGAGTTCACCGGCCGTGTCCTCGAGGGCCGCCGCTACTCGGAGGGGTTGCACCAGGCGATCGAGGCCAAGGAAGGCGTGGCGATCAAGGAGGAGAACCAGACGCTGGCCACGATCACGCTGCAGAACTACTTCCGCCTGTACGACAAGCTCGCCGGCATGACCGGTACCGCCAAGACCGAGGAAGGGGAGTTCGCACACATCTACGACATGGGTGTGGTCGAAGTCCCGACCAACGAGCCCATCGCGCGTCGCGACCACGTCGACGTGATCTACAAGACCGAGGACGCCAAGTACGCCTCCGTTGCCGACGACATCGCCGAGCGGCACGAGGCCGGCCAGCCCGTACTCGTGGGCACCGTGTCGATCGAGAAGAGCGAGCAGCTCGCGCGGCTGCTGACCCAGCGTGGCATCCCCCACGAGATCCTCAACGCCAAGAACCACTTCCGCGAGGCGCACATCATCGCCCAGGCGGGCCGGGTCGGCGCCGTGACGGTCGCGACCAACATGGCCGGTCGCGGTGTGGACATCATGCTCGGCGGAAACCCCGAGGAGCTCGCGTTGGACGAAGCCCGGCGCAAGTTCAACGGGTTGCCGGGCCAGGAGCGCGCGGACGCCGAGCCGATCGACAAGGACGAGTTCGAGGCCTTCTACGCGCAGCAGGTCGAGCGCTACGACCAGGAGACGAAGGTCGAGGGCGACCGGATCCGGGAGCTGGGCGGGCTGTACGTCCTCGGCACCGAGCGCCACGAGTCGCGCCGCATCGACAACCAGCTCCGCGGCCGCTCAGGTCGCCAGGGCGACCCCGGTGCATCGCGCTTCTACCTGTCGCTCGAGGACGACCTCATGCGGCTGTTCAACGCCAGCGCCGTCGAGTCGATCATGAACCGCCTGTCGATGCCCGATGACATCCCGATCGAGCACAAGATGGTCACCCGCGCGGTGGCGCGGGCCCAGACCCAGGTCGAGTCGCGCAACTTCGAGATCCGCAAGAACGTCCTCAAGTACGACGACGTGATGAACGAACAGCGCAAGATCGTCTACGAGCAGCGGAGCCGGGTGCTCGAGGGCGATGACGCGGCTGTGGCCGAAGCCGCACAGGACTTCCTTACCGACGCGGTGACGCAGATGGTCGCCGAGTTCGCGGTGCAAGGGCAGTTCAGCGAGGAGTGGAACCTGTCGGGCCTGCAGGCGGCGTACGCCGAGCTCGTCGTCGACAACAACGCTGACGACACCGTGAAGGACGCGGCACGCGGTGCGGTCGCCGCGTTGTTCGACGAACTCGATCTCGAGTACCTCACCGTCGACGGACTGACCGATCAGGCGCTCGAGCTGGCACGCCGGCTGTACGCCGAGCGCGAGGAGCGCGTCGGCTCGGACGCGCAACGCCAGGTGGAACGGCGCGCGATCCTCGGTGTGGTCGATCGCATCTGGCGCGAACACCTGTACGAGATGGACCACCTCCGCGAAGGCATTGGCCTGCGAGCGGTCGGCCAGCGCGATCCGCTCGTCGAGTACCAGCGCGAGGCGTACGAGTCGTTCGGCGTGCTGATGGTGCGCGTGAAGGAAGAGGCGGTCGAGTTCTTCTTCAGCCTGGTGCCCACGCCCGCCGCGCCACCGCAGGATCAAGTGCCGGTGACTGACGATTCGCGGATACGGCTGCTGTCGGCCGGCACGCCCCAGCGCGTGCCGTCAGCGGCCGCCACGGCGCCGGTGGGTGGCAAGGCGACCGCGGGCGCCGCCGCACGGCAGGCGACGCAGGGCACGGTCGTCAAGGGCGACCGCGTCGGTCGCAACGAGCCCTGCCCGTGTGGTTCGGGGCGCAAGTACAAGAAGTGCCACGGCGCCTGACCGGGCGCCACCCTACGGTGACCGATCGCGCACACGCCGTCGATCTGGACCGTCACGATCCGCTGGCGGCGTTCACCGAGTGCTTCGACGTCCCCGACGGCGACCCGCCGCTGGTGTACTTCTGCGGCAACTCGCTCGGTCTGCAGCCCCGTGCGACCGAGGCGGTTGTGCTGGCCGAACTGGAACGCTGGCGTTCGCGGCTGATCCGCGGCTGGAACGAGCGCTGGTTGGACCTCGTCGCCGAAGCCTCGACGCATGTGGCCGAGCTGATCGGCGCGCCATCGGCCGGCGTACGCGTGGCCGACTCGACCACGGTCTGCCTGTCGAACCTGGCGAACGCCGGCCTGCGCGTCATGCCAACGCGTCCCGACGTGCTCTCGGATCGTGGGAACTTCCCGACCGACCTGTACGTGCTCGACGCCGCGGCCCGGGCGGCTGGGGGCAGGCTCCGGTTGCTGGATGGCGATCCTGCCCCGCGCGATGTCGCGGCGGCGCTCGACGCGCGGGTCGGACTGGTCGCGCTGTCACACGTCGATTTCCGCACCGGTGCCCGGCTTGATCTCCCCGCGATCACTGCCCGCACACGCGAGGCGGGCGCGCTGTCGCTGTGGGACCTCTCGCACAGCGCCGGCGTGATGCCGGTCAACGTGACGCTCAACGATGTCGACCTCGCCGTCGGGTGCACCTACAAGTACCTGCACGGCGGCCCCGGCGCACCGGCCTACGTGTACGTGCGACCCGACCTTGCGGATCAGCTCCAGACACCCATTCCCGGATGGTTCGGGCACGCCGCTCCATTCGCCATGGAGGCCTCCTACCGGCCGGCCCCCGGCGTCGACCGCTTCCGCGCGGGCACCCCGGCGATGCTGTCGGTCGCCGCGATGATGGCCGGGCTCGAGATGGTGCGCGCCGCAGGGGTGTCGGCCGTCCGCGCCAAGAGCGTCGCCCTGACCGCGCTCGCCATCGCCCTGTCCGATGCATGGCTTGCCGACCACGGTGTGGAGGTTGTCACTCCGCGAGATCCGGCGCGTCGCGGCGGCCAGATCGCGCTGCGCCACCCGGAGGCGCGGCGGATCGTCGCGCTGCTCGCCCACGAGCAGCAGGTGATCGGCGACTTCCGGGAGCCCGACATCGTGCGGCTGGGCCTGGCGCCCCTCGGGCTGCGCTTCGTCGATGTGTACGACGGGTTCCGACGCTTCGCGTCGGGCCTCGAGCGCGGCGATCTCGAGCGCTATCGCGGCGAACTGGGCTACGTGACGTGACCGCGGGTACCGCAGGCCGCACGGACGGTGGGCAGTGGTTGGCTGCCCGACCTGGCATGGCTCGATGGCGAAATCGAGGTTGGTGTTCGCGGCGTGTGGCAACACTGAGCAACATCAGACGTTGCGTTACCGTTTCGGGGCTCTGCCCCGCGACGCAGGGAAGAGAGACAGCGACATGACTCGTGGCCAGGCGGGATTCTTCATCGGCTTTGCACTCGCCGTGCTCGTCTGGGCGGCCGGACTGTGGGTCGCCTTGGGGGCTGCGCTCGCTGGTCTCATCGGTTGGGTCGTCGTCTACGTGCTCGAGCGGGACGTCGATCTCGAAGAGTTGAACCG
This sequence comes from Nitriliruptorales bacterium, assembly GCA_024644015.1. Lineage (GTDB taxonomy): Bacteria > Actinomycetota > Nitriliruptoria > Euzebyales > JAHELV01 > JAHELV01. The sequence goes on from JAHELV010000001.1 coordinate 103,484, forward strand.
GGTGCTCACGCGACGCGACGACCGGCAGGCCTAGGCGTCGCAGATCCACTCCGATCGATCGCCGGAGCCTGTGTGTCCGGCAGAGGAGCTACCAATGGCAGACACCGCATCGACCAAGACCTCCGAGCCGACAGGCGCTTCCGGTGGCGAGTCCGCCGGCCAGGCGCTGAGCCGCCGCAGCACCGGGGCAGCCGAGCTGCAGGAGAGCCGGGGCGTCACGACGATCCAGGACTCTGTCGTCGCGAAGATCGCGGGTCTTGCAGCTCGCGAGGTCGCCGGCGTGGTCTCGCTCGGCGGTGCCACAGCCAGTGCCATCGGAGGCGTGATGGGGCGGCTCCGTGGCAGTGAGCACAGCACGGCGGGGGTCGGCGTCGAGGTCGGCGAGCGCCAGGCGGCCATCGACATCGCGCTCAAGGTCGAGTACCCGGCTCGCCTCCACGAGGTCGCGAGCTCCGTGCGCGAGAACGTCATCGATCGCATAGAGACGATGACCGGCTTGGAGGTCGTCGAGGTCAATGTAGCGGTGCTCGACCTGTCCTTCCCCGGCGACGAGGAAGAGGACGCTGGATCGCAGCGGGTGGAGTGACGTTGACGACCGCGGCGGCCGAGATCGCCGCTGCGGCGGCCGAGATCGCCGCCGCGGCGACCGGTCTGCCGACCGTTGCGCGTCTGTATCACGGCGCGGTCGGTGAGATCGCCACCTATGGGGGCGGCAGGCGGGTCGGTGGGGTGCGCATCCGCCCGGACTCGCCGCTGCAGATCGACGTCCACATCGTCGCGCGATACGGGCGACCACTGCCTGAGATCGCGACTTCGGTCCGCACCGAGATCGCCCACCGACTGCGTGACCGCGGGCCGGCGCTCGTGGACGCGGTGATCAACGTCCACATTGCCGACATGGAAGATCCGCAGGTTCCGACATGACGATAGTGAACCGGCTGCTGGCGCTCGTCTTCGGTCTTGCGCTGGCGGCCGCCGCTGGGGTCGCGATCATCGAGATGGTCACCGCCCTGACCGGCAACGCCGGCATCGTGCCGCGTGAGCAATGGGCAAGCGCGCTGGCTGAGCTGCGTTGGGACGATCCGACGCTCGTCGGTGTGGCGATCGGTCTGGTGCTGATCGGCCTGGCGCTGTTGAGCGGCGAGCTGACTCCTGCTCGCCCCGGGCAGTTCGCCCTGCAGGGCGCGACGGACGCGGCCGCGTCGATCGACCGGCGAGGCCTGCAGGAACGACTTCGCCACGTGGCCCTTCGCGACGCCGACGTCGTGGCGGCGGACGTTCGGATTCGGCGCCGGGCGAAGGTCCGTGCGTCCGTGCCGCCGGACACGGACCGGCGGGCGTGCCGCCAGCGTGTGCTGGACGCCACGACGTCGGCCATCGATGAGCTCGGTCTGATCAGGCCGCCGACGGTGCGGGCGGAGATCGTCAGGGCGCGGGAGCGGGTGCGATGATCGACGGCGTCAACCGGGTGGTGCTCGCGTTGGTTGCGATCCTACTGATCGCTGCGGGCGCCATTGCGCTGGCGGCGGCAGCGGGCACGCTCGCGCTCGCCGAGCCGTCCCGGTTGTATCGGCAGGCGCAAGCCCAGGTGCAGGCAGATCCACAGATCTGGTGGCCCGTGCTGATCGGTGGCGCGGTGATCGTGTTCGTGCTCGCGCTGTGGTGGGCGTTGCGCCAGGTGGTCGTCCGCCGACCGGGCGGTGGGCTGTCGACCGTGACACTCGAGGACGGCGACCGTGGCCGCACGACGGTGGATGCCGCGCCCGTCGCCCGTGCCGCCGCTGCTGATCTGCGACGTCTGCCGGAGGTCACCGACAGCTCCGTCAGACTGGTCAGCGACAGCGGCGGGCAGCTGCTACGGACGCGGATCGACGTCCTGACCGATGCAGACCTCACGTCGGTGCGGGACGCGGCACGCGACGTCTATCAGCGCGTGGCCGAGCTGCTCGGATCCAAGGACCTGGCGACCCACACCTACATACGGCCGCTCGGGCAGTCCCAGCGGCGCGTACGGTGACCGCTGCGCACCGCCGGGACGCGCGCCTCCTGCTCGGCGTCTCGCCGTCGGCATCCGCCGTGGAGGTCGACCGAGCGTTTCGTCGCTTGGCGCAGCAGTGGCATCCAGATCACGGCGGTGACATCGACCAGTTCCGGCGGCTGGTCGCTGCCCGCGACGCGTTGGGGAACACCGCCCCCGGGGCCGCACCGGTCGTGTTCGTCCGATCGGAGCCTTGGTGGCTCCGACTGCTGCACGCATTGACCCGACGTCGGACGCGCGCTCCGCGGGTTCAGTAGCGCTGGGCGCCGGCAAAGGCGGCGATCGCGACGGCAAGCTCGCGGCCCTTGTCCTCCTGGAGGAAGTGGCCTGCGCCTGTGATGGTCGTGTGCGACTGGCCGCGGGCGCCCGGGAACGCGCGCTGCATGACCCGGTCGACACCCGTCATGATGGGATCTCCGTCGCTGAATGCCGTGAGGAACGGCACGTCGATCTCGGTCAGTCGCCGCCAGGCACGCCGGTTGTCCTCCGCGCCCGGATGGTCCGGTCGGTAGGGGACGAGCTCGGGCATCGCCCGCGGCCCCGCCTTGTACGTCTCGTCTGGGAATGGTGCATCGTAGGCCGCGCGTTCGGCGTCCGACAGCGTGCGCTGCGTGCCGGCCTGCACGAGCCGGGCGATGTTCAGCGTCGGCGCCGTGTTGACGGTCCGGCGGAAGGCGTGCCAGACCTCGGGCAGTGCGTGGTCACCGCTGGGCAGTGCGGTGTTGGCGGCCACGAAGCCGGCGAACCGCTGGGGATTCGCGGCGAGCAGACGCAGGCCGATAAGACCGCCCCAGTCCTGGCCCACCCACGTCACGTCCTCCAGCGTGAGGGCCTCGATCAGGCTCCAGGTCCACGCGACATGCCGGCCGTAGGTGTGATCGGTGATCTCGGTCGGCTTGTCGGACCGGCCGAAGCCGATCATGTCGGGCACGATCACCCGGAGGTCGGCATCGACCAGCACCGGGATCATGTGCCGGTACAGATAGGACCAGGTTGGTTCGCCATGGAGCAGCACCAGCGGGGGCGCGTCGGTCGGGCCCGCGTCGACGTAGGCCATCTGCAGGTCGGCGGGCGCACCGGCGTCGGCTGCGTTCACCGTCGCGTAGCGTGGCTCGGCGTCGAAGTCCGCCAGATCGGCGAATCGTTCGTTGGGGGTGTGCAGCACGCGCATGCCCTGATCTCCCACCGTTGGTCACTGCACCCAGGTGAGCCCGGGTGTGTTCAGACAGGTGCGGACCTTGAAGGCGACCGTCGGCGCCAGCCGGGTCAGCGCCTCGTCGAGCGGGAGCCAGGCGACCGCACTGATCTCGTGCGCATGAACCGGCTCGGGATGCTCGATGATCTGCGCCGGCGTCGCCGCGAACACGAACACCAGCCGATCGGGCCAGCGTGAAGCGAAGACGCCCAGCAGCCGACCAGTGTCGACCTTGACGCCCGCCTCCTCCCACGACTCGCGCCGCGCCGCGGCCGCCGGATCCTCGTCGGCGTCGACGACGCCGCCGGGAATCGTCCACGCGCGCTTGAAGGTGTCGTGGACGACCAGCAGCCGGCCGGCCGGATCACGGCACAGCGTGGCTGCAGCCGCGATCTTGCGGGGGCGGGTGTCGTGGAAGACCCGGCCGCGTTCATCGGCGGAGCGCGGCGCCCTCGCAATCAGCAGCAGGCTCGGCGCCGCGTCGATCAACCCCGGCTGGCGATCCGCGTCGATGTCCAACATCTGCTCGCCGCGCAGTCGCGCGGCGGCGCCCGGCGCGCAGACCACGTCGACCACGAATCCGCGGTGGTTGAGCAGCGCCTCGACCTCCGCCGCGGAGAACCCCCGCAGGTCCTGGAGCGGGCGCCGGACGGCCTCGGCATGGATCCGGTTCCGCGCAGTCGCGACGAGGATGCCGCCTGGCTCGAGCGCGGTACCCACCTCGTCGATCAGTCCCTCGGCGTGCTCGCCGGCGCGCGACAGCTCATCGTCGATCAGTACGGCGCCCGCGTAGGCAGCCGCGGGCAGATCCGTCAGTGCATCGGCGCGCATGCGGGTGCGCGCGATCCCCAGCGCACGCGCCGCAGGGCTCGGCGTGAGGATCGGTCCGTGGGCGGGCAGCCGGTCGGTGACGAACGCAGCGATGGCAGTGTCCATGTCCCCATCGTGACCGCTGTCACCGTCCGCCATGCGGACGGTCGCGCTCACCCGCAGGCGGTGTTTGCGTACGGGTAGGGGTTGACGTTGCCGCCACCACCCGGGTGTACCTCCCAGTGCAGGTGGGGGATGCCGGCCGCGTTGCCGCTGTCGCCGATGAACGCGATGTGCTGACCGGCGCTGACGCGCTGGCCGGCCGACAACCCGGACACGTAACCCGACAGGTGGGTGTAGTAGTACTCGTGGCCGCTGCCGCCCTGCAGATACAACGAGATGCCGCCCAGCGAATTGCTGTGCAGCCGGCTGACCGTGCCGCCTTCATAGGCACGGACGGGGGTGCGCATCGGCGCCAGGATGTCGACGCCCAGGTGCCCGCGGCCACCGGAGCGTGGTGCGCCATACGAGTCGGTGTAGCTGCGGGGTTGGTCGACGGGGCACGCGAGCCCGCCGGACACCGCACCCGGTGGGAGCGGACAACCGCTGCCGTTCGCGGCTCGCTGGAGCGCGACCTTCGCTGACAGCTTGGCCTCCTGCGCCTCGGCCTGGGCGAGCAGCCGCTTGGAGCGGTCCTTGACCCGTCCGTACTCCTGCTGCATCTCGGCGAGCTGTGCGGCCACCTGCGCGGCCTGTTCGGCTGCGGCTGCGTTGCGTTGCGCCGCGCTGCTGGCGCGCTCGACGTGCACTCGACTGCCCTCGGCGAGCAACCCGAGCACACGGCTCTGCTCGACCACGGCCGACGCGTCGGTAGCGGACAGCATGGTGAGCACGGGGTCGGCGTTGGTGAGCATGTACGACCGGCGCACGCGGTCCGCGAGCTGGGACTGGGCGGCGCCGGCCTGCCTGTCGAACTTGCGCTGCCGGCTGACCAGGGTGGCGTGCTGGTCGTCGGTCTCTCGGATGCTGGCCCGCAGCACGTGGCCGGCGTTGAACAGTTCGTCGAGGTCGGCCTGGATCTGCGAGCGCTTGTCGGACACCTCTTCGAGCTTGCGCTCGTCGGCGGGGTCGCCGTCCTTCGCTTTGCACCCGGCGGGTGTCTCGGCTGAGGACGCGGTGCCCCCTGACCGCGGCATCGTGAACGCAACGGTCCACACGAGCACCGTGAGGACCGCAACAACCATCATGCGCAGCAGACGACTGCGCCCGGGGGAGGCGCGCATCGAGGAAGATCCTAGCGATGCTCCTGTGTTGGCGATCGCTGCGACCCCGGCGGGTCGGACAAGGCCGGGCGGCCGTTCACCGGAAACCGCGGGTGGGCGACGTCGGTCACCACCCAGCCGCCGCCATTGCGGGCCAGCCGAAGGCCGACCGCGCCGAACCGCCGGCCCCGGCGGCAGATCGCCACGATCTCGAAGGTCCCCTCGACCGTCGACGAGATCACCAACCGGTGCAGCGCAGCGACCGGCCCCGGCTGTGGTCGCGCGCGCCGGATCGCGCCACGCAGGTGCGCAGCGAACAGCCCAGAGACCTGACGTGCCGGGCGCACGCCCGCCTCCACCTCGTTGAGCAGCGTCACGATGTGCGCCGCAGCCGCGCGCACCGCGGCGCGCCGGGCGCTCGCGGACGTCACGATCCCTCCGGTGTCGAGCCGAGGTGCCCGAGCACCTCCAGCACCGGTGTGGTGCGCAACCACACGTGGCGCTGATGTGGTCCCGCACCGATGACCGCCCGCAGCAGCGCCACGCGCTGCGGGTGCCGCTCGGCCCGCAGGTCGGCGACGGCGGGAATACCCGCTCGACGCAACGCCGTGCGCACCTCGTCCAGGTCGACGGCCGCCGGCTCCCAGGCGGTGTCGACGATGCGGTCAGCGCCGTCGGCCACCCGCCACGGATGGTCGAGCCCGACGACCGCGCCGTTTCGCCGCCCGACGGGCACCGCCCAGATCTCGTGACTCGCCGAGCGCCAGCGGCGGCGGTCACCGTGCAGCACGACCGCGTGCACGCGGACGATCCACAGGTCGTCGCCCAGAGGATCGGGGGGCTCGGCAGCGGCGGCATCGAGCGCCGTCGCGGTGCCGTCGCCGGTGGAGGTGACGGCGTCACGAACCAGGCGGACGGCGACGGGTCCCGCGATCGCGTCGTCGGCGGTGCGACGGCCGTCATCCACCGGCTCGGCGCGGGGGGCGTCCGGTGTCAGCCTGGTGGTCGCGGGGCGTCCACCGATCAGCATCAGGACACCGACGACCAGCCAGGGGACGACGACCACCCCTGCGAGCAGTACGCGCCGTCCCCGGCGGGACGATGTGGGTCCGTCATCACGCCCGTCGCCTGGCATGCTTGGTGGACGGGTAGCCTCGCCGAGCCACCGTCGGAGGTCGTCGGCGCCTGTCGACTGCTCAGCAGAATCATCATGCATCTTGTAATGATATGAAAATACACAGGATGGACAGGACCACCTGTGGACTACACTCTGGGACCGCTCACGATCCATCGCAGAGGGGCAGATGACCGAGGAACGTGACGCGGACGGATCGCCGGTCCGCCGTGTGCTCAGCGATGATGAGCGCCGCGAGGCCTTCGTGCGGGACGCCGTGCCATATCTCGATCAGCTCTACTCGGCGGCACTGCGGTACACACGCAACCCCGCCGACGCGGACGACCTGGTTCAGGAGACCTACGCCAAGGCCTACGACAAGTTCCATCAGTTCCGACCCGGCACCAACCTCAAAGCCTGGCTGTACCGGATCCTGACCAACAGCTACATCAACCGCTACCGCAAGCAGCAGCGGCGGCCGGACGAGGTCAGTGCGGATGCCGATCCGGATTTCTCGCTGTACGACCGCATCCACGAGACGATCGAGGTGGCTGCCGAGCAGCAGGTGCTCGATCGGCTGACCGACGTCGAGGTCAAGCAGGCGATGGCCGACCTGCCGGAGCAGTATCGGATCGCCGTCTACCTCGCGGACGTCGAGGGCTTCAGCTACGCCGAGATCGCCGCCATCATGGGTACCCCGATCGGTACCGTGATGAGTCGGCTGCATCGGGGAAGATCTCGGCTGCAGGAAGCGTTGTACAGCTATGCCGTGGAACACGGTCTACTGGAAGACGACGACCGAGGTGGAGGATGACGATGGCAGACGGCTGTCGCGAGGTCCTCGACGATCTGGAACGCTATCTCGATGGGGAGTGCCCGTCGCAACTGGCCGCGGTGATCACCCGACATTTGGCAGACTGCGATCCATGCCTTTCTCGATCCGACTTCGAACGCTCGCTACGGGCCATCGTCGCGCGTCACTGCCGCGAAGCCGCGCCGTCCGATCTGCTGGACCGGGTGCTGGAGCAGCTGCGGTAGTCCACCGACCGGCCATCACCGTGTGGGAAACAACGTCGGACGGCGACATCAAGGTTCGATCGTGAGTTCGATCGTGGTGACCGGTGGCGCGGGGTTCGTCGGCTCGCACCTGGTTGACCGTCTGGTGCTCGACGGCCACGACGTGCTGGTGCTCGACAACCTGTCGACGGGACGAATGGACAACCTCGAACACGCGCGTCGTACGCCGGACCGGCTGCTGCGGTTCCAACGCTGTGACCTCGTCGATCCCGCCGCTGCGCCGTTGATCATCCATGCACGACCCGAGGTGGTCTTCCACCTGGCCGCACAGCTGGACGTGCGGCGCAGCGTCGAGGACCCTGTGCACGACGCCACGGTCAACATCCTGGGCACCATCCAGCTGCTCGAAGCCTGCCGTGCCGCGGGCACGCGCAAGATCGTCTTCGCCAGCTCGGGTGGCACGATCTACGGCGAGCCGACGGCGGACGCGCTGCCGATCGCAGAGGATCATGACGGTCACCCCGTGTCTCCCTACGGCGCCGCCAAGCGCGCTGCCGAGGAGTATCTGCACGTGTATCAGGCGCTGTACGGGCTCGACTGGACGTCTCTGGCGTTGGGCAACGTCTACGGGCCCCGGCAGGACCCTCGCGGCGAGGCAGGGGTCGTCTCGATCTTCGGCGCCCGCATGCTCGCCGGTCATGGGGTGACCATCTACGGCGATGGGTCGCAGACGCGTGACTTCGTGTACGTCGACGACGTCGTGCAGGCCATGATGCAGTCCATGCAGCACGGCTCGCGGCTGCGGTGCAACATCGCGACCGGCCGGCAGACCAGCGTCAGCGCGCTGTATGACCAACTGGTCGAGCTGACCGGCTACGACCAGGATCCGTACTTCGCTCCGGAGCGGCCCGGCGAGCTGGCGCACATCGCTCTGGACATCCGTCGTGCCAGCCGTGCGCTGGAGTGGCGCCCGTGGACCGACCTGCCTCGCGGACTGGCATCGACGCTCGAGTGGCTCAAGGGCAACCCGGGGCGCTGACGGCACCGGTTGGACGCTGGCGACGACGCGGACACCATCCGGCGAATCCCGCCACATCACGCCATGTCGCGGTCGACGATCCAGCACTGGCGCGTAGCATGGCGATCGAGATGGCAGACACCAGCAGGACCTCCCGTGACCACACCGGCCAGGACGCCGACGATGCGTTGCGCGCGTTGCGCAGCAGGCTGACCGGCGTGCTCAGTCGTCTGCCCGACATCGAGCGCCAGGTGGTGGAGCTGCGCATGGGCCTGGTCGACGGACGGCCCGCCCGACCCGGAGAGGTCGCCGAACGTCTCGGTTTGACCATCCACGAGGTCAAGCGGATCGAGGAGCGGGCGTTCACGCGCATCCGTGAGGTCGTGCCGATCAAGCGTCTTGAACGGTTCCTGTAAGACCGGCCACCCGGCCATAGCGTCCGACCTTAATTCGATCGTCGGAACGGTCGACTGCCAACACTACGCCGAGTGTTGCAGTGGCGACCTTTAGTTCCGGAGATCGAATGCGCGTGCGTCTCGCGGCCCTGCTGCCCATCGTGCTCCTGCTCACGCTGTTCGTCCCGATGAGCGCGACGGCTCAGGAAGCGGGAGGTGCCGAAACGGTCGTCGACGAGCTCGACGAGCTCGACGAGCTGACGGGGGACACCGACACGTGGGCCCAGTCGACCGGAGCCACGACCGAGGTCATCGAGACGCCGATCGCCTTCTCGATGCTGGCCTTCACGGCACCGCCAGGGGCGCAGATCACATACCGGACGTCGGTCGACGGCCGCACGTGGCGAACATGGGCCGACGCCGAACCGGCCGACGGCCTCGGTCCCGACGCCGGGACCGCCGAAGCCCTGCATGCTGCGGCGGATCACCGCAGGTCGGGCGAGCCCACATGGGTCGGAGAGGCGCGTTGGCTGCAGGCGAGAGTGACGGGCGCGGCACTCGACGACGTACAGGTTGACCTGATCGACTCGATGGGTCTGTCGCGCTCGTTGTTCCAGCGGGCTGGTGACGCGCTGCGTGCTGCCTGGCGCGGCACCGCGACCGGGCAGGTCGCGCAGGCCGGAAGCGAGCCCGCAGTCGTGAACCGCGCGCAGTGGGGCGCCGACGAGCGCCTCCGCACGGGTGCGCCGAGCTACGCCGGCGAAGCCCGTTACGCGGTGCTGCACCACACCGTCAACACCAACGACTACACGCGCGAGCAGGCGCCGGGGATCGTCCGGGGCATCTACGCGTACCACACCCAGAGCCGTGGCTGGAGCGACATCGGGTACAACGTCCTGGTCGACCGCTTCGGGACGATCTACGAGGGGCGCGCCGGAGGGCTGACGAAGGCCGTCATCGGAGCACACGCGCTGGGCTTCAACACGGGCTCCATCGGCGTTGCGATGATCGGCAACCATGACTCCACGAAGATCACGGCAGCGACATGGCGCTCGGTGACCCGGCTCGTGGCGTGGAAGTTCGCCGTACACGGGATCGACCCTGCGGGCACCGTTGAGATCACCAGCGCCTGCAGCGGCACGTGCAAGCACCCCCGTGACTCGGTGATCACGATGCCCACCGTCTTCGGCCACCGCGACGTTGGCTACACCAGCTGCCCGGGAGCCGTCGCATACGCGGCGCTACCCGACCTGCGAACAGCGATCAGCGCCGAGTACATCGATACGCTGTCGTACGACCCTCCGTTCTCTGACGACGACGCGTCGGTGCACGCTGGCAACATCGGCGTGCTGTTCGACCGCGGCATCACCAAGGGCTGCACGGCCACGACCTTCTGCCCCGGACGCACCGTTCAGCGGGCGCAGATGGCCTCCTTCTTGTCGCGGACCATGGACTCGCTCATCGTGGCGAAGCCGACGCCGACCCGTGACTGGTTCAGCGACGACGACCGGTCGGTCCACCAGGACGCCATCAACGCGCTGACCGAGGCGCAGATCACGTCTGGCTGCGGCGCCGGCATCTTCTGCCCCACGCGCGACGCCACCCGGGGCGACGTGGCCGACTGGCTGGCGCGCGCGTTCGACCTGGAGGCGCAGGGGACCGACCACTTCACCGACGATGACGGCGCCACCTACGAGTGGGCGATCAACGCGCTGGCGGACGCGGGCCTGACGCAGGGTTGTACGGCGACGACCTACTGCCCGAGCCAGTCGACTTCACGGGGCCAGATGGCGTCGTTCCTGGCGCGTGCCATCGACGCGCTCGAGTCATCCGGGCTTGCCGGGTAGGTCGCGAGCCGCGCAAGGGGTCAGTCGAGCGGGGTTGTCGCGTCGCCGGCGGCGACGTCCGCTGGCCGGTCCGCCCACCGCTCGATCCGGCGAATGCCGTTGTCGCGGTCAGCGGTCGCCACGACCAGCAGGTCACCGGGGAGGATTCGCGTGTCCCCACGCGGCAGCACGATCTGCTCGTTGCGCAGGATCGCGGTCACCAACATCCCGGCTGGCGCGCGCGCGTTGCTCAGAGGCCTGCCGACGAGCGGCGAGTGGTCGGGCACGAGTACCTCGACCAGGTCGACGTCGGTGCCTTCGACTGGCAAGGCGGCAGCGATGACGTCCGTCGGTGTGCGTGAGGCCGACAACCCCAGACCCGCGATCACCGGAACTGCCGTCGTGCCCTGGACGAGCGCCGATGTCACCACGATGAAGAACACGACGTGGAAGATGGCGCCCGCCTCGGGGATGCCCGCCGAGTACGCGAACGTGGCCAAGACGATCGGCACCGCTCCGCGCATCCCGAGCCACGACACGACGGCGATGCCGCGCACCGAGTAGCCCATCGGCGCCAGCGATACCGCGCAGGCAAGCGGTCGGCCGACCAGGATCAACAGGGCCACCACGCCGATAGCGGTCGGCGCGACCGACGGCAGCTGTGCGGGAAACACCAGCAGGCCGAGCAGCAGGAACAGTCCCACCTCGGCACCGTTGGCGAGCGCGGTGTGGAAGGTCTGCAGGGCGGTACGGCGTCGTGGCACCTCGGCTGCGAGCACCACACCGACGAGGTAGACCGCGAGAAAGCCGGATGCGCCGATCGCGACCGCCAACCCGTAGGTGACGCCGGCCGTTGCCAGGCCGAGCATCGGGTACAGGCCCGCCGCGCCCAGCTCCAGCCGGCGGAAGGCCTGTCCGGCCAGCCAGCCGGCTGCACCGCCGACCGCCGCACCGCCGATGAGTTGCAGCGCTCCGAACGCCAACCACGCGGCCATCGTCGTGGGCGGGTCCCACGCCGACAGCAGGCCCACGGTCAGGAGCACCGCCACTGGATCGTTGACCCCGGACTCGACCTTGAGCACGGCGGCGAGCCGGTCGGGCAGCGGCGCACGCCGCAGCAGATCGAACACCGCAGCCGCGTCGGTCGACGCCACGATCGCGCCGACGAGCCAGGCGACCCGGCTCGGCAGTCCGAGCAGCCACACGGCACCGAGCGCGGTCACGCCGGCGGTCACGGCCACTCCGACCGTCGCCAGCGTCAGACCGGGTGCGGCGCCACGGCGCAGCTGGCTGGCATCGGTCGTCAGTCCACCCTCGAACAGGATGACGACCAGGGCGATGACGCCGAGGCTCTGCACGAGCACCGGGTCGGCGAGGCTGATCCAGTCGAACCCGTCGTCGCCGATCAGCATTCCGATGCCCAGGAACAGCAGCGCGCCGGGCACCCGCAATCGTGCGCCGAGTGCGGCCGCGAGCACGCCGGCGGTCAGTAGTGCCGCCCCGACCAGCAGCGGGCCGTCGACGACCAGTCCGGCGTCGAGCGCATCGGTCGCCGACGGATCGGGCGAGCCGGCGACCGCCGCGAGCAGGTAGGCCAGCAGCACCGTCCCTGCCAGTAGGAGCGCGACCGCGGCAATTGCGGCACGAACGGCGACGCGAGGATGGGCATCGGGAGCCCGCCGCTGTTGCCGCTGCAGGAGTGCGTGGGCGAACGCGGCCGCAGTCAACCCGAGCGTGATCGCGACGATCACGCGCCAGCCCTGCGACAGTACGAGGCCGGGCGTCTGCGGCCCGAACGCCGCGACCACCGCCACGGCCACGATGACGGCGGCCCCCAGTTTGAGTGGATGCAGCGCCTGGGACAGCGCCCATCTGAGCTCACCGACAATCAGGCGCCACAGCGGCACCGACGACGCCGACACCTCGTCCTGACGGCGTCTGCGTCCCGCGATCAGCGTCCCGGTCCACCAAGGTCTCACGGTCTTGAGCCTATGCCTCACGCACGCCGTGATGCAGCTTCGCGGGTCGCCGGCCTCTCGGTCCTGACGGACTTCGCGTCCTGCCAACCGCGGCCGCGCACGCCTGCCGGCGACCAGGGTGCAGCGACGAAAGGGGTCGTATGGCTACCGAATTCGTGACCTGCGCCTCTTGGCGCACCCCGCTCTCACGGCTTTGATGTGCTCATGCAGCTGTACGTCCTCGGTCCCCTGGAGGTCGTGAGCGACCGCACGGTCGTTCGCGTTCCCAGCCGACAGCAGCGCCGTGTGCTGACCGCGCTGTCGCTGGCACCCGGCAGCGTGGTGTCGACCGACCGGTTGATGTTTGCGCTGTGGGGCGACGCGCTGCCGCGGTCGGCGCTCAACAGCCTGCGCACCCACGTCTGCCGCGTCCGCGACGCCCTGCACGACCGTGAAGGCGCGATCATCTCGACGTGCGCGAACGGTTACATGCTCCGCATCGATCGTGGCGAGATCGACGCGTACCGCTTCGAGCAGCTTGTCGCGCACGGTCGGCAGGCGCGGCTGGTGGACCCCGAGCGGGCGGTGACGTCGCTCGATGCGGCGCTGGCGATGTGGCGCGGGCGGGCATACGCCGACTTCGCCGACGAGCCATTCGTGCGGCCCGCTGCCGTACGCCTCGAAGAACTGCGTCGCTCCGCGATCGAGGATCGCTTCGACGCGCTGCTGGCGTCTGGCCGGCACGTCGAGGTCACGGCCGAGCTCGGAGCCTTCGCGGACCGACACCCGCTGCGTGAGCGCCCCAGGGCGCAGTTGATGCTGGCGCTCTACCGAGACGGCCGACAGGCCGAGGCGCTGGCGGTGTTCCGTGCGTTCCGCACGTTGCTTGTCGACGAGCTGGGACTGCAGCCGTCTGCCACGCTGCGCTCCCTGGAGCACGACATCCTCCTGCAGGACCCGCGTCTCGAGATCCCTTTGAGACCGGCGACGCCGCACGCGAGCGCGTTCCCACAGCTCGCCGCGAGGCCGAGCGTGGATGTGCCCGGGCGCGGACGCCTGCTCGAGCGTGACGCCCAGTTCGCCGCCCTCGAGGGGTTGCTGACGACCGTACGTCGCTCCCGCCGCGGACGCCTCGTCATCGTGCACGGCGAGGCGGGCATCGGCAAGACCGCGCTCGTCAACCGGTTCTGCGATCAGCACCGGCAGAACCTCAGGCTGCTGTGGGGCGCGTGCTGCCCACTGTTCACACCACGCCCGTTGGGTCCGCTCCGCGACGTCGCGGACGCCGTCGGAGGTGCTCTCCACGACGTGGTGGCTCGGACGGGTACCAAGCCGTACGACGTCGCCACCGCGCTGTTCGCGGAGCTGGGCGTGGCCGCGCCGACCGCCCTGGTGCTGGAGGATCTGCACTGGGCCGACGAGGCGACCCTCGACGTGGTTCGGCTCCTGGGTCGCCGCGTGACGGAGCTGCCGGCGCTGGTGCTGGTCACCTACCGCGACGACGAACTGGACGTCGATCACCCCCTGCGCCGCGTGCTCGGCGAGCTGGTGACCCTGCCGGCGACGTCGCAACAGCCGCTGGAACCGCTATCCACGTCGGCCGTGTGCAGGCTGGCGGCGGCTGACGGGCGCGACGGCGTGCGGATCCACGCGGTGACCGGCGGCAACCCGCTGTTCGTCGCCGAAGTGCTCGCGTCGCCCGGCGACGACGTGCCGGAGACCATCCTGCACGCGGTGCTCGGGCGTGCAGGCCGGCTCGACCACCAGGCGCGGGCTCTCCTCGAAGCGATCGCCGTCGCCCCACCGCGGGTCGAGCCGTGGCTGTTGAGCGCGATGGCCGGCAGCGCGGCGGACCGGCTCGACGCCTGTCTCGCATCAGGCCTGGTCGCCGCCGATTCGTCCGGCATCGCGTTCCGGCATGAGCTCGCACGACGCGCGATCGAGTCCACGATCCCTCCGCACCGCCGGACGATGTTGCACCAACGTGCGCTCGACGCCCTGTCGTCGCACCCGGAGGACCGGCATGACCTGCCTCGGCTCGTCCATCACGCCGACGCCGCCGGCCGTGTCGACGACGTGCTGCGCATCGGACGCGGCGCTGCGCGGCAGGCCGCCGAACGAAGCGCCCACCGCGAGGCGGCCGCCTACTACGCACGCGTGTTGCGACACGGAGATCGGCTCGAGCCACTGGTGCATGCCGCAGTGCTCGAGCAGTACGCCCACGCGTGCTTTCGCACCGACAAGGGCAGCGAAGCCATCGCGGCGATGGAGCAGGCCGCGCGGCTGCATCGGCGACTGGGCGACGGACGCGCAGAGGGCAACGCGCTGCGAGCGCTGTCGGGCTTCCTGTGGAGCCCCGGACGAACGGTCCAGGCCATGGCGTCGGCGCGCCGGGCGGTGCGACTGCTGGAGCAGCAGCCAGCCAGCGCCGACCTCGGGATGGCCTGCAACGCCGTCGGGCGACTCGCGCTGCATTCTGAGGACATCGCTCGCGTGCTCCAGTGGAGCGGGCGAGCGCGCGACATCGCCGAGACGATCGGTGATGTGCTGATCGACGTCCAGGCGAGGACGAACCTGGCCACGATCGCCGGACTCGCCGGGGACAGCACGGCGCGCGCGCAGTTCGATGACTGCCTGCGGACGGCGGACGCCGCTGGTCTGCGGGAGGAGGTCAGCCACGTCCTGCTCATGCGTGCCGTCTGCGCGCTCCGGCGGCACGACTACGACACTGCCATCTACTCGCTCGCCCGTGCCGAGACGCTGTCCCGGGATCTCGGCCACGAGCGCACGCTGTTCTCGGTCCGGGCGTACCAGTCCGTGGCGGCGCTCGATGTGGGCGATTGGTGCCGTGCGGCGGAGTTCGCCGACCTCGTGATCCGCCACCCCCGCACGTCGACGATTCCACGGATCCTCGCACTGACCGTCAGCGCGCTCATCGCCGGCCGCACCGGCAGCGACGATCCCCTGCCCGCGCTCGACGAAGCGACCGAACTGGCAGCGCCTACCGGCGAGCTCGAACGGCTGGTTCCACCGGCGCTGGCCCGGGCCGAGATCGCCTGGACGCGAGGACGGCGCGCCGCGGTCGTCGAGGCCACGGACGAGGTCTATCGACTGGCGCTCGAGCGTCGCGCGACCTGGATGGTCGGCCCGCTGTCGAGCTGGCGCCTCCGGGCGGGCGTCCGCACCGACCTGCCGGATGGTGTGGCCGAGCCGTACCTGCTGCAGGCGTCCGGTCGACATCGCGACGCCGCGCGCTGGTGGTCATCTCGCAGGTGCGGCTACGCCGCCGCGCTGTCGCTGCTCGACGCCGACGACGTCGACAGCGTCGAGCAGGCGATCAGACTGCTGCGGGGTCTCGGCGCCGGGACGCTCACCCGCAGACACCGCCACCGAGCGGTCGGCCGGGTCTTCGCAGCTCAGGATCGGTAGCTGGGCGGAGGCGGGCGTGACTCGTCTGGTCGCTCCGGGCATCCGCCGGTCGGTCCCGTTGGCCCTTCGGGCGCCGGCTGTTGCATGCGTGTGTTGGCTGCCGGGGGCTCTTGGACGTCTCGCGGGTGCGGCCGTATCCGGCGCGCCTACTGGACCCTGGACCAGACACCCATCACACGCCGCGTTCAGTCGGCACTATCCGTGTTCGCACCCGGCAGCGGCCTGGTCACTCCCCGCTGCCGACGGGACGCTCGATGAATACGCGAATCGAGGGGATGGAAAGCGCTCCTCCCGCCGTCTGCGCTGAGGGGCGTCATCGTCGGATACTCCACGACCTCGACGGGCCGATCGAAGTACAACGAACCGGCGGCCTCCAATTCCTCCTCGGCTTCACGGCGCACCCGGGCAGGCCCGCCGGCGAACAGGTGGTAGCGCAGCGACTCTCCGGGCTCCTCCGACAGCTGCCAGACCCCGATGATCCGTCCACGGTGCACCAGGGTGGCAGTGGAGTTGCCGCCCCTGTCGTAGACGAAGTCGGCGAGGCCGGGATGGAGGAACCGGACTCGATCACGGTACCCCTGCACGTAGGGGTCCAGCAGGGGAAGCGCTGTGACGTCCGAGCCCGGGTCGGTACCGACCGGGGGGCCGGTGGTCCGATAGAGGGGACCCGGCCAAGCGTCGACCTCTACCTGTTCGGTGTCGAACGTCGCAAGCGCCGCCCGGCACCTTCCCTTGGTGAGGCCCGTCCACCAGGAGATGTCATCGATGGTCACAGGGCCGTACGACGTGACATACCGGCGGATCAGCTCCCCGACGGCGGCGTGCTCCTTCCACCGGCCGATGTCCACGTCGGGGAGCACATCGTGCCAGAGGTGGTACCGGCGCACCGGGGAACGCCAGCTGCGTGGCGGGGCTCCTCCAACGAGCTTGCCGGCGTCACACATCCGGCTCACTACCCCAGGGAGATCCACCGACGTGGGCACGCCGAGCGCCCGTCGCAGCGCCCGGGCGGTCAGCGGGCCATCCGCCAGTGCCTCCGTGACGCCCTTTGCCAGCCGTTCGAACTCCCTCTGCGAGAGGCCCGAGTCTCTCAACCACCGCGAAGCCCACGATTCGGAGAGCCGTCTTGTCGCGGCTGCGGCGACCTCCAGCAGGTCGTGGGGAAACACGAACAAGGTCAGCCGCATGGCTCGGAAGCGAGCCACCTGCCACCTGTCCCACATCAAGGCATCCAGAGCCATGCGATCGAAACCGGGAAGGCGGGCACGGAGCGAGAGATAGGGCCCCACCGGACTCGTGTTGTGGAGGCCGACCAGCTCGGCGGCAATCGCCTCGATGGAAGTCCCCGGTCGGGAAAGGGAGTGGTGATGAGCGGCGTTGGCCAGGGCCTCGGCGGGCGTGAGGGTCCTCACGTGCGGGAGGCAACCAAGGCCACGAGGTCCTTCTCGAGAAGGTTGTGACCGATCTCGTCGGTCCTCCGGTGCGTCCTGAGCATACCTACGACGAACGATCGCGCCGAACATGCTGGGCACGTCGCCAGCGATGCGGTTGGTAGGGGCGGTGGCGCTCCACACTGCTGTGCGGTGACGGTCGGTTGGTCCGCCGCGGTAGGGCGGTCGCGCATCTTGAACCGACGCTCACGCCCGCTTGCTGGTCGCGACCCGTGGGGCCGGTCGACCACGCGCAGCACATGACCTGATCATCGCGGCTACGGCGGTCGCTGGCGGCCGTGTCGTTGTGACAGTTGATCCTACGGGCTTCGAAGACCTGCCTGGCGTCGACGTGCGTCACCACGGCTAGCGACACGGCATCCGGGATCTGCGAGGGTCGGCGGCGGCTCGTCTGGGCGCCGCCCGAGGAGCAGGGGAGGATCCGCGCTGGCCAGTCGTGTGGGGCCGGAGTTCCAGACCGGACTGGTCAGGACTCAGCAGAACCCCAGATGCTCTGTTGTGTCCTGGTGATGTGGGCGAGACTGGCTCCGGCGAATTGTTGGGGGTTGGTGCGGTCGTGGGTCCAGGTTGCGGTGATGGCCTGGATCGTGGCATCTGTGTTGAGGAACGCTTCGATGACGAGTGGGCCGCTGAAGTTGGTGGCGTAGAGGGCGGCGAAGATGTCGTGGAACGGGGTGTGTCCCTGGCCGATGATGCCCCGATGGGATTCAGCCAGGTGGACGTACCCGAGGCGGGGCCCGAGGCGGTGGATCGGTTCGCTGAAGGAGCTTTCCTCGATGTTCATGTGGTAGGTGTCGAGGTGAGCGTAGACATTGGAGGCGTCAATCCGGTCGAGAAGGTCAATCGCCTGGTTGGCGGTGTTGACGAGGTATGTCTCGTAGCGGTTGATGATCTCGATTCCGAGCTTGATGCCTCGGTCGGCCGCGTGGCTCGCTGCTTGGTGGAGGACGCGGGCAACGGTATCGAGTTCGTGGTCGGTGGGTGGGGCACCGGTGTTGGTGCCGAGGCTGCCGTAGAGTGCGCCAGTGAGCCACTGGGAGCCGAGGTCTGCAGCGACGTCGATGGCGCCGGTCAGGAAGGCCACGGCCTTGTCCGGTGCCTGCGGAAGGTGGGCGTTGGCGGGGAGTCCGAGTGAGCAGGTGCAGCTGAGACCGGTGTCGTCAAGGACGCGGATGGTGTCAGCGATGTCGACGATGGTGGGGTCGAGGAGCGGGATCTCGACGAAGTCGAACCCGGCGGCCGCAGTCTGGGTCGCGGCGCGTCGGGCTCCTCGGCGGTCCCAACGGGGGGTCCAGATGAAGGTGTGGGCTCCCACTGGTAGCAATGCTGTGGCGTTCATCTCGTCGAGTGCCTGCTGTGATCGGGGATGACCGGTAGACAGTCCGTTTGCGGTGCGGGCCAGAGTCTGTCGACAACGAGTTCGGCGGCGCCGACAATTCCAGCGTCGGCGCCGAGTTGACTTGGTTCGACCGCGAGGTGGCGGGTTGCCAGAGCGAGGGGCCGGCTGTGCACCTCGGCCCGGACGGAGGCGAGGATCAGTGGTTCGATTCCCAGATCGCCCCCGAGAACGATCACATCGGGGTTGGCGAAGCTGACGACCCCGGCGAGCACCGAGCCGATGTGGGTGCCGGCGGCGCGGACGATGGCCTTTGCCTGAGCGTCGCCGGTGTGGACCAGCGCGACCACGGCTCGTGCCGTGTCCGTTCTGCGGCCGAGAGCTGAGAGCTGGGTGGCCAGTGCGGCCCCACCGGCGACTGCCTCGAGGCACCCGTTGCGGCCGCAGCGGCAGAGCCGGTCAGTGAATCCATCCAGTTGGATGTGGCCGATGTCGCCGGCGGCGCCGTGGGCCCCTCGGTAGAGCCGACCGTGGACGATGGTTCCGCAGCCGATACCGGTGCCGACCTTGACGAAGACAAGAGAGCGGGCCTGTGGCCAGCATCGTCGGTGTTCGCCGACCGCCATGAGGTTGACGTCCTTCTCGACGTAGGTCGTGGTCGAGACCTCGGATTCGACAGCTTGGGCGACGGGGTAGGCGTTCCAGGCCGAGAGGATCGGAGGGTCGCTCGGCAGCCCGGTCTCGGCGTCTATCGGTGCCGGTAGCCCGAACCCGATGGCGAGCGGTGGGGTCTCGGCCTCGGCCATCAACGCGGTGATGATCTTGTGTATGGCGGGGAGGGTTCGTTCCGGTCCGGCGGTCAGGTCGAGCTCGAGATCAGTTGGGGGTTGGAGAGGGTTGCCGAGGAGGTCGACGACGGCCAGACGGGAGTGGGTGATGCCGAGGTCGGCGACCACCAGCGACCCAGCGTGGGGGTTGAACCGGAATCGTTCGGGTGGTCGGCCCCCGGTGGATGGGGCTTCGCTGGTGATGAGCAGCTCGGACTCCAGCAGCGCGTCAACCCGCCGGGTGACGGTTGACCGGGCCCAGCCGGTCGCTTCGCCGAGGCTGGCTCGGGTGTGGCTGCCATGTTCTCGGACGAGGTGGAGAACCAGCCCCTCGCCGGAGCCTTGCTGGGTGGGGCTGCGGTTCATCCTCGTGCGAACCCCTTTGAGAGGATTGGGCTGGACTTCTGAGTACTATGCGGTAGAAGTAGTGACTAGCTTAGCAAAAGTTCGTAGTTCTCGGGAAGCGGTGATCTGACCGTGACTGTGGGGCGCCGACGTGTATCTCGGGATCGATGTTGGGACCGGCACGATGAAGGCGGCCGTCATCGATGGCGATGGCAGCTTGATCGCTCTGGCCGAGGACTCCTACGGCCCGCCACCTGTCACGGCGGCGAACGCTGACTTCGATCCGCGACGCTGGTTGGACACGTGTCGAAGCGTTGTCAATCAGGTCACGGCTTCTGTTGGGCGGGCGATCCGTGCAGTGGGAATCGCCGGGCAGATGCACGGCGTCGTGCTCATCGACGGCCACGGTCGGCCGCTGCGAGATGCGGTGTTGTGGCCGGATCAGCGGGCCGCCGATGTCCTGGAGGACTTCGTCCACTTCAACGATCTCGAGCCGGCGACGCTCGGAAATCCGATCGCGGCGGGCATGGCGGGCCCGATCCTTGTGTGGTTGGGTCGACACGAACCGGAGACGTTGAACGCCGCCACGCACGCGGTGCAGCCGAAGGACTGGCTCCGTTTGCGACTGTGTGGCGCCGAAGCATCCACGGACCCCAGCGATGCCTCGGCGACGCTGCTGTATGACATCGTCGCGGACGGATGGAGCGACAGCGCCTGCGCCTCGGTGGGCGTGCGGCGCGCCTTGCTCCCGCGCATTCGACCCTCGAGCAGTGTCGCCGCACCGCTCCACCGTTCGGTCGCCGACGACCTGAACCTCGACCACGGTGTGCCAGTCGTCGTGGGAGCGGGGGACGCTGCCGCCGCCCTGCTCGGTGCAGGGCTGGAGAAGCCGGGGGCGGTTCTGATCAACACCGGGACCGGTGCGCAGGTGCTTGCGCCGCTTCCCGCGCCCACGATTGCCGACGCAGCCTCGACAGGTCTCAACCAGTACCGATCCGCGTCGGATCGGACGCCGTGGTATGCCATGGCGGCAGTGGTCAACGCGGGCCTTGCCCTCGATTGGGTGCGACGCATCGTCGGCTATGACTGGGACCAGCTCTACGCCACCGCGCGACTCACGCTCGGTCCGCATATCGGCGAGGATCCGACCTTCCTGCCGTTCCTGAGCCGGGAACGCGATCCAGCGGCCACTGCACTCAGCGGTGGAGCCTGGACCGGCCTGCGTGTGGGGCACGATCGCGACGCGCTGGCCCGCAGCGCCGTTCGGGGCGTCGCGTTCTATCTTGGGCTTCGGGCCAGTGCCCTGCTCGGGCGCACCGAGACGTCGACCGTCGTCTTGGCTGGTGGAGCGGTCAGGCACCGGGCGTGGGTCGAGCTGATGGCCGACATCCTCGGCCAGCAGGTTGCCGTGGCCGCCGACCCGCACCTGACGGTGCGGGGTGCTGCTCGGCTCGCGGCGCGGGGCGTCGGACACGACCTGCCCGAACGCCCGCCCGACCACACAGTCGAGCCAGGGACCGGCGCCGATGTCGAAGGCCCACTCCGAGCCTTCGCCGCCGCGATGAAGGACCACAACCTCATCGCTTCTGCTTGACACGATGCAGAAGTTCGCCCTAGGCTGCACATAAGTGTGGGAGGCGACGCGCGTCCATAGGATCTGTGGCCCCTCCCGAGCAGCTCGAGGGAGAGAGACATGACACGACGTTGGATGATGATCGTGGCGATGCTGGCTGGGCTGGCGCTGTTCGCCGCGGCCTGTGGCGGCAGCGCCGACACGTCAGGCGACACATCCGCGGAGGATGGGTCAACGGAGGAGGCAGCGGCAGATGGGGCGTCGGCAGCGGCCGATGCAGGCGGTGACGGGATCGTCGGGCTCATCACGAAGAACGAAACCAACCCGTTCTTTGTCAAGATGCGCGAAGGGGCCCAGGCGAAGGCGGACGAACTCGGCGTAGAGCTTCGAGCGTTCGCTGGCGAGGGCGATGACGACAACGCCTCCCAGGTCCAGGCCCTGGAGGACCTGATCGCGGCCGACGCTACCGGCGTCATGATCACGCCCGCCGACACGATCGCGATCGTTCCCACCGTCGAGAAGGCTCGGGAAGCGGGCTTGACCGTGATCGCACTCGATACCCCGCTCGACCCACTGGATGCAGCCGACGCAACGTTCGCCACCGACAACTTCCGTGCCGGTGAGCTGATCGGCGAGTGGGCGGCGGCCACCATCGATGATCCCGACAATGCCAAGATCGCGCTGTTGAACATCAACCCGAACCAGCCGACCGTCGGCGTGCTGCGGAACCAGGGATTCCTCACCGGATTCGGCATCGACGTCGGCGACCCCAACATGTGGGGCGATGAAGACGACCCGAGGATCGTCGGCCAGGACGTCACCGACGGGAACGAAGAAGGCGGCCGTTCCGCGATGGAGCGACTGATCGCCATCGATCCCGATATCAACGTCGTCTACACGCTCAACGAGCCAGCGGCCGCTGGCGCGAAGCTGGCACTCGACGCAGCCGGTCTCGAAGCCCTGATCGTCTCGGTCGACGGGAGCTGTCCCGGGGTCGAGGACGTCGCCGACGGCAACGTCGGGGCGACCGCGATGCAGTTCCCGCTGCTGATGGCATCGCTTGGCGTCGAGGCCATTGCCACGGGCGAGATCCCACCCAACTCGGAGGGCATCGATTTCTACAACACCGGTGTGGAGCTGATCACTGACGCTCCGGTCGATGGCGTCGAATCCCAAACCACTGAGTTCGGCCTCGAGAACTGCTGGGGCTAGCCAGACCCAGCGGCCAGGGCGACACAGGTGAGATCGGGTGCGGCCACCCCCTTCCGCATCCGATCACCTGGAGGGAGCGGCTGACAGGGGCCTGACAGGAGGCGAGCGCGGCGATGGTGTCCGACGAGAAGACCACAGACGATCGTGCAGAACGACGTCCTACCGATCAGCTCGCTGCCGCGGAGGGCATCGCCGGCTCCGCAGTGGGTGACGTCGCCTCCTTCGAGCAGAGTCAGTCACCGCTCGACAGGCTCCAGCGATTCCTCCACAGCAGGCCCCTGGTCAGCCCCTCCGTGGTGCTCCTGTTGGCCTTTCTGTTCTTCAGCATCGCTGGTGATCGGTTCTTCACCGCCACCAACACCTCAACCATCCTCGCCCAGGTGATGATCATCGGGACCCTGGGCATCGCCCAGACACTGGTCATCCTCACCGGCGGCATCGACCTCTCCGTCGGGGCCATCACCTTGTTCGCATCGGTCGTCATGGGGAAGTTGGCGGTCGGGTGGGGCTGGAATCCCTGGCTTGCCCTGCTGTTCGGTATCGGTATCGGGTTGGCCTGTGGCGCCGCGAACGGGCTCCTCGTCACACGCCTGAAACTCCCCCCCTTCATTGCCACGCTCGGAACGCTCAGCGTCTTCGGTGCCCTCGCGCAGTGGTTCTCCGAGAACCAGACCCTCCGCAGCACCGACGTCCAGGAGCAGGCGAGCAACCTGCTGTGGTTCGGGAGAGTCTGGGAACCGCTCAGCGGATTCCGCGTCACGTACGGCGTGGTGTTCATGCTGCTCCTCTACGCCTTCTTCACGTTCGCCCTATCGCGAACCACGTGGGGCGAGCACGTCTACGCGACCGGGGACGAACCAGAAACCGCCCGTCTGGTCGGTATCAACACCAGCCGGGTCCTCTTGTCGGTCTACGTCGTTGCCGGACTCCTCGCCGGGTTGGCTGGATGGCTGTGGATCGGGCGCATCGGCGCGGTGAGCCCGATCCCCATCGTCAACGCCAACCTCGAGAGCATCACCGCCGTGGTGATCGGCGGCACCAGCCTGTTCGGAGGTCGCGGCCTTGTGCTCGGCACCCTCATCGGTGCCCTCATCGTTGGCGTCTTCGACAGCGGCCTCTCCGTGCTGGGTTTCGAGCCGCTCTGGCGAGTCTTCGCCATCGGTGTCCTCGTGCTCGTCGCGGTCGCGCTCGACCAGTGGATCCGGAGGGTCGGCAAATGACGACAACGCCAACCGCCACGGCAACACCGGTGCTCGAAGGGCGCGGCCTCACCAAGCGCTTCGGCCACGTCACGGCCATCGAGGACTCCAACTTCGAGCTCCTGCCGGGCGAGATCCTCGCCGTCATCGGCGACAATGGCGCCGGCAAGTCATCCCTCATCAAGTGTCTGTGCGGTGCCTACACGCCGGATGAGGGGGAGATCCTGCTGGACGGCGAACCCGTGCAATTCCGCAGTCCGATCGACGCCCGGGCGCTCGGCATCGAGACCGTGTACCAGAACCTGGCGGTCTCGCCGGGTCGAGACATCGCGCAGAACATGTACCTCGGACGGGAGCGACGCAAGCCAGGTGTCATGGGATCGCTCTTCCGCGTCCTCGACAAGGCCTATATGCGCGACCACGCCAGGCAACAACTGAGCGACCTCGGGCTGCTGACCATCCAGGACATCACACAAGCAGTCGAGACACTTTCCGGCGGACAGCGGCAAGGCGTCGCCGTCGCCAGAGCGGCCGCGTTCGCGACCAGGGTCGTGATCATGGACGAGCCCACGGCCGCCCTCGGCGTCAAGGAATCCCGCCGCGTGCTCGAACTGATCAAAGACGTCCGAGACCGCGGACTGCCCATCATTCTCATCAGCCACAACATGCCCCACGTGTTCGAAGTCGCGGACCGCATCCATATCCACCGCCTCGGCCGCCGTGTCGCCGTGGTCTCACCGGAGAGCCACACGATGTCGGACACCGTCGCCATCATGACCGGCGCCATGGTGGTCAGCCCCGAAGAAGGCGGAACACCCTGACTCCACACCCGTCCGACGGTCTCCGATGGACGGCTGATCGTTGACGGTGGTCACGACTTCGGCGATCACGGCGGCGATGTGGCTGCGGGTGCCGTCGTTCAGCCCGGCGCCGAGGGTCGCCAGATCGACGTCCTGGGAGAACAGTGTGAACGGCAACGGCCCGGCCACTGCCGCTCGCCAGTGAAGTCGGCGACCAAGGCGACAGCTGCGGGTCGGTTGCGACCCCGCCCGCAAGCAAGCCGCGATCCAGTGTGGGTCGGTTGGTGTGCGACGAAGCGGTCGCGCGGCCCCGTCAGTTCGCTTCGGCGAGTCGACGGAGGGACCGCAGGTCGGCGTCGGTCCGTTGTGCGATCCGACGCTTCATGAGCAGGAGCGCGATCAGGGTGAGAGGGTTCGATCCCCGTCCGCTCCAGCGCAGCGTGAGACGCGTCTGGCCGTCCCCGACAGGCTCTAACGTGGTCTCGATCGTCGCAGCGATCCCTCCTCCGCGGACACGGGACCGGTAACGCCTGTTGGGCGTGACGTCCAACAGCACGTCCTC
>JAHELV010000001.1:128950-132748 GCA_024644015.1 Nitriliruptorales bacterium
GGTGGATGCCGGTAAGACCACGGCGGTCGCGTTGGTCGCCGACTTCACTGGCGAGCGGCTGTGCCGGCCGTTCCAGTTCAGGTTGAATCGTTCGGGGATCGCCGAGCTTGTTGCCCGTGTCGAGTCGGCGACGGAGGATCGACCGGCGCGCCTGGTCCGTGTCGGGGTGGAGGCCAGCGGCTACCACCTGCCGCTTGTCGCACCGGGGGTGTTGCCGGCGGCGTGGGAGGCGGTGGAGTTCAACCCGGCGCACGTCACTGAGCAGCGCAAGACCAACGGCAAACGCGGCGTCAAGACCGACGCGTCCGACGCGCTCGACGAGCCCACCCGCCGAATCGTCAAGGACCGGCTGCTCGCGCTCGACGATGGCGATGCGGTACTCCATGGGAACTCCCACCCGGGCAACGTGATCGTCTCCGTCGACCGACCAGTGGTGATCGACTGGCTTGACGCCTCTCGCGGTCGCGCCGAGGCTGGCCGAGTCGATCATCGGTCTCTACAAGACCGAACTGGTCCGCAACCGGGGCAATGAAGTGGACTCGAAGACCTGAACTCGCCATCCTCGAGTGGGTCGACTGGTTCGACCACCGGCGGGTCTTCTGCGAAAGCGGACGGATCCCACCAGCCGAACACGAACACCGCTACGACGTGCAAACCGAGTCAGACCACGAGGTCGAGACTCACACCGGCGCCTGCGTGAAGGCCGGGGAGGTCCAATCACGCCATCGCCGGGACCATTGGCATGAGGAGGCCAGGATGCAGGCGCAAGACGACGGATATGCAGTCATTCCCTTCTCCGCAGGGCGCCGACTGATCGCCGATGCGCTGTCGCTGGGACGGAGCAAACACAACATCCACGGTTTGCTCGAGGTCGACGTGACCAAGGCACGCAAGCGGATTCACGAGTACGAGGCCGAAACCGGAACGGGCAGTTCGTTCACCGCATTCGTCATTGCGTGCCTCGGACGAGCGGTCGATTCGAACAGACTGGTCCACGCGCTTCGGGGCAGGAGGAACCAACTCGTGGTCTTCGACGACGTGGATGTCAACACCACTGTCGAGATCGACATGGAAGGGCAGAGGATCCCGATCCTTCACATCGTCAGAGCTGTTAACCGGCGCCCGTATGCGGACTTGAGTCGGGAGATCCAACAGGTCCAGGCGAAGGGCGCGACGAGTCAGGCTGCGCTCAAGGGCCGATCCACGTTCATGACGATCATGCCGTCTTCCGTCAGGCGACTGTTCTTCAAGCTGGTGAGCAAATGGCCCCAGGCGGAGAAGAAACATGCAGGCACGGTCCTGCTCACCTCCGTGGGAATGTTCGGAAGCGGTGGCGGCTGGGGGATCCCGTTCATCAAGCACACCCTCGCGGTCACCCTCGGGGGCATTGCCGAAAAGCCTGTGGTAGTTGATGGCCAAATCGCAATTCGCGAAATGATGAGCATGACGGTCAGCTTCGATCACGACATCGTCGACGGCGCACCGGCAGCACGATTCGCCGACCACTTCAAGAACCTGATCGAGAGCGGCTACGGCTTGGCGAACGGCCACACGGCAGGTACGTGATCGCGGAGGCATCAAGCGCATCCACGTCGAGCCGGCTCGGCTGCCGGGTCCCTCCGTCGGCTTCCGTCGTCGCCGACACCTGCCCACAGGGAAGGGGTTGCCTTCCGGCCTCGGGTCTCCGGCCTCGGCCCTTCCCCTTGCCCTCTGCCTGCCGAGCGTGTGTCGCAATGCCGAGCCCCGTCCGTCGGTCGTGCTCCGCTGAGCCTCCAACGAACCCGGAGCGGTTCACTGGCTGCCACGGGCTCTTGAACGTCTCGCGGGTGCGGCCGCGTCTGCTGATCCTCAACGGACTGGCGGCGGTCGTGCTGCTCGCGCGCCAGCGCGGCATGCAGCGCGCCGTGCACAACTACTATCAGTAGTTGAGGAGCTACGTTTGTGGGGGCGGTGGGGCTCCACACAGGTATGCGGTGAGCGTCGGTCAGTGCCGCTGAGCGCGGCAAATGCCGCGGTCGTGTGATCTACGCGGAGCTTGGTGGAGCTCCCGTACGACCCGCGTTGCGTCCCGAGACAACAGCCGGGGCACGAGCGACGAACAGGGTGCCAAGCCGGCCGGCGCCTCCGTCGACGTCACTCGACAGGCGGAGGCGCGTGACGTACCAGCACGACCGGTGCCTGCGCGTGACGCAGGCACTGGTCGCTGACCGATCCCAGCACCTTCTGCTGCAGCGGACTCAAGCCACGGGGTCCACACACCAGCAGTTCCTCGGGCCGCGTCGTGCTCACCAGCACGCCGGCCGGCGAGCCCGCCGCGACGAGCTGGCGCACCGGGGTATCAGCCGGTAGCTGCGCACGATCAACCGCACCGGCCAGCAGCTCAGTCGCGGCAGCACGGGCGTGGTCGTGAACCTGGGCTGCCGTCTCGGCGCCCACGATCCGCGAGAAGTTCCGCTGAGCCGACGGGACGGCGTACGCATGCACAGCACGCAAGCCGACGCCGCGTCGCGCGGCCTCGCGGGCGCCCCAATGCAGCGCACGCAACGACGGCGCTGAGCCGTCGACGCCGACCACCACGTCGCCGCTGTCGGCCACCGCGTCGGCCTGGTCCCGCACGACCGCCACCGTGGTGGCCGCGTGCGTGCTGACGTGGTGGCTGACCGAGCCCAGGAGCAACTGCAGGAAGCCCCCCAGCCCGCGCGAGCCGACCACGAGCACATCCGCACCCCGCGCACGGTCGACGAGCTTGTACGCCCAGCTGCCCGAGGGTGCCCACTCGATCTGCGCGTCCCACTCGAGTCCGGCCAGATGCTTCCGCGCCCGGGCGGTGATGTCGTCGAGCGTGTCGGTCGCCGCCTGTTTGTCCTCGTCGAGCCACAGTCCCGTGTCGCGGTCCATCGGGTAGCAGTGGACGAGGTGTAGGCGTGCAGCCCACAGGCGGGCCTCCCTCGCAGCCCACTGCAGCGCGCGGTCGGCGCCAGGCGAGCCGTCGACGCCGACGACCAGTGATCGCATCGCATCTCCCATGGCTGGGACTCGGGGCGTCAGCCTACCGGCGCCGGATGGCTGCGGGCGATGCGCGTCGAGACCGCGCTAGCCGTCGCCGGACGTGTCATCGTGCCGGGTCTGTTCGGGTACTGGCCTCTTCGAGGCCAGCCACGCGCTCACCGGCCGAAGACCGAACAACAGGCCGGCGACCAGCACCGCCGTGAAAGCGGCCGCCGCGTAGGCGCCCGCACCGACCGCCATGCCGATGGCCGCCACCAGCCAGATCTCGGCCGCAGTCGTCAGACCCTTGACGCCGGACCGGTCGCGGATCAGCGCACCGGCACCTAGGAAGCCGACGCCCGAGACGATCTGGGCCGCCACGCGAGCCGTGTCGCGTGGTCCGTCGCCGATCACCGGAAAGGCGTCGATCGACAGAACGGTGAACAGTGCGGATGCAACCGCGATCACGACGTTGGTGCGCACGCCAGCGGCCTTACCCCCCAGCTCTCGTTCCACGCCGATGACGGCGCCGAGCAGCGCGGCAAACAACAGCTTGCCGGCCTGGATCGGAAAGTCCATAGGCTGGCTCCATCGCCAGGGGCGGTGGTCCCACCGGTGACACCAAGGTTGTGTCCAGCGTGAGCGCCGGGCAAACGGCGCCGGGCTGTGGGGACGTCGGGATGCGCGCCTGTCCGCACGGTCGCGAGCCGTGCGTCGCGCGTCTACCCACCGCGAATCGCCGCCCGGTCGCGGCACGGCGTGGTCATGGCTCCGGCGGGCACGGTTGGGCTCGTGGCCTCGATTCGGTGT
>JAHELV010000116.1 GCA_024644015.1 Nitriliruptorales bacterium
GCTCGATCCGCGTAGATCGGATCGCAGACCAGACCCGCCAGCGCCGGATCGGGGCCGTGTGGTTCGGGTCCGATCCAGCCCGAGAAGCCGAACTCATCGAGTGGGTCGGCGTCGAGATAGGCCTGGATCGCACGCCGGTCGAGGGTTCTATCGACGTCGTGCGTTGCCATTGACCCGCCAGTGGCCGGATCGATGATGTCGGCATGGGTCATGTGCCATTTGCCCACGTACTGGGTGTCGTACCCGCCAGCACGGAACCAGTGGCCGAGCGTCGGCACCTCGCCCGGGCGGAGCCAGCGCATGCGGGAGTCGTCGTGCATCTTGCCCAGACCGTTGGTCTGGGTGACCCCGTGGACGTCGGGATACTGGCCGGTGAACAGGGTCGGGCGACTGGGCACACACGCGAGCGAGCCCGTGTAGTGCCGCCGGAACGACACCCCATGCTCCTCGAACCACCGGGCGCCAGTGAGCTTCTCGCGCCGCCAAGCCACGACCTCCGCCGACTCATACGGTGGCGCGGCGCGTTCCTCATCGGTCATCAGCACGACGACATCGGGACGTTGACTCATGGCGCTGTATCCACGGAACAAGACTCCCCAGATTGGGCCTCCTCGAGATGGGCCTTGAGGCCGGTGAGCATCTGGACAGACGCCTTGCCCATCAGTCTGGCGATGACGCGGGCGACCACCCGTCGAGGTGGCTGCGCGCCGGTGTCGACGTGCGTCCGCAGCGTCACCGCGGTCGCGTCATCATCTGCTTCGAGCGTCCACGTGTTGACTGCGGCACGCACCACTGGGGGCAATCCCTCGATGGCGTAGGCGAGGCGGTCCCCCGGCGCCCACTCGACGACACGTTCGAGCAGAGCGTTGCGGCCGACCTGGACGCGGCGCACGGTGCCGGCGCCCTCGCGCTGAGATGTCGTCAGACAGGAGTGGTCCACGTTCGGGGCCCACCTGCTGATGCCACCGAAATCGGCGAGTGCGGCCCAGATGTCCTCGGGCAGGGAAGCGATGCTCGTCGCGTGTGCGATCTCAGCCATCGGGGGTCGATCTCCTGTGGGGTGTGTTGGTGGACATCAGCGGCGGCGGCCGGTCGGCGTCGTGAGCAGATCGCTGAGCGCCGCGGCGGCAAGGAGCAGCAGGCCCAGTAGGGCCCTCGGGTCGCCGAGGTTCAGCTGCGTCTCGATCGGGTACGAGATGGTCTTGTCGAGCGCGGCGACCTTGAACTCGTGGCGACCCGCCGTCTCGGGGATCGTCACGATGTCGCAGAACGTACGGCGACTCCGCCAGCGGAAGACTGCTCCCGCATCCCACCTCTCTGCGGTCTCGAGGTCGTCGACACCGACGAGGTCGATCGCGTCGCCGACTGCGTTTCCCATGAGGGTGGGGTGACAGGCCCGCTTGAACAGCTCCGCGTACATGTGCTTCATGTAGCGGTCCATGAGCTTGGCGGCGGATTCGCCGGGCTCGGCTCCGGCGACGTCGGGTGGATTGTCGGCATAGTCGATGGCGTTCATCATCAGGAACTGCCGACCCGTGTCGGTCTTCATGAAGCGACCGATTCGCTCGCGGTCCTCGTCGCTGTGGTCGGGCGTGTCCAACCGGGCGAGGTAAACCTCGATCTCGTCGTCATCGAGCGGGCCGCCGAAGTCGGTGTACCAGCGAACGAACGCGGCGTAGGCGAGCGTCGGAAGCCCCCAGATCAGTGTGCGGCGCAGACTCATGTGAACAGGACCTCGCAGCCGGTGCCGGCGAGCGCACCGTCGACCCGAGCACGATCGGCGTCGCCGAGCGCGGCGTACCCCTCGCGGAGCCACTGCAGGCACTTGCCCTGGTACTTGAACGGGGCCTGCCGGTAGGTGCCGCCCTCCACGTGGCACACCACCTCGTCGGCTCCCGACATCAGCGCCTGCGCGTTGGCCACCATGAACGGCGCGTAGGTCGACCCGATCTCATGAAGGAGTCGAATCGTTGCGCTCGGGAGTGAGTCCAACGACGACCAGCCCACATCGCCGTCGACCGGCAACCAAGAGAGATCATCGAGATCGTCGATCCAGGAGACGACCTTCGGTGCACGGCGAGCGGCGATCGCTGTTGGCGTCGGGTCGCGCTGCACGAGCTGAGTGAGTTGGCCGTACAGCCCGAAGTCACCGCGGCCCGGTCGATCCCCGAGGAAGAACTCCTGCTGTGAGAACAGTTCGGTGAGCACGTCCAGGACACGTTCGTAGGACGACTCGATGATCGGTGCGGTCTCCGCGGTCGAGCCAACCAGCGCGCGGCGACCGGTCTGGCGCTCGATGACCATGTTGGCGACCGCCTCGTGCTGGTCGCTGGTGAGCCGCCGGTTCCCCGCGGCCGAGAGCACGCGACCTGCGGTGGTGATGTCGGGGTCGTTGGCCCAGCGATAGTGGTACATGGCCTTGGTGAGCCATTCGTCGGCGTAGTCCTCGATCAGGGCGTCGATGAACGCGAGGGCGGGGTCGGTCGGCACGATGCTCCGTCCGCTGACCTCGGCTTCGAGCCGCATGATCTGTGGTGACGAGTCGACGGTGGCCTCGCCGTAGCTCCCATCGGGCTGCGGGAAGACGATCACCGGCACGATGCGAACCGGCGGGTCCGGGATGTCGTCCCACTTCGAATCGCGCACCACCCAGCGAAACGGGATCTGGCGGTAGCGCAGCACGCCGCGCATCTTCCACGAGTAGGGCGAGCCGTACCAGCCGGCCAGGGTCAATGGATGCCGGGTCATGACCCGTCTCCTTTGGCTCCGGCTTGCTCAGCGTTGGCGCGGGTGGCGGGGTGGTCGAGCGGCGGGGCGTCGAGGCGCCGCAGCCGGTTGTTGGTGACCCCGTAGCGCCACACCATCTCGTCGCCGTCGAGTTTCCGGGTGACCGCGACGACTTTCTTGTTGAACGGGCGGAGCTTGTGCACGCCGTCCTCGTAGGTGGCGGCGACGAGAATGCGGCGGCCGCCGATCCCGGCGACGTCGTCCTGGCCGTTCTCGAGGGTGCCGTCGCAGAACATGTCGTGGACGAGGCCGCCGGTGGTGATGGTGATGCGGTTGCCGGCCTGCTCGACCCGCTCGACATGGCCTTTCATGCGGCCGTCGTAGCACTCCCACACGCCTCGCAGATCGGGGGCACCAGAAGCGAGCGGCTCGCGGCAACCGTTGAGCGTGCGCGGCGGCCACACGTTCCACGAGGCGTCGGGCTTCGTCTGCACCAGCGGGATATCGGCCGCTTTGGGTCCCGAGCCGTCGAGCTCGGGGATCTCGTAGTCGGCCGGATCGTGGGGTCGAGCGAGATCGGCGAGCACGCCGGGGTCGACGGCGTCGGGGTTGAGCCGACGCCGCAGCCAGCCGAGTGGGTTCATTCTCATTGGGTGCTCCTTGGGCAGGATCTGACCGGGCTGCGCCCGAGCAGCGGGTTGAAGCGAACGCGGTCGGGTATCTCGTCGGCGCCCGGCACTCCTCGCTCGATCATGAAGGGCCGCAGCGCTTCGAGCGCCTTGGGCTCATCCCAGTGTGGGATGGTCGGATACAGGTGATGCACAACATGGGTCGGCATCGATTGCAGGAAGAAGCGGGGCACCGGGAACCGCCAGAATCGAGTGTCGTGGTACCGGCCGGCCTCGGTACCGTCGACGTGCGGCGTCTCGATGTCGGAACCGAAGCAGCCGAACTGGGCGAAGCCGGTGTCGTCGAGCAGCACCATCACGACATTGGGTGCGTCGTCGCCCGGATGCGCCTCCTGCTCGAAGAACGGCTCGGAGTCGGCGAGGGTTCGACCGATCGCGCCGGGGAAGTCTTCGATCGTGTGGTGGGGGGTCGATCGGTTGGTCGTCATGGAGGCCTCTTTCCGGCTTGGATGGGCTATTCCGCCAGCCAGGTCGAGTCGAACCATGTCCGACCGTTCAACGCACAGCGCAGCGGTGTGCCCTCGGGTGAGGTGCGATCGCAGACGCCGCGCACGTCGGAATTGAACGCGATGACCCAAGGGCTGTGGCGCATGAAGATGTAGGAGTACGCATCGTGGACGTCCTGAACGACGGCCTGCCAGAGCGGGATCTGAGCGTCGAGATCAGCCGTTGCCTGCGCCTCGAGGATCAGCGCATCGCGCTGCTCGGAGCAGAATCGTGCGAAGTTGAGCGAGATGCCGTCGGTGATCGTCCGACACAACAGATTCTGGCGCGAGCCCACCGGGTCGATGCCTCCGAACTGCCGCCACGTGGTGGACTGGTATTGCCCGGTCGCTACGTTCAAGACGAGCGTGTCCTGCACCAGCTCGTTGAAATCGACGTTGAACGCCGTGCTCCAGCCCTGCTCCAGGATCTCTGCCTGACGTGATTCAGACACCGAGCCACCGACGAAGGACACGGCCATGTTGATCTTCCCGTCACTGCACCCTTCTGGCACGTCGGCGCAGTACTCGGCGACGAGTTCGAGGGCGCGGTCGGGGTCGTCTCCCTCTTGCACGACGTCGGGGTTGAAGTAGGGCTGGTCGGGTGTGAACATCTGGTCGGCAGGCCTCG
>JAHELV010000117.1 GCA_024644015.1 Nitriliruptorales bacterium
GCGGCAGGCTGGCCCCTCGCCGTGTCGAGCACGTGGGTCGACACGCTCATGGCAGGCGCCTACCGCTGGCGCTACTTGAGGCGGTCATGTCGGGCGCCTACCGCTGGCGCTACTTGAGGCGCTCATGTCGGGCGCCTACCGCTGGCGCTATATGGGGCGCTCATGGGCGCATCATCGCCTCGAGTCGTCGCTGGGTGATCCGTCGCTGCTGCTCGGCGGCGACGGCCGCCTCGGTGTCGGGATCGTTGCCGAGCCGCTCCTGCAGGGCACCCAACATCTCGGCGGCGGACCGACCGGCGGCGTCGATCAGGAAGACGTGGTCGAACCGACGTTCGTACCGACGGTTGCCCTCCGCCAACGCCGCGAGCACCTCCGGGTCGGCACCTGCCGTACCGGACTGCTCCCGCCGGGTGTGCTCGGGGCCCGACCGATCGCCGATCCGCGGGTGTGCCGCGAACGCTTCGCGCCAGTCGTCGGGCTCCATCTGCTCCCACAGCTGGTCGGCGGTTGCGCCCAGCCGGTCGAATGTGCCGAACGGACGGCTTGCCAGCATGCGGTCGACCCATCGCGTCGAGCCGCAGCAGCGTGTCAGGGCCGCGCGGGCGGCTGGTCGGGTCGCGGCGTCGAGCCAGCGCACACCGGCGCGTCGCCACCCGTCGTCGGTGACGCGACCGACGACCCGCAGCCGCGCCACGCCGCCGTCGGGGTGGATGCGCAGCCGCACATGCGTCGCCGGTCGCGGATCGTCGACGTCGAAGACGTGGCGGGCGTGGGGGCCGAGCGGCGTCCTCGCGACCACCTCGTGCCACGCGTCGTCGGTGATCTCCAGCTGATCGCCGTCGATGGCGGGGCGGCGGCACGCGTCTACCGCGCACGACTGTGGGTGGTTGCCCAGGAAGTGCGTGGTGTCGATCTCGACGCGGTCGACCAGCGCCGTCGTGGTCAGTCGAACGACGACCCAGTCGTGGCCGCCGTCGCGCCTCCGTCGGGTCTCCCAGCCGTCGCCCATGTCACGCGCGTCGCCGACCTGCAGCAGCTGCTGGGCGGGCGAGAAGAACTGCTCGCTGGCCGCTTCGACGACGCCGCCGTGCAACGCCGACGCCAGATCCAACGAGCCGTGCCGGTCAGCAGTGGCGCGCAGGTCCGTGACCACATCGCCGAGCAGGCGGATCCGAGCGACGCCGCCGTCGGGCGCGATCTGCAGGCGCACGTGCGTCATGCGTGGGCCGTCGTCGAGGTCGAAGACGTTGCGATCGTCGGGCCGCAGGTCGGACCATCCCAGCAGCGGGATCCACTCGACGGCTCGCGCGTCGTCGAGCAGCGGGTCGTCGGCGGCGTAGCCGCCCAGCGCGCAGCGTTCCGGCGCATTGCCCCTGAAGTGGGTGGTGTCGACGATCGCGCGGCGCACGACGCCGGGTGCGCCCAGGCGGATGATTGCCCAGTCGTCGCCGGTGGGGGAGTGGCGGCGGGTTTCCCAGCCGTCCATCACCTTGCCGCGGGTCGAGTAGCAGTCGGCGTCGAACACCGGTGGCTCCGGGTCGAGCAGTCGCTCCTTCGCTGCGAACCACTCGTCGCTCGCGGTCAGGACGAGGCCGCCGAGGCGCCGGTCGGCCAGATCGATCAGTGTCGCGGTCACCGCACCTCCCTGGAGAGCAGCTGTCCTGTCGGCCGTCGGGTGACGGCGCTGTGCCGGTAGACGACCCGCCCGCGAAGATAGGTCGCCGTCACCCGCCCGCGCAGCGTCACGCCCTCGTAGGGTGTCACCGGGTGGCGGTGCTCCAACGCGTCGCCGTCGACCACCCACGTCGCATCCGGATCCCAGACGATGATGTCGGCGTCGCCACCCGGCGCCAGCGCACCCTTACGGTGCAGTCCGACCAGCCGCGCGGGCACGGTGCTCATCCAATGGACCACATCGGCGGGGATGTGGCCGCGCGACCGCGCGTGGGTCCACACGACCGACAGGGCCAGCTGCAGCGAGGCGATGCCACCCCAGGCGCGCGCGAAGTCCCCATCGTCGAGGCGCTTGAGGTCGGGGGGGCACGGCGAGTGGTCGCTGGCGACCAGCGCAATGGTGCCGTCGCCAAGTGCCGTCCACAGCCGATTGCGGTTGGCCGTGGCTCGGATCGGCGGCGCGCACTTGTACGCCGTCGCGCCGTCCGGCACGTCCTCGGCGGCCAGCGCGAGATAGTGCGGGCAGGTCTCGGCGGTCAGCGCTGCGCCGGCCCGGGCCGCCCGGCGCAGCGGTGACAGCGCGTCGGCGGATGACAGATGCAGCACGTGCGCGCGCCCGCCGGTACGGAGCGCGATCGCGCCGACGTCCTCGACGGCACGCACCTCGGCCTCGTCGGGTCGTGACGCCAGGTAGGTGGCGTAGGCCCGCGCGTCACCGTGGTCGAGCACAGCCCCCGCGGCAGCGATCACGTCGGCCGCTTCGGCGTGCACAAGGGTCAGCGCCCCGAGGTCGGCCAGGCGGCCCATCGCGTGCTCGAGGTGACCGGCGTCGACGCATTCGAACTCGTCGACGCCCGAGTCGACCAGGAAGGCCTTGAAACCGAAGACGCCCGCGTCGTGCAGGGCGGCCAGGTCGTCGAGATTGCCTGGCACGATCCCGCCCCAGAAGCCCACGTCGACGTGGCACTGGCCCTTCGCCGCCCGCCGTTTGGCGGTCAACGCCGCGACGGTGACGGTGGGCGGCACGCTGTTGAGTGGCATGTCGATGATCGTCGTCACGCCACCCGCCGCAGCCGCCCGTGTGGCGGAGGCGAACCCCTCCCACGCGGTGCGCCCGGGTTCGTTGATGTGCACGTGGATGTCGACGAGTCCGGGCGCGACGACGTCGCCGAACGCCTCGACCACGCGGCCGGTCGCGGGGACATCGAGGTCGGTGACGGCCACGATCACTCCGTTGCGCACGTGCACGGCCGCCGGTCGCGTGCCGTCCGGCGTCACCACCCGATCGCTGCGGATGGTCAGCTTCGTCGGAGTCATCGCAGGCACCCTGACGTCTCGTGCCGGCGAACGCAACACCGCCGCGCTGGCTGGCGTGGGTGCGGTTGGGGCCGGATGCGGTCGGTGGTGCACCCGCGTGGGCGATGGTGGCCGGCGTGGGCGCGGTTGGGGCCGGATGCGGTCGGTGGTGTACCCGCGTGGGTGATGGTGGCTGGCGTGGGTGCGGTTGGGCCCGGATGCGGTCGGTGGTGCACCCGCGTGAGACGCGAGGTCAGGCGTCCCGACCAGGCTTGATGCGGGAGGGTCGTGGGCCGGGTCAGACGCCGAACAGGGCGTCATATGCCAGCTTGGCGGCGCTGGCGCTCAGCAGCGCCAGGATCCAGAAGTCGAACACCCGCTGGGACATGCTCCGGGCGAGGCGGGTACCCAACGGCAGCATGATCGCCATCGGCGCGAGCGCGAGGAGGCTTTCGAACAGGCGGCTCGCCGAGTACAGGCCGAGCCCCGCGATGGTCACCACCTGCGCCACCGAGAACACGCCGTACAGCGTGACGATCGACACGACGTACACGTGCTTGTCGAGGCGGTAGGCATGCAGGTAGGTCTGCACCAGCGGCCCCGAGATCCCCGTCGCGCCCTGCAGGGCGCCTGCGGCCAGTCCGACCGGCGGCGAGGTCCATCGCGTGACCCGCGGCGGCAGGTGGATCTCGACCGGTGAGATGAACAGCACGACGTAGGCCACGATCATCAGGGCCAGCGCCAGCGACAGGATCCGCGGGTCGAGCGCCTGCAGCAGCCAGGTGCCGATGATCACCCCGACGATGCCGATCGGTAGCAGGACCTGCAGGTCGCGGCTGCTGCGGAACGAGTCCCGAAACGTCCACAGCAGCCACACGTTCGACACGATGCCGGGGATCGCCATGATGACGACGGAGCGCTCGACGCCGAGGAATGAGGCCATCACCGGGATGGCGATCTGCGGCAGGCCGCTGCCGGTCACCCCTTTGATGAACGCGCCGATTCCGATCGCGACGACGATGATCGCCAGTTCGGTCACGTCGGCGCACCGTCGCGGGCGGCCTGGAGCGCGCGCCACACCCGCTCGGGGTGCAACGGCATGTCCAGATGCGTCACGCCGTGCGGCCGCAGCGCGTCGAGCGTCGCGTTGACGATCGCGGGTGGTGCCCCGATGCAGCCGGCCTCGCCGGCGCCTTTGACGCCGAGCGGGTTCGAGGGTGCCGGACTGACGAGGCGGTCGGTCTCGAACGTCGGCAGATCGGCGGCCGACGGCGCGTGGTAGTCGACCAGCGTCGACGCCTGGGGCTGGCCGTCGGGGTCGTAGGTGACCTCCTCGTACAACGCCTGCCCGATGCCTTGTGCGAGTGATCCGTGGGTCTGCCCCTCCACGATCGCCGGGTGCAGGACGCGACCGCAGTCGTCGACGGCGACGATGCGGCGCAGCGTGACCAGCCCGGTCTCGAGATCAACCGCGACGACCGCGGCGTACGCGCCGTAGGGGAACGTCTGCGCGTG
>JAHELV010000118.1 GCA_024644015.1 Nitriliruptorales bacterium
GCCGAAGATGTGATCGTGCTCGGCCATCGGGGGACCGCGTACCGGCCGGAGAACACCCGCGAGTCGCTCGAGAACGCCGCGAAGAAGGGCGTCGACTGGGTCGAGATCGACTTCCGCTGCACCCGCACGGGCGTCCCCGTCGCGATGCACGACGCCACGTTGGACCGGACGACGACTGGGACAGGCCGGATCGATCAGCGGACCTGGGGTTACGTAAGCAAGTTGAAGGCGGAGGAGCGGTGGCCGTGGTACCGGCGCCGCTCGGCGTCGTACGACGGCCAGTTCCGCATCCCCACCCTCAAGTGGATGATCAACCGCGCCGCTGGGGCGAACGTCGGCTTGTGGGTCAGCATGAAAGTCGCAGGCGAATGCGAGGAGCGGGTCCTCAACGAGCTGCAGGCCGCCGATGACGCGGGACGGCAGGTGATCTTCGCCGCCGCGACCATCGAGCAGCTGCAGTGGGCCGCCGCGAACTACTCGGTGCCGCTGTTCCGCCGCGACGTCCGTGAGCCCGACGTCGACACCTCGCGCGAGATCGACGAACTGGTCGAGGAGACCGACGCGGTCCGGGACATCCGCGGGATCTCCGCACGATGGGACGCCGCCACCCCCGAGCTCATCGCGGAGGCCAAGGCCGCCGGGTTGACGGTCTGCGTGTGGACGTTCCGCGCGCAACACGCCTGGCTGCCCCAGCAGTACCACTCCGACAACCCGTCGCTCCGCGCGCGGGGAGACATGGCCGCATGGGTGCGGTCGTACACGGACCAGGGCGTCGATTGCATCATCGCCGACGAACCCAACCACACCGGTCTGCTGCCCTGACAACGCGTCGAACCGACCCGGTTCTGCTTGATCACACTGCTTGGCGGCGGTTCCCATCCGGCCGCCCGCAGGCGAACGGCCGGAGACCGCGCCGGCGCCGGCGCCGTGCCGATCGGCCCCGGTGCAACGGGTCCCTTGGCAGGGACCGCGCGCTCACGAGGTGCGACAATGGTCGTAGAGCTGGCGCTCCGCCGCAGTGCACGCGGCGTGCGGAGGCGACACCCAGCTGTGGGGGAGTGACCGGCGCAGGTCTGTCGCACGCCGCCTCGAACCTGGAGGCACGCCGTGGACACCGCGAACGCCTCGACACAGACAAGCGAGCAGTCGACCCGGAAGGGGCGGCCGCTGCTGTGGGCCGCTGTCCTGCTGCTGATCGCGCTGCTGGTCCCGACGACCGCGGCGGCGTCCGGCACCGCACGGGTGGAGATCCACATCACGCCGGTCGGGAGCGAGTGTGACCTCACGTCCGTGCTCCACCGTACGGTGCCGACGCCTCGTGTGCTGACCGGCGCGCTCGAGGAGCTCCTCAAGGGACCGACCGCCGAGGAACGCGCCGCCGGGGTCACCAGCTACCTGTTCTCTGCGGAGACCGCGGGAATGCTGCGCTCGGTCGCGATCCGTGACGGCGTGGCGCACGTCGACTTCCACGACCTGCGACCGGTGATCCCGAAGGGTCCGACGTCCTGCGGGACGACGAGCCTGCTCAACCAGCTGGACACCACAGCGACGCAGTTCCCGACGGTTCACACCGCCCGCTACTCGATCAACGGCAGCGAGGCCACCTTCTACAACTGGTTGGGACAAGAGGTCCCCGGCACGAGCGCCGTGACGGCGACGAGGGGTTCGTTGCGCAACACCGCGACGATCCGGCGTGCGCGCGGAGCGTCTGCGGAGCTCCGTCGCATCCGCGTTGGGCGGCACGACGGCTTCGACCGTGTCGTGTTCGAGTTTGAGGGCGGCCTGCCCGCGTACGCGATCAGCTACACGGCGGTGGCACGCAGGGACGGCAGTGGCCAGCCGATCGCGGTGCTCGGGACCACCGCGCTGCAAGTGGACCTCCAGGCGAGGAGTGTCGACATGGAGTCGGCGTCGTTCCCGAAGATCTTTCGGCCGTCAGGTCCGCTGACGCCGCGTTTTCCGACGTTGCGCCAGGTCCGGTACGGCGGGGAGTTCGAAGCCCAGACCACGTTCGCGGTCGGCCTGCGGGCGCGCACCGGATTCCGTGTCCTGGAGCTGAAGAACCCGACGCGCCTCGCGATCGACGTGGCGCACGGTGCGAAGGTCCGGTTGCTCCGACGCGGCAGCCGTGGCGCGGATGTCGGTGACTGGCAGGAGCAGCTCAACACCGTGCAGTTCGGCCCGTTCGCGGTGTCGCAGCGGCCACCGCAGGGACCCCTGGGCGTCGACGGCGTCTTCGGTGCACGCAGCGACCGGGCGACCCGCACCTTCCAGCGCGCCGAAGGCCTGCATGACGACGGCGTCGTGGGCGCCGACACGCGAGCCGCGATGCGACGCGCCATCCGTCGCACGGCTGCGATCGGGGTGTGATCGGTCACCCGCGCGGCGGAGTCACGGTCACGTAACACCGGTTCGCGCCGGCGACCATCGCTGCCTGGCGGCGGCTTTCAGTGCGGTGGGCCGGCCAGCAGGATGGAAGGCGTCACGCCCGTACTGATCGGCGCGCCCGTTCCTGGGCCTCCCGTGCGAGGGCGGCCAGCGCGGCCCGCATGATGTGGCCCACGAACGGCCGCACGAGCCGCCAGTACCGGGCGAACTTGCGCGCCGAGTCGGGATCGGAGGTCGCGGTGCGGGCCTCATAGGACACCAGCGTGCGGGCCTCGCCGTACGGTCGCAACGAGAAGTTGGCCGCGATCCGACCCCAGCCTGGCTCGTCGAAAGCGGCGAACTGCTCGGGCGTCATCTCCGTGACGTCGTACCACTGGATGTCGGACTGCCAGAACCGACCGACGGCACCGAACGCGACCTCGCGCTCGTCGACCTCTCCGAGGATGAGCCACCCATCGAGTCCCATGCCGTCTCCGCTGAGCTTGAGCTCGGCGGGCGGAGGGGGAGCCGGATCGGCCCGGCCGGACCGGGCGCGCATCTTGGCCGGAACGTCGCGTACGAAGAGCGCGGCGTCCAGCAGCGGCGTGTGGACCTGCGCCAGATCCAGATCTTCCCGCGCCGCCCACGTGGTCGCGACATCGGTCTCGACGACGGTGTGCTCGATCAGCGTGACGTCGAAGTCGGGCAGAAGCCGGTCGATCAGCATCTCGTTCACGGTGGCCACCTGAGTCAGGCCGTGCGGTACGGCTGCACGATCTCGGTGCGCCATGTCGCCGGGTCCGGCTCCTCTCGGGGATCGCTGAGGTAGACCTCCCAGGCGTCACCGGCGGGTTCACCACCGTGCTGCCTGATCCAGGCCAGGAGCGCGTCGTAGGTAAGCTCCATCGCCTCGTACGGTCCGACGTGCATCGCGGTGGCGGCCGGGCCGCCGGGCAGCGACGACGGCCGTACGTCGTCGACGCCGTCGATCGCCCGTGCGACGGGGAACCCCGCCTCGATGGTGGTCCGGTCCTCCTCGAGGCGGTGATACCGCGCGAACGGCGGTCCGACAGGGTCAACGCCCTGCGCGGCCAGCGCCGTCGCAACGGCGTGGTACGCCTTCGCCATCCATGGGCCGATCTCGGCGACGGGCAACGCTGCGTCAGCAACCGCCGTCGGCTGCTCGTCGAGTGTGTCAGCGTGCATCTCTTGAGTGTCCATCGCCCCATCGTGCGACGGTGTCGCGTCCCGCATAGAGGCGTTGGTCACACGCACGGAGCCCGTTGGTCACGAAACCTGGTCTCTTGAGCGGCTCGGCGCCGACGCGGGCGGTAGGGCCGACATCGTCACGTTGCGCCGGGGCGGGACGCCCTTCGCGGTCAGCCGACGCCGCGGACCTGGGCGAAGACCGTCGCGGCGAGCAGGAGCGCCACCGTGCCGCCGGTGATGGCCCACAGGGTGCGCGACACGGGGAGCAGGTACAGCCCCATGGCCAGGATGCTGCCGTAGAACAGCGCGAGATACGGGACGAGGACAGCCGGTCGGGGTGGCTGGCGGAACTGGACCCCCGCGACGTAGTCGACCACCAGCTCGAGCGCTGCGAACGCGACGAAGCTGGCGGGTGCCGCCCACCACCATCCCCGGCCGTTGCCGACGTTGAGCACGGCCGCCACCGCGGCGGGCACCGCCATGCACAGGATCAGCACGCCAAGTCCGCGGTTCCATTCCGGGTTGTGCGGCCGGCTGAAGAACCCGATCGACTGCGCGACGCACACGACGTTGACGACCGTGAACACCAGCACGTCGGCCAAGGTCAGATTCGGCAGTGCCATGTCCCACCGCGATGTCATCGTCCGGGTCCTCGTCTGAGCATAACCAATAGTAAGTACAAAACTACTATTAGTTATGCTCACTAGTCAATATCTGTTCAAAGCATTCACAACAGTTGACAGTAGGTCTAGTTTCCGATGGGGAGTGAATCCGAGCAGAGAGGTCTTTCCCGTATGAGCGGAAGATTCAGAGCGGTGGTCATGGTAGTCGCGCTCGTCGTTGCGAGTGTGCCGGTGGTCGCCTCGGCCAAACCCAACGC
>JAHELV010000062.1:0-3533 GCA_024644015.1 Nitriliruptorales bacterium
GCGGCGTCGCGACGGTGCTCAACGAGATCGCCCTGAGCACGCAGCTCGGCGTCGTGATCGACGAGCAGAGGCTGCCGCTGCGGCCCGAGGTCGTCGGCGCCGGCGAGATCCTGGGCATCGACCCGCTGTACGTCGCCAACGAGGGCAAGCTGATCGCGTTCGTCGCGCCCGAGCGGGCCGACGCCGCGCTCGAAGCCCTGCGCGCACAGCCCGCGGGCGAAGCGGCCGCGATCATCGGTGAGGTCCGCGAGGAGCCGGAAGGCCGGGTGCTGGGCAGGACGACGTTCGGCGGCCACCGGATGATCGACATGCTGGTCGGCGATCCCCTCCCCCGCATCTGCTGACCAGCCCGCGCCCCTCACGCGGGTGCACAACCGACCGGACGCGGGCGCAACCGCACCCGCCTCAGCCACCACCGCCCACGCGGGTGCACAACCGACCGGACACGGGCACAACCGCACCCGCCTCAGCCACCACCGCCCACGCGGGTGCACAACCGACCGGACACGGGCACAACCGCACCCGCCTCAGCCACCACCGCCCACGCGGGTGCACAACCGACCGGACACGGGCGCAACCGCACCCGCGTCCTCGACGGGCGTCAGTCGGTCGTCGCCGCAGCCGCCAGGCTCTCCACAGCGGATCGACATTGGCGCAACGATCGTCAGAGCCACTACGGTGGGCGCACGCTGGTAGGTGTCGAGCGCAACGAATGGATGTGCGATGGGCCCCGTGGTGTGGTGGTGGCGCTGGTGGCTGGGCATGGATCCCAACCGTGAATCTCAGCTGACCGAGGAACGCGGACCGCTCGAAGAACAGCGCTCACAGACAGATGACCTGTCGGAAGAGCTGCACGCACGCGATGTCGAAATCGAGAAGCTACGCGACGAGGTCCGAACGCTCGACGGCGGGCGGCAGGCGGAGGAGACACTGCGTGCCGACCTCGACCAGGCCCGCGCGGACGCCCAGAGACTGACCGCCGAACTGGAGCGGAGCAGAGCCGAGGCGGCCGAGTTGCATGCGCACGTCTCCGAGCTCGAGGCGGGTCGCCAGGCGCGGGACACCACGCCAACGGACGTTTCTCAGGCCGCGGCGATCCTGGGCTCAGCGATCGCAACCGACGACCTCACGGTCGTCGACGGCATCGGACCCAAGATCGCGGGGCTGCTCGGCGACGCCGGCTTCAACACCTGGCGGGCGCTGGCCGACGCTGACGTGGAACAGCTCGAGAAGGTGCTCGCGGACGCCGGTCCGCGCTACCGGATGCACGACCCGTCGACGTGGCCTGAGCAGGCGGTGCTGCTCGCCGACGGTCGCTGGCAGGAGTTCAAGGACTTCGCTCGCGACTGAGCACGGATCGCTCGGTGCCGCTCACCGCAACACGAGGAACGCGGCCCCGCCGACCGCGCCGAGCGTCACCAGGCTCCACGTCACCCGGGCGGCGACGCCGGCCTTGACGAACCG
Organism: Nitriliruptorales bacterium; assembly: GCA_024644015.1. Classification (GTDB taxonomy): domain Bacteria; phylum Actinomycetota; class Nitriliruptoria; order Euzebyales; family JAHELV01; genus JAHELV01. Next base: position 1,465 of record JAHELV010000062.1, read on the forward strand.
ACGCTGCTGGCGCACGCCGTGGTCGATGGCTGCGCGCAACGCTGACTGCGCCCACCGGAAGCGGACGGCAAGCATCGCGAGGCCGACGGGGATCACCAGCGTGGCTGGCCCCGGCAGCACGGTCATGGCCAACCCCGCGAGCACGACACCGAACGCAGCGACGAGCCACACAGCCCGCAGTGTGCGGCCGCCCGTGTGGTAGTGCCGCTGGACGGCGAGCACCCGTCGTTGGATGTCTCGTCTGAGCTCTTCGGTCATCGCGTTTCGATCTGCAGGGCCTCACGACGCCGCGTCCCCACCATCCTGGCACAGACCGGCAGATCGGGCAGCGGTCGACGCTAGCATCGCATCGTCCGCGAGAAGGAGCGCCACGGTGTCGATCGGTACGCTGGCCGAGCAGTACTGGACGTATCTGATGTCGATCGCCCCCTCGTGGGCGACGTTGCTGGGCATCCACGACCACGACGCCGAGATCGAAGATCTGTCCCGCGAGGCGGAGCTCGACCAGCGCTCACGGTACGCCGAGCTGCTGCGACAGACCGACCAGCTCACACCCGGTCCTCACGCCGACGGTGTCACCGTCAGCATGCTGCGCGCCGAGCTCGATTCGCGGCTGCGCGCCCTCGGCGGCGCCGACGGCGACAGGCCCTCGCACATCCTGCTCGGATGCAACCAGATGGCGGGCCCGCAGCTGTTGGTCCTGCAGGCGACCGCGTCGATGACGTTCCCCGAGCCGCAGCACGCCGCCGCCGCCGTCGAACGGTTCGCCCAGACCGACCGCTACCTGGCACAGGCGATCGTGCGCTTCCGCGAGGGCGTCGACGCGGGCCTGCCACCGGTGAGCCGGAACCTGCGGCACGTGCTGGCCCAGGTCGACGGATATCTGAGATCGCCGATCGACGCCGACCCGCTGCTGACGATGTCGGGGCCCGCCGACTGGGACGGCGAGTCGGCGTGGCGCGACGAACTGCGGGCGGTCGCGTCCAGCGTCGTGCGTCCGGCGATGCAGCGGTACCGCGACGCGATCGAAGCCGATCTGCTGACCCACGGTCGCGACGACGAGCACGCCGGCCTGTGCTGGCTCGAGGGAGGCGACGGCCTCTACCGGGACAAGGTGCGGATCTCCACGTCGCTCGACATCGATCCCGACGAGGTGCACGAGATCGGTCGCGACTACATCGACGGTCCCCTGGCCGCGGAGTTCTCGGCGCTCGGCGACCGCCTGTTCTCCACCACCGACGTGCCGCAGATCTTCGCGCGGATGCGTTCCGACGACGACCTGCGGTACCAGTCCGGCGAACAGATGATCGCCGACGCGGAGGATGCGCTCCACCGCGCCCGCGCCGTGATCGGCCGCTGGTTCGGCCGCCTCCCGGTCGCCGACTGCCGCGTCCAGCCGGTCCCTGACTTCCTGGCGGCGAGCGCGCCGCCCGCCTACTACATCCAGCCCGCACAGGACGGCAGCCGCGGCGGCACCTACTTCCTCAACACGCGTGACGCGGGGGCGATGTTCCGCTTCGAGGGGCAGGCCACCGCCTTCCACGAGGCGATACCCGGGCATCATCTGCAGCTCGCGATCGCCGGAGAGCTCGATGGCGTCCCGGCGTTCCAGCAGCATTCGCTGCAGACCGCCTACGCGGAGGGCTGGGGGTTGTACGCGGAGCGGCTGGCACACGAGATGGGCCTGTACGGCCAGGAGCGTGATCTGCTGGGCATGCTCGCCCTGGACGCCTTCCGCGCCGCCCGTCTCGTGGTCGACACCGGGCTGCATGCGAAAGGCTGGTCGCGCGACCAGGCCATCACCTACATGCGCGAACACACGCCGTTGCCGTTCGACACGATCGATGTCGAGGTCGATCGCTACCTCGCGATTCCCGGCCAGGCCTTGTCCTACAAGCTCGGCCAGCTCGAGATCCGCCGCCTGCGCGACCAAGCCGAGGCCGCACTCGACGGCGGGTTCGACATCCGCGGCTTCCACGACACCGTGCTGGGATCGGGCATGGTCACGCTCGGCGTCCTGGGCGATCTCGTCGAGGAATGGATCGCCCAGCTGCGCTGACGGCCGGCGC
>JAHELV010000062.1:3633-17948 GCA_024644015.1 Nitriliruptorales bacterium
GACGCGCAGGCGGCCGACCCGCTGGAGTACATCCACGACGGCTCCACCGCCCTCGTCGCGCTGCAGTACTCCTACCTGCCGAGTTGGATCTCGTTCCTTGTCGACCAGGAGGAGGCGGCCGCCGCGGGCCGCCAGATGATCGAGGCTGTCCAGGACCGGTGGTCGCTGCTGCCCGAGACGTCCCGTCCGCGCCTCCTGCTGTTCGGCGAGAGCCTGGGGTCGTACGGCACCGAGTCGGCCTTCCGGGACGTCAATGAGATGATCGCAGGTGTCGACGGGGCCCTGCTCGTCGGTCCGGTCTTCCAGAACGAGATCCACGGCGGCCTGACGGCGGCGCGCGAGCAGGGCAGTCCGCACTGGCGGCCCGTTCATGATGGAGGCCGCAACGTGCGGTTCGCGGTCGAACCGGCCGATGTGGCAAAACCCGCCAGCGAGTGGCTGCCCAGACGGATCGTGTACCTGCAGAACTCGTCGGACCCGATCACGTGGTTCTCCCCGAACCTGCTGTGGCGCCGCCCTGGGTGGCTGGATGATCCGCGGGGACCGGACGTGTCTCCCGCGATGAGGTGGCTGCCGGTGATCACGTTCTGGCAGGTGGCGACCGACATGGCGTTCTCGACCGGCGTGCCGGAGGGTCACGGCCATGTGTACGGTGCCAACCCCGTCGACGCGTGGGTGGCGATCGACCCGCCGGACCGGTGGTCGGACGCGGACTCGCAGCGGCTCCGGGACATCATCACCGAGCAGAACCGAGAATGACGCGATGGACGGGCGGTGGACGCTTCAGGGTCAGAAGTAGTCGCGCAGGAACGGTGTCTGTGCGTTGAAAGCGTCGCTCAGCGCGACGATGTCAGCGTCGGTCGCACCGGTCAGCCGGTGGGCGTGCGCCAGCTGTCGTGCCGAGGCGAAGCCCGTGTACAGGCTGGACAGCGCGCCGATGTCGATGGCGACACGTCCGCTGCCTCCCGCGGTCAGGGCGGCGGCACCGTCGCGTACCTCGAAGACGAAACGGCCGGCGTTGGCAGGGCGGCGAGCGTCCACGATCTCGAGCTCGACGGTCGCCGATATGGCCGGCCATCCACGCGCGGAGATCGCGGCCGGCGCATCGACGAGCCTCGTCATGAACCGCATTGTCAGCGCGCCTGATACGTCAAGCCCGTGTTGCAGATCGAACAGCAGTGGTTCGGCCGGTCGCGTCACGAAGGAGGTTCGTGCCGCGACCGGGTGGTGGTAGCCGACGGCGCGCCACAGCACACGCTCGACGTCGCGGTCGACCCCGAACAGGCGGCGCACGTCGAGGCCGTAGCTGCCGTGCCCTTCGGTGGGTTGCGTCTTGGCCAACAGCAGCAGACCGACCGGATCGTCGCCGCGGGTGGCGACGATCACGATCTCCGGCTCGTCGGGATCGGGGCGCAGCGCGCGTCGTAGCCACCGTTCACCTGCGACGAGCCCGCCCGGTTCGGTGCGGGTCACCCCGTCGTGCACGGCAACGATCGGCGCGAGATCCGCGGGCGTGTAGGGACGCAACACGATACCGCTGGTCGGTGCAGGCACGTCGAGCAGATCGCGCGTGCGCAGCGTCCCGCGGGCATGCACGCCGGCGAACTCCCATCCCCACCGCCGGTACGGCAGGGGTGTGCTCGGGTACAGCGTCGAGATCACCATGCCCGCGTCGCCCATGTGGTCGAGTGCGGCGGACAACAGCTGGGACCCGATGCCCGTGCCGCGCCGGTCGTCGACGACGACGACCCCGGCGAGGCCCCCCATGGGCACAGGGTGGCCTCCGAACGCCTGCCGGAACGGCCAGGCACCTGCGTGGCCGACCATACGGCGCCCGTCCACCGCGACCAGACGGTGGTGGTCGGGGATGTAGACCTCGTCGGCGTCGTAGTCGTCCCGCGTGACGGCGCTGAACGCGGCGACCCGCAGCTGGAAGGCCTGCTCGGCATCGTCGGGGCGCAGCGGTCGGATCTTCATGGGATGGTCCCTATCGAAAACACCAGATCCTATGACGCGCGCGGTGCGCACGAGGACGCCGGCCTCGCTCGGGTGCACCAACGGTCACGTACCGGCCGACGCCTCATCCGGAACAGGCCCAACCGCACGTGGCTTGGCCGGCATCGCGATGCGCCGACGGTGCAGCTACACACCGTCAAGGGGAGCTGAATGACCAACACCGCCCGCACGTCGAAGCCGACCATCCTCGCACTCGTCGCCCTGATCGCGTTGCTGCTCGCACTGGTCGGCGGTACGGCCGCAGTCGCCGACGACAGCGCCGAACCCGGCGATGATCCGACGTGCGCGCCCGACGATGCAGACGAGTCGGACGTGTCGAGCGCCTCGACCGATGACTGCGACGAGCAGGACGAGGACGAGGACGGCGACGAGGAGTTCACCGACGTGGCGAAGAACTACCCGCACGTCGAGGGCATCGCGTGGCTGCAGGACTCGGGAGTGACGAAGGGCTGCAAGGCAGGGCGGTTCTGCCCCAACAAGCCGGTCACCCGCGGGGAGTTCGCGACGCTTGCCGCTCGCATGCTCGGCGAGGTCGATGACGTCGACGCCGTGGCCGCGCCTGCGGACGAGGTCACGGAGCTGACGGCGCAGGTCGCCGAGCTCGAGGCCACCGTCGCGGCCCTGACCGCTCGCGTCGAGGCCCTCGAGTCTCAGTAGTAGCCAACGCGCAGCCGTAGCGCACTGCAGGCGCCACCACGGTCCGACCGTGGTGGCGCCTCGGCGCGAATCGTGACCGTCGGGGCGGCGCGCGTCGGTTATGGTCGCGGCATGGATGACGACGCGGCGCTGGACGTGCTGCGGGCTGCGTCCGACGCCCTCGCCCGCTGCGCCGCGCAGGATCCTGACCGCAACGTACCGACCTACCCGAACTGGTCGGTTGCGGACCTGGTGATCCACACCGGACGAATCCATCGCTGGGTCACCGCGATCGTCGTGAACCAGGCGACGCAGCGGATACCGCAACCCGAGTTCGAACGGCTGCCCGCTGATGTGATCGGCTGGTTTCGCGACGGAGCTGCCGCCGTCGCCGCAGCCCTGGCGGCGACGAGCGCCTCGACGATCGTCTGGACGTTCGCCGGCGACGGCACGGTGAGCTTCTGGAGGCGTCGGATGGCGTTGGAGACCACGGTCCACCGGTGGGACACGCAGCGCGCGTTCGGCGTCGCCGACCCGATCGCTGACGACGTTGCCGCCGCGGGCGTCACCGAGGCACTCGAGATCTATCTGGAGCCGCGGCTGCGGGGCGCCCAGGTCGGCGGCGACGGTGAGGTGGTCGTCCTGCGCGCCGTGGGCGACACGCGCGCGTGGGCGGTCCGCCTCCACTCCGACGCGATAGACGTGGTCAGTGCGGACCACCCGGCCGAAGTCCGCATCGAGGGGACCTCGGCCGACCTGTGGCTGTTCCTTATGGGCCGCATCCGTCGCGACGGGCTGCGGGTGCATGGCCCCGAGGCGGCTGCTGACCGACTCGAGGAGGCAGTCGGGCTGCTCGCACCGCCGAGCCGCTGACAGCGCGGCCATCGCGCGACCCCCTCGACTGCCCGCCCGATCAGCGGTAGGTTCACGATGTTCTGACCGTCGACGTGACGCCAGCAGAGGCACAGAGGATGCCAGACCTCGCTGCTCCCGTCGGCGGTCGGCCTTGTGTGGCGGGGGGTGGTCATGCGTGGCTGACGAACCGCTGGCGGCTCATCGACGCCAGGCAGATCGCCCGCAGCTCGGCCAGGTAGGCCAGTTGCTGTTCCAGCGCGGCCAGGTCGGGGGTGACACGGGACTCCTCGGCGATCCGCCGCGCGTCCGCGACGGCACGGCGCGTCACGAACTCGAGCGCCTCGCTGCGGCTGTACCCCCAGCTCTCCACCGTCCTGATATCTTGCTTGGCTGTTCGCATCTTCTGCCCCTTCGCGCCGAACGACTAATACCAAGCGTGTTATTAGTACGACGCTGGGTCGTCATCCAGATTGGTGATTCGACGGTGACGTCAACCGCGCTTAAGGCGCGTCGGTGACCAAGCCGGCGTGCGGGCCCCGGCGTTGACGATGGGCGACCAGGGTCCCGTGGCACTGCTCGGCAGCGGCGAGTACCTGCCCGCGATGGAGGCGGTCGAGCAGGAACTGCTGGCCGGACGGCCGCCACGCATGGCGCAACTGGCGACGGCGGCGGCACCAGAGGGTGGCGAACGCGTGCGCTACTGGCACCGCCTCGGCGGCCGGGCAGCGGACCGCCTCGGTGTCGAACAGGTCGTGGTCCCCGTCGTCGACCGTGCCAGTGCGGACGACGCCGAGGTCGCCGCCCTGGTCGAGGGCGCCGGGCTCGTCTACCTGTCGGGCGGCAGTCCGCCGTTTCTGGCCGCAACGCTGCGCGGTACCCGTGTGTGGCGCGCGATTCACGACGCCTGGCGAGCCGGCGCTGCACTGGCGGGCTGCAGCGCTGGAGCGATGGCACTGACCGCCAACGTCCCTGACCTGCTGCATCCACGGCGGCCGCCGGAACCGGGTCTGGGGGTCGTGCCCCACCTGCAGGTCATCCCGCACTTCGATCGCCTCCCGCGGATCGTGCCGAGCCGCGCGCTGCGCTGGCTGATGGCACCGTCGCACGGCGTGATCGTCCTGGGAATCGACGAGGACACGGCGCTGGTCGGCGGACCAGACCAGTGGGAGGTCCAGGGCCACCGGTCGGTCTGGGAGATCACCGCGCACGGGCGCACCGAGCACCCACGCGGCTCCCGCCTGCGTCTTGCGCCGCCGCACGCCGACGACACGGCGTGATGTGAGCGCTGACGCGAGCGTACGGGCCCAGCGGACGCGCAGTCAGCGTCTGCACGCCGGAGCGGCCCACGACCGCGCCGATGTCGCAACGGTCGTGCGCGAGGTCGCCGCCATCCAGGCGCAGGACGGGCGGGCCGCGTTGTTGGGCGTCCGCGTGCGCAGCGGCGCCCTGGTGGCGGGCGACGTCTCGACCGCGCGGGCGCTCGATCGGTCGATCGTCCGGGCCTGGTGCATGCGCGGCACCCTGCACCTGGTGCCCGCGGGCCAGCTGCGCGAACTGCTGGCGGTCTTCGGACCGGTGTTCATCCACCGCTCCAAGCGCCGGCTGGCGCAACTCGGACTTGACGAGGACGTGTGCCGGCGGGCTCTGCCCCGTGTCCGCGAGGTGCTTGGCGCATCAGGCCCGTTGACCCGTCACGAGATCGCCGAGGCGCTGACCAACGAGGGCGTCGCGATCGACCGCGACGGCCAGGCGCCTGTCCATCTCGTCCGGCGCGCATGTCTGGAGGGGATCGCCGTCGAAACCGTCGCACGCGACGGCGAGCCCGCCTACCAGCTGCTCGACGACTGGCTGCCCGGCGACCCGTGCGACGACCGGGCTGCAGCCCTGGCCAACCTCGCTCGCCGGTACCTGTCCGCACACCAACCGGCGGGCGTCGACGACTTCGCGACGTGGTCGGGGCTGCCGGCAGCGGACGTCCGCGCAGCTTGGCGGGCGCTGGCCGGCGATCTGATCGCCACCGATGCCGACAGGCAGTTGTGGCGCCTGCCCGAGGAGTCACCCCACGCCGAGGCCGGCGGCGCGACCAGCGTGCGCCTGCTGCCGGCCTTCGACAACTACCTGCTCGGCTATCGTGAACGGAGCCATGCGGTCGACCCCGCGCGGTGGCCGGCGGTCCATCCCGGCGGCGGGATCATCCGGCCGACCGTGATGCTCGACGGGTCATGCGTCGCGACCTGGCGCATCGACCGCTCGCATCGTCTCGGCCGTGTGGTCGTCCGCCCGCTCGGCGCCCTGCCCGCCCGCGCGACCGAGGGCCTGCGCGCCGAGGTCGACGACGTCGGCCGGTTCCTCGGCGCCCCGCTCGACCTGGACTTCGACCACGGCTGACGGCAACCGTCCGTACCGCGATCACGCTGTGTAGCGCGTCCGGCCGCCCACAACGGTCCGCCTGACCGTCAGGCCGTCGTCGACGACCACGACGTCGGCGATCATTCCGGGTGCCAGATCGCCGATGTCGTCCCGACCCGACAGCCGGGCTGGTACGCGCGTGGCCGCCCCGATCGCCGCTTCCAACGGGACCCCGAGCGCAGTTGTGTTGCGTACCGCAGCGATCATCGTGAGCGCGCTGCCGGCCAGTGCACCAGCCGCGTCGCGAACGGCCCCGCCGATGGACGCAACCACGATGTCGCCGATGCTGTACGTGCCGTCGGTCATGCCCGCGGCCGCCGTGCCGTCCGTCACCAGCGCCACACGGCCGCCGGCAGCGCGCCAGATGAGGCGCACGACGTCTGCGTCGAGATGATGTCCGTCGACGATGACCTCCACCACGACGTCATCGCTGCACAGGGCCGCGCCGATCACCCCGGGATCCCGGTGGTGCAACGGTCGCATGGCGTTGAACAGGTGCGTGACACTGCGGGCACCCGCCGAGAAGGCCGCGCGGGCCTGCGCGGCCGTGGCGTCGGTGTGGCCGATCGACACGACCACGCCGCGGTCGGCCAGCACCGGGATGAGCGCCAACGCGCCGCGGCGTTCTGGTGCCAGGGTCACCTCGGTGACCGGACCGGCGGCGAGCAACCGGCCGAGCGACTCACCGTCGGGGTCCATACGGAACCGGGGGTTGTGCGCGCCCATGTGACCGGGAGCGAGAAACGGTCCTTCGAGGTGCGCGCCGAGCGCGAGCGGGCCGTCATCTGCGGGCAGACCGGCGAGCTCGGCCAGCGCCAGCTCGAGGTCGTGCAGCGGCGCGCTGACGAACGTCGGCTGATAGGTCGTCACGCCGCCGGCCAGCAGGCGCCGGCCCGCGGCACGGTACCCGGCGCGGTCGGCGTGCACGAAGTCGACGCCGCCACAGCCGTGGACATGGAGGTCGATCAGACCGGGGATCGCCAGGTCGGTACCGCCGGCGGGCGCGCAGCCGATCGCCGAGATGCGACCGTCGGCGATCGCGACGTCCCCGGCGACGGTCTCGCCTCCGACGACGGCGGCGGCGACACCCAGGCGCTGCGACGTCACGGCCGCCCGGGCACGGTGGTTGCGGGCACAGCTCCTCGAGCGGACCGGTGCGCAATCACGTCGATCTCGATGAACGAAGCCCGGGCGGAGACCGGCGACACAGGGACCGGACTGGCTACGGACCTGGTCTCTACGAGATCGGTGACGTCACGGGGCATGTGCTGAGTCATGGTACGAAGACCGCCTTGACGATGCCGCCGGCACGCTGCGAGAAACGCCGATAGGTGCGCGGCCCGTCGGCGAGGGGCACGCGCGGATCGGTAATCACGACATCGGCGAGCGACGAGGCGGCGTGCGCCGCCCACGGGAGGATGCGGTCGAGCACCGCGCGGACCGACGCGCGTCCGAACCGCACCGTCACGTTGGCGTCGTAGGCCTGCACGGCGGTGAATCCGAAGCGCTCAGCGGTCTGCACGGCGATGACCGACAGCGTGCCACCGGGGCGCACCAGCGAGAACGCCAGCGCCTGCGCGGTGGGGGTCCCCGCCGCATCGACCACCGAGGGCGCGCCGTCGGGGCACCCACACCGGTCGGCGAGCGCGGACCGCGCCGCCTCGGGAGTGGCGACTGCGGCACCGAGCCGCACCGCACGCGCCCGGCGTTCCGCGACGGGGTCGACGCCCAGCACCACGCTCGCGCCCATGGCGTCGGCCGCCGCGATCGCGCACAGACCCACGGCGCCCAGGCCGACGACGACTGCGACGCCGCCACCGGCCACCTCCGCCCGCTCGACGGCGTGCCACGCCGTGGGCAGGTTGTCGGTCAGCAGCACTGCCGCACGATCGTCGAGGTCCGCCGGCACGTCGACGAGTGTCGCGTCGGCCCACGGCACCCGCACGAGCTCGGCCTGGCCACCGTGCAGCGCCGGCACCGTGTCGTCGTCGGGCGGCGCGTACCCGAACAGCTCGCCGTGGACACAGCGCGCCGTGAGACCACGGCGACACGGTCCGCACCTGCCACAGCACGACGTGAACGGTGCCAGCACCCGGGTGCCGGCGGCGACCGCGGTCACGTCGGGGCCTACGGCGGCCACCTCACCGACGAACTCGTGACCGGGCACCACACCGAACCGCACCGCCTCGCGGCCCTCGTACGGATGCAGGTCCGATCCGCACAAGCCTGCGCGGCGGACGGCGACCAGCGCGTCCGTGGACTCCATCAGCACCGGATCGGTCAGATCGGTCCGGTACGACACGTGTCCGACGTCGTCGAGTACCAGCCCACGCATGCCTGCATCCTCTCCGCCCCTGGTATGTGTCCCGACGCTACTGCCACAGGGGTGGCAGCAGTGTCCCGCCTGCTGACACGATGCTGTCAGCAGGCGTCGGTCAGGGTGGCGGGCACAGGCGAATCGAACCGAAAGGACACGCCATGGCACACCCCGACATGGTGCCGCTGCTCGTCGTCGAGGACGTTGCGGCGACCCGCCGCTTCTACGTCGACGACCTCGGCTGCACCCCCGTCATCGAACAGGGCGACTACCTGCAGGTGCGCTTCGGCGACGACCCCGACACCCGTGAGCTGGCCTTCATGGCGCCCGACGGCCCCGACGGACCGATGGGCGGCGAGCCGACGTTCACTGGCGGTCTGGTGGTGTCGGTCGCCGTCGATGACGCCGACAAACATCACGCGGTCCTGGCCGATCGCGGTGTGCGCGCGCCCGAGGCGACCGACAAGCCCTGGGGCTGGCGCAGCTTCGTGCTGCGCGACCCAAACGGGGTGGTGTTGGATTTCTTCCACGCCATCGCCGAGGATGCCGCACAGGATGCGACGAGCTGACAGGCTGTTCTCGATCGTGCTCGAGTTGCGTCGCCGTCCCGTCACGACGGCGGCGCAGCTGGCCGGGCACCTGGAGGTGTCGCCGCGTACCGTCTACCGCGACATCGCCGATCTGGTCGGCGCCGGCATCCCGATCGAGGGGGAAGCCGGCGTCGGCTACCGGCTCGCCAGCACGTTCGAACTGCCGCCCCTGATGTTCACCGTCGCAGAGGTCCAGGCACTGGTGCTGGGTGCCCGCATGGTCGAGGCCTGGGGCGATCCCAGGCTGCGCACAGCCGCGCGCAGCTCGCTGCGCAAGGTCGAGGCGGTGCTGCCGCCGTCCGAGCGGCACCGCATCGTCGACACCGCCTTGTTCGCGCTGTCGTTCTGGGTTCCCGAGGAGCCCCGCGAAACCCTCGGCCTCGTGCGCGAGGCGATCGACGGGCAACGGCGCCTGCACATCGTCTACGCCCGCGATGACGACACGGTCACCGAACGGGTCGTTCGCCCGCTCGCACTGTTCTTCTGGGGCCGGACGTGGACCGTCGGCGCGTGGTGCGAGCTGCGACAGGACCACCGCAGCTTCCGGATCGACCGCATCCGCAACGGCCACCTGCTGGTCGACAAGTTCGCACTGGAGCCGCCGGTCACGCTCGAAGACTTCCGCGCTGCGATCGACCGCGACGACGCCTTCGGGTGACCGACGGCCGCACGTCGGCCGCAGGCGCGTACGGTGGCGACATCGCCGACGACGACCGGCACGACAATGTAACGACTGGGCCACAGTCGGCACCGCGCACGGTCGGACGGTTGGCAACTTCGTCCCACAACGGTGATATTGGGTCAGATGTCTGTTCCAGGTGACGTGCTGGTCGACCGCTACGAGCTGCAATCGCCGCTCGGACGCGGCGGCATGGCCGAAGTCTTTCGCGCACACGACCGCCGGCTGTCCCGTGAGGTGGCGGTCAAGGTGCTGGCCCCCCACTTGCTGTCGGACGCCCGCTCGATCGAACGGTTCGACCGGGAGGCGCGCGCCGCCGCATCGTTGAACCACCCCAACATCGTCAACGTCTTCGACGCGATCTCCGATGGCGACACCCACGCGATCGTCATGGAGCTGGTCGAGGGTCCGACGCTGGCCGACGTCATTTCGCGCGACGGCCAGATGCCCGTCGACGATGCCGTGCGGATCGCCATCAGCATCGCCGATGCGCTGCAGGCCGCGCACGACCGCGGCCTGGTGCACCACGACGTCAAGCCACGCAACGTGCTGTTCGACAGTGAGGGTGCCCTCAAGGTCACCGACTTCGGGATCGCCCGTGCCGCCAGCAGCGACATCACGACGATCCAGGGCTCACCGCCGTACCTCGCGCCCGAGCAGGCCCGCGGTGGGCGGTCGGACCGGCGTAGCGACATCTACGCGCTGGGCTGCGTGCTGTTCGAGATGCTCGCGGGACGCCCACCGTTCGACGGCGACAGCTCGTCGGCTGTCGTCATGCAGCACATCGACGCACCCGTGCCGCCGCTCTCGCGGTTCCGGACCGGCGTGCCGCGCGACCTGGAGGCGGTGGTCACCCGCGCGCTGGCCAAGGACCCTGACCAGCGGTACGACTCGCCCGCGGCCATGCGCGCCGACCTCACCCGCCTGTCAGGCGCCGTATCGTCGGACGGCACGATCGTGTCGACGACGCGGGCGATGCCTCAGGACTCGACGCTGGCGCTGGCCAACGAGTGGCAGGACGCGCCGCCCGACTCGACGCGTGCCTACGACGACCCTCCGCGCAGACGGCGGGCTGTCACGGCGCGAGGGGTCGCCATCACGCTCGCGGCGATACTGCTGCTTGCCGTGCTGGCCTTGGCCTGGGCCGACACCCGCGGCCGCGAGACCGTGGACACCGCTCCGGTGGCCAGCGAAGAGCCCGCGCAGGACGTCGCCGGTCAGCAACCCGACGAGCAGCCCGCGGACCAGCAGCCGGCGGACGGCGGACAGAACAGCATCGAACGCAGAATCGACAGTCTCAACCGCGCCGCCGACCGGCTCCAACGCCTGGTCGAGCGTGGGCGCGCAGCCGACCAGGCGACACAGGACCGCATCGACGAGCTCCGACGCGAGCTGGAGCAGGCCCTCGACGCGACCGGTCAGGATTCAGGTGGCGCTGCCGCGAGCGAGAACGGCATCGATCAGCTCCGCCGACGGATCGATGAGCTGGCCAACAACGACACGATCGGTGACAACCTGGCCAACCGGCTCCGCGACCTCGTCGAGCAGTTCAACCCCCTCGGCCAAGGCTGACGATGCGGGCGCTGGTCCCCAGCAACGACGACCGCCTGGTCGAGATCGCCGACGTCGAGGCCCCGAACGCAGGGCGCGGCGACGTCTTGATCGACGTCGAGGCGTTCTCCGTCAACCGCGGGGAATTGTCGCTGCTGGCCAACCCGCGACCCGACTGGCGGCCGGGCCAGGACCTGGCCGGTACGGTCGTCACGTCAACGGTCTCCGGGCTGCCTCCCGGCGTGCGCGTGGCCGCGTTGGCTGACTGGGAGGGCTGGGCCGAGCAGGTCGTGGTGCCGGCGAGCCGCGTGGCGCCGATCCCCGACGACATGACCGTCGCCGAGGCGGCAGCCCTGCCGCTGGCCGGCGTGACCGCGCTGCGGCTGCTGCGCAGGGCTGGGTCGCTGGTCGGCGTACGCATGCTCGTGACAGGCGCCTCCGGGGGCGTCGGCCACTACGTCACCGAGTTGGCGACCAACGCCGGCGCGCTGGTGACCGCCGTCACGCGGTCGGCGGAGCGCGGCGCCCGGCTGCTCGAGCTGGGCGCAGCCGCGGTGGTCCACGACGTCGACGACGCCGAGGGGCCGTTCGACGTGGTGCTCGAGTCGGTGGCCGGCGACGTCTTCACCGCTGCACTGGGCAAGACCGCGCCCGACGGTCTGGTGCTGTGGTACGGCAGGGCGGGTGGGCCCACGATCACGGTGCCCTTCGGGCTGGCGATGGCGTCGCATGGCGTGCGGATCGAGGTGTTCAGCCACCACTACACCCCCGCCGCGCGCGACGACGACGTGGCCACACTGGTCCGCCTGGTCGGCGCCGGCAGGCTGCACCCCGAGATCGGCCGCACCGAGTCGTGGACCCTGACGGAACAGGTGCTCGCCGACCTGCGCGACCGCAGGATCCGCGGCAAGGCGGTCCTGCTGGTCGACTGATCTCGTACCTGCTCCCCACAGGTCCGATTCATCTGGCGTCGAAGCCGGGCAACCACCGCTCGATCTCGGGGCGCACGGCGACCGTTGCCCCGAGTTGGCACAGCACCCCGACGCACCCGAGCCACACCCGGTGGGTGAACAGATGCTCAGGAGGCATCCGCAGCTGCAGCGCGACGCCGAACTCCGGGTTGCGCGGGTCGTTGATCCGCGAGAACTGGCTGCGCAGCCAGGCGCGGCTGAACGTGAACGACTCATGGCCGGCGGGCACGGTGAACGGCGCCAGGTAGTCGGCGAGCTTGTCCGCCTCGACGGTCGCGCCCGGCCGCACGAAACCCTCGTCGCGCAGGCCGGCGAGGATCTCGTCGGTGTCCGCGCGACGCAGCACCGTCAACAGCCGACCGAAGGTCTTGGGCATGCCGTCGGGCATGGCGAGCGTCGAGCCGAAGTCGAGCACGCCCAACCGACCATCGTCGGTGAGCCGGAAGTTGCCCGGGTGGGGGTCGGTGTGTAACAGCCCGGCACGCTCGGGCCCCGACAGCAGGAACCGCATGTACAACGTGCCCGCCCGATCGCGTGCGGATCCGCTGCCCTGCGCGGCTACCATCACGAACGGTGTGGCGTCCAGCCACTCGGTGATCAGGACGCGCGGTGTTGCCAGCACGACGTCGGGGATGACCACCTCCGGGTCGTCGTTGTATGCGCGGGCGAAGCGTCGCTGTGCGTCGGCCTCCGCCACATAGTCCAGCTCCTCGGCCAGCCGTGTACGCAGCTCCGCGACCAGCGGTGGCAGGGCGAGCCCGGGCGCGACCAGGGCCGTCGCCCGGGTCATCAGCGACACCGCCCGCATGTCCGAGCGCAGCACGTCGGCGATGTCGGGGTACTGAATCTTGACGGCGACACGCCGTCCGTCGGCCAGCACCCCGTGGTGCACCTGGCCGATCGATGCGGCCGCCGCGAAGCGCTCGTCGAAGGCGGTGAACCGGGCGCGCCAGTCAGGTCCGAGTTCGGCGCACAGCACCGGCTCGAGCTTCGCGAACTCCACGGTCGTGTTGTGCTCCGGCACATCCGCCAACGCCCGTTGCCAGGTGGCGTCGGGGTCGACCGGGAACAACGCGTCGAGGGTCGCGAGCAACTGGCCGGCCTTGAGCGCGCCGCCCTTCAGATCACCGAGCACACGCCGGGTGCGCGCGGCGTTGCGCTGGCGAAGGTCACGGCGGACCCGTTGCGGGTCCTGTCCCGCCCAGCGCCGCGCGACACCCTCGACCGACAACGCGACGGTGCCCAACGGCAGACCGAGCAGCCGGAAGATGCGGCCGGCGCGATACACCCCACGCGCACGCATCACCCGACGACCGCGTACGCACGCACCGGGAACGTACCGAAACGTTCAACCGGTGCAGGCGCGGCATGGAACCGGTAGCCCTCCGCCGGCAGCCGCTCCAGGCCGCACAGGTGCTCGACGACCGGGATCCCCGCACCCAGCAACAACGAGTGCGCAGGACGGCTGAGATCATCGATGTCGTCGATGTTGACCGAGTCGATGCCGACGAGTGCGACGCGTTGAGCCACAAGCCATTCGGCCGCCGCCCGCGAGACGAACGGCGCTCCGACCCCGTAGGCGGGTGTGCGCCAGTGGCGGTCCCAGCCGGTGTGGATCAGCACCGCGCGGTCTGAGACCGCTACCGCCCTCAGGTCGTCGGCACGCACGGCGCGCCGACCCGACCCCGCAACGCTGACCGTCACCCCTTCGATGTCGGCGAGCTGATCGAGCCGCAGCCCGGCCAGGTCCGTGCCGTCGGAGTACCGGTGGTAGGGGCTGTCGAGGTACGTGCCGGTGTTGGCCACCATCGAGATGCGCCCCACGTGGAAGGTCACGCCGGGACCGTAGCGCTCCTCAGCCTCGGCGCGCGTCAGATGGTCGCCGAGCTCGGGCCCCGGCAGGCCGGGATAGGTGACCATGCCCTCGCTGACGCGATGGCTGAGGTCGACCAGCCGGCTCGATCTGGTATTCACACACGCCATCGTCGCAGCTCACGCGCCGATCAGCGCACCCCGGGCACCAACTTCCACCGCACACGCCGCCGGTACCCGTCGTAGCCCGGGTAGGCGTCGGCCAGCAGCGACTCCTCGTAGGCGCTCTTGCGGTCGAAGAACAGCATCGTGACGATCAGCACCGACAGTCCGGCCAGGCTGACCGAGCGGAACATCGAGCCGGCGATCAGCAGCAGGACCGCCGTGTAGATCGGGTGGCGCACCACGCCGTACAGGCCAGTTTCGATCAGGCGGCCGCCGCGTACCGGTGAGGGCTGGGGCACCAGTTGACGGCCGAG
>JAHELV010000119.1 GCA_024644015.1 Nitriliruptorales bacterium
GACGGCGTGAGGATCGGTCTGGGTGTGCGCGCTCGGCTGCCGTTCCGCGTGTTCGTGCTGGATGGTCCGGGGCAGCGCAGCCGGGTCGTGATCGACGTCGCCCACCGCTGGTGACCTGTCGGCGGGCGAACACCCGTTGGTGATCTGGGCGCTTCGAGGATCCTGAGGTTCGTGCGCCGCCGGACCAGTTCGGCCGTCACGCCGGCATTGGTCTGTCCAGAGGCGCATGTCGTCATCAGCGGTCTGCGTCGTCGAGCGGGGTCAGCCCGTCGGCGACCTCGACATCCTCGGATCGCAGGTCCAAACCGGACAGCTCGGCCTGCAGTTCCAGCAGCGCCGCGAAGTCCACGTCGCCGCGCCCGGAGCCGATCAGCTGGGTCACCATCTGGTGCACGAGCGCAGACACCGGCAGCGGCACGTCGAACTCGCGGCCCGCTTCGAGCCCGAGCTCGAAGTCCTTGCGCAGCAGGTGACCGGTGAAGGTCGGTGTGAAGTCGAGGTTGACCAGCGCCGGGGTCTTGTAGCGGCTGAACGTCGATCCCATGACGCTGTTGTTGACGAAGTCGAGGAAGTCGGCGCGGGGCACCCCCGCGCGCTCGGCCAGCACGGTGATCTCGGCCAGCGACTGCGTCACGATCCCCAGCAGCAGGTTGTGGCAGATCTTGACCAGCCGCGCCTGTTCGCCGTCGCCGACGTATGTGACCTTCTGTCCGAACCGGTCCAGCAGCGGCAGCGCCGTCTCGTACGCATGCCGCGGACCCGACACGGCGACCGTCAAACGCCCCGATCGGACCACCTTCGGGTTCCCACTGACCGGCGCGGCCAGCACCTCGGTGCCCACCTTGGCGGCCTGCGCGCGCACCCGCTCGGAGGACTCCGCGGACACGGTCGACGAGTCGACGAGCACCGCCGGGCCCGCGGCGCCGGTCAGCAGCCCGTCGGTGCCGGTCGTGACCTCCTCGAACACGTCCGACGACGACACCATGGTGAACACGACGTCGCGGTCGGCCAGGTCGGCCGGGCGCTCGACGATGGTTGCGCCGGCGTCCGCGAGTGGCTCGAGCTTGGCGCGCGTGCGATTCCACGCCGCGAGGTCGCAGCCGGCGTCCAACAGGCGGTCCATGAGCGCGACGCCCATCCGACCGGCACCGATCCATCCGACCGTGGTGTCATCGAGCGCCATCGCGTATGCCTCCTGTGTGGGGTGGTATCGGGCACCGGGGCGCAGACCCGGCAACCGTGCAAACGATTGTATCCGCGTCGCCCGCCGATCTGGTGTGTGGACGTGCCGCGGTCGCGGCGCGCGTGGCGGTCGGCTTCATGGTGGGGTAGCTGCTGGCCACGCCTGGCTCCTCAGCCCAGCAGCGGGGCCAGCGCCACCGCGACCCCGTCGCGCCGCGACGACTCGAGCGCGGCATGGACGACCGCGAGCGCGCGGATTGCCTCGTCGACGCCGACCTCGACCTTCGCCTCGCCGCGGATCGCCAGCGCGAACTCGTCGAGCTGCTCGCGGAACATGTCGGTGCGCGGCAGCGCCACCTCGGAGCGTTCCGGCTGCCGGTAGGCCTGGGAGACCAGGGTGGACCAGTCGTCGGCCTGATCCGACGCGTCCCAGTGGGTGAAGTCCAGGTCGTACAGCAGGTTCTGCCGGGTGCCCTGCAGGCGGATCTGATAGATGCCCGGTGACGCCCAGCCACAGCCGAGGTAGCCCAACGCACCGGACCTGAACTCGAGTATGCACATGACCGCGTCGGGTACCTCGGCGGCGGTGTGCAGCCGGCGGGCGTGCGCGGACACCTGCGCGACGGGACCGAGCAGGTACTGCAGGTTGTCGGCGTGGTGGACGCCCAACTGGATCAACGTGCCGCCGGGCGACTTGTCGGCGTACCAACGCCACGTCTGTGGCGTCAGCTCCAGCCCACGCTCGTTGGAGAAGTTCGCCTCGGCCAACGACACGGCACCCAGCGCGCCGTCCTCGATCCACCGGCGCATGACGCGGCTGCCAGCCAGGCGCCGCGCCGAGTGGCCGACCGCGAACACCTGCCCCGTGCGCTCCACCGCGGCGCGGATGGCCAGCGCGTCATCGAGCGTGTGGGCGATCGGCTTGTCGACGTAGACCGCCTTTCCGGCGTCGAGGGCCGCGATCACCAGATCCGCGTGGGTGTCGTTGGGGGTCGTGATGATGACCCCCTCGATCGTCTCGTCGGCCAGAAGCTCGTCGTACGACGCCGCCGACCGCGGGATCCCGAACTCCTCGCAGAACGCCGCGCGGCGCTCAGGCGAGCGGGTGAAGCACGACGCGAGCTCGATGACGTCGCCCCGCATGGCGCCGCGGGCCAGCACCGCGGCCCAGCGCCCCAGCCCGACCGGCGCGAGGCGTACGTGGTCGGTCCGGTCGCTGGCTGCGGCGATCTCGGTCATGACGACGGTCCTTCCGTGTCGACGGCGTGCCCCGTCTCGGCCAGGTTCGACGCGAGGTCGGGGTCGGGGAAGAAGCAGACGAGCTCGACGTCGGTGTCGGCGTCGGGGACCGTCGCGTGGGCGGCGCCGGCCGGGACGTGGACCACGTCGCCGGCGCGCACACGCTCGCGAACGCCGTCGATCCACACCGTGGCGGTGCCGGCGATCACATACATGATCTCCTCGGATCGTGGGTGCACGTGGGCGCGTCTGCCCTTGGTCCGGTGCAGGCGCACGATGCGGACGCTCGATGCCGCACCGACGCCGTCGAGCGGGTCGGCCGAGGCGCGGCCGGGCAGGGCGGCGAACCGCAGCCGGGTGGAGCGGGTGATGCTCACGGCGCCTCCGCGCGGAGCGCGAAGATCTGCGTGACGCGCTTGGCGATCTGGTCCGCGACCGTGTCGGCGAAGCCGGCGGCGCGGTCGCCGTCGGCCCAGGTCGGGTCGCCGTACCAGCCGCTGTCGTCGATCTCGGTGACGTCGGTGACGTAGCCGTGGACCTCGCGGTCGCGGCGCATCGTGTCCAGCGCGACCGCGTCAGCGGTGCGGCGGGCGGTCCCGGCGCGCGCGACGTGCACCAGATCCGGGTCGTGCGCCATGACCGCCAGGGTCTCGATGCCGCCGCCGTGGGTCAGCTCGCCCCCCGCCGCCGCGTAGACGCGCTGCGCCGTGTAGCAGGCGTGGGCGGTGACTACACGCACGCCGGCGTGGCGGGCCTGGATGTCGGTCGCGACGGCGTCGATGGCGGCGTTGTTGCCCTCGTGCCAGTTGCACAGCACCAGGCGCTGGATGGCGCTCGCGATGATCAGCTCGTCGGCGATGTCGGTGAGCAACGCTTCGAACGTGGCGCGCCGCAGGCTGACGGTCCCAGGATGACCGGCATGGATCGGCGTGATGCCGTAGGGCCCGAACGGCACCAGCAGCGCATCGAGGCGCACCGCCAGCGCCGCGGCGACCAGCTCGGCGGCGAACGTGTCCGTGCCGCACGGCAGGTGGGGGCCGTGCTGCTCGACGCTGCCCAGGGCAACGACGGCGATCCCGGAGCGCGCGGTGAGCGCCGCGAGATCGGGGCTGGTCAGGTCGGTGATGGTGCGCCGGCTCATCATTCCTCCTTCGGGAGGCGGTCGTCGGGCGCCGCGACCACGTGACGTGGCGACCGGCCCTCCAGCACGGCTCGCGCAGCGTGTGCCGACTGTCGCCGGAGCTCGGCCTGGGTCTGCTCGGTGTACCACGCCATGTGGGGCGTGAGAATGAGTTGCCCTGCGACGTCGTCGAACACCGTGAGGTCCGGCGGCTCGGGGACGTGCACGTCGAGCGCCGCGATCCGCGGCGCGCCGGCCGCCAGCGCTGCCGCGAGCGCAGCCGGCTCGACGAGGCCGCCGCGAGCCGTGTTCACCAGCACGCTGCCGGGGCGCATCCGCGCCAGCCGCTCCCCGTCGAACAGCGGGGCGTCGCCGGCTGCCGCGGGCACGTGCAGGCAGATGACGTCGCTGGCGGTGACCAGCTCGTCGAGGCCGGTGGCCACGACCCCCGCCGGCGGCGCGACGCCGGCCGCGTCGTGCGCGAGCACGCGACCGAACCCCACGGCTGCCAACAGCTCCGCGACCCGTGCGCCGATCCGCCCGATGCCGACGACGCCGGCGGTCAGTGCCGCCGGCAGGTGCAGCTGGCGCAGGTCGGCGATGCCCCAGCCACCGCTGCGAACGAGCTGGTCGGCCTCGACGAGCCGGCGTGTCGCGGCCAGAACGAGCGCCAGTGTGTGCTGGGCCACGGCCTCGGTTCCGTAGTCGGGCACGTAGGCGACACGGATGCCGAGTGCGTTGGCCGCGGCCAGGTCGATCGAGTCGACGCCGACACCCGAGCGCACGATCGCCGCGCAGCGCAGCCGGCGCAGCACGCCGGCGCCAAGCCGCGGCCGTGACCCGG
>JAHELV010000063.1:0-6423 GCA_024644015.1 Nitriliruptorales bacterium
GATCACGATCGCACCGGCGTCCTGCTTGGCCATGAAGGCCGTCTGTGCTGCCGCCATGTCCTCCAACGGGAAGGTCCGGGCGACGACCGGCGTCACTTCGCCACGTTCGATGTAGCCCACGAGGTTGGCGAACACCTCCGCCGGCACCACGGTGGCGCCGTGCATCGTCAGGTCGTGCAGGTACAGCGTGCGCAGGTCCAGCGCCACGATCGGACCGGCGATCGCGCCCGCCGTCGTGTAGTGCCCGCCGCGGCGGACGGTCTCGAGCAGCGGCGCGAACCACGTACCGCCGACGACGTCGGCGAACACGTCGATGCCGCCCGTGGCGTCGAGCACGGCTGCGTCGAGGTCGTCACGCGACCGGTCGAGCACCACGTCGGCGCCCAGTTGCTCCACAGCGTCGATCTTGGCGGCGCTGGTGATCGCGGCCACCCGGGCGCCACGCCGGCCTGCCAACTGGACGAGCGCGCCGCCGACGCCACCGGAGGCGCCGGTGACCAGGACCCACTGCCCTTCGCGCGCGCCGGCCCGGTGCAGCATGTGCTCCGCGGTCGCGTACGAGCAGGGGAAGCTCGCCAGTTCCACGTCCGTGAACCCGCTGTCGATGGCATGGACGTTGGCCGCCGGCACGCGCACGTACTCCGCATAACCGCCGTCGATCTCGGACCCCAGATAGCGTGCGCGGTCGAGCCTGCCGTCGGCATCGCGCAGCCAGCCGTCGACCAGTACCCGCTGCCCGATGCGGTCGGTCGGCACGCCAGAGCCGACCGCCACGATGTGACCGGCCGGATCGGCGCCCTGGATGCGAGGGAAGGTGAAGTGCCCACCCCACGAGCCGTCACCGCCGCTCGGCGCCACTTCGTCTCCGGTCGCAGACGTGACCGTCTTCGAGTACCAACCGGTGCGGGTGTTGATGTCGGTGTTGTTCATTCCGCACGCGGCGACCTCGATGAGTACGTCGTGCGGTCCAGGGATCGGAACGGGTACATCGGAACGGTAGTCCAGAGTGTCGAGCCCGCCGTGGCCCGTGAGCACGACCGCCCGCATCGTGTCGGGTACGGCCCGCCGTGCTGCAACCTCTGCCATGTGTCAACTCACGTTCGTCGGTTGCCGCGGCGTCACGACCTGTTCGACGGCGCCGCCTGCGGTCCTGAGAGAAGCGGCTACGTCGCTTCCACTGTCACGATGGCAAGGTCGTCCGTCGCGGGACGTGCGAAGGCTCCAACGGCCGCGTGGATGCCGTCGGCGATGCCTGCCGCCGTTCGGGTCGCCCGCCGGATCGCCTCGCGCAGGCGGCATTCATCGAAGAACTCGCCGTCGGGGTTCCGCGCCTCGAGGACACCGTCGGTCACCACCACAAGAACGTCGCCGGGGGTGAGGTGCACCGTGGCAGGCGCGTAGGCGACGTCCGCAAGCACGCCCAAGACGGGGTTGTGGCCTCCGTCGCACTCCTCGAGCGTTCCATCCGACCTTGCCACAATCGGCGCAGGATGCCCGGCCGCGACAAGCTCAATCGTGATGCCGGCGTCGTCTGGCGCGAGGGTGGCGATCACGGCAGTGCAGAACCGTTCTTCCTCGGCATCCGCGACGACGTTGTCGTTGAGGGCGGTGGCGACCTGCCCGGCATCGATGCCTGTGCGGGCAAGGGCACGCGCCGCGAACCGAACCTGAGCGTTGAGTGCGGCGGCGCTCGGGCCCCGCCCACTCACATCACCAATGACGAGGAGCCACCTGTCGTCGCCGCAGTCAACGAGGTCGTAGAAGTCTCCGCCGACCTCGACACCCGCGCCGGCGGCGACGTAGCGGGCTGCGACCCGCATGCCCGGCAGGGCCTGGGGCAGCGCTGGCGCCAGTCCTGACTGGAGCGCGTCGGCGACGGTCTTGACGGTCGTGTGCAGACGCGCGTTCTCCAGCGCGATCGCCGCGCGGGAAGCCAGCGCGGCGGCGGTTTGGACCAGGTCGTCGGTGACCTGCCGGTCATGTTGGAGGCCCAGACCCAGAACTCCGAGGACGCGACCCTCGACGGCAAGGGGAACCGCGATGCCGGATCCGACCTCCAACCGGCGAAGCATTGACAGGTGTGTATCGTCGTTGGCCACCTCCCGCAACAGCTCGTCCGGCACCTCCGGTAGCAGCTGGATCTGCCCGGTGGTCATCGCCGCGCCCATACCCGGCTGGTCGGCCCGTATCGGGTAGCTCGCGAACAGCTCGGCCAACAGCTCGCCGCGGGCGGGGTCCGTGTGGCGAACGGCGACCAGTTGTGGGCCCGACTCGTTGACTGTGAACAGGAGTGCGGCGTCGGCAAGGCGGGGCACCGCCAGCGCCACCACTTGGTCAAGGGTCGCGTTGACGTCGAGCGACTGGTTCAGCGCTGCAGCGACGTCGGCGAGGAACTCGAGGCGTTCCAAGGCGACCGTTCGGTCCGCTTCGGCCACGACACGCTCGGTGACGTCGGCGACGCAGCCGAAGGTGCCTGTCGCCTCACCGGACTCGTCGACACTGGTCTGGCCGACGCCCTGGACCCACCGGACCGTGCCGTCGCGCCACACCACGCGATGCTCGAGCCAGTACGACCGGCGCTGTGCCACGGCCGCGTCGACCTCGGCCACGATGGCCTCACGCTCGTCGGGATGCAGGCGGGCCAGATAGGCCTCATAGCTGCCGTCGAATTCCCCGGGAGCGAACCCGAAGATCTCCTCCAACCGCTCATCCCATTGCACATGCCCGGACCCGAGGTCCCAGCGCCAGGTTCCCAGGCGGCCAGCCGCAATGGCGAGGCGGAGAATGCGGTCCGTCTCACTCGGTGGTCTGGCCACCGCTGTGCCTGAACGGTGGGTCCCCGACGCTGCCCCGTCGAGTGACAACATCACGGCGGTGCCGTCGGTGGTGGTGCGCTGGGTCATGTGGGTGCCTTGCCACCATCGCGAACTCGTGGCAGCCGCGGGTGCGCCGACCGCCGCGATGGTGCAGCCGACCAGGATTCCCGAGGCTCGACCATTGAATCTCTCCACACAGCCGGCGGTTACACCTGTCGACCCGGCCGCTAGTCGCGTTCAACCTGTGGGCGAAACCTGTCGCCGGTCAGTCAATCGGCCAATCGGGCCGCCGTCGCGCATGTCACATCTGTACGACATGAGACACATGTCGGTATATTCGTACCATGAACGAGGCCGTGATGACCGTCGCGTCGATTCTCGACGCGATGGCAGCGGCGTACGACGATCTGACGCCGCAGCTGCGGGTCGCCGCACGCTACGTGCTCGACCACCCGACAGAGGTCGCGGTGTCATCGATGCGGCAGGTCGCCGACGATGCCGATGTCAAGCCGAACACGCTCGTGCGGCTGGCACGGGCGCTCGGATTCGACGGCTACGACGACTTGAGGCGGCACTTCCAGCAGGACATCACCCGCACCGGCAGCTCGTTCCCGTCGAAGGCGCGGTGGCTGCGATCGCTCGCTACCGGTGGCCGCTACGGTGCGCTGCTGTCGGAAATGGCCGGCGCGTCGATGGCAACGATCGAGCAGGTGTTCGCCGACACCGACGCCGGCGAGGTCAAGACGGTCGCCGGCGTGATCCTGGCCGCCCGGCGTACGGCGGTGCTCGGTGTCGGCACGGCTCAGCCGCTGGCACAGAACTTCTGCTACGTCGGCGGCATGATCGCACCGAACCTCGTCGCCATCCCGACCAACGGTGGGCTGGCGATCGACGACGTGGCCCGCATGGCCCCCGGCGACGTGCTGGTGTCGATGACGTTCTCGCCGTACCGTGTCGAGATCGTCGAGGCCACCCGTATGGCGGGCGACCGTGGTGTGACCGTCGTCGCTGTCACCGACAGCCGTGCCGCGCCGATCGCGTCGGCCGCCGCACATACGTTCGTGGTACCGACCGATTCGCCCCAGTACTTCTCGAGCGTCATCGGCGCCGTCGCGCTGCTCGAGACCCTGCTGGCCTTCATGGCCGCCGAAACCCCGACCGACGCCGCAACCGCGATCGAGGAGTTCCACGGGCGGCGCCGCGCTGCCGGCGTCTACGAGTGACGAGGAGCTCACCCATGCAGCTCGCCCATCCTGGCCTGAAGGATCCCGAGTACTACGTCGCGGGACTGCCACGCGACTGGGTCTCACAGCGCTACGGCCTGCCGCCCGAGCAGATCGCCAAACTCGGGTCCGCCGAGAACCCGCACGGTCCGTCTCCGCTGGCGGTTGCCGCGGTCACCGCCGCCCTCGATCGACTGCACCTGTACCCGTCGTGGACCGCTGAGCCGCTGCGCGAGAAGCTCGCGGCGACGTACGGCTATCAGCCCGAGCAGTTCATCGTCGGCGCCGGTGAGACAGAGGTGATCGCGTGCATCATCCGGGCGTTCGCCGAGGTCGGCGGCAAGGTGGCGATGCCGCGACCCTGTTTTCCGCTCTACCATCTGTTCGCCGAAGCCGAAGGTCGTCGGCCGATCATGGTCGACACGGTCGACATGGCGCTCGACGTCGACGCCTACGTCGCCGCGATCACCGCCGACACACGCGTCGTCTTCATCACCAATCCCCATTCGCCGTCAGGCACGTGGATCTCCGAGGCGGACGCGCGACGCATCGTCGAGGCGGCACCGCAGGCGTTGGTGGTCCTCGACGAGGCCTACGTCCACTACTCGCAGACGCCCGGCTACCTCCATCTGGTCGCCGAGTACCCGAACCTCATCGTCCTCCGCACGTTCTCCAAGGCGTTCGGGCTGGCGGGGCTGCGCATCGGCTTCGGCGTCGCCGATCGGCCGATCATCGACCCTCTGCTGGCGGTCAAGCCCACGTGGAACATGGGCCAACTGCAGATCGCGGGAGGAGTCGCCGCGCTCGACGACTCCGACCACATCGATCGGACGGTTGCGACGATCGTCGACAGCCGCGACTACATCATTTCCCGCCTGGCCGACCTCGACCGCTTTCGCATGATCCCCGGATCCCGCGCGAACTTCTTTCTGATCGAGGTTCTCGATCCCGACACAGACTCGACCGCGGTCTTCGAGGGGCTGCTCGAACGGGGGGTGATCGTCAAGGACGGCGCGGTGTCGTTCCGTGGCCTGGCGGACCGCCACCTCCGCGTCGACGTCGGCCATCGCGCCCACATGGACCGCCTGGTCGACGCGCTGGCGGACCTGCCGTGATGCAGCAGTCGTGTGACCCTGCCGGCGGCGCGTCCCCCGATCTTCTTGCGACCCATCACCAACGGGACCACACCATCTCGCAGGCCAAGGCTCGTTGTGTGCCGGGGCGCTCTGTTGGGAGGTCCATATCATGAATGGCACACGACCGCTGGCGCTGACGGGGAAGGCGTACACCGACCCGGAGGTGTGGCAGCGCGAGCTCGACGCCGTGTTCCCCACGACCTGGCACCTGGTCGGTCACGTGGGCCAGGTCCCTCACGACGGGGACTACATCACCGCTACCGTCGGTGACCAGGGCGTCGTCGTGCTGCGCAGCGCCGGTCGGGTGCGCGCGATGTTCAACGTGTGCCAGCACCGGGGGCACGAATTGCTGATGGCCGCGTCGGGCCATGTCAACCGCATCACGTGCCCGTATCACGCGTGGACCTACGACCGCGACGGCCGGTTGCTGCGGTCGCGCGGCGCGGACGTCGGCGAGCTGTGCGTCCCGCCGGTGCGGGTCGAGTCGTTGTGCGGCTTCTTGTTCGTGAACCTCGACCAGGATGCCCAACCCCTGGATGAGTACGTGCCGGGAGTGGCAGACGAGCTCGGCGCGCTCGCACCACACGCTGAGCGGCGAGTGCTCACGCACACCAACACCGTCGTAATCGAAGCCAACTGGAAGCTGGCGATCGAGAACTACAACGAGTGCTACCACTGCCCGAACGTGCACACGACCTTCACCACCGGAGTGGTCGCCAGGGACAGCTACCGGATCGCCAGCGGCGGCAACTGCGTGCGTCACACGGCGCGGGCGACGGCCAGACCTGCGTATCAGCGAACGGCGGCCGACGACGCGTACGGGTCGTTCTTCGTGTGGCCGGACTCGTCGATCCAGTGCTACCCGGGTCGTGTGCTCAACACCTTTCGCTGGGTGCCGATCGCCGTAAACCGCACGCTGCTGATCCGGCAGTGGTGGTTCGAGCAGTCTTCGCCGACGCCGGCACAGCAGGAGGTCATCGACCTGGACTGGAACACCACGGTCGCCGAGGACCTGCTGCTGCTGGCGTCCGTCCAGCGCGGCATGCGCAGTCGCGGCTACCAGCCGGGGCCGCTGGTGTGTGATCCCAGCGGCGTGGCGGACACCAACAGCGAGAACCCGGTGTGGCATCTCCAGCACCTGTTCCGCAGCGCCCTACCCGACGCCGCGGGTGCCGCAGCGGAACCAGGCTCCGCGGAGGCCTTGCCGGGTGCCGCAGCGGAACCAGGCTCCGCGGAGGCCTTGCCGGG
>JAHELV010000063.1:6523-17602 GCA_024644015.1 Nitriliruptorales bacterium
CGGGTGCCGCAGCGGAACCAGGCTCCGCGGAGGCCTTGCCGGGTGCCGCAGCGGAACCAGGCTCCGCGGAGGCCTTGCCGGGCGCCGCAAGGGAACCAGGCTCCGCGGAGGCCGGTGAGTGACCGACCCACTCGTCGCCGCGGCGGGCCATACGCCCTCGCTGACGGTCACCGACACCGAGCCCGGGCTGGATCTGCCCGGCCTGCGCCGTGACCGGCTGCACCGCCTCCGCGGGGTGCTGGCCGACGCCGGCGTCGACGCGGCGCTGCTGTTCGACCCGATTCAGATGCGCTACGCCACCGGGTTCCGTGCGTACGCCATCTTCCAGATGCACATCCCGTCCAACTACCTGCTGGTGACCGTCGACGGCCCGGTCGTCATGTTCGCCGTCGACCAGGTCCAGCCGGCCGCGCTCGCGCTGGAGACGATCGACGAGGTGCGCACCCCGGTCAGCGTGACGCCGTTCAGCGCCGGCGTGTCGCTCGACGCCAACATCGTCCGGTTCGCGCAGATGATCAGCGACGTGCTCGGTGAGGATCGTCGACGGCTCGCGGTCGGGCGGACGCATGTCGGTGTGCCCGCGGCGCTGGCGCGGCGCGGCATGACCGTCATCGACGCGGATCAGGTCCTCGAGCGTGCGCGGAGCATCAAGCTGCCGGACGAGATCCGGTGCATGAACGCCTCCATCGCCGTGGCCGAGACCGCGTTGTACGAGCTGCGCGCGGCGATCGAGCCGGGGGTGTCAGAACACGAGCTGACCGCGATCCTGCACAGGGTCAACGTCGAGCATGGTGGTGACTGGCTCGAGACGCGGCTGCTGTCGTCGGGTGATCGGATCAACCCGTGGGAACGGGAGGCGAGCGGCCGGCGTGTCCGAACTGGCGACCTGGTCGGCGTCGACACCGACATGGTTGGTCCGCTCGGCTACTGCGCGGACATCTCCCGCACGTTCCATTGCGGGCCCGGCGAGCCGTCGGCGCGCCAGCGGGAGCTGTACCGGGTGGCGGTGGAGGAGTTGCGTCACAACATCGCGCTGCTGTCGCCAGGCATGACCTTCAAGGAGCTGACAGCACGGTTGTGGCAGCGTCCCGACAGGTTTCGCGATCGCCGCTACGACATGGCGGTGCACGGGATCGGCATGTCCGATGAGTGGCCGTGCATCTTCCAGCACGAGGATGCCGACGACGCGTACGACGGGATGGTCGAGCCTGGCATGGTGCTGGCCGTCGAGAGCTACATCGGTGAGGTCGGCGGCGGCGACGGCGTCAAGCTCGAGGAGATGGTGCTCATCACCGAGCACGGAACCCGGCAGCTCACGAGGTTCCCGTACGAGACGGCCATGCTCGCGTGACCGCAGACGCCGGCGCCGGCGCGGCGCTCGCAGAGTTCCTCACGGACCGGGCGTGGATGACCTCCCGGCACCGTCGCCGTGCGGTCGGCTTCATGCTCGACACGATCGCGTGCCTGGTGTTCGGTGCGGGCCAGCCCTGGGCAAGGGCGGCGGCGCACCACGCCCGGCGCAGCGGTGGCGATGGCCCGTGCGCGATCATCGGCGATGGAACGGCGACGTCGGCGGCCATGGCGGCGTTCGCCAATGGTGTGGCGGCCCACGCCTTCGAATTGGACGACGTGCACGAGGAGGCCATCTCGCACCCCGGTGCGGTGGTGGTTCCGGCCGTGCTGGCCGCGGGCCGGGATCTGGGCGCGACCGGTCCCCAGCTGCTCGAGGCGGTCGTGATCGGCTACGAGGCGATGGGCCGTGTCGGGATCGCTGTCGGGCCGCCGGCACACATGCGCGCTGGCTTCCATCCGACGGGACAGTCAGGTGTGTTCGGTGCTGCGGCGGCCGTCGGCGCGCTGTTGCGCCTCGACGCGAAAGGCCTGCGGGACGCACTGGGGCTCGCCGCGTCATTCGCGTCGGGAACGACCGAGTTCAGCCAGTCCGGTGGCATGAGCAAGCGCCTGCACGCCGGCCGGGCCGCAGAGGGTGGCTTGACGGCGGCCTTCCTGGCAGCCGACGGTGTCGAGGGACCGGCGGGCGGCTTGGACGGGCGGTACGGGTTCTGCCGGATCTTCACGACCGACCCACGACTCGACCTGCTGACGGAGGGTCTCGGGCGGCGGTGGATGGTCGACGAGATCACCGTCAAGCCGTACGCGGCGTGCAGCGACATCCATCCGCTCATCGACGCGGCGCTGCAGCTGCGTGCCGATGGCGTCGACCCCGACCGCATCGTGGCGATCGACGCCGAGGTGCCGACGAAGGCCGCCGAGCAGAACGCGCTCGACGGCACGGCTTCGGTCCTTGCCGCGCAGTACAGCGGACCGTTCAACATCGCCGCCGCATTCGTCGCCGATCCCGGCGACCCCGCGACGTACGCACCGGACCGCATCGCCGATCCGCGTCTCGCCGAGCTGCAGGCGAAGGTCGCGCCGCTCGTGGCGTGCGCGGAGTTCGACGCGACCTACGCCTGGAAGCTGGGAGGCCGCCTACGCGTCCGTACCGACGACAGCATCGTGCACGAACGAACGGTCGTCGGGCAGCGCGGCTCGATGCACCAACGCCTCTCGGACGAGGAGCTGGAGCGCAAGCTGCGACGGGTCGCGGCTGACCGCATCGACGTCGCAGCGCTGCGCGTCGTGCTCGACGGGTTGGCCGACGACCCGGAGCCGAGCGGCCTGTGGAACGCCATCGACGTCACCCCGACCAGCGACGGCCCCCCGCTGCCGAGTGGGCCGGCGCCCGGACGGTGACGGCTGTCAGGGCCGATGCTCGAACCGCTCAGTACGACCCGGCAGGCATCGCCCGCACGATCATCACCGGGCACTGCGCGTGCTGTGCACATTGCTGGCTGACGGATACGAGCAGCAGCCGGGCGAACCCGCCCCGTCCCCGTGAGCCGACGACCAGCAGGTCTGCGCCCGCCGTCATCCGCACCAGTGCACGTGCCGGACGCTGGTCGGCGACGACGTCCAGTTCGGCGGCGTCGGGGTCGAGGCCGCCACTCTTGACGAACTGCTTCAGCCGACCATGCGCGTGGTGCTGGGTCTCGTAGATCGATCGCGGGCGAACGCGGAGAACCGACGCGGTCAGGTGATCCTTCGGCCCGACATCCAATCGATGTCCATCCGCAGGTAGTGCGGTCGATCGCCGGCCGCCCACGGCCGCAGTGGCCGCTTGCGGAGGTCGTCCAACTCGTCATCGTCGGTGACCTGGCGGATCCGTCCGAACGCGAGGACGCTCCAGCCCTCTTCCCACACGTCGTCGACATGGTCGATCTCGAACGTGACCTGTTGCGCGCGGAACGCGGCCATCAGCTTGCTGCCCGGCGCGGTGCGGAAGTAGATCAGCTTGCCGATGGCGACGAAGTTCATCGGGAAGACCAGGACACGGCCGCCGGACATGAACGCCAATCGACCCAGGCGTGGGCGGTGGGTCGTCAGCAGCCGGAGGCACTCCTCGTCGGAAAGCTCCAACAGACCGGTCTCGGTGCTCGACATGTGCGCCTCCGGGTGCGGGTCGCGGATGATGTTGCCAGCGTCAGTGTCCGAGGATCCACCCGGGACATCAGGGCCGTTGGTCCCGCGGAACACGGTCCGATGCCCCGGTCGCCCTGCACCTGGGAGGGCAGGCTCACCGGTGATCACCGCCGTCGATCCTAAAGGAGGGTGACCTAAATGGCCACCGTCACATCCCGTGAAGTACGTGGCGAGGCCGAGATCCGTGACCGGCCCGCCGATGATGCCCGTCGTGCGCTGAAGGCCCGTCACATGCTCGCGGTCACGCGTATCACGCTCGGGTGGGTGTTCCTGTGGGCCTTTCTGGACAAGACGTTCGGCCTGGGGTTCGCCACCGAGTCCGGTGACGCCTGGGTCAATGGCGGCTCTCCGACGTTCGGTTTCCTCAACTTCGCGACCGAAGGCAAGACCTTCCAGGACTTCTTCGTTGGACTGTCCGGCACGTTCACTGACTGGCTGTTCATGATCGGTCTGCTCGGCATCGGCGTTGCGCTGATCCTCGGGATCGGCATGCGGATCGCCGCTGTGTCCGGCTCGCTCATGCTGCTCATGATGTGGGCGGCCGAGCTGCCGCTGGTCAACAACCCGTTCATGGACGACCACATCGTCTACGCATTCGTCCTGATCGCACTGGCGATCTACGGTGCGGGTCGCACTTGGGGCCTGGGCCGCGCGTGGGAGCAGCTTCCCATCGTGCAGCACAACCGGTTCCTCGAGTAGGACGACTCGCCGATGGCGCGGGAACCTTCCCTCGGGTTCCCGCGCCATCTCTGTCATGTCCGGGATCGGTCGCCGCTCCCGGGGCTGGCGACCGCCCGACGATGGCGGTCGAGTGGCTGAGTGGGCGCCGATCGCCGGTTGCGGATGTACGGTTTCCTCATCGCAATCGTTCTCTGATGGCGCGCGATGAACAGCGCGGGTGACCGCGGTTGTCCGCCGCTCTCCGACCGCCGAGGTACGGCACATGAACCGAATCGTCAGGTCCATCTCCAGCGTGGTCATCCGCGCCCCGTGGCTCGTGATCGGTGTTGTCGTTGCGGTCACCGTCGTCCTCGGCTACTTCAACGGCCAGCAGCAGCAGGTTGCCGGCAACGAGGGATTCTCTCCCGACAACGCCGAGCTGACCGCGCTCGAGCGCTCCGGCGAGCTGTTCGGCGGCACCGACACGGTGATGCAGGTGGTGATCGAGTCGGCGTCGGGTGACGTGTTCACCGCTGACGCCTACCAGGCCGTCACCGCACTCCGCGAGGCCATCCTCACCAGCGACGCCGCCGACCGGCTGGCAGAGCAGCCCGGTCGTGAGAGCGTCATCACCTGGTTCGCGCCGGCAGAGCAGGGGGCGGCGGCGCAGGGCATCGACCTCGCCTCCTTCGATGACGAGCAGCTCAAGCAGTTCTACCGGCAGGCGTACGAGGCGATCCCGCCCGAGCAGCGGGGTTTCGTAGAGCCCCTCGTGGCCACGGGTGGCGACGTCGCGCAGGCGGAAGGGGGCAAGGCGCTGCTGTTGGTGTTCCTCGACACCGCTGACTTCGGCGACGACTTCGACGCGGTGACCGAGCTGCAGGCCGGCGTCGTCGACGCGGTCGAAGGCGCTGAACTCCCGGACGACATCAGCGCTGACCCCTTCG
Source organism: Nitriliruptorales bacterium (assembly GCA_024644015.1). Classification (GTDB taxonomy): domain Bacteria; phylum Actinomycetota; class Nitriliruptoria; order Euzebyales; family JAHELV01; genus JAHELV01. The sequence goes on from JAHELV010000063.1 coordinate 11,671, forward strand.
CCTTCGGACTGCTCTTCGAGCAGCAGGACGTGGCGGCTGAGATCGCCCGGCTGTTCGCCATCGCCGCGCTCATCATCCTGGTCGTGCTCACGTTCGTGTACTCGGTCCGACCCCGCGGTGACAGCTCCCGGCTCGCGGCGCTGCGCCGCACGGCGGCCGACGTCGCGATCACGCTCGGCGCGATCGTCATCGCGATCACGTGGACCAACGGGATCGGCGTGCTGCTCGGCCCCGACTACCTGGATGTCATCGGCTACTTCAATCCGATCACGCAGATCATCCCGATCCTGCTGATCGGTCTCGGCGTCGACTATGCGATCCACCTCATCTCGCGGTATCGCGAGGAGGTCAGTGCCGGCGAAGACGTCAAGAGTGGCGTCGGGATCTCGCTGATGACGGTCGGCATCGCGTTGGTGCTCGCCACGGTCACGACGTTCGTCGGCTTCATGACCAACCTCACGAACCCGCTGCCGGCGCTGCGGGACTTCGGGATCCTGGCTTCCGTTGGCATCGTGGCCGCGTTCCTCGTGCTGATGACCTTCGTTCTCGCCATACGCTTCCTGCTGGACCGGCGCGCCGAGCGCCGAGGCCGGCTGCCCCGCCGGACGTTGGAGTCGACGCAGAGCAAGGCGCTTCCGGCGCTCATGTCCCGGACCGCCGTCTTCGCAGAGCACGTGCCATGGGTGACCCTCGGCATCACCGCCGTCCTTGCGGGGGCCGGTGCCTACGGGCTCACCCAGCTGTCAACGGAGTTCAGCTTCACGGACTTCATCGCCGAGGACGAGCCGATCCTGCAGACCTTCGAGACGCTGCAGGACGACTTCGGTGGCGGCTTCGGCGAGACGACGTCGGTCGTCATCGACGGCGATGTCGCCACACCGGAGGCGCACAACGCGCTGGTCGACAGCCTCGAGAACCTGGCCGGCATCGATGACGTCCGTAGTGCCGGCGGCACGGCGCTCGCCGAGATGCCGCCCACCATCCTCGGGCAGTTGTTGGCGCCTGCCCCCGCCGGCGCGCCGCAAGGAGCAGGCGCGGCGCCGGAGGGTGCGCAGTTGCCGGAGGGTGCGCAGTTGCCGGAGGGTGCGCCGTTGCCGGAGGGTGCGCAGGTGCCGGAGGGTGCGCAGGTGCCGGAGGGTGCGCAGGTGCCGGAGGGTGCGCAGGTGCCGGAGGGCGCTGTCGGCGCGCCGCCCGAGCTGCTTGCAGCCGCGCAGGCTGCCGGTGTAGGTGAGGATCTGCGCGTCAACGACGATGCCGATGTGGCCGCCCTCTACGCCGCCCTGCTGGACGCTGCACCAGACCAGGCCGGTGCTGTGCTCGCCCAACTCGAAGACGGCGAGTTCGCCGGTCAGGTGCAGATCCAGACGTCGGCTGGTGAGAGCGGCGCGGGTGCGCTGGCGGACGAGCTCGACGCGGCCTTCGCGCCCGTGGTCGACGTCGGGCTGGGCGTCACGCCGACCTCGGACTCCATCATCAGCGACGTCGTCGTCCAGGAGGTACAGGACGCGCAGGTGCAGTCCCTCGTGATCACCGTGCTGGCGGCGATGCTGTTGCTGATCATCGTGTTCTGGGTCCGGATGCGCCGGCCGTTCCTCGGGGTTCTGACGGTGCTGCCCGTCGGCCTCGTGCTGCTCTGGACGTTCGGTCTCATGGCAGCGCTCGGGATCGCGTTCAGCCCGGTGACGGCGACGATCTCGGCGCTGGCGATCGGCATCGGCGTGCCGTTCACGATCCACGTCGCGATCCGTTTCCAGGAGGATCGGGTGCGCTTCGAAGATCCCGGCGATGTGGTGGCGTCGACCACCCGCTTCACCGGCGGGGCCCTTGCCGGCTCGGCGTTCACGACCATGGCCGGGTTCCTCGTCCTGCGCTTCTCGTCGCTGCCGCCGTTCCAGCAGCTCGGCACGGTCGTAGCGATCGCCGTCGGCTGCTCGCTCGTCGCCGCCGTTCTGGTCCTTCCCAGCATGTTGGTCCTGTGGGACCGCTGGCACCGTCGTCGCGGGGACGCACCCCCCTTGGCGGAGGATCGCCAGCCCGCCTCGACGAACGTCTGACACGCGGCCTGCCGAGCGCCGTCGCCGGACGACACACTGGAAGACGACCGAACCCGGCCCAGCCGAGCGTGGCGGGTCGGGTGGGTGCGGTTCGGGCCGGATGTGGGCGGTGGTGCGCCCGCGTGGGTGGGGTGCGCGGGGGTGGGTGCGGTTCGGGTCGGATGTGGGCGGTGGCGCGCCCGCGTGGGTGGGGTGCGCGGGGGTGGGTGCGGTTCGGGTCGGATGTGGGCGGTGGCGCGCCCGCGTGGGTGGGGTGCGCGGGGGTGGGTGCGCCCGACGGCGCCGCTCCCCGTTCGGTCCACCTCGCTCCACCTCGCTGGCGCACCCTCGGCCACCATATCCGGCGGGTGAACAGGTCAGGTCCGGCCGGTGAACGACGCCACGTCCGTACGGCGACTGCGAGCCGCTCGGTCGGGACGTTGGGATCCGTGCCATGCGGTGACGGCGGTGCCAACGGGCGTACAGAGCCGCACCGAGACGGTCGTGTGCGATGCTACCGCCGGCACGGTTGCCGGTGCGGACGCGAGGAGCGCCTCGACGATGGTCTTGCCTGAAGCGATCGTGACCGGCTATCTCACGGAGATCTGGGGACAGGGCCGCGTGGACCGCGCGCCGCTGTACATCGACGACCGCTACGAGATGGGGGAGTTGGGGCGAGGTCCCGACGCGGCGTCGACGAACGTACGTAGGTTTCGCGACGCCTTCCCGGATCTTGCGGTCGAGGTCGTCGACGTCATCGCACAGGGCTCGCGCGTTGCCGTGTGGATGCGCATGTCGGGAACCCACCGGGGTGAGTTCCGCGGGCACCCTGGCACGGGTCGGTTCGCGGCCTGGGACGAGGTGGGCTTCTTCACCGTCGAGGGTGGCAGGATCGTGGCCGGCCGCTTCCTCGCCGACATGTTCGGTTTGCGCAAGGCGCTCGGCGTGGTCCCGCCGACGCTGCGCTGAGCTCCGAAGATCCTGACGGGGTCGCTGGCCCTTCGGGCACCACGTGCTGCGACCCGCAGCGTGGTCGACGGGGACGCTCAGGCCACCCGCGGCGGGCGTGGGGGCGTTCGACCTTCGGAGCCGCGTGATCGCCGCCGTGGTGGGCGCGGCCGCGGGTCGGGTTGGCGATCGAGATCATCGACTTTGCGTTCGACTTCGGCAGTTCCATCAACGTCAGAGGCGGCGGTCGCAGGGTCGTCACCTCCGGCCGAGTGTGGCGATTTGCCGGATGAGATCGAAGGTCTGGTCCAGCCACCCCAGCACCGACAGCCCCGCGTCGAACACCGCCGGCGGGTCGCTGATCAGGCTGTCCGCGCGGATGACGTCGGCGAAGTCGATCTGGGTTCCATGGGGCGCGATCCCTTCGTCGATCAGCAGCTGCAGCAGGTCGTGTGCGATGAGCCCCTGACCGATCGTGGTCGGGTGGATGCCATCGAGTGAGAACAGGCCGCCCCGCGTGCGCCCGGACGCGTCCGCACCGTAGAAGCGGGTGTCTGGGACCGGGTCGAGCGCGAGCAGTTCGGGTGGCAGTGGGTACGGCTCGAACCAGTCGGGCTGCGCCACCGGATCGTTCAGGTAGCGTTCGAACGCCAGCCGGTCGAGCAGCGTACTCAGGTCGTAGACGAACCAGTTGCGGTTCTGTTCCCTGGCGGTCTGCACTGATGCGGCGATCGTCTCGTTGTACTGGTCGATCGCGGAGTCGATCTCGCGCGCCTGGGCGCCGGTGATGAACGGATCGCGCCGGCGGCGCGGATCGAACTGATCGTCGCGGATCCACGGGCGGGTGTAGTACGCGAAGAAGCGGGAGCCGGGCCGCAGCTTGCCGCCCACACCGCGGGCGATCGGCGCGACCGTCACGTGCGGCACCGTCGCGACGATGACGTTGCGTGCGTTGATCGTCTCGAGCTCGGCGACCACCCGCTGCCACTCGGCGGCGAAATGGCTGGGACGCCACACCGTGAACGCGTTCTTGCGGTCGAGGTCGTCATACCCCTCGCCGCTCCACCGGACCGACAGCTGGGTCACCGATCGCAGCGCGTTGTTGGACCCCAGCATCACCACCAGCGTGTCGATGCCCGGATCGCCTTCGTCAGCGAGGGCCCTGGCGGCTGCGAGCTGGGTCAGCGCCTTCCCGTCGTCGACGGCGGTGGCGAACACCACGCGGGCAGCGCGCAGCCCGCTCTGCTCCGGGGCCTGGTTGATGATGTCGTCCGACGGTGGGACGACGCGCTGGACGATCTGATCGAGGTCGAGGGCGAGCGCATCACGCAGGTCGAAGCCCAGTGACGCCAGGTTGTGCAGTATCGGTCCGCTGCTGTCCGGTGGAAGCGAACCCGGACCCCGCTCCCAGTAGTCCTCGACGCCGTCCATTGCCCGCCGCACCGCCAGTCCCGCGCGGACCACCTCGACCCACGACAGCTCGGAGCCGAAACGGTCGCCCACCATCCGCACGAGCGACTCGATGTTGACTGGCAGGCCCGGGCCGGGGCCTCCGTAGACCGGCCTGCGGAACGACGCGATCCCCAGTGCGCGAGCGAGGAGGGCCGCCCAGGTCAGCTCGGTGCGCCACACCGCGCCACTGAGCACGCCGTGGCCCACCGAATCGCTGATGACGACCAAGCGGTTCGGCGCCTGCACGCGCAGCCGCTCCGCGTCGACCGCACGACCCATGGTGGGATCGTCGTGTGGCCCCGCCGGCGTGGTCCGAACCTGTACGTCCTCTGGCGTGTCCTGCGACATCGCGATCACGATCCCCTCGTCGCACCGGTGTTGTCACATCGTCGACGACGGGTCGGCCCAAGTCCAGCCGCGACGAACTCGCGATGCACCGCGGTCATGCGTCGCTGCGGTCCGGTCCGTCGCGCGCGGAATCGTCGCGCGGGGGATCGAGCTTTCGTAGGCTGCGAGCACGACGCCAGCAGGAGGCCTGGATGTCCGTGCGCCAGCCCGACGCCGCGGAAGACGGTAGCGCCGATCTCGAGGCAGCCGGCGGATTCGTCGCCCGCTTCCGACCACTGATACTGCTTGGAGTCGGGTGGGGCGCCGTGATCGTGCTGCTGCTGGGGTGGGGCCTTGGTGGCATGTTGTTTGCGCGCACCCGGGCGCGCAACGCGGCGATCGATCACGCGGACGACTACCGCTCGCCGCCGGCGACGACGGAGGCCACGCCCGCCCAGCTGACGCCCCGCGGCGATCTGGAGGCGCTGTCCACGGTGCCGTTCTACCGCCGGCTCACCGTGCAGCGCCGGCTCATCGAGTATGCGGTGGCGTACCCCGAGATCTCAGAGGCGGCGAATGCCGCTGCGCAGGCACCGCGGCTCATGCCCGGTGACCAACTCGAGACGTCCATCGGCCAGTTCATCGACGCGTCCAGCGGACGCGAGCTCAACAACCAGTGGATCTCGGCCGTGGCGCGCGTCGAGCAGCGCAACCGTGTGCTGATCACCGTGCGGTTCGACCGGCGAAACAACATGCTCGGTACCCCCGGCAGCTACACGGGCGCGATCAGCATCGTGGACCCACGTGTGTCCCGCGTCGATCAGCAGTTCACCGTCCAACTCGCCTTCCCGTGGTGGCAGTTCGTCGCGGCGCTGCTGCTGGCGATGCTCGTCGTCGCCACGCTGTATCTCTGGCTGCTGCGGGGCAGCTTCGGATCGCGTGAGCTCACGCTGGTCGATCTGCAGCAGTGGCTGTTCAGCCGCATCGCCATGTTGTCGATCGGCACAGGCGTGGCCGCGGCCGTCAGCGTGTGGACCGCCACCTATTTCAGCAACCCGTCGTGGGGAGCCAGCTTTCCCGCAGCGACCGCGTTGTTCGGTGCGAGCTTCAGCGCGTTCGTCGCAGCGTCGACCGCTGTCACGGCCGCCGGCGCCGAGCGTTACCGCTCCGAC
>JAHELV010000064.1 GCA_024644015.1 Nitriliruptorales bacterium
TCGGCTCGAAGAGACGGTGAGCGCGCGGGACGACGACAGCGATGACACCGGTGCGGTTCGATGCGTGGGACCGGGCGACGGCATCGGGACACAGCCGGGTGCGTTGGATCACGCGCTCGACCCGCGCAACGACCGCCGTGCAGACCGGCCTGATCGGTGACGAAACGCGGGATGGCGGAGGCGGGATGCAGGTCTGACAGCCGAGGTCGTCCAGCGTCCGCCGCACGCTCTCCCCTTCCCCGGCGATCAGCCGCCCGGCGCCGGGCTCAACCCGGTGCGGTCGCGATCGCGTGAGCGCTGCCCGCACGGTACCGAGGCCACCGGGCAGGGTCAACCGTTCCGGTTCACCGACATCGCGGGGTCGCTGAACTCCGCGACGGCTTCGCCCTCCGTCCAGTCACGGACGGATGAGGCCGCTGTCAGGCCGGCGACCGGCGAGTGAGCAGCGCCGGCGCGCCCTTCAACACGGCCAGCGGCAGCGCTGTCCGAGGCTCCCATTCGACCCGCCACAACCCACCGTGCGCGGCCGCCGCCGTCAACTCGTGCTCACTGCGCGCCGGACCAGTCGGCTGTGCCTCGTGGACCCGCAGGTCATGGACCAGCAGCGCCGCCATCAGCGCGCGGCTGGTTGCGGGCGCGAAGATCTCGACGCCGAACAGCGACGCGCCCTCGTACGCCGCGGCCAGCACCCGGTTCTTCACGACCGACGCCGTACGGGTCGGCGGCGCCACGTGGATCGCGCCGAACGCGCCGCCGACGTTGGTCGTCAGCGCCCGCCACCGCTGCAGACGCTTCGCCAGCGCGTAGTTCGGACCCTGCTGCAGCACCAGGGCGTCGGCCACGCCGATCTCATCGCCGGCGTCGGTGTGCAGCATGTCGCGATGCCTGTGGGCCAGCAGCCGCCCGCGCGACGCTCGCCGCAGGACCGGTGACAGCGCGCGCGACCAGGTGCTCGGCACGCGTCCCCGGCTGCCACGCACGACGTCACTCGACACGGCGAACACGTCGGTCGGTGTGGCCAGACACACCACACCGTCACCGGCGTGCCCGTGCCCGACGGTCGTGATGACGGCGTCGGTGGCCACGGACAGTCGCGCGAACGTCTCACCATCCGCGTACGCGTAGTTGCCGAGCACCATCGGCTGGTCGAACGCTTCCAGCCACTCGCGGATGGCGGCGACGTCGGTCAGCAGGTCAGCGCCGAGCGGGTAGGTGCCGTCGCCGTCGCCGGCCGGGATGTGCAGCCTGCCCGTACCTGCAACCGCCGTGCGCTCGAGCCGCCGCCAGACGTCGTCGCGGCGCACGTCGACGGCGGCGACGTCGGCGCCCCACCGCAGCAACTGCTCGGTCGGAGCCATCTCGGCGGCGGCGCCGAGAACACCGAACCATCTGCCGCGCAGGTCGAGCCACTCGGGATGTTCGACGAGCCGGGCGACCGCCGCGCGGACCGGCGGCTCCACCACTCCGCGATCGACCCAGTCGTCCAGGACCGTGAGCAGGTCATCGTCGCTGACGTCCCGTCCCCGGTACGGGATGGTCAACCGACCGGGTGGCGCCCCGACGCCCTGCACGGTGCGGGTACCCAGACTGCTCGTCGGCCGCATCGCGGCCGCCTCGGTCACCCGGCGGACGCCGGCGCCATCGTGGAGCTCGAACAGCGTGAGGGCGCGGTCCAGGCCGGCTTGGGCGACCGCTGCTCCTGCCGTCGCCGACATCGCAGCGGCGGCGGTCAAATGGCGCAGATGGATCGGGTAGGCCGTTCGCCACGCGGCCTCGTCCCGAATCTGGACCGCCAGGCCCGGATCGACGGCTGCGGCGGCGGCGGCGAACACGTCACGACCCGTGCGTTGCGTGCTGCGTCGCCCATCGACGAGGGGGAACTGCACACCGTCGTCGACCATCCCGGTCTCCTGTCGCCGGCCAACGGACCGTCGACGGCGTAGCGTGCCACAGCAATCGGCGGTCGGCCCGACGTCGTGCCACGCAGACCCCGGCCGGCTGAGATCGCGTTGGCGGAGAACGGCGCGCTACGTCCTGGCCTGCGCGGGCCCCGTGGCCTTCAGCGCGAGGGTCTCGGTCTTGGCGCCGGACGCCAACCCGTTGAGGCCCTGCAGGTAGCACAGCGTCGACCTGTCTGTGCCGTCCCGGGCAAGACAGCGCAGCGCCCACCGTCGCGCGGCCTGGATCGCCTCGGCCCGCGAGAAACCCCAGCTCTGTATGACCCGGACATCGTATGCCGGCGCGTCGCCGTTCATCATGGACCCCCAACTGTGCGGCTGTGTCACCCAACCTCACAGGAGCCACTCCTGCTGTCATACTCACGATTGCGCAACTTGTCGGGCCAGGTAAGAAGGTGGGACGTTTGGTCAAGCGGTCAGGGCCGTTTGTCGTGTCACGGGACCCGCCAGGTCGGCAGGCTCGACTCGTCACACTCCGTTGCGCCAGGTAGCGCACCGATGACACCGTGCCCGCCCGACACCTGGAGGCTGCCGTGAAGGTTCGCGACTGGATGAGCCCCGACCCGGTCGCCGTGTCCCCCGACACGCCGGTGGCCGAGGCGCGACAGCTGTTTGCCGAGAAGGGCTTCCGTCACCTTCCCGTCGTCGACGATGCGCTGATCGGCATCGTCAGCGACCGTGACGTTGCCATCAATCCCCGCGCGCTGCGCGCCGCCGTCCGGCGCCGGCAGGTCGACGAGCTGCTGGACGACGACCGCCCGGTCGAGGCCGTGATGTCGCCGGATCCGCACGTCATCGGACCCGAAGCCGATGTCACGCAGGCCGCCCGGCTTCTGGTGTCCCGGCAGATCGGGGCCCTGCCGGTCGTCGACGTCGATCAGCAACTGATCGGCATCATCACGGCGGTCGACTGTCTGCTGGCCTCGCTGGACAGCAGCCGGCCGGTCGACGCGTAACCAGCCGGTGGCGACCTCGGCAAGCTGACATGACAGCCACCTGACGGCGGGCGCGCACGGTGTGTCCGCGCTCAGCGGACGAGCCGGCGCGCCGCGGGCACAGCTTCCGTCGTTGTGCCGACCGCGTCCGGCGCGACCTGGTCGATGCCGTCGAGCAGTTCGGGAAGGTCCGGCCACCAACGTCCGGCGGGAAGACGGCAGAGCGCTCGCCCGACCGCAGCCGCGCTGTCGTCGACCGGCACGATCCGCGTCGGCGCGACGACCCGGAGCACACCGAGATACCAGTGTTGCCTGGTTCGCGGCAACATGTCCGCGTCGAGCAGGAGGTAGTAGTCGGGCAGTTCGATCGACCGGTTGCGCCACCGCGCGGTCGTGCCCGCGATCGCCATCTCGAGCTCGCCCCGCCTGCCCTCGCCGTCGTACAGCGCCACCCACTCGTGAACGACCGCTTCGAGCGGATCGGCGTCGTGTACCGAATAGGTACGCGAGGATCTGGCCACACCGGACCACGCGGCGGCGGCGCGGTCGAGCGCGGGACCGTCGTCTGGGATCTCGGCGTGCACGTTGGCGAACCCACCGACCTCCGCGACCCGGTGGGCTGCATGTGGACCGATGACCGCCACGACCGTCGTCGACGTCCGCTGCATCTGGGGGTCCTATCGCGTGATGGATGACAGTTCGGCGCCCGTCGTCTCGCCCCCGAGCGCAAAACGCGACGTGACCGCGCCGTAGCTGGGCCAGCGCATGACGAGGGCGAACAACGATGCGCGCACCAGGGTCACTCGGCACTCGATGACCCTGCCGTCGGACTCTCCGAGGCGGTCGATGCGCAGCACGGCCTCGTCGTCGTCGAGTTCGAGCGCCTCGCGCAGCTGGGCATCGGGGACCTGCGCGCTGATGTGTTCCTCTCCGCCGGTCATGCGGACGCCGGCGCGTCGTTCGAGCTCGTCGTACAGCGCCGTGTGGCTCAGGTCGGCGTCGAGCAGGGCCGCACCCACGTGCGGGTGCAGCCAGACGGTGTCCAGCGCCAGGGGCTGGTCGCCGGCGTAGCGGATCCGTTCGAGGTGAACGATGTCGGTGCCCGGGTCCAGTTCGAACTGGGCCGCGGCCGCAGCGTCGGGACAGGCGTCGAACGACAGGACCACGCTGCGCTGGGGCACTCCTCGGGCCTCGATCGCGCGAAACAGGCTGTACAGCGTGCCCAGCGGCTGGACGAACCCCGTGTGTCGCACGATGCTGCCACGACCTCGCTCGCGCTCGATCACGCCGAGCGTGTGCAGCCGCCGGACCGCTTCGCGGACCGTGTGACGACTGACGCCGTAGTGTTCGACGAGCTCGCGATCGGTCGGGAAGCGATCACGGATCTCGCCGGACGCCAGCCGGCGCTTGAGGTCCTTCAGTACCTGCTGCCACAACGGCTCTGCGCTGTCCGTCATCGGCGGTAGCCTCCCTGCGCGGCACCTGTGGTCACCGCGGTATGCACGGTCATCTCAGTAGCGCCGCAAGCACAGCGACAACGCCCACAGCCGTCAGCAACCCCCACGCGACCCAACCGTAGCGGCGATCGAACCGTATCCAACGGCTCGCCAGCCACCCGATCCGGCCGATCGGCGTGAGGATGAGCACGGCGACCATGGCCCACCCCGCCCATACAGACACACGCGGCGACGGCGCCAACCAGGCGATGACGCCCAGCACCATGACAATCGGTATCTCGCGGTTGAGCACCATGCTCAACCGCCTGCGGGCCGGGTTGCGCGACCGGGTCATGTACCGCGGACCACGAGCAGGACGCCGATGCCGATGAGGATCGCGCTGAGGAAGCGTCGGACCAGCACCGGGGGCAGGTGCGCCTGGGCCATCGCGCCGATGCGACCGCCGACGAGGCCTCCGACCACCACGGCTCCCGCGGCCGCCGGGTCGATCCGGCCATGCAGCGCGTACACGATCAGCGCCGAAGCCGCGGTGACGCCGACCATGAACACGGTCGTCGACGCCGCGACCTTGATCGGCACATGCATGAGTTCGGTCATGACCGGGGTCTTGATGAAGCCCCCGCTGGTACCCGTCATCCCGGCCACGACGCCGGCCACGCCCATCACCGACACTCCGACCGGCACATTGTGCGCCTCGTACTCGATCACGCCCTCTTCTTCACGATAGGCGCCGGCCAGGTGCCCGCGGCGTTCCCCCGGCTTGGCCGTCGACTCTGTCGACGCGCGGTGCCGCGACCCAGTGCGCAGCGTGCCGGCGAGACCCGCCGTGATCGCGGCGACCCCCAGTACCCACTGCAGCACCGCGGCGCTGATCACTGCCGACACCAGCGCTCCGATGGCCGCACCCGCGCTCGCGGACACCTCAAGGGTCACCCCCAGACGGTGGTTGACGGTGTCCTCGTCGAGCTGCGTCGACGATGCGGCCAAAGAGCTGGCGGCGACGGTCAGCAGCCCAAGGGGCGCCGCCTCGCTCGGCTCCATGCCCGCGACGACCAGCGCGGGCACCAGGAGCACCGCGCCGCCCAGCCCGCCGAGGGCTCCGACTCCTGCTGCGCCGAACGACAGCAGCGCGAGGATCAGGCTGCTCACGGTGCGGCTCCCGCAAGGCGGGCGCGGTCGACGTCCAGCGCGAGATCCAGCAGCGTCGCACGGGTCGCCTCGGCGGTGGTCACCCACCACCGGGCCAAGTCGGGCGCGTCGTCCACCCAGGGCCGCCATGCGTCGCCCGTCGTGGCGGTGTGCTCCGCCAACCACCGCAACGTCGCGGCAGGCTGCTGTGCGAGCAGCGCGTTCAGTACGAACCGACGTTCGCCGATCCGCAGGCCGAGCCCGAGACGCCGGGCGGCGTGGACGAGGTCGGCGCCGGTCACCACGAAGCCGGACCGCAACGGGGCGAGCAGGCTGTCGACGAAGGCGTCATGACCGTCGGCGTCGGGGTCCGCGAGACCCGGTGGGTGCCGCAGGTGCGTGCAGCCCAACCCCGGCTGGGTGTGGCGCTGCGCCTCGGCCCGCATGACGCGCGCGACCAATGCGGCCCACTGCGGGTACGGCGGCGGGGCGAGCGCCTGCACGCGTGCCAGGTACAGGGGCAGCCACGACAGCAGATGCTCGTGCAGCAACACGGTTGCGGCGTGTGCGGCCCGATGGTCGTCGGTGCGGCGCAATCCGGCGTACGCCGCGAGCAGCACCGTCACGTGGTCCGGCTCTGGGCCGGGCACGGACCCCAGCGCGCGGAAGAACCCGGCGACACGGTCTCGTGCGTCACCGCCGAGCTTGCCCTCACCGCCCAGGTACACGCTGGCGTACGGATAGAGGTTGAACAGGAACACGTCGCTGAACGTGGCCGGATCGGGCGCGCACGGCAGGCCGAGCAGGTCAGCGAGCCGGCCGTGGGTCGGGCCGGGCTCCTCGGCGAACACCGCGAGTGCCTGGAGCAGTTCCATCACGCACCGCCGCCGGCCGCGGGCGATCGGTCAGACGGGATGACCCATGCGGCGCGCTGCGGGCGCAGCGGCCGCTTGAGCCAGTGGGGTCGTCGTTCACCTGTCGGCGACACCTGATCCGCTCCGCGGGTCTTGGCCAGCCACTCGCGGTAGATCTCGCGCATGCGTGCCGCATCGGCGACGACATCGCCGTACGCGTCCGTCGGCTCGGCTCTGCGTACACGGACGGCCTGGTGCCAGCAGTGCTGGCCCGAGATCGGGTCCGGGTGCACCGGGAAGGTCATGTTCTGATGCACACCGATGTCGGACCACCACACGCGCAGCAGGTCCGGGTCGTGCGTCGCGTCCGGGCGGTGCGGCGATCGGTCGGCCAGGGTCCACCGGTCACCGTCGCGCTCGACTGAGACGTCCGAGACCTGCATCCGTTGGCGGGGCGACCCGCGGCCCTCGGTCTCTCCGTACGGCTTCCACCGGCCCATGTGATGGCTGCACGCCACGACACCCGGTCGGATCCCCTCCGTGACCCAGGCCTTGACGACGTAGTGGCCGGCGTGGGTCTCGACGCGCACGAGGTCACCGGTTGCGATGCCCAGCTGTCGGGCGTGGCTGGGATGGATCCACAGCGGGTTGGTGTGCGCCAACTCGTTGAGCCACTTCGCGTTGGCGCTGCGGGTATGGATCTGTACCGGCAGCCGGAACGTCGAGATGAGCGGCACCTCCCCGTCCGCCAGTCGCTCCGGGTGCACGTGGCTGCGGATGTAGCCGGGCAGCGCGTGCTCGGGCCATCCCCATGCGGCGAGCGTCGACGACCAGAACTCCAGCTTGCCCGACGGCGTCGGGAAACCCCGCCTGACCACCCCGTCGACGAGCACGCCGGCCGCGCGACGACCCTGGTCGTCGGGGTCGGGGCTCGCGCCGGTCGAGTAGGACACCGGCAGCGCCGGCGCACGGCTGTAGACGCGACCGTGGGCGGTCACGTGCACGTCGTCGAGCTCCGCGTCGGGGACCGCCTGTTCGTGGATCTGCCCGACGCCTCGGCTGACCTCGAACCCGCCGAAGCGGCGCATGTACTCGAGTGGCGTCTTATCCTGCGCCGCAGCCGCCTCCGGCAGCCCCGGGACGCCGTGGGCGAAGACCCAGCCGTAGTAGTCGTCGACCGTCATCTTCTCGCCAGGGCGGCCGGGCGCCTCGTAGTGGCGGCGGATGCCGAGCGACCCGTCCGGGTCGATGCGCCAGGTCAACTCGATCCAGAACTCGTTCTCCTCCCATACCTCACCGGGATTGGTCTGGCGCGTGTCAGTCACGGTCTCGCCCATGCGTTCGCGCGCGGCGCGCAGCACGGGTTGGCGGAATCCGATCCACTGACCGTCGTACTGCTCGTAGCTCACGATGTCGTGGCGTTCCGAGCTGTGCCCCATCGGCAGGACGTAGTCGGCGAGGTAGGCGGTCTCGTTCCAGGTCGGCGTGAGCGCGACGTGGCAGCCGATCTTGTCGGGGTCGGCCAGCGCCTCGATCCAGCTGAAGCCGTCTGGGTTGGTCCACACCGGGTTGTAGACGCGCGTGAAGTACGTGTCGATCCGGCCGCGGCCCTCCGCGAGGAAGTGCGGGAGCAGGAACGACAGCTCGTACATCGCCAGCGGGTACTCGAGCGGCAGGTGCAGCTCATTCCAGACCGCCGGGCGCGGGGGGTCGACCGGCGTCCTCGGCGCCAGCATGTTCCATCCGTTCGGGTAGAACCCACCGGGCACCGCGACGGCGCCGAGCAGCGCATTGAGCAGGAACAGCGTGCGCGCGACCTGCCAGCCCCCCTCGTTGCCCGCGGCGGCCGATCGCCAGTTGTGGGTCGACAACCGCGTCCCGGCGCCGGCGACCGCCTCGGCCACTGCGTGCAGCGTCTGCACGTCGACGCCCGACTCGGCCGCGGCAAACTCGAAGGTGTAGTCGGCGTACAGCGACGCCAGGATCTCTCGGAACACATCGAATGACGTTTCACGGTCGGGGTGCTCGGCCCGCAGATACTCCTCCCAGTTCCACCAGCGCCGGACGAAGTCGCGGTTGTAGGTGTCGGTCTGGACCAGGTGGTTGGCGATCGCCAGGCAGATCGCCGCTTCGGAACCCGGCCACGGCGCCAGCCAGTGGGTCGCATGGCTCGCCGTGTTCGACAACCGGACGTCCATCACGATCAGCTTCGCCCCGTTGGCTTTGGCCTCCATGATCCGCTGTGCATGCGGGTTGAAGTAGTGGCCGGCCTCCAGGTGGCTGGAGATGAGCAGAATCACATCGGCGTTCGCGTGGTCAGGGCTTGGCCGGTCCTGCCCACACCAGAACTGGAAGCCCGCACGAGCCGCCGAAGAGCACACGTTCGTGTGTGAGTTGTGACCGTCGACCCCCCAGGCCGCCAGCACCTCTTCGGTGAACCCGAGCTCCCCGGGCCGCCCGACGTGGTACACGACCTCGTCGCGCCGGTCCTCGACGATCGCCGCCCGGATCCGCGCCGCGATGTCGTCGAGCGCTTCGTCCCATGACACCCGCACCCAGCCGCCGCCACCGCGGTCGCCCGCCCGCCTGAGCGGGTGCAGAATCCGGTCGGGGTCGGTGACCTGGTTGATGGTCGCAGGCCCCTTCGCGCAGTTGCGGCCACGCGACCCCGGCGCCTCGGGGTTGCCCTCGAACTTGCGGACCTGGAGCGAATCGCGGTCGACGTAGGCGAGCAGACCGCACGCCGCCTCACAGTTGAAGCAGGTCGTCGGCACCAGCATGAAGCGGCGCTCGTCCTTGCGGGGCCACGCCGTTGCGTCGTACTCAACCCAGTCGTCCCAGCGCTCCCTCGGTGGGAACATCGCCAGGTGCACGCGGCTGGGACCTGGGTAGAACGTCTCGCCTCTCGCCTCCGTCTCCGCGCGCGCGGCCGACACACGCGCGTTGAGCGTCTCGAGATCCTCGTCCACCGGGCTCTCCTCGTCGTGGTGACCCACCGCTGCGTTGCTCTGGCGACTCAGTGGCTCTTCATCAGTGGCTCTCTCCAGTGACTCTCTCTCAGTGACTCCCCCTCAGTGACTCCCCCTTCACGTACGCCCCCTTCACGCGAGCGGCACCGCCTGGCCCGCCTGGACGTACGCGTGCTCGTGGGCGAACAGGCCGGCGAGCGCCAGGGGTGCCGCGGCCACGCCGAGCCACGGAGCGGTGAGCCCGGCCGCCGTCAGCACGACGCCGGCCCAGAACCACCGGCCGTGACGCCCGGTCCGCAGATGGTGCGCCGCCGCCTGCGCGTGGGCCGTCGGGTGCCCGAGCGTCAGCTCGCCGAGCACCATCAGCAGATGGGCGCCCGCGCTGACCGCCAGGATGACCGCGACCGCCGAGCTGGCCCCCGGCTGCCGCCACGCGGCGAACGGCAGCAGCGCCGCTGCGCCGGCGAGGATCGCCTGCACCGCGAAGTGGGGCGGCAGCAACGGGTTCTGCCACAGGTCCCGTGCGCTGGCCTGCGCGAACAGGAACGCCGTGTATACCGCGGTCATGATCGCGGCGGGCACGCCCACCACGGTCAGGCGGGTCTGTGCGACCCCGCCGCCGCGCAGGCTGCTCAGCAGGTGAAGCGCGAGCACGACGCCGAAGGCCGCGATGATCACACCGCCGCGTACCAGCCAGCTGCGCCACTGCGGCCGGGTGAAGATGTAGTAGAAGCGCGATGGATGCTCGAGGTCCCAGATCAGGATCGCACCCGTGAGCGCCAGGAACCCCGCGGCGACGACCGGCACCACCCACTGCCACAGGCTGTCGGTGCCGTCGAGGCGGCCGAGCAGCAGCAACGCCGCCGCGACCAGATAGACACCGGCGGCGATCGACTTGGTCCAGGTGTACAGCCCGACCCGCCAGTCCCACGGCACATCGTGGCCGATGTCGTAGCTCAGTAGCGCGGCCGCCGAGGTGTTCGCGTATGTCCCCTCGCGGTCGCGCAGTTCGACCGGATCGGCGGCGACGCCAGAGTTGATGTGGTGCGGGTCGCTGTGGGGATGCTGCTGCGCCCAGGCGAAGATGTCGACGTCGGGTCGCCGCGCGGCCAGCGGGTCGAGGGTCGATTGGCTCGCACCCTTGTAGTGCACCTTGGGCCGTGTGGCCTTCTCGGGCCGCCGCACGGCCGTCGGGTGGCGGCCGATCTCGTTGGCTACCCTCGACGTCGGGTCGTTGATGTCGCCGACGAGAATGGCCTCGACCGGGCAAACCACGACGCAGGCGGGTTCGAGGCCCATGTCGATGCGATGTGCGCAGAAGTTGCACTTCTCGGCGGAGTGGTCGTCGGGATTGATGAAGATGGCGTCGTAGGGGCAGGCCGCGATGCAGGCCTTGCAGCCGATGCAAGCCTGCTTGTCGAAGTCGACGATGCCATCGTCGCGGCCGAACATCGCCGACGTCGGGCACGCGGTGACGCAGGGCGCGTCCTCGCACTGGTTGCAGCGCGTCACCTGGAAGTTGCGGCGGACCTGAGGGAACTCGCCGACGTCGACCGCCTTGACGTACGTGCGGGTGACACCCAGCGGGACCTCGTGCTCGGACTTGCAGGCGGTCGTGCACGCATGACAGCCGATGCAGCGTGATTGATCGAGTACCTTGACGAACCTCGGTCGCTGCCCGTCGGCGGGGACCAGCGGCAGCTGTCGAGCGGGTCGATCGGGGTCCGCTGTCACCACGACCCTCCCCGGCTCCGACAAGTAGTCCGTACCAAAAGTTCGTACTATAGTCGTCGCCATCGCAACAGCTGTCAACGGTCCGATGCGCCGACGGACCGCAGGTGGGTGAGTCACGGTGACCAGGCAGTGGTCGCGGCTTCCTGTGGTCCGGTGGGTGCGCGAGTCCAGTCGCGACACCGCGCGCGCCGACGTCGTCGCGGGCATCACGGTGGCCGCCATGTTGATCCCGCAGGCGATGGCGTACGCGACGCTCGCGGGCCTGCCCCCCGTGACAGGCCTGTACGCCGCGACGGTCCCACTGGTCGTGTACGCCGCGCTCGGCACGTCAGGTCAGCTCGCGTTCGGGCCGGTTGCGATCGTTGCGCTGCTGACGGCGTCGACGGTCGAGCCGCTCGCCGGCGGCGATCCCGCGGCGTACGCGGGGCTCGCAGCGCTGCTGGCGCTCGAGGTCGGGCTGATCCAGCTGCTGCTGGGTGCGCTGCGTGCCGGTGTGCTGGTGGATCTGCTGTCACACCCGGTCACTGCCGGGTTCACCGCGGGCGCCGCGCTCGTGATCGCGGCCAGCCAGCTCGACGAGTTGCTGGGCGTTGAGGTCGGCCGTGCGGACACGTTCGTCGCGAAGATCGCCCTGATCGTCCAGGCGCTCCCGCGTGCGCACGTGCCGACGATTGTCATCGGCGCGCTGGCGATCGGCGCGCTGGCGCTCGGCAAACGGCGTCGGACACGGGTGCCGGTCGCGCTGGTCGTGGTGATCGCCGCCGGTCTCGCCGTCGTCGCCTTCGATCTCGAGCAGGCAGGCGTCGCGGTGCTCGGGACCGTACCTGCCGGGTTGCCCGTCCCCTCCCTGCGAGGCCTCGATGCCGGCGCCGCCGGTGCGCTGCTGCCCGGCGCCGTGACCATCGCGCTGCTCGCCTATCTGGAGGGCATCAGCGTCGCGCGGGCGCTGGCCGTGCGTACCAGGCAGCCGATCGACGCCACGCAGGAGCTGTTCGCCAGTGGCGGCGCGAACCTCGCCGCCGGACTGTTTCAGGCGTTTCCGGTTGCCGGCGGGTTCTCCCGTACGGCCGTCAACTACGACGCCGGGGCCCGAACCCCGCTGGCGAGTGTGGTCACCGCCGCGATCGTGGCGCTGTCCGTCGGCCTGTTCGCGCCGCTGTTCAGGTCGCTGCCGTCAGTCGCGCTGGCCGCCGTCGTGGTCGTCGCCGTCGTCGGACTGATCGACGTGGCCGACGCGCGCCGCACGTGGCAGATCGATCGCTGGGACGGCGCCGTCTGGCTGCTGACCGCAGCGACGACGATCGTCGTCGGGGTCGAGCAGGGCATCGCCACCGGCGTGGTCGTCAGCATCGCCCTGTTCGTGCTGCGCGTCGGCCGACCGCACATCGCCGAGCTCGGCCGGGTACGTGGCGCCGACATCTACCGGAACCGCGCCCGGTATGACACGATTGCCGATCCTCATGTGGCGATCATCCGCGTGGACGGCCCGCTGTTCTTCGCCAACAGCAGGCACGTCGAGGCCTGGATGGAAGGGCTGCTCGCGAACCGACCGAAGGCGCGGGCCGTTGTGCTCGACATGAGCGCCGTCGGCGCGATCGACGCCTCCGGTGCGCACATGCTGTCGACGCTGGACCGCACGCTGGCCGCAGCCGATGTCGAGCTGCGCCTCGTGACCGTTCGTGGCCCGGTCCACGACGCGCTCGTCCGCGCCGGTCTCGCCGACGCGTTCGCCGGTCGGGTCGACGCCGACGTCGAGACCGCCTTGGATGGTCTCGGTGTGTCCGGTCCGCTGGCGAACCCGCCGGCGGGTGAACAGCCCCACGTACGGCCGCTGCGGTGAGAGGCCCCGCCCACCGCTTGGACAACCGACGCACGAAGGAGCGCAGCCGTGGTTGACATCATCACCGTTGAAACGACGAGTCTGGGCGATCGCAGCTATCTGGTGACCGACGGCGCTGTCGCCGCGGTGATCGACCCGCAGCGTGACATCGATCGGCTGCTCGACCTCGCAGCGGACCGCGGCGTGACGATCACCCACGTGTTCGAAACCCACGTGCACAACGACTATGTCACGGGCGGGTACCAGCTCGCGCGCGAGACCGGTGCCGCCTACCACATGCACGCCGACGACGAGGTGGACTTCGAGCGGGTCGGTCTGCTCGACGGCGATGTCGTCCGGGTCGGAGCCATCCGCTTCACCGCCTTGCACACGGCCGGGCACACGCCGAACCACCTGTCCTACGTCGCCCACGCCGACGGCCGGGACATCGCGGTCTTCACCGGCGGCTCGATGCTGTACGGCACCGTCGGCCGCACCGACCTGATCTCCCGAGCGATGGCCGACGAGTTGACACGGCGCCAGCACCGGTCGGTCCAGCGGCTCGCAGACCTGCTGGCCGACGACGTCGAGGTCATGCCGACGCACGGCTTCGGCAGCTTCTGCTCGTCGGCCGTCGTCGAGGCGGATGACACCTCGACGATCGGTGACGAGCGTGAGGCGAACGTCGCGCTGACCGTGACCGACGAGGACGCGTTCGTCGAGCGGCTGCTCGGCGGGCTCGACGCCTATCCGCGCTACTACGTCCACATGGCGCCGCGCAACAAACTCGGCCCCGACCCGATCGATCTGTCCCCGCCGGTGGACGCCGACCCGACCGAGATCCGGCTACGGATCCATGCCGGTGAGTGGGTGGTCGACCTGCGCGAACGTACGCTGTACGCGGCCGACTTCCTGCACGGCACCGTCAACGTCGAGATCTCCGACTCGTTCTCGACCTACCTGGGCTGGCTCGTACCGTGGAACGTGCCGGTCACCCTCGTCGGTGACAAACCCGACGACATCGCTGCAGCCCAGCGGCAGCTGGTGCGCATCGGCATCGACCGCCCCGCCGCTGCGGCAGCCGGTGGCGTGGACGCGTACGGTGCGGACGGCGACCGCGGTCGGTACGAGATCGTCGACTTCTCGGCGCTCGTGCGGGCGCGCGACGACGGCCGCGCCCCGGTGGTGCTCGACGTGCGGCGCGACGATGAGTGGGCCGAAGGCCGCATCGCCGATGCGATCCACGTACCGGTGCACCGGTTGGAACGGCAGATCGCACATGTGCCCGACGGCGAGGTGTGGGTCCACTGCCAGTCGGGCTTCCGCGCGTCGATCGCCGCGTCGTTGCTCGCCCGCGCGGGCCGGACACCGGTGCTGATCGACGACGACTACGAGCGCGCCACCGAGCTCGGCCTGACGGGTTCGCGCGTCGCCTGACGATCGCCGTGATCGGTGGTCGCGTCCATGGCTGGTCCGAGCGACACACGGTTGCGTCCCTGTTGCTTCGCCCTGTACAGCGCCTCGTCGGCGAGGTGCAGGAGTTCCTCGGCGCCGGCGCAGGGGTGCTCCGGGTACGACGCGCCGCCAACGCTCACTGTGACGCGGATCTTCGCGGCGCCGACTGCGACGACGAGGGCGGCGATGCCCTCGAAGAGCCGCTCGGCAACGCGCCGCGCCTCGCCGGCATCGGCGGAGGGCAGCACGATCGCGAACTCTTCTCCACCGGTTCGCAGCACCGTGTCGCCACCGCCGACGGCCGAGTGCAGGAACTTCGCGACCTCCTGTAACACCCGGTCACCCCCGCGGTGCCCGTAGGTGTCGTTGACGCGCTTGAAATGATCGAGGTCGATCATCAGGACAGCGAGCGGTGCGTTGTCGCGCTCAGCTCGACGCCACTCCTCGTGCAGACGTGCAAGCCCCGATCTGCGGTTGAACACACCCGTGAGGCTGTCGGTCGTTGCCAGCGTATGGAGACGCTCGTGGACCAGCGCATTGTGCAGCGCCACCGACGCGGTATCGCGCAGGACGTCGATGAGCCGATGGGTGGTCGGCGCCGGATGTTCGCTGAACCTGAGGACGACCCGACCCAGGTCGGCCGTCGATCGCTGGAGCGGCACGACGACCACGAACGCGGGCTGCTGGGGGTCGTTCGCCGACGTCGCCACCAGCTCGGACGGCGGAATGACAGCGACGGACCTGCGTGCCAGCGCGACCTGCACCGGGGGTGCCGCGATGAGCTCGGCGTGCAGTTGCTGGGAGGCGCGTACGGTCCAGACGCCGCTGTCCGCTGTGAGTAGCGCACCGCCGCTGGCGTCCAGACACGCCAGCATGTTGCGCAGCATCACGTCCGCGAGCCGATCAAGTGTCAGATGCGTGGCGATCGCCGACGCAAAGCCTGACAGCGAGCTCTCCACGCCGCGTGCGTCGTGGACGGCCTCGAGCAGCCCGTTGAAGCCGGCCGCGGCGTCGCCGATCTCGTCGGCGGAATCGACCGGCAGCATGCAGTTGGCGGGCGTGCATCGACTCCAGTCGCCGGTGTGGGCCGCCTCATGCATGACGTCGCCGACGTGTCTCATACGTGCCGCGAGCGTGCGGATCCGGGATCCCACGACGCGGCGCGCCAGCAGGTAGTTCACCGCTCCGACCATGAGGCCCGCCGTCAGCGTCGCCGCGTAGACGACCGGCCGTACGGTCACCGACTGCGGCACGCCCAGCAGCATGATCGCCGGGGGGAACAGGGCGCCGACCGTCACCCCGAACGCAACCATCACGGCTGCGAGCTCGGCGAAGACACCCCGGCTCACGCGTTTCTGGCGTCGGGGCGGTGACGCGGTCGTTCGACGGTCCACTCGCTGCCCCGTCGACCACCGTGCGACATCGTGAAGCTGCCAGGCGCGCGAACCGGTGCGGGGGCGGCGTCAACCCCGGCGCTGTCGTTGCCGCACGGTCACCGTTCGCGGCGTGATGTGAACCACGCGCCGACGAGCACGAGTGCGGTGCCGGCGACGGCGAGCGGCTCGATGGCCTCGCCCAGTGCCGCGACACCCAGTGCGACGGCGACAATCGGCACGAAGTAGATGGCGACCGACCCGCGGGGGCCGCCCACGCGCCCGACGAGGGTGGCCATGAAGACGAATGCCAGCCCGGTGCTCAGCATGCCCAGGGGCACCATGGCCAGGGCGGGGCCCCAGGCGAACGTCGAGCCGGACAGCTGCGACAGACCGATCGGCACGACGACAACCAGCGCCACCACTTGCGCGCGCAGCAGCACGGGCAACGCCCCGTAGCGCTGCTGCAACGGCACGACCATGTTCGCCGACAGACCGTAGAGCACGATCGCCAGGACCACGAGCGCCGCGCCCAGCGCCGTCGCGGCCGACCCGCGTAGCTCCGGCAGGAAGATCGCCACGACACCGGCGAAGCCGAGCGCGATCCCCAACATCTGGATCCTGCCGGGGAGCCGCCGCAGCAGCAGTGTCGACCAGACGGCCGTCGCGATGGGGACCGCGCCGTTGATCATGCCGGCGACCGACGAGTCGATCCACTGCTGGGCGATCGGGAACAGGCTGAGCGGGATCGCCACCCACGTGATGCCGAGCAGCGCGACCCTCGGCAGGTCCTCACGCGCGATCGGCGTGCGGGCGCGTGGCACCAGTCCCAGCGCCGTCGCGCCCAGCACAACCCTTGCCATGGTCACGACACCGGGCCGGAACGCCTCGAGTCCGATCGCCATGAACAGAAACGACGACCCCCAGATCGCCGCGATGCCGCCGAGCAGCCCCCATTCGGTCGGCCCGAAGGCGCCGGTGACGGTGCCGCCGGTGGTCTCGACCAGGCGCCGTCGCGCGACCGGCGTCGCGGGCAGGTCACCGGTCTGGTCGGCGTGTGCGGTATCGCGCATCGTCGAATGCTACGGCGATCGCATCGGGCGGTGCATCGGGCCGCTGCACCGGGCCTTCCCTGGGGACGAGATGCTCGGTATGCGTGCACGGTGGTGCACACTTGGACGTGTGACCGACGTCGAGCCGGGCGCACAGCGGATGGAAAGGTCCGACATGGTTGCGCACATCAGCCGCTGGACGAGCTGGATGGTCGTGCTGGCGCTGGCGACCGTCGGGTGCGGCGGCGGCGACGACGGCTCGCAGCAGCCGAGCGCGGCGCCGAGCACGGCGGTTTCTGCACCGGCAGCCGCGCCCAGCGAAGCCCTCGCGTCGGAGGGGGCGGACAGCGCGGACGAGATGTACGTCGTCGTTTCCGGTGACACGCTGTCCGACATCGCACGACGCTTCGACACGACTGTCGAAGCGATCGTCGAGGCCAACAACATCGCCAACCCCGACGTGATCGAGGTCGGTCAGGAGCTCGTGATCCCCGGCGGCCGGTGAGACGGCGTCAGCGTCGCAGCAGCGACAGCAGCAGGCTCAGCGTCACCGAGACGATCAGCATCGACGTGATCGGGATGAACACCCGCGTGCGCTCGGA
>JAHELV010000120.1 GCA_024644015.1 Nitriliruptorales bacterium
CCAAGCGCGCGCAAGGCGATGCTGTGGTGGGTGATCAGCGCTGTGAAGGACGACACCCGGGCGCGACGGGTCGAGACGATCGTCGAGAAGGCCGCGTATGGCGATCGCGCTCAGGGATGACCCAAACGCGTGGCCGGGGAGGTCGGCTGCGTCGCGTGCGCACCACGGGTGTGGACGGTGGCGCGGGCCGCCGGTTGGCTGCTGCTCGCCTCCGTGGTCGGCCGGCTGGTCGCGGCGGCTCCAGATCCGGAGGCGCTTCGAGGCTGGCGTGGGCGACGCCGGATCGTCACGTGTCGTGCTCGGGTGGGCCATCGCCCAGGGGGCACTTTCTCAATCGGGACGGATGTTCTGGTTGAGTCGGAAGAGGTTCGTCGGGTCATATCGATGCTTGAGCGTCTTCAGCCGCTCATACTTCTCGGACCCGTATGCCTGCCGTATGCGGTTCTCGCCCTCGTTCATGAGGAAGTTGACATAGACGCTCGTGTGATACGGCGCGAGCGCCTGCCAGTACGAACGCGCCCACGCGCGTTCGTGCTCGAAGCCGTCGGCGGCCTCGGTGTTGCCGTTGATGTTGAAGGTGAAGCCGGCCCGACGGCCATGGAATGCCGTGTCGTTCTCATCGACGCGCGCGACCGCGCCGCCCATCTGCCACAGCGCGATGCTCGACATCGGTGATGAGATCCGGCTTCCGTGTTCCACGACGACGTCGATAACGTCGTCATTCAGGTCGGCGACATCGCATGAGCGGACGTAGTACCACCCTCCGTGACGAAACGACGCGTCGAACATGCTTTGATGCACGACAAATGGCTTCGGTTCGCACAGGTCGAGCAGCGGTGAGCCGAACGCCTTGAGCGGCTGCACCACCGCGGCGCCGGTCTCGGTCGAACCGGTGTGGCAAACCACCACACCGACCACTCGCTTCCCGACCAGGTGCCGCGGCACGGTGGAGAGGGCGGGCAGCCTCCGTTGGACGACGATCGTGGTCAGCTCGTCCGAGCAGCCATCGATCCAGTCCCGATAGAACCGCAGGACGCTGCGTGCGTCCTCCATCGGCCAGAAGATCGGCCCAGCCATGACAGAGGGACCGATCGGATGCAGGCGGAACTCGAACGACGTCACGACGCCGAAGTTGCCGCCTCCACCGCGCAGTCCCCAGAACAGGTCGGGGTGCTCCGCCATGCTCGCCGTGACGTGATCGCCGTCGGCGGTCACGACGTCGGCCGACAGAAGGCTGTCGATCGACAGTCCGTACCGGCGCTGCTGCCATCCGAGGCCACCACCGAGGGTCAGACCGGCGATCCCGGTATGCGAGACGATCCCGGCCGGCACAGCGAGTCCGACAGCCTGGGTTCGGCGATCAAGCTCTCCGAGCAGCACGCCGGCCTCGGCACGGACTCTGCGCGTCCCAGGAGCGATCTCGATGCCCTTCATGGCACCGAGGTCGATGACAATCCCGCCGTCACACGTCGATAGGCCGGGGAAGCTGTGACCTCCTCCCCGCACCGCTGTGAGAAGGTTGTGCTCGCGCGCGAACCGCACGGCGGCGCTCACATCGGCCACGCTGGCGCATCCGACGATGAGGGCGGGACGACGGTCGATGGAGCCGTTCCACACTCGCCGTCGTGCTTCGTACCTGTGATCGTTGGGCCGAATCACCTGACCCTCCACCGAGGCCTCGAGGGCGTCGACCAACGCGGGTGAGAGGAACGTGGTTTCGAGGGTGTCGCTCATGGGGGTCACGGTCACCGGCCTCGGGTCGACTGTCAGCGACCTGGGTCCCGGTGATCTGGAACATGTGTTCCACCGGGCCTCGGGTAGGCCTCCTCCGAGAGCTGCTCCGGGTCCAGCAGCACAATGCCGCGGTGTCCAGTGTCGATGCACTCATCGGCCCGGAGCTCCCGGAGGGCGCGGACGACGACCTCCCGCACGCTGCCGACCGCGTCAGCCAGTGTCTGCTGACTGACCGTCACCACAAGGTCGGGCCCTTCCTGGTTCGCCGTGGCCAGGTCGAGGAGATGGCGGGCGACACGCTGCCGCACCGTCGCGAAGGCACCGCCTGGAATCTCGGCGATGAAGGACATGACCCGATCGGACAGCTCATCGATCAGAGCACGCGCGAGCGCCACATCCCGCTCGGCGGCCTGCGCAACGGACGGCGCTGACATCGACAGCATCTCGGCATCGGTCACGGCCTGGACGGACGCCGGCATCGAGAACGGCGACGCGAAGAGGGAGACGGCCCCCAAAATCGATCCCGACCGACAGTACCGCACCGTCAATGTGCGGCCGTCGAGCGCTGTTACGTAGACGCGCAGTAGGCCCGAGACCACCAGCTGCAGATGGGCGGTCCGATCGCCCTCTCGATGGAGTGTGCCTCCCGCAGGCACGTCAATGAGGTTCGCCAAGGAGACGAGGCCGTCCCTCGTCTGCTTCGGCAACGATCGCAGATGCGAGCGCTCGAACGCGGCCTCCACATACGATCCCGTCCCCGCGAAGCGGGATGAGTCGGCCGAGAAGTCCATTGCACAACCCTAGAGCCCCGGTGACCACGCCTGGTGGGCTCGAGGCGGTCGCGTCTGTCCGCCCGCGGACAGACGCCCGAAACGGGATTGGCAAGGGGTCCGGACTCGTCCTTTTCGAGTGCCGCGCGGACGTTTGTGCGCCGTCACAGACGCTGGGCCAGGCCGATGACCTCCGTGGCATAGGCCCTGAGAGGGTCTGCCAGGGCGACGGGCTGCGCGAGGGCAACGAGGTGGCCGCCCGGGACCTCGTCGGGGGTCATCCCAGGCGCTTGGTGGCCACCCGCCGCTGGAACTCGGCGGGGAACAGGCGATCGTCCCTGCTGACCACCACGCGCGTCGGCACGTCCGGCCAGCCGGCCTGCGGGAACGGCTGGGTGAACGGGGTATCGGACTGGTCCGGTTCGCCGGCCTTCATCGCTGCGTCGACAACGTTCCCTGGCACATCGTGGAAGAACACGTCCATGACGTCGAGCTCAACCGTCGACGTTCGGCCGTGCGCGGCCGCGAACTTCCTCGCCGCCTGCGCCTGGCCGGTGACCTCCCACCACTCGCCCCCGGTCTCGCCTGGCCGGGGGATCCCCTGGACGGACTGTCGCGCGTCGTCGGCCAACCACACCGCAGCCGGGGATGGTATGTGGTTGGGGTCTTCCCTTTGGGCCTCCGGAGGTGTTCAAGGGAGTCGCCCAGACAACCGAGAACACCCCGGGCCGGAGGTGCTGTCATGGTGCACGTCCATGGCCGTCGTGTGCAGCAATTGGTCGAGCCGCTGCGAAGGATTCCGCCGGAGCAGGTGATCGCGGTCGCGGTGGGGGGCGGTGGAGTTCAACCCGGCGCATGTCGCCGAACAGCGCAAGACCAACGGCAAACGCGGCGTCAAGACCGACGTCGTGGACGCGACCGCGATGTTCGATCTGCTGGTCGCGGGTCGCGGCAGCCCGGTGGGCACGGCGAGCCCGGCGATCATCGAGCTGTCGGCGTGGGCGCGGTACCGCCGCGGGCGGGTCGCGTTGCGCCGCGACGTCGAGCATCACCTGGTCAGCCTGCTCGACCGCGCCTTCCCTGGACTGGCCTGTCGGGCTGTCTGCACCGGGTGATGGCCACCCGTGTGGGCCGGTTGGTCGTGGCGGACTTCCGTGACCCCGAGCGGCTCGCACGGCTGGCGGTCGCCCGCTTCCGCCGCTACGCGGCCATGATCCGCGCCGCCGGGTACGGCGGCGCCGTGGGGGATCCGGCGCGTTGGGAGACCGCGAGCCAGGTGTAGCGGGCGTCCGGGTTGACCCCGTCGGTGCACGAGTCTGCCGGCCGCCGCGTCGACGGTGAGATCTCCCGCGAGGCTCGGTCGGGCTGCGCTGGGCGTTGCTCGAGCTCGCCCAGGGGCTGCGCCACCACGACCGCGCGGCGCGTGCGTACGCGGCGGGCCTGGCCGACCGCGGCAAGCACTCGATGGTCATCTGGACGGCGCTGGCGAACCGCGCGAACCGCATCGCGTTCGCGATGATCCGCGACCAGACCGTCTACGACCCCGCCTGTTGGAGGTAACACACCCGGGTCTGTCCATCCGTGGTCGCGTGTGACAGGCTGACGTCTGGGAGGCCGGAGCTGATCCCGTCGAGCGACGGTTCGCTTGCGTCAGCCTGTCGGCGACCGCAGCAGCGCAGTCAGCGGGTACCCTCGGGCCTGTCATGTGCAGTATCCGGAGGTGGGCGCAGTTCGCTGCCATGGTGGCCGCCA
>JAHELV010000121.1 GCA_024644015.1 Nitriliruptorales bacterium
CGCCGGCGTCTTCCCAGCCCCGCGGGGCGCCGCGTCGTCCGCCCTTCGGCGCTTGGTGCCGATGGCCACCAGTCCGTACAGGAACAGCGCGACGAACGCCGCGAACAGCCCCACGTCCAGCCAGCTGTAGAACCGCAGCTCGTCGTCGACGTCACGCGTGATGGTCATCGGGCGTGGGATCTGCAGGCCCCACCCGTCGACGGCCATCTGATACTGGCCGCGCGGTACGTCACCGAGGTCGATCGACCCGTCGGCGTCGAGTGCGTGCCGCTCGGTCGACCCGTCGGGATGTTCGACGACCAGTTCACCACCGACGGGTGAACCGAAGAACGCGTCGCGCACCCGCACGCTCGCGTCGAAGTAGAGCAGTTCGACCGCGACGCTGCGGTTGCCGGCGGGCATGTTGGCCGGCTCGAACCGCTGTTGCGAGCGGTTGACCACCGTGGTGCCACGCACCCGCACGTCGTCGATGTTCCACCAGATGTCCTTGGCTGTCAGGCCGCCGTTGAGTCGTGCGACGCGGAGCCCCTGCAACCACACGGCCTTCGACGGCTTGGGGCTTTGGACCCTTCCGGTGCTGCTGCGGAGATCGATCCGTTCGATCGCGTCGTTGCGGATCTTCTCGCCGTCGACGGTGGCGAATGTGAACCTCACCGAGTACTCGAGCTCGAGACGCACCGTCCAGGTGGCGCCACCGTCGTCGACGCCGCCGATCTTGGCTCGCACTCCGGGCCCGACCTTCGCGTACTTCTTGGGCTGTCGGATCTCGACGTCGTCGGCGTCCTCCACGAAGGCCAGTGCCCGTCCCGCGCCGTCGGTCACGACGCGGACGCCGTCGACCAGGAGCGCGACGCCCTCGGTCGCCGGCACGGTGCGCACCGTGATCGTGTCGACCGCCAGCGCCGGCGCGGCGGGCAGCAGCATTGCGCCCACCGCGAGCATGAGAACCACAAGGCGCGTCGTCATGCGCTGTGGTAACCGGGACGCCGCCGACGCACGACGTGCAGCATCTGCGCCGACGCGATGAACAGCAGCGCAACCGCGAGCGCCGTGCCGTAGAACACGTAGACGACGCCCGTCCGCGGTTCGGGCAGCGCGGGTTCGGTGCGGGCCAGCCCCAGCAACGCGGGCGTTCTGGGCTCCTGCTCGAAGTCGAAGGCGGTGAGGAAGTTGTTGGCGTTCGCGTCGCGACGCGCCAGCGGGTCGAGGCCCCAGTTCTGCTCGATGAACTTCAGTTTGGACGTGAAGTCGAGCGTGGTGCTGTCGATGTGGCCGCGTCTGGCGTAGGGGCTGACCAGCAGCGCGGGAGCGCGGAAGCCGTAGCCGTAGCGGTCGACCTTCGGCGGTTTGACGTGGTCGTACCAGCCGCCCCAGTCGTCGTAGGTCCACATGAAGGCGCTGGAGTCCCACGCCGAGCTGAGCATCAGTTTCGTGATCAGTGTGCGGACGAAGCGCTCACCCGCCTGGATGCTTCCCGGCGGATGCTCGCTGGCCCCTGAGGGCACCATGTAGCTCACCGACGGCAGCGTCCCGTTCTCGAGGTCGGTGTAGAACTCGCGCAGCGGGACGATCCGTTCGCGCAACGCGGGATCGTCGAGGAACCGGTTGTAGTTCAGCAGTGGCACCCACACGATCTGGGCGCCGCGGTCGCCGACCCCGGGGTTGCGGAAGGTGATGCTCGGGTCGTAGTTCTGCACGTAGAACTTCCATGAGATCCCGGCCTTCTGCAGCCGGTCGAAGATCGTCGGGATGTTGTCAAAGCCTTCGGCGCGCAGACTGTCGCTGCGCGCGTTGCCCGGGCGACCGGTCACCCAGAAGAAGTGGTTCCATACGCTGCCGCCCGCCGCGGACGTGAAGAACCGGTCGAACAGCACGTAGTCGTCGGCGATGTTCCAGTAGTAGGGCAGGTCGCGGTCGTCGTAGTAGCCCATCACCTGTTCCTGCGCGTCCGGGTTGCCGCCGACGGCGTCGACGAACCCGTCCATGCGACCCTTGTTGAGCTGGCGTTGGAACACTTCGCCGGTGTGCCCGAGGTCGATGATCGGGTCGCCGCTCAGTGAGTGCGGTTTGATGCAGCCCTGCGAGCGGTCGTCGGGGTCCCGCGGTATGCACGTGCCTTCGGGGATGCCGTCGGCTCCGGGGTAGGTGCCGAAGTAGTTGTCGAACGAGTGGTTCTCCTGCATCAACGTGATGAAGTGCTTGATCGGTGTGGTCGTCTGGACGTCGGCGGGGTCGACGTATGTCCGCGACCCGTCGGCGCCCAGCGCCGGCGTCACCAGGGCGGCCGCCAGCGCCAGGCTCACGAGCGGCACGAGACCGATCAGCGCACGCGGGTTCACGGCCGCACCTCGTAGATGATGATCGCGGGCTTGTCGACGATCTCACCGGCCGGTGTGCGCACCTCGACGGTCTCGGTGTGGACGACCCGGCCGTTGTAGCGGTCGGCGTAGCGCTGCAGCTTGTCGGAGAAGAACGAGCTGCGTCCCGCCGAGTACGAGTCCCACACCAGGAACTGGATGTCGCTGTTGCGCAGCTTGTAGTCGGGGTTGTGCACCGGCTCGTACACCGGGTTGCGGTGCAGCGGGTTGGGGCTGACCGACAGCCCGTAGACCTTCCGGTCGCCGTAGAACTGGATGATGTTGGCCATCGAGGGGCCCAGCGCCAGCAACCGGGCGCCTTCGGGCACGTGCTCGCGGACCCACTCGCCGGCCTCCCTGCCACCCGGCACGCCACCCGAGCCGGCCAGGAACTCGGTTCCCGCGGACTGGGGCTGCACCTGCGACCAGCTCGACAGGCCGAGCGACACGACGGTCACCGCGACGACGACGGCGGTGATCAGCCGGCCGTCGCCGCGCTGGTGGCGCAGCGCGAGCACGTCGACGCCGACGGTCATGCCGCGCGCGGCGAGCAGGGCGACCGCCGGCGCCATCGGCAGCAGATACTGGAAGCCTTTGACCGGCCACAGCTGGAAGAAGCCGAACGGGACGAGGATCCAGCACAGCAGCAGCGTCTCGCGCCACGTGTTGCGGCGCCGCAGCACGTACACCCCGAAGACCGCCGCGGCCACCACCAGCCAGCCGAGCGCCGGCGGCACCACCTCGAAGTAGAAGGTCCAGGTGTGGTTCGCGCGCCGGAACAGCTGCCACAGCAGGAAGCTGTTGCCGGTGCTCTGCCGTCCCGACAACGCCAGCGAGACCGGGTACAACACGACGAACCCGCCGTACAAGGCGAGCGGTGCGATCAGGTGGCGCATCCGGGTCCGCAGTTCGGGCCGCAGCGCGAAGAACGCGTACACGCCGCCCATCAGCAGGATGCTGGTCTCCTTGGTCAGAAACGTCAGGCCCAGGGCGGCGGCGGCGCCCGCGAGCCACGCGGCCCGTTCGAGTTGTGCGGCCGGGTCGCATGTCGCGTGTCGGATCAGCAGGTACAGGCCGACGGTCGCGAAGAACGTCGTCGGTCCGTCGAGCAGTACCTGGCGGGACACGACGACGTGGTAGGGCATGACGGCCAGCAGCAGCGCCGTGACGAACCCGGCGCGCCGTGAGTACATCCGGGCGCCCGCAGCGTAGGCGACCCCGACGGTGGCAACGCCGAGGGCGGCCGGAACCAGGCGTCCGACCAGCGGCGACACGCCGAGCTGGTAGGGGATCGACAGCAGCGAATGGAACAGCAGCGGGTGCGCCCGGAAGACCGGGAAGTACGGCAGGTACTGGGTCTGGCCGGCGATCGAGGCGGCCTGGCCGGCGTACACGGCCTCGTCGCTGTTGAAGCCCAACGCGTCCAGCGCGACGACCCGCAGGACCACCGCGGGCACCAGCACCACCAGCGCGCCGAGCAGCCACCGGACGGCCTGGCCGCGGGGGTCTACCGGCGGCGGTGCGGTGTCCGGCGCGTGCCAGGGTTCGTCGCGCACGTCGATCGACGGGCGCCGCAGATCGATGGTGGCGTCGTCCAGGTCGACCGTCAGATCGACGTGCAGATCCTGCACGTGCGAGCTCGGCGGGACCGGGCCGCCGTTCGTGGCCCGGCGCATGCGCTCCGCCGTGTCGGTGTCGACGCCGAACCGTTGGGTCAGATCACGGGCACCTCGGTCAGCCATCGACGGGTGGCCTCCCGGGTGTCAGCGCCGGTCCGAGGGCACCCGCGGTCGTCCGTCGCCAGATGATCCGGTCGGCCACCACGAAGCGCAGGACGAACAGCACGACCATCGAGACGGCGTTCGACA
>JAHELV010000122.1 GCA_024644015.1 Nitriliruptorales bacterium
GAAGGGGGTCATGGTCTACACCGAGTACGTGCCCGACCAGCGTCTCTCGTTGAGGAACTTCGGTGGGTTGGAGAGCGACACCACGTGGACCGTCGAACCCGAACGTGGAGGCTCCAAGATCACCGTGGACAACGACGCCAAGGTGGGCATCCCTGTGCTCGGCAGGCTCCTTGGGCGGCTGATGGGGAAGCAGATGGACAAGGTGCTGCAGACAGCGAAGGCACAGTTGGAGGCAGCACGAGCACCGGTCGCGGCCCGCACGTAGACAGGTGTCGGGCTCGGCCCAGATCGGGATCGGCAGGTGCCGGACTAATCACGCCGCCGCCCGGGCAGAGCGCTTCGATCAGCTCGCCATTGGCGGCTGCGATGGCCAGGCCCGCGTCCGTCACCAGCGCGACGCCGAGGTCGTCGGCGAGTTGCGCGTAGACGGCGTCAACCAGCCGCGGGTCGTGGCGGCGGCGCCATGTGCACAGTTCACACAGACTGACCGATCAAGATCGAGGCGCACGGACCATCAGCAGCCCCGGCACTCCTGTAGTCCGCGAGCCTCGGCGAGCCGTTGACACGTCGTCTGGTCCTCGTCGGACGCTGGCGTGCGAGCCAACGTCGGAACGTGCATCCGGACTGACTCAACGGGCGCCGTGCCCGCGGAACGTGGCCGGTACGGCCTGACCCCGACAGCAGACAGTCTTGAACTCGGCAGCAGACGGTGCTGTAGTGGCATTCCCTGGCCACTAGGTACCAATGGTTCTCGGAGGGGTCGAGATGGCACGACGTCTGCTCGCAGTTGTCAGCGCGCTACTCATCACCCTGGCGGCGTCCTCCGTCGCCTACGCGGGAGCAGCGCGCACGGCCTCGGGCTCGTTCACCGCGGACGTTGACTTCGCCACCCTCACACTCACGCCCCAGGGAGCAACGTGCCGGCTTGCCGTCGAGGGCGTGCTGGAGTTCGTCGGCGCCCTTGAGGGGACCGCGACGGGTATGACGACAGCCCGAGTCCTGGCGCCGTGCGACGAGGTCGCAGTCAATCCGCCTGGCACATTCCGGGACGTGTTCAGGGCCGACCTCGACTTCGCGGGTACCCTTGACGGCGCACCCGTGGCCACGGCGATCAGGTATCAGGGCGTGACCATGCCTGGCGGTGCCATCAGCGGCCAGATGATCCTGTCGGACGGACTCCGCGGCGCACTGCGCGTCGACGCCCAGGTCGCGCAGGCAGGCACGTACGACGGCGTGGTAGTCGCGCGTCAATAGCGACACCGCTCACCGTCGATGCCGCCGTTCGGTCTCGCCGTTGCCGCCCGGTCCAAAACCGCGCTCGCCCGCATGCACCGGTGATGGGCCGCCATCGTCGACGGACGTAGGAGATCCGGGGATATCGCACGCAGACCGCGGCGACCAAGTTGGAGAGGTTCGAGGACCCGGATCACGGGCGGTCGTCGGTACCCCTCGTATCCCGGGTCATCCGTGCCGATCGCCGAATCGGGTCGAGAGGTCCCCGGCTGACTCGGTCATCGGACGTTGGCCCGATCGCTCGGGTCGGTGTGCTCCACAATTGCGGCGACGATGGTGTCCCAGTCGGTCTGGTCGACGCCGTGTCCGGCGCCGTCCAGCAGTAGCAGCCTTGCGCCGGATATCTCGGCCGCCAATGCTTCGCCGTGCCGCGGCGGGAACACCGGATCAGTCGTGCCGTGGATCACGAGTGTCGGGGCGGTGATCGACGAGAGGGGCTCGTACGAGCGCTCGTCGTCGGGGAGGGCGTCGTGATTCTGCAGCGCCGCGATGTTGTTGGCTCGCTCGACATCACGCCGGACGAACTCACGGTGAGCGGCTTCGTCGAACGGTCGCCGGTCCCCGGCGAGCATGCGGGAGTAGTCGACGAGGTATGCGGTCACGGACTCGGCGTCCGACCAGTCCACACCTGCTGTCGCGACGAAGTCACCGAACGCCTCGGTCGGTGACGGGAGAACCCGGTCGCCGGGCGTCGCTGGCGAGCTGCTGATCAGCACCAGAGAGCGGACGCGGTCGGCGAAGTCCAGCGCCAGAAGCTGAGCGAACGCCCCGCCTGCGGAGACACCGACCACGTGCGCCGCCCGCACGCCGTAGCTGTCGAGCACACCCACAGCGTCGGCCACCATGTCGGCGCCCGTGTAGCCCGGCCGGCCCGGCTCGTAGGTGACCGATCGGCCGGTATCGCGGTGGTCGTAACGGATCACGAACCGTCCAGCGTCGGCGAGCATCCGGCAGAACCTGTCCTCCCACCACAGCATCGACCCGCCAACACCCATGACGAGAAGAATCGCGGGATCGGTCGGGTCTCCGAACGGTTCCGTGCAGAGCTCCACGCCGTTGGCTTCGATCACGCGCTCGGACATCTCGCCTCCTCTCGTCGCCGACCCGACAAGGCCCTACCCTGTTTCGACGAACGCGAGGCCTGGACCTGACCGCTGCAGTCCATAGGCGGCAGGACTGTGGCACGCGCACCTGATGTGCCGATCGGTGTACTTGTATGCGCGCGTAGCGGCACGCCTTGGAGCAGCCCGATGGTGATGTACGAGCGGCGCAGTGCGTGGGGCGTGACGCGCCGGGTGATCCCGATCGATCTGGCGAGGCGGGTCACGATCGCAGCGGCGTTGTGGCGTTGCATGCGGTTGCCCCACCGGTTGAGTAGCAGCGGCCCGTCGATGCGGCCGCCACGCGCCTAGTGGATGGCCTCGTGCGTGCGCGGGTTGAGCGGGAGCTCGGCGGGCTTGTCGCTCTTGCCGATGATCTGCAGCGTCGGTTGGTAACGGGCGCCGCCGAGATCGTCGACGTCCGGGCTGCAGGCTTCGGACACACGAAGTCCGTTGAGTCCCAGCAGGCAGACCAGCGGATAGGCGTACCCGCCCTCAGCTTCGGCGGCGGCAGCAGGTCGGTCAACTCGTTGCGGTCCAGCCACGGTTGCGGTCGTGCGTGTCGACGTGGCCGGCGGGCCCTGGCGGCAGGGTTGCCGACGTTGGTTTCCTCGTCTTCGAGCCAGGTGAACCACGGCCTTTGGCGGACCCGCTGTTGACTGGGAGGTCCTGACATGACCAGTAAGTTCACCGAGCTTGCGATCGACTGTGCCGATCCCAACGGTCTCGCCCGGTTCTGGTGCTCGGTCCTTGACTACGAGGTGCAAGACGAAAACGACGGAGTTGTCACAATTGGCTCCCCTGTGGTGCCTGAAGGCAGGAACCGCCTTGGCCCAGTGCCACCGACGTTGACATTCGCGCACGTGCCCGAGGGCAAGACCGTCAAGAACAGGCTCCACCTCGACGTCAACCCAACCGACAG
The DNA here is from genome assembly GCA_024644015.1 of Nitriliruptorales bacterium. Lineage (GTDB taxonomy): Bacteria > Actinomycetota > Nitriliruptoria > Euzebyales > JAHELV01 > JAHELV01. The sequence goes on from JAHELV010000122.1 coordinate 3,316, forward strand.
GGAGCAAGACGAAGAGGTCCGTCGCCTGCTCGACCTAGGTGCTCGACACGCCGACGTCGGCCAAGGTGATGACAGCTGGGTCGTACTTGCCGACCCAGAGGGCAACGAGTTCTGCGTCCTTGCGGACCGCCGCCCCTGATCGGAGGCCGCACACCACGCCAGACCTCCTTCCGGTCGCCTACCCACGCTCACAGCTCACGCGGGTTCACCGATGAGGCTGTGGTGATATCGGACTTCGGGCACCTCGACGCCCAGCGCGTCGGCGCGACGCTCGGCGCCATCGGCACGCCAGCCCGACGCGCGGAAGAAGCGACACGCCCGCGCGTTGTCGCGGTGCACCCACAGCACCGCGGTCGCGAACCCGACCGTACGCAGATGGCCGCACCCGGCGGCCAACAGCGCCCGCCCCACGCCGCGACCCCACCGATCCGGGTCGACGTTGAGCGCGTAGACCTCGCCGCGCGTGGCGTCCGCGACCTCCATCTCGCCGCCGACCGCGACGAACCCGACGACCCGGCCGTCGTCCTCCGCGACGAAGACCGCCCGTAGCGGTTCCAGATCGCCGGTCAGAATCCGTGTCCACAGGTCTGCGCGGTCGTCAACCGTCAGACCGTCGAGGTAGTCGTCGGGCATCAGCCCGCGGTACGCCGCCTGCCAAGCGCGCACGACCAGCGCACCCATCGCCGCCGCGTCGCTGGGTCGCGCCGTACGCACGTGCATGTCGGATCCACCGGTCACGCTGACGCCGGGCAACATAACGGAGATGAGCGCACTCGGAGCCCGTCGGGTCGGGCAAACCACGGATCGGACGTCGACGGGACCGAACCGTCGCGCACGCGAGC